>JBGVGI010000104.1:0-21758 GCA_045121595.1 Oscillospiraceae bacterium | reverse complement strand
AACAGTGTGTAAAAAATTCGCCGAACCTGAAATTACTGAAAATTTGTGGTTTTTCAAGGCGGCAGGGCGAAGGAATACTCGCGTCTTTCAAGCCCGACAACGCAGAAAAAGCCGAATTTTGAATAATTTCAGGCGGGTTCGGATTTGTCGGTTATGCCTAGGGTGAGGTTTTGCATAAAGCTTTCTGAATGATTTTTGCAAAAGGATACAGAAAACGGATTTCACTATTGAAATATTTATAATTTGTGATACAATTATACTGAGATTTACACTTTATCATGAAATTTTTGTCTGTGGAAGGGGTTTAGCAATTTGAAAAAGATAAAACTGGGTGAGCCTATAATAGTTGCTCAGAATACCGAAGAACCGATTCTTTTCGGAGGTTATCAGGACCCTATAATCCGACGTGGGGAAGACGGTACACTCTACGTGCGATTTAATGCCCGTCGTGACAGCTGGCAGACGTTTGGCGAAGAGGAGAAAAACCCCGTTTACAAATCCACCGATGGTGGTGAAACCTGGGCACCTATCAAAAACGCTCAGGAAGAATGGATGCGTGCAGGCACACGTTTGCCTAACGGCGATATTTTTTATTTCTGCGAGTATCCCATTTTGCAGAAAGAAACTTTACCCGAACTTCCTCCCTTACCAGAGGGACGCAAAATGTCCTGGGCAGGCTGGTCGGTTTATACAGTAGATGAGCTTACACCTGTTTTAGGTGATCGCGTTGCGAAAGAGATAAAGGCTTATCGCATAAAGGCAGGTACCAACGAAGTTGTAGAAGAAACCTGTCCTGTAATCTGGGACAATATGCCTGTTGTTTTACACGGTGATGGATTTTTGATCCGTGTTTTCCCTCATCCGTCACTTTCTATGAAGGTGGACAAGGAGGGTACCATCTGGATGCCTGTGGATGCTCCTGCTATCGGGGAAGACGGAAAACTTGCATCACTTCGCCGTTGTACGGCACTTTTGCGTTCAACGGATATGGGGCACACCTGGGAGTATGTAAGCCATATTCTTTATGAGGAAAGCTTTAATCCACCGACTGCTATCGACGTAGAGGGATTTATGGAATGTTCCATTGAATTTTTACGTGACGGCTCCTGCGTTGCGATTCTGCGTTCGGGTTCTCTGTCTCCGTTTGAGATAGGAGACGATGAGCATCCTGCTCCTATAATGATGAAAACACATTCCTACGATGGTTGCAAGACCTGGGAAAAACCTGAGTATTTTTACGATTACGGCGTACTACCCGTTACCCGTATGTTTGATGACGGGACGATTTTATTTGCTTCGGGACGTCCGGGTGTGTATCTGCGTGTGACGGATGATCCCACGGCAAGAGAGTGGTCGGATGCAGTTTCTGTGGTTTATGTTCCCAAAGAGGATATGTATGAAAAGTATTATGAATACAGTTGCTGTAACACAAGTCTTGTCATAACAGGTCCTGATACGGCAATGATCGCATACAGCGATTTTACCCGCAATGCACCAAACGGCAAACGCGCAAAATCCATTATGGTACGAAAAATTACGATAGAATAAAATATATGATAAAATCCCACCTTATGAAATCAATACTCCGGTTTGTATTGTATATACAAATCGGAGTGTTTTATTAAGCCCCTTTATAAAAAGAAAAAGTAAGTAAATAAAATATTCTTGTTTTTTACTATGAAATAATGTATAATTTAGGTAATATGATAAAGTGAGGAAGAAATATGAACAGAAAAGAATTTGTAGAATATACTTTATTCAAATTTGAGGATGACTTATTTTTTGAATTGAAAGAGTTATTTATTAAAAGGGAGTTAATATCTTTTAATTTTTATTCATTTGACTTTATTACTAAAGAGTTATTTGCCGAAAAATTACTCGATTATTTTGAAAAGGTGGAAATTAATACATCCAAATCTTTTGAAAAACTCCTTGAAGCATATGCTTCTAATTTGGATTCTGTAATTTCGGGGAAAGTGGCTAAGGAGCATAAGCCAAATAAGAAAAATCCTGTACATATACTTCCGCGAGCAAGAAGGTACTATGATAAGGCAATTTCTATGAAAAAGATTGGAGACATGCAATCTCTTGTTGATTTTTCAAGAATTATGATGTGCTTGTACATGGAAATAATGAGTAAAAATGGTGAAGAAATAGATGAAATAAATTATGCGTTTGAATGTTTGGATATAAACAAAATAATAGATTCATTGCAGAAAGAACAGAACAATCTTTTAAAGTTGCAAAAATTTAATTTAAAGAACCCATATGGCGATGACTTTTTTACATTTGTATTAGTAACAATAGTATATTATCATATTAAAAATAATGGATGAACGTGGGAGAAAAAATGATGATAGATGGTTACATTAGAACTATAGAACAATTATTGAAATATGCCAATGAAAAAGGCGTTGTTGAAGTTGTTATTCGAGACAAAGGCAAAAAATTCAAAAAGTTTTTTAAGCTTGGTGTTGGCAATTTAGCTCAGAGGGGAGTTGCCAACCAACAAATGGCAGGCAGACTTATAAATGCTGTAAACAATGTGAATCCAATTGGTATTGCAACTGATCTTATTGGGAATGGTGTAAATACTGCGATTGGATTAAAATCTTTGGATATGCTTCACGAATCCTTAAAAATACTTAAAAAATCCTATAAAATGCTCGTTGGTATCAAAAAGCTTACACAATTAAATTTGTTGTTGAGTGGTGCTAATTTATGTGCTACCTGTGCCGGATTTGCAATAATGTTTCAGAAACTTGATAAGATGAGTCTTAAAATTGATGCAGTTTTGGGAGCAGTAAAAGGACTACAGCAAAATTTTGCTAAGTATGAATTTAAAAAGGTTTTGTCCGAGCATAGTGATATGCTTGATAGCAGGAGATTGCAAAAGCCGTACTCTGAAGAAAAAATGCGAGAATTAGTTGACAATGAATATAATGTTTTAGATTTACTTGTAGAGGCATTTATGAATGATTCTACAGGAAATGACGAAACGCTTATTTTTTCAATATATTCATTGGCTTCTATGCTTGCTGTTTCTATTATGCATTTTGATGAGGTTTATTATTATACAAATAAAGAAAACCTTACGGATGGTAAAGTGTGGCATGCTTCACATGATACATGGATGTCGATTTTTGACAGAATTGCAGATGATGAATTTGTGAAAAAAGTTCAGGATTTTGGTTTCTTTGAGCTTGATTTGAATACTGAAGAAAATGACTATTATTATAAAAGCTTACATGAGCAGGTTGTTAGTCATAAAGAGGAAATCGAAGATAATCAGCGTCTAATTGAGGCGTTAGAGGATGAGATCAATTACAGAAAATATTTTGAATTGATAAACAGTGATATAAAAGAAACTATGGAGAATATATTTGCTGAAGCGGGAATTTCAACAGATGATGAGATTGCAGAAGTTATGAATGATGCATTTGAGAGAGTAGCTATGGCATAACAGAGGGTGATTACTGTGAATATTGATGTTAAGAATGTATTCGATAACGTGGTATCAGTCTGTGAAGTTATATCAAATAAAAGTCCTGTGATTACTAATCTAAAGAAGATTTTTGCTGAGGATATATTCAAATTTTTAGGTAATGTTTTTAATGAAGGTGCAGAGTGCCGATATGAGCATTTTAATGAAACCTATTTTAAAAATGAGTTTCCATTAAACACGTTAGATATCGATGCGGAAAACACATATAAATTATTAAGATGTTTTTGTGATGTTGATAAAACTTTTAAATCGGCAGAATTATTAGTTGCTTTTTTTGTTACTCTAGGTAAAAGGTATATGCTTTCATCAAATGATAAAATGTATTTTGATACTTCAAGATTTACAAATAATGTGAAAATGATGAATGATTATATTGATACTAAAAGGAATGAAAAAAAGTCTATTGAAAAAACAAATTTGGCACAGAATATGACTTTTGATACTGCTGTAGAAAAGAAATCTTATGAGAATGAGATTGAATTTGTAGAAAATAATGAGGAGTCATTGGAAGAACTTCTTGCTGAGCTTAATTCTCTTATAGGTTTAAATGAAGTAAAAAAAGAAGTTGCTGAAATAATTAATTTAGTAAAAGTTAAGAAAAAAGCAGAAGAGTTTGGCAAGGAAACTCCTCCGTTGTCATTACACCTTGTTTTCTCAGGTAATCCTGGAACAGGGAAAACTACGATTGCTCGTTTACTTGCTAAAATATATAAGAGCATTGGAGTGTTGTCAAAGGGGCAATTTATAGAAACAGATCGCAGCGGACTAGTAGGTGGATACGTCGGACAAACTGCAATAAAAACAAAAGAAGTTATCGACAGCGCTATGGGAGGAATTTTGTTTATTGACGAGGCATATGCTTTAACTCATGGCAAAGGAGAAAATGATTTCGGACAAGAAGCAGTTGATACTATACTCAAAGCTATGGAAGATAATCGTGATGACTTCATCGTTATTGTTGCCGGATATACTGAGTTGATGAAAGAGTTTGTTGATTCAAATCCCGGACTTAAATCAAGATTTAATCAATATATCAATTTTGAAGATTACAAACCTGATGAGTTGAAGAAAATCTTTTATTTATTGTGTAAGGATAAATATATTCTTTCAAAGGATTGCGAACCATTTTTACAGTCATATTTTGAAAGTGTGTATAATAATCGTACAAGTAGTTATGCAAATGGAAGAGAAGTCAGAAACTTTTTTGAGAAGGTTTATAGGGCACAGGCTAATAGAATTGCCTCATTGCTTGATAAAATAACTCCTGAAGAATTTTCGACTGTTTTATTGTGTGATTTAGAAAGAGCAGCAAAAGATATTGATAAAGTTTAGTGCAAGTGATAAACCCCACCATACTTTTAAGTGTGGTGGGGCTATTTGTACCAATGAATACTGATTGTTCTTATTGTAAAGCAAAAATCTTTACAGATCTAAATTAAGCTCGTTATAGGCTTCGTGCAAGGTTTTGCATGAAGCTTTGAATTTTTCAGCTTCTTTTTCTGCAAGTTGAAGTGGAAGGATACGCTGTACGCCGTTTCGGTTTACGATAGAAGGAATGCCAACGTAAATTCCGCTTTCGCCGTACTCACCTTTAAGCATTGATGAAACAGTTAAAACACTGTTTTCGTCACTGAAAATTGCTTTTGTAATTCTGAGCATTGCCATACCGATACCATAATAGGTTGCTTTCTTTGCTTTGATAATTTTCTGTGCAGAGGTACGAACTTGCTCTTCGATATTTTCCATATCTGCCTGATAGCAGTTTCCGTTTTCGGAACAAAGTTCTAAAATGGGCTTTGTGGCAAGCATAGCCTGAGACCACGCAACAAACTCACTGTCACCGTGCTCACCGATAACGTAAGCGTGCATATTTCTGGGGTCGACTTTAAAATACTCACCTAACATATAACGAAGCCTTGCAGTATCAAGTGCTGTACCCGTGCCGATTACACGTCTTGGGTTAAAGCCTGAGAGCTTCGCAGTGATAAGCGTCATAATATCAACGGGGTTTGTAGCAACGAGGAAAATTCCGTTAAATCCTGATTCTGTCACGGGGTCGATAATTGAACGGAAAACAGCTGTATTTCGTGTAAGCAAATCAAGTCTTGATTCACCTGGTTTTTGTGCCACCCCTGCACAGATTACGACGATAGCTGCGTCCTCACAGTCGGAGTAATCACCCGCATAGATTTTCATATGGGAAGTGGAAAAGGCAAGTCCGTGGTTTAAATCCATAGCTTCGCCTATTGCCTTTTCTTTGTCGATATCAATAAGAACGAGTTCGTCACAGGCGTTCTGATTAAGGAGAGCGTAAGCGTAGCTCATACCAACCATACCCGTACCGATTAAAACTACTTTTCTGTTATCAGTTTTCATAACATCTTCCTTTCTGTGTTCTATGAATAGTATACCAAAAAAGTAAGATTATAGGCAATAGAAAAACTATAAAATTTATCTAAAAAAAGTTATGTTTTTTTGTGACATTTTTTTGTAAAAAAGGGTTGCTTTTTTTAATATAAAATGTATAATGTACTCAAACACAAACACTTTCGACTTTCTCTTAAAAAAGGGGGCATTTTATGTTCCAGATTAAATGGGTTTGGAAAAACCTCAAAGGTAAAAAATTTCAGTACGTATTTGGTCTCTTTCTGTGTGCGCTGGCTGCCGTGTTTACTTTAACGGTGCCACTTGTGTCGCAGCAGATTGTAGACCTTATTTTGGTTCCGCCACAAGGACAGGAGAGCCGCGTAGACTTGCTTATACCGCTTGTCGTTGCGATGGTTCTTGCAACACTTTTCAAAACGGCAATCGGATATCTTCAGGTAATCTTAAATGAATATGCCGTTATTGACGTGATACATAATATAAGAACTCAGATTTTTAAGAATCTGCAGAGTCAGGACTCATCCTTTTTCAACCGTAACCGTGCAGGTGATATTATGGCGCGTCTTACGGGGGATATGGACGTTGTAAAGCATACAGCTTCACAGACTGTACGAGTAATCGTTGAGTCTTCCACTATATTCTTATCTATACTTGTTTATTTTCTGTCGGTTGACACTCTTTTCACACTGGCACTTTGTCTTGTTTTGCCGGTAATCTTCATGGTTTTGAAAGCCTATTCTAAAAAGGCGGGATATTATCATGGAAATGCCCGTGAAAAGCTTTCGCAGTTAAGCGTTGCTGCTCAGGAAAACATCGCAGGAAACCGCGTTGTAAAGGCGTTTGCAAAAGAAGATTACGAAATCGAAAAATTTGATGAGAAGAACAAAGCCTACAGTGATGCCAATATCGACGTAAACGCAAACTGGCTTAAATATTATCCTCTTATTGAACTTACGGCTCAGGCAATGACGCTTATCGTTCTTTTAATCGGTGGTGCTTTTGTAATCTGGGGACGTATTTCTTTAGGTCAGCTTATGGCATTTTCGGGTCTTTGCCTTACATTTGCAAACCCCGTGAGAAACCTTGGTACCGTTATGAACGAAATTCAGAGATTTTTCCCGAGTGCCGATAAGGTTATCGAGTTTTATTATACAAAACCTATTATCGTAAACACCTTTGCCGCTAAAAAGGCGGAAAGATTTGAAGGTGCAATTACTTTCAAAGACGTTACTTTGAAGTTTTCGAAAAAATCAGTTCTTAAAAAGATAAATCTTGAGATAGCACCTGGTGAAACGGTTGCTTTTATGGGAAATACGGGTTCGGGTAAAACCCTTCTTATGAACCTTATTCCGCGTCTTTACGACCCGACAAAGGGCGAGGTTTTAATTGACGGCGAGAATATTAAAAATTATGAACTTGCATCCCTCAGAAGAAATATCGGTTTTGCGACTCAGGACGTTTTCCTTTTCTCGGATACTGTTGACAGCAATATTGCTTACGGTAAGCCTGATTTGGACGAAGAAACCATCAGGTATTACTGTAAGATTTCGGGTGTTGATTTTGTGGACAGAATGACCGACGGCTTTGACACTCTCATTGGTGAGCGAGGGGTAGGACTTTCGGGCGGACAGAAGCAAAGACTTGCTCTGGCACGCGCCCTTGCGATTGAGCCGTCTATCTTAATCTTAGACGATACAACATCTGCACTTGATATGGAAACTGAACGTTTTATCCAGAAAAATTTAAGAGAACTTAATTTTAAATGCACAAAGCTTATCGTTGCACAGAGAATTTCAACTGCTAAATTTGCCGATAAAATAGTCGTGTTAAAAGACGGCGAAATTGAGGAAATCGGAACACACGAAGAGCTTATAAACAGTGGCGGATACTACTCCGAAATCTGCAAGTTGCAGGACTTTTCGGGAGGTGAGAATAATGGCTAAACGCAACCGTTTTGACGTTGACGAAAAACTTGAAACTGAGTTTAGTTTTAAGCATTTAAAAAGGGTAACAGTTTATATTAAAAAGCACTGGATTAAGATGTTTATTGCACTTATCTGCAGTGTCGTTTCGGTAGTTTCGGGTCTTTTGTACCCACTTATTCTGCAAAGAGCATTTGACGTCACAATCCCTAACAAGGATGTGAAGGAACTCATAATTCTGTCCGTTATTCTCATTTTGAGTATCGCGCTTAGTATCGCGATGGTCTGTATCCGTACCCGCCTTATGGTTATCACGGGGCAGAAGATTATCTACGAAATCCGAAAGGACTTGTTCGAACATTTACAGAAACTACCTTTCCAGTACTATGACGACCGTCCTCAGGGCAAGATTTTAACGCGTGTTATTCAGTATGTAAACGGTGTTTCCGACGCTTTGACGGGTACACTTATAAACCTTATTCTTGACGTTATAAACATCATCTTTATCGGTGTTTTTATGTTCTCGGTTGACGTTAAATTGTCACTTGTGGTACTTGCGGGACTTCCCATTTTCGGAACAATTATGTTTTTCCTTCCGAAATTTTCGCGTAAGGGTTGGCGCAATTATTCCAACAAGAATTCAAATCTCAATGCTTATACTCAGGAATCGGTTGACGGTATGAAAATCACTCAGCTTTTCGCAAGGGAAGAAATAAACGAGAAAACTTACGTTGACCTCAGTAAGATTCAGGCTAAGTCCTGGAAGGTGCTTATTAATTACCTAAACGTCGGATGGACAACAATGGAAAACCTGACCTGCTGGATAAAAGGTGCTATCTATCTTGTGGGTATTTTAGCTTTTGGCGGTACAACGTCTTTTGGTACCATCGTTGCAATTTCCGACTACGCTATAAGATTCTGGGGACCGATTTCCAATATGTCGGCTTCTTTTAACCAGATTATCAATGCCGTTTCTTATCTTGAAAGAATTTTTGAAGTTATCGACGAGCCTGTTATCGTTGACGATACCCCTGATGCTAAAGCTATAGAAATCAGTGCGGGTGAGGTTAAGTTTGATAACGTGACTTTTGCTTACGAGAGTAACGTAAATATCCTTGAAAATGTTTCCTTTACTGCTCACCCGGGTGAAAGTATTGCTTTTGTAGGTCCTACAGGTGCAGGTAAAACCACCGTTGTAAACCTCATTTCAAGGTTTTATAACGTAAACGATGGTGCCGTGCTTATTGACGGTGACGATATTTCCAAAGTAACTCTTAAATCTTTGCGTTCGCAGATGGGCGTTATGCTTCAGGACAGTTTTATTTTCTCGGGTACGATTGCAGATAATATCAGGTACTCAAAACTCGATGCTACCGATGCTGAAATCAAAAAGGTCTGCAAGGTGCTTGGTATCGACGGTATGATTAAAAAACTCGGCGGTTATGAAGCTAAAATCAACGAACGTGGCGGCGGTTTGTCGCAGGGTCAGAAACAGCTTATTGCTATCGCAAGAACAATGCTTTCCGACCCGAAAATTATCATTCTCGATGAAGCAACTTCCTCTATTGATGCTAAAACCGAAAAGATGGTGCAGAATGCTATCGAAGAGCTTTTGAAAGGACGTACTTCCTTCATTATTGCACATCGTCTTTCTACCATCCGTAACTGTGACAAGATTATGGTTATTTCCGACAAGGGAATCAAGGAATCGGGTAGCCACGAGGAGCTTTTGGAGAAAAAAGGCGCTTATTATAAACTTTATACTGCACAAATGGCGTAAAAAATTTTTTCTGTCGACATATTTCGACAAATTTTTACAAAAAAACGTGTTATAATGTAACTGTGATAAAACAGTCCTTTAAATAAAGGCACTTATGATAACATCCCCGGGAATTCAGTTCCGGGGGTGTTGTCATTTTATCCTTCCATTTGTTTTCCCAAAAAAGATGCAGCCGCCTGAACAAGCTTTATCTGTATGTCGGTGGCAAAGGTATCTTCGTTACCTGAAATAAGCATAATACTTCCTGATACGTCGCCCTCTGTGATAATTGGAAAAGATGCTACCATATAGCGGGTAACACCTTCAACGGGTTTGATTTTAGGGGATTCTGAGTCGGTGTAGGTGTAGGATTTTCTGTTTTGTGTAAGTTCTTCAAGAGCAGGGGTCACTCTGCGTTCCAAAAGCTCTTTTTTAGGCACTCCCGATACCGCAATAACGTGGTCTTTATCGCAGATGACGGCAGGAAGATTTGCAAGTTTGCTTAAAACCTCTGTATACTGACTTGCAAAATTTGCAATCTCACCGATAGGGGAGTATTTTTTGAAAATCACTTCACCCTCTGCCGTGGTGTAGATTTCAAGCGGGTCTCCCTCACGGATTCTTAACGTTCTGCGAATTTCTTTTGGGATGACAACTCTCCCCAAATCGTCTATTCTACGGACAATTCCTGTAGCTTTCATAAAAAATCTCCTTTATCTGTTTGATAACATTTCTATTATCTGTAAGTTATGGAGATTTATACTGTGAGAATTTACTTTTGAAATGAAACACGCCATAATATTTATAAAGTCCGTTTTATTGGACTCAAAATTTGATATTATTAAAACAACGGCAAGGAGGTGCTGTCTGTGGAAAAGATTTTAGCCATTATGATTGGCATTCAAGGGAGTGGAAAAAGTACGTTTTATCATCAATTTTTAACAAAGAAATTTGTCCGAGTTAATCTTGATACTTTAAAAACGCGACATCAAGAAAAACTTCTAATCGAAAAATGCTTGAAAGAGGGAAAGAGTTTTGCAATAGACAATACCAATCCAACCAAAGCGGACAGGCAACGTTATATTTCTCTTGCAAAAGAAAATGGGTATAGAATCGTCGGCTTTTTTATGGAATCAAAACTAAACGAGTGTATTGCCCGAAACAACTTGCGCCAAGGAAAAGAAAAAATACCGACTATTGCTATCGCATCAACCTCAAATAAATTGCAGATGCCCTCTTATGATGAGGGGTTTGATGAATTATACTTCGTAAAAAATGATGGCAAAACAATGACTATTTTAGAATGGAGAGATGAAAAATGAATTTTGATGATTTAGATAAACAGATGCGAACTTATGAGGAATCCATAGATCAGTGCATTTTATCGGATATGTATCTGGTGGCACGTTTAGATGGTCGCAGTTTTTCGAGACTTACAAAAGAAATTTGCGACTTTGAAGCTCCGTTTGATGAACGTTTTCGTGATATGATGGTTAACACTGTAAAGGCACTGATGAATTGTGGTTTTCGAGTGGTTTATGGTTTTACTGAAAGTGATGAAATATCTTTGTTGTTCCATAAAGAAGAAAATACCTTTGGAAGAAAGGTGCGTAAATATAATTCAATATTGGCTGGGGTTGCAAGTGCAACGTTTTCTATGCAATTAGGAGAAGTCGCAGCGTTGGATTGCCGTTTGGTGCCACTTCCCAATATAGAGCGAGTAAAAGATTATTTTTTATGGCGTCAAGAAGATGCTCATAGAAACGCTCTTAATGCTCATTGTTATTGGATGCTTCGCAAAGAGGGCTTGGATGCCCTGAAAGCAACGGAACAATTAGAAGGAAAAAGCGTTTCTTTTAAAAATGAGTTGTTATTTTCAAGAGGGATTGATTTTGATAAACTTCCTTCCTGGCAAAAAAGAGGCATCGGCATTTATTGGACAGATGTTGAAAAAGTTGGTTTTAACCCCATAACCAAAACCGAAGAAAAAGCCATTCGCAAAAATCTCAAAATAGACCTTGAACTACCGTTAGGAGAATCCTATGGAGAAATGGTTGCATCTTTTTTGTAATAACACCAAACACAAAAACGAGGTGGATTTCCACCTCGTTTTTTTAAAATTCATATATTTCTTTTACGGTTTTGTATTTTTCCTCACCTGCAAAGAGGTTGGCACAGCGTAGAATTTCTTGTCTTACATAGGTTTCGTGGTTGATTTCGTGCACGTCATAACTGTCTAAAATGGTGGGTAAATCTTTTTCATCAAATGCCGTTGTGTAGATGCTGAAACTTTTTTTGTCGATGATTTTGCCATCGGTATCCTTTGAAAGCTCCAGGTGGAAGACGGCATCGTAAGTGGGGGAATCGAAGTAATATTTTTCATCCGCCACGCGGTTATCATAAAAAAGATTACCGAGGCAGAAAATTTTAAGATAATTATCCTTGTGTTCACAACTCTGGATAACGTGCTGATGGGTGCCGACTATGATATCTGCACCGAATTCTTTGATTTTCTCTGCGATAAGAATTGTATACGGGTCTACTTTTTCTATGTACTGACCGCCACAATGCAAAAGCATAATCACGTAATCGGAATTTTCTTTTGCATACTTTATATCTCTTTCAAGGTTCTCAAGATAAGGTTTTACCTCGTCATATTCATCGGTTTTTTGTATGTATATGCGCTCAACGTCTTTTGATATCTCATCGTAATCGTTTAAAAGATGAACAGAGCCTTTTTTAGTTTCCTCAGGCTGAATGAGGTTTACCATATACTTGTTTTCAAGGAATTTGTTATGCACAAATGTATTTGTGCCGTAGGTGTAGTTTATAAAAGATACTTTGATGCCGTCAAAATCCTTGATAAATACTTTGTCACGTTCTTCAGAGGAAGTGTAGGCACCGACTGTGTCAAAGCCTTTTTCTTTACAGTTTTTTATGGTGTTAATAAGCCCTTTTTCGCCTCTGTCCATACAATGGTTGTTTGCAAGACAAAGCATATCAAAGCCACAGTCCTTTAATGCGTCAAGAAACGATTCGGGTGTATTGAAACAAAATCTTTCGTAAGTGTATTTAAGGTCTTCACCTGCAATGGGGGTTTCAAGATTTCCTACAAGGTAATCGCAGTTTTTAAGTTTTGTGGCATTTTTAAAGAGGGAATGGTAGTCGCCACCCGTTAATTTATTGATTCTGCCACTTGGAAGCATATCTCCCACAAATGTAATTTTAACCATCTTATTCACCTGACGTTTTTATTTTATTGTATCATAACTGAAAGAAAAAGTAAATTTTTTCTTGAATTTTAAAAATATAATGTTAATATATAGATGGCAACTTTGAGCGGTTGCTTATATATTACCTCTCAAATTATTTCAAGAGGAGATTTTTATATGTTCAGATTTTTTCACACCTATCATCCAAGAACCTGGAAAGCTACTATAAAAGCAGGTTTTGTTAACGAGAACGATGGCATAAGATGTATGCAGCATGTTTACCTGAAAGATGAAGAGAAGTTCAATGCTGTTATGGCAAAGGGTGCTGCTCTTCGTAATCTGCTTGAAGAAACTGATATGCCTTTTTATTTTGATCGTATGCAGGGTGGTATCTTTTTTGTAATAACACCAAACACAAAAGCGAGGTGGATTTCCACCTCGCTTGTTCTTTATACCGTTTCAAAATACTATGTACTGCAATCGCAAACTTTTCTTGGGGTGTCAATGAGTTATCCAGAGGGTCTCCCTCACGGATTCTTAACGTTCTGCGAATTTCTTTTGGGGATAACAACTCTCCCCAAATCATCTATTCTACGTACAATTCCAGTTGCTTTCATATATATCTATCTCCTTTAATTTACAAATTACGCTGTTAGTATCTGTAAATGGGAGAAGATTATACTGGCTGATTCATAATTTTAGGCTCAGCGTTTTTTAATCTTGCGCTTTGATAATGCGACGGTGCTTCCCGGAAGCGCTGTTTGAAGATTTTCGAAAAATTATAGATATCAGAATACCCGACAGAAGTCGCAGTGGTGGTAACACTGTACCCAAGGCGGAGAAACGTTTTCGCCTGATTCATGCGGTATTCAATCAAATATTGTTGGGGAGAGACCCCCATCTTCTTTGAAAAAATTTTTGAAAAATAGGTTCTTTCCAAATGTACGCTGTCTGCCATTTGCTGCACGGTTAAGGGCGTCATATATTGGGAATGAATTAGATTCAACACCCTATCAACAGGATTTTCTTTGGTTCTGTTTTCCTCTATCAGAAAGGAAAACAGCTTCCACAGCTGGGCAAGTATAAATTCGGTCTTACTGTTATGAAGTTCATGACAAGCTTTCATATGTTGAAAAATATGCAATGCTCCAGGAATATCATAATAATCACCAAGCTGCAAGGGCGGAGTCCCGGTAAAACCGACCCAAATATATTCCCATGGGTCGTCGGAATCTGCTTCATAATATGTTTCCACAAAGGGCGGAATCACAAACATCATGCCGCCCGAAAGGGCATATTGCTTGCCGTTGATTTGAAAAATGCCCTTTCCGGAAACAACAAAATGAAAAAGCCAATGGGTGCGTGTCGCCGGCCCGAAACCATGGGATTTTTCGCAAGATTCGTACCCAAACTGGACGGGATTCACTCCGGCATATTCTTTATTAATAATAATCTCGAAATACATACAAACCCCCTAAAACAACAAAATGATAAATTATATATCTTATAATAACATTTACTGCAAACCAATGTCAAGATATAATAAAGACAACTAATTTTATGGAGGTCACAGCTATGAAACTAACTTTCCTTGGTGCAGGAAGCACCATTTTCGCAAGAAATGTCATTGGCGACTGTATGTGTTCCGAGGTTCTGCGTGACAGCGTGTTTGCTTTATACGATATCGATGGCGCGCGTGTCGAGGAAAGCAGAACAATTTTGGAGGCGATCCGCAAGAATTGCGGCGGCTATGGACGCATCGAGTGTTATGTGGGTGAGGAAAATCGCAAGGCTGCTCTCAAAGACGCAGATTTTGTTGTGAACGCCATTCAGGTTGGCGGTTATGACCCCTGCACCATCATCGATTTCGAGATCCCCAAAAAGTACGGCCTGCAACAGACCATCGGTGATACCCTGGGCATCGGTGGCATTATGCGTGCCCTGCGTACCATCCCGGTAATGCAGGACTTTGCCAACGATATGGCAGAGGTTTGCCCCAATGCTTTGCTTTTGAACTATACCAACCCTATGGCAATGCTGTCCGGATATATGCAGCGCTACACCCCCATCCAGACCGTTGGCCTGTGCCACAGCGTTCAGGGTTGCTCCAGGGACCTTTTGAAGGCTTTGGGTATGGAAGATAAGCTGGAAGGCAGAAAAGAAATTATCGCTGGTATCAACCATATGGCGTGGCTTCTGGAGATCAAGGATAAAAACGGAGTGGATCTGTATCCTGAGATTAAATCCAGAGTGGATGCCTATCTTGCCAAGTCCAATGCTACCGACAAGGTTAGAATGGACTATATCAAGCATTTCGGCTACTATTGCACCGAATCCAGTGAGCACAACGCTGAATACAATATGTTCTATATCAAGAGCAAATACCCCGAGCTGATCCAAAGATACAATATTCCCATTGATGAATACCCCCGCAGATGTATCAATCAGATCGACGGCTGGCGCAAGGAATATCAGGAAATCCTGGAAAAGGGAATAAAGGAACACACCAGAAGCCATGAATATGCATCCAGAATTATGGAGGCGATCGTGACCGGCAATCCCTACCAGATCGGTGGCAACGTACTGAACAAGGGTCATCTGATCTCAAATCTCCCGGAGGAAGCCTGCGTGGAGGTGCCTTGTTTGGTAAACGGAAGCGGTGTTCATCCTTGTTTTGTTGGAGCTCTGCCCGTACAGTGCGCCGCTATGAACATGACCAATATCAATGTTCAGCTTCTGACCATTGAAGCGGCAGCAACAAAAAAGAAAGAGCATATTTATCAGGCCGCTATGCTGGATCCTCATACAGGCAGTGAATTGGATATTGATACTATCAAGAAGATGGTTGACGATCTGATCGAAGCTCACGGTAATTATTTGCCCAAATATCAATAATGAAAAAAGCGAGGTGAATTTCACCTCGCTTTTATTTTATACCAAAATCAGATTTTTTACAGAATTTTTAAGTCTGTCGGAATCTTCAATACTTAAATCAGAATCCATAATCAACGTATCAATCTGTTCTAAACTTGCAAATTTCTGAAAATCCACGTGATGAAGTTTGCTTGAGTCGGAGAGTAAAATTATTTCATCGGCGGTGTTAATCATTATCCGTTTAAGTTGTGCAAGTTCAGGATTTTGCGTAGTTAAACCTTCTTCTATACTGATGGAGGAAGTGGACAGAAACAGTTTGTTAAAGTGACAGTCGTAAAGCATTTGTGACGTCAGTGAGCCGTGACAATAGTGAAATCCGTTTCTTATTTTTCCCGGAAGAAGATGCAAGGAAAATTGTTCTTTTTCCTCTAAAATACGGATAACGTCAATATCGTTTGAAAAAATTGTCAGTTGTGTCAGATTTGAAGCAACCAAAGCTTTTGCCAAGCTCACTATTGTAGTGCCTGTATCGAGTAAAAGAATGTCATTTTCTTTTATAAGCCTAACTGCTTCTGACGCAATTTTTTTCTTTTCATCTTCGTTATGACGTTCATGAATTTTAGGCTCAATACGGTCGTAAATTTTAGTAATGGCACCGCCGTGGGTACGGGTCAATGCACCTGCGGATTCCAGAAGGCTTAAATCTGCGCGGATGGTTGCAGTTGTGACGTGAAATCGTTCAGCAAGACTTACAACGTTTACACTGCCGTTTTGACGTATAAGCTCAAGAATTTTCTGATGACGTTCTTTATTATATAAAGTTGTATCTTTCATATAACTCATCCTCTCTGTTTGTATTTTACAAAAAAGAGCGAAAGTTGTCAATAAACACTATTGACATAAATTTGAAACACATATATAATAAAAATAAACGAAACTATACAAAAGAAAACGAAAGAGGTAACTTAAAATGTCTATTACTAAGAAACAATTTGCCGCTATGGTAGACCACACTAATCTGAAAGCGTTTGCCGTAAAGGAGGACTTTCAGAAACTGTGTGATGAAGCAAAGCATTATGGCTTTAAGTCGGTTGCAATCAACACCTATCCCGTTAAAATGTGCCGTGAGTTCCTTGAAGGAAGCGAAGTTCTTACAGGTGCAGCAGTTGGATTTCCTTTGGGTCAGATGACTATTGCATCCAAGGTGGCAGAGGCTTCAAACGCCGTTGCAGACGGATGTCAGGAATTTGACTATCTTCTTAACGTAGGTAAAGTAAAAGAACACGACTACGCTTATATTGAAGAAGAAATGCGCCAGTTGGTAGCAGTAGGCCGTAAGGCAGGTATATGTGTAAAGGTAATTTTTGAAACCTGTTATCTTACTGAGGAAGAAATCATTGAAGTTGCAAAAATCGCATCCCGTGTGAAACCTGATTTTGTAAAAACAAGTACTGGATTTGGTACTGACGGTGCCAAGGCAGAACACGTTAAATTGATGAAAAAATATGCGGGCGCTGATGTGCAGGTTAAAGCTGCAGGTGGAGTTCGTAGCTTTGAAGCCGCAAAGGCAATGATCGAAGCAGGTGCTACCCGTATAGGAACCTCCAGCGGTATTCAGATCCTGAAGGAAATGGAGGAAGCAGGCATTGAGTAATGATAAGCGTAAAATCTCTGTGTGCCTTATCGGTTGCGGTCGAGCTGGAATGATCCATGCAAAAAGCTTTGCTAACCATATCGCTAATGCACAGTTGATTGCCGTATGCGATCCTTTTGAAGAAAATTTGCGTAATGCCTGTGAGCAATACTCCGTAAAGTATAGCTACACCGACTATAATGACGTAATGGCAAATCCCGAAATTGATGCGGTAGTTGTCGTTACACCTACACAGTTTCACCACGATATTGTAATTGCCGCTGCCCGTGCCAAAAAGCACGTATTCTGCGAAAAGCCGATGGCAAATAACGAGCAGGAATGCGACGAGATGATTAAAGCTTGTCAGGAAAATGGTGTAAAGCTTCAGTTAGGCTTCATGCGTCGATTTGATAAGAATTTCCGCCGTGGTAAGGAACTGATAGACCTTGGACGTGTAGGCGACGTTACTATGATCAAATCCAATACTTATGGCCCCAGTGAGCCCAAAGAGTGGATGTTCGACGTGCGTAAAAGCTACGGCCCTATCGGTGAAGTGAACAGCCATGATTTTGACACTTTGCGTTGGTATGCAGGTTGTGAGGTTAAATGGATTCACGCCGTGGGTAACAATTTCCGCAGTCCGCAGAAAGCCGAAGAATACCCTGAATTCTATGATACCTGCTCTGTTTTGATGGAGTTTGAAAACGGTGTTATAGGAACTATTACGGGTGCGCAGTACGTTCGATACGGTTACGATTCCCGTGCAGAAATTCTCGGTACACAGGGTATCGTGAAGGTAGGTACTCAAAATGCAAACGCCGTAGAAGTGGTTACTGCTGACAAACAGATACATATGGATTCTACCGTGTCCTGGATGAACCTGTTCAGTGATGCCTATATAGCAGAAGCAGAATCGTTTATTTCCTGTATTTTAAACGATGAAGAACCTGAAGTGACAGGCTATGACGGTAAAATGGCATTGACTCTTGTTAATCACGGACTCAAATCCATTCTTGAAAAAAGACCTGTATTTATAGGTGAATAAAGTAGCATAAGTTAAAAAGCGAGGGGAATTCCCCTCGCTTTCTTATTTCTGACCGTAATAGGCATTTTTGCCGTGTTTACGAAGATAATGTTTATCAAGTAATTCCTGTTGCATCACTTTTGCATTCGGATTTAATGCCTCGGTATGATATGCCATAAAAGCAAGTTCTTCTAAAACAACGGCGTTATGTACGGCGTTATCGGGATTTGTTCCCCATGCAAACGGCCCGTGAGAGTGAACTAAAACTGCAGGAATATCATTGGCGGATTTATTTTTGAAGGTTTCAACAATTACCTTACCCGTTTCTTTTTCATACTCACCTGAGATTTCTTCGGGTGTCATTTTTCTTGTGCAGGGAATTTCTCCGTAAAAGTAATCGCCGTGTGTTGTGCCGTACGCAGGGATACCTTTGCCTGACTGCGCCCATGAGGTTGCCCAACGGGAATGTGTATGAACTATTCCACCGATATTCGGAAAAGCCTTATACAGTTCCAGATGTGTAGGGGTGTCGGATGAGGGTTTATACCTTCCTTCAACAACGTTGCCGTCAAGGTCAACTACCACCATATCGTCAGCAGTCATATTATCGTATTCCACTCCGCTCGGTTTAATAACGACAAGCCCTCTTTCTCTGTCGATACCCGAGACGTTACCCCAGGTAAAGGTAACGAGATTATGTTTTACAAGATCAAGATTTGCTTTCAAAACCTTTTGTTTTAAATCGTTTAGTATATTCTTATCCGTCTTTTTGTCTGTTAAAACGGAAACTGCGGTTTTTTCTATCTCTAATATTTTTTCGAATTCTTTAAAATAGCTTTCAAATCCTTCTATGAGATTTTGTTCGGGATAGATAGTTTCTGTGGCAGTTCCTTTGAATACCTTATTTTCAAGATATTCTTCAAGAGTTTCTCCGTTATTAAAAAGATATGCAGCAAGTATCGCCATACCATAAGGTCCACCTTCACTTGCAGTTTCTGTGCAGGTTATGGGTGCGTTGCAGATTGCAGCCATATATTTCTGTGCTACACCACGGGTTTTGAAGAGTCCGCCATGTCCTGTAAGAACGTCTATTTTTACCTTTTCATCTGTAAGAATATTAAGTCCTGTTTTCAGCGTTGCCATAGTTGAATACAGAGTGGCTCTCATAAAATTAGGTAAGGTAAATCTGCAGTCAGGTTTTCGTACGACGAATGGTATTCCTGCATCGAACTTGGTTACCCCTTCTCCCGACATATAATTGCACACAAAAATGCCACCACAATCGTCGTCTGCTTCAAGAGATATTTCATAAAGTTTTGTGTATAAGTCTTCAGCTTTCGGTTCTGTGCCGAAAAGCTCTGCTGTTTCTTTTAAAACAGATATCCATGCATTTGAATCGTTGGTGCAGTTGTTACAATGCACCATAGCTACGGGTTTGCCGTCGGGAGTAGTTACGATATCGATTTCTTCGTGGATGTTTTTTAAGGGATTTTCGAGTACAACCATTGAAAAAATCGAAGTACCCGCCGAAACGTTACCCGTTCTCTCTGCCACAGAGTTAGTAGCAACCATTCCCGTACCTGCATCGCCTTCGGGTGGTGCAAACGGTACACCTGCAGGTAAAAGATTATCAATAAGTTCGCTACCCGTTTCGGTAAGACAACCTGCTTTTTCACCTGCTGATAAAACCTTGGGGAGAATATCCTTGATTTTTTTAAAAAAGCCGTGCTTTTGCGCGAGGAGTTCAAATTTTTCAAGCATCTGCTCGTCATAAGAGTTTTTATCAACGGGGAAGATACCTGAAGCCTCACCGATACCAACGGCATTTACACCCGTGAGCATATAGTGAATATATCCTGCAAGGGTTGTAATATGGGCAATTTTTTCTATATGCTTTTCACCGTTTAGTATTGCCTGATAAAGATGGGCAATACTCCAGCGCTGAGGAATATTAAACTCAAATAATTTTGTTAATTCTGATGCCGCTTTTGCAGTGATGGTATTCTGCCAGGTTCTGAAAGGAACCAGTAAATTCCAGTTTTCATCAAAGGCAAGATATCCGTGCATCATACCTGAAATGCCGACAGACTTTATCTTGTCACGGTTTTCAATTGTCTGTAATGCTTCTTTTACGCCTTTCCAGGCTTCTTTTAAATCATAGGTCCATATTCCGTCGTTAAAACTGGATTTCCAGGCGTAATTTCCGTAAGAAACGGGTTTGTGCTCCTCGTTTACAGAGATAGCTTTAATTCGGGTAGAACCAAGCTCTATTCCAAGATATTTACTCATAGCAATCATCCTTTATAAGGCAAGATGAACCCTTTTGAGGGTTTTGTGGTTTTGTATATTATATATAACAGAATTTTAAATGTAAATTGCATTTTCGGGTGAAAACATTGCATTTTCTGTAAATATATTGTATAATTCTCTTAAAGAGGTGAATGCCGTGCAGAACTACACAAGAATTTTAAGAGAATATCAAAACGTTGATTTTCGTTATACCAAAGGTGGTATAGATATTTTTCTCGATAAGCAGTTTCACGATTATTATGAAATATATCTTTTGTTAAACGGTGACGTTGAGTTTTTAAATGACCACAATCGCATAAAGATATCACCGTACAGTGTCGTTATCATTCCCCCCGGGGAGTACCACCGTTTTATAGTGACCGATAATCAGGTTGACGCTTATGAACGTTGTGTTTTGAATATTCGCCCTGAACTTTTAGACGGCACAGTTTTAAAAGATGCCCTTAATGATAAGGAACTTCTTATTTTATCACCGAATGACCGAATTGCAGAGAATTTTTTCTATCTTAAGGATGCTATGGTAAAAAACGATGAAACGGATTTTAAGTATATCCTTTCTGCCGTTGCGGTTGATATAGTATTTCTTATAAAGCAAAGTATGGCTACGGCGGATGATAAATCATACAATCATCTCAACTCTGTTTCTTTTCAAATAATGGGCTATCTAAATAAAAATTATAAAAACAATATTGCTTTAAGTGACGTTGCGAAAAGCGTTTTTCTCTCGGTGTCCGCCGTTTCACATATATTTAAAAAGGAATTTGGAGTAAGTATCAAAAAGTATATAACTGAAAAACGTATGAATATGATACATACGTCGCTGCAAAACGGCAAAAAACCGCAGGAGGTAGCTGTAGAATTTGGGTTTAATAATTACTCCACCTTTTACAGAAGCTATTATAAGTATTTTGGAAAAGCACCGTCACAAATGAAAAAATAACAAAAGCGAGGGGAACTTTCGGCGTCTTCAATTAGGGAGAAATCGGTTTTTCACGAATATTTGCTCCGCCTTATTGTCACGAAACCTTGTAAGACATCAAGTATTACTGCGTTTTCGTGACGGGGGTGTAAAGCAAATATATTCGTTACAAAACTGTATACACCCAAATCATTAACTTTTTTGATGAAATAAAA
>JBGVGI010000103.1:0-2176 GCA_045121595.1 Oscillospiraceae bacterium | reverse complement strand
CCACTGATCCTTCATCGTGCGGAACCACCGTTCAATCTTAGCCTTCTGGGTTGGAGTATAGGGCTGGTCATAGTGGACGACAGAGCCGATTCTGGCAGCAAGGAGTTCCATCTGTTTATTCTTAAAGGAACTGCCATTGTCAAAGTTAAACATCCCGGGTCTGCCATATTTGGCAACAGCAGATTTCATGACAGACATGAGGTTTACAAAGTTGTCATTAAAGAAGACATCAATGCCTACAATGAAACGGCTGGCATCATCAATAAGAGCAATGATATAAACTTTGTGCTTTTTGCCGTCGGTCGTTTTAAGATATGGTCCGACACTGGAGTCACCGCACCATACTTCGTTGATGTGTGCTCTTTCATAACGGCGCATATCCTGGTTTGTTGTAGTCTTCATCTGCACGGCAATCAGATTGATATAACGGTTCACGGTTGATTCTGAAACCTCACCGTTTTTAATGCTTCCGTTATCGCGAAGCTGCCTAAAGATGGCGGAAGCGGACATGCGTGGATAGTTGGATTTGAGATATTTGATCTGTTCCTGCAGGTCATCATCAAGCTTGCGTGGCTTACCCTGATCACCCCTTCCGGTTGGAATGAGAGCATCAAAGCCATCTTCTTTATAATTACGGTACCATTTTTCAATTGTACCGGGAGCATAATGCTTTATGGTGCCATCGGGGTGGATAACACCCTTAACGGAAGCATTATTAAAAAAGGCTGTAAGGGATTCATAATCATCTGACAGTCCGGTAATGAGTGGAGCAATCGCAGAATAGCGCATAAGAGCAATTGCCTGTTTCTTTTCCTGATCCATTTGCGGGTCCTCCTATGTTTTTTCTTTAGTATAAGAAACATCAGAACAAAGGTCGTGTAAGGTTATGTGGTATTAAGGAAAAGAATATTTGGAATCCTTTTAATCTGCATAAACTGACACGAAAAAAGAGAGAAACAGGATGAAATAAGACCGTGGATGGAGCCGAAAGAGATACGTTCAGAAAGCAGTTTCTGTTTCCAGTGATTTAAGTACTGTCTTATGATGTAGCGGTAACAGCTTTCATCAATAGAGGGATTATCATTCATAACAGAATCCTGGGATAAAGAGTTTTCATAGTTATGAATAATGGTTACCTGCTCTACAAGAGAAATCTGGGAATGAGGAACCATGGAGGATAAAAGAATGGCGTGGGTATGGCCACAGCAATCACATTTGACACGGCAGATGCGAAAAAGAAGCCTGCCGGATGAAGCTTTGATATGACGGTGGTAATAACCGTGAACAGACAGGCAGCCCGAGTGCCCACAGGGGCAGGCAAGCTGGTGGAACTGGAGGTTATTAATCATTTCATTATAAAAATTTGGTGTAAGAGGATTGTTTTTTTCGACGAATAAGGTTATCATAGTCCTGCAAAGCCATAGGCGTGCCTATGGTGAGTGTGCGAGGCAGGAAACCAAACTTTGGTCGGGGAGGTTCCTGCTTCTTTGTTTAATAGTAACTTGACTATAATAACAGAAGGTACAGGATAAAACAATCTGACGGATAATACATCAGAATAATTTATACTGTGCCTTCTTTTAATTTGCGTAAAAATGAAGAAAAAAGAAGCGTAGAAAGTTACGATTTACAGCTTACACAAAAGCTTGCCTTAGTTGTGAAGCATATGACGAATTAGATAAAATTCAATGTCCGGTGATTGTAATTGGAGGTATGCAGGATAAAGTGGTAAGTGGAGAGGCTTCTTTGGAAATTGCAAAAAAACTTGGTTGTGAAATCTTTATGTATGATGATTTAGGACATGCTGCTTACGAAGAAGCTAAGGATTTCAATCAAAGAGTTTATAATTTTTTTCAGCATAAGTGATTTTTATAAAGTAAAAATTCCAGTTTAGAGAGAACTTAGAAATGATTCGATTTTGTTCAAAGGATGCACGGATGTAGGACTTCGTAATGCCAGGCTTAATTTCAGACAACAGGAAGAAACACACATAATGAAAAATATCATTTATAATGAACTGATAATCCGTGGGTATTCTGTAGATGTTGGCGTTGTTGAAATTATTGAAAATGCTGAAGGCAAAAAAAGAAGAAAACAGTGTGAGATTGATTTTGTTGTAAATATGGGAGCAAGAAGATATTATATTCAGTCTGCATTATCCGTAAGTGATCCGGAT
>JBGVGI010000102.1:0-4706 GCA_045121595.1 Oscillospiraceae bacterium | reverse complement strand
TTTCTTTTGAAGTTAGAGGTTTATGGGGAGTGGTAACTTACTGTCCCTATTGGAGAGATATACCACACCCCGCATTCGCGGGGGCAGTATATTTCTCCAATGCCTACCGGCACGGGCTCTCCGAGGGGGCTTGTGGGGACATGTCCCCACTGTCTGCAGACAGTTCCCCTGCAGCTATTCAGAAGATCTCCATCTACTGATGTCGATGTTCTGAATACTGCTCGACCGTCACCTCTCCGGCTGTGAAGTTTGCCTTCGATGTGAGGTCGATTTAGGGCGGTTCGGAACCGCAGTTCCGAACTCGCCATTGATGACGACGGGAAGATATGATTATGCATAACAATCTTCATCGTCATCAAAATAGATACGTCCATCAACGTATCTTATCCAGCCGTTACTTGTGAGGTAATCAAGTATATTTAAAGGCATTTCGTCTTCCCAGGAAACGATATCGAAATCGTGTTCAGCTTCAGACAGAGCTTCTTCTGTCCAATCCGCGCCGCAATCACTTATCCATTTTCCCTTTCTCTTTTTAAGCTCACCTGCGCCGTGATCAACGATAAAACAAGTGCCGTCTTTATTTTTAACAAGATAATCGCCACCGACTAACGTCTGCCAAAAAAGATAACGGGCTTTTCCACGGGTAAGGCCGTTTTTATCCTTTCTTTTCATCTGGATTTTCCTTTCCACGTACTATGCTCGTCAGCGTCTCACATAGTAATATACCGATAAAGAAAGAAAATTACACAAAATTCGCAAAAAATTTTTATTAAAACAAAAAAAGGACTGTCCAATAAAATGGACAGTCCTTTTGTCATAGATGATCTGCGTTTAAAGTAGCAGGGCACTTACAAGTAGTATATCAGAATATTCCGACAATTTCAACTACGCCTTTGGGCGTTCAAAAGCATGCAACCGTGATGACACTTCCAGTTATTGTCTTCATCCCGACAGATTCCGAGGAGTTCGCAACACCGACAATTCCAGGGAAGCTTCCGAAGTCGGCGTTCATGTTGCCGTTCCTGAAGCTTCCTTCCGAGCCATTGCTTAAGCTTCATGCGTTTACCCCTTACTGTGCTTCTCCATGTGCTCCTTAAAACGTTCCAAACCGTCTATAACCCACTCTTCATCTTCCACGAGATATTCGCCTACTTCCTCTTTCATGCGCGTCTCAAATACATCTACAAATTCGCTGAATGTATTATGAGCTCCTAAAAGCTGCAGGGCAAAAAGCATGCTATTAAAAATATTTTGTCTTTTTTCATTGCGTTGTTCCTGATTCATCGTTGTTCTTTCCTTTCTTCAAAAAACGGTTCAAAAATCCTCTTTTTGGAGAACTCAAAGCTTGTAAGTGTTGAGCCTGATTCGTCAACTTTTGAGCGTTTTTTAAGGCTTCCGTCAGCGCTTCAATTTGCTTGTCTTTTTCTTCACATTGCTTCATAAGAAATGCAATCACGTCATTATCTGAGCTGGAAACTTCCGTTTTCGGTGGTTCCGGTGTTTTGTTTGCGGTAGTTTTCAGGGTTTCCGCAATGATTTCGCAACCGTTTTCGGTAATAATAAGAAAACCGTTTTCGTCGGTTTCTACATGGTTTGCACGGAACTCAGGTGTTAATCGCTTACGAATCGCCGTCTTCGATACACCGAGCTCGTCAGCCAACTGTTTAATCCTCATACTCATAATCATTCACCTCTTCTGGCTGCACCTCTTTCCTTCATGAAGGAAAGCATATTGCTATTCTGAATATCCTCTATATCACTCAGAAGATGCAGCTGGCCGTCTAAAGCTACCTGAATTTCATTTTCAACGTTAAGCTTTTCGTTATCGGTTTTTTCGTCCATGTAGAACATAATTTTTGTAACCTTGCGACCTTCTTTTTTGGCGTCATAAGTAATGCAGATGTCAGTATATTTGTTAATTTCTTCAACAGCAGGATCTAAAGCATATCTTCTGAAATCAGGCCATCGCACATAATTTTCACAATCCATCATATACTTTAAGGTGTCTATTTCAAAAAACCACATATTGTTATTTTTTTGATAACTTTTAAGAATTTCATAGAGCCGGGGACTATGTTTGCTGCTCATCGGAAGGATATATTTGAGGTTGTAGCTGGTATAAAATTCGCCTTGTTCAACTAATTTCACCAAATAAGGCATTATTCTTTCGTGAAACTTAAAAACAACCTTACCCGAATTAGGATCGCAGTCGATGGTATTAAACCATCTAATAAGGCTTTCTTTACCGTCTTTTTTTATCCACCAGCTTTTATCACTGAGAGCTTTAAGCATACGTTTGGTAGATGTGTATGTATCTTTGGTTATGCCACAAACTTTATAAAAATCTTTTAATTCATAGGAGTATTCTGTTCTTTCATCATCTTCAGGTTTAACTTTACTGATAGAATACAAAACGGCACGTTGCTCTTGAACTGTAAGTCGATATCGAGCGCTTTGTATCATATCATCTCGCTTGTAGAT
Organism: Oscillospiraceae bacterium; assembly: GCA_045121595.1. Taxonomy (GTDB): domain Bacteria; phylum Bacillota; class Clostridia; order Oscillospirales; family Ruminococcaceae; genus Fumia. The sequence continues at coordinate 2,225 of JBGVGI010000102.1, read as the reverse complement.
AGATAAAGAACGTTCTTCTCGAAGGTCCTCTCTTTGACAATCGTTTAAGGTAGCCATAACATCACCTCGCAAATTATTTTATATTAGTATAACACATATTGTGAGGAAAGTCAATAACTCTCACAATATGTGAGAAAACCTTTTCTTTGTCACTTTCATTTTTTTGTTTTTATATAATATATATATAATAATATATAAATACTTTATAAATACTTTATAGGCACCCTTTCAGCCCAGACACAGCAAGGGCTCCGGGGTTTCTATTGTGAGAAATTGGACGGTCTATTGTGAGAAATTGGGCGGTCTATTGTGAGAAATTGGACGGTCTATTGTGAGAAATTGGACGGTTTTTTCTTTGCTTTTTTAGAGAAGATATTCGAGGGTTTTTTTATCTTTTGAGAGGATTGTGTAGATGATTGAGATTGATGGGATATAGATACATCCTCTACTTTCACGTCGTATGCATCCATAAAAAATTTGAATACCTGTGTATCAAATTCTTGTTTTGTAATGGTTTTTTCTTCCCACATAAGCATATAGGGAGTTCTTTCTCCCGGCGAGCTAATGTTGTCTACTAATATAGCGCCACAGGGCAGAAACACATCTTCTCGAACAGCAAAGATTCCTTGACAATAATTTTCAATTAAAAAATTCATCATGCTTTCAACATCATTTAAGTCGTTTATCGTTATGTCAAAACCTTTCATTTCGGCGAATGTTTTTAAATCATCCCTCCAATCTTCAGAAGCTGCTTCACCTAATTCTTCTGGTAAAAGGTTTACCGTTATCAGTCCGTCAAAATCTTTTCCTTTATATGGAAGAATAAATGCTTTTATTTTTCTCATTTCAAACTACTCCTTTTCAATTTTCTTTTCCAGGTTTTGAAATCCACTCAGATCCCTCCGAGCTTCGGTTCTGGAAAGCTTGTCATCAAATGCCTTTTCCTGCAGTTGCTGTTTAAGTTCGATGTTTTCTTTTTTGTACTCATCTCGTTCGTTCTTGATGTGGACCAAAGCCTTTAATAAATGGTTTATAAAAGATTTGAGCTGATCAAAAATTTTAAAGCTTACAACGCCTTTTGACTTATCAAATCTCGACCTCGGAGCGTTATTGATCTCTGCAAGAGCTCTTTCAATACCGTCATACGCTTCAGCAAGTTCTTTTTCCTCATCAACTGTAACTGAATCGTTAGCCAGAATGTCGAGAACGATGTTTTTGCTGTGCTGCATGCTTCGAGCCTTATCCTGAATATCCTGCCACACTTCCAGCGATTGATTCCTGGATGAGTCCTTCCCAGGTTCCTTAACTTCAGATACACCGTATTGAAGTCTTAATCCTTCCCTTGCCAGAGCTTCTTCCACGTTGTAATAAATAACGTTTCTCATTCTGTTAAACAGCAGAGGAACCTTATCCCTGCCATTAATGATGCTTTGCTCTGGCTCATAGCCCATTCTTTTCAGCGCCGTGTCAAGACCTACACCCACACTCAGACCTTTCTCTGTCTTTTCTTTCTCATACAGAGGCTTAAAATCCAAATGCATGTGGTAAAAGCCTTTTTCATCAAGATGTAAAGTCGCACCTAAGATTATGAAGTCAGGAAAGTCTTCAGCAAACTTATCGACAACTTCTTTCATAATTTTCCGTGCTTGCTTCTCCGTGATGTTTCCGAGCTGACGATCTTCTTTATCTCCGATACCGATGATAATAGACCGCCACATCGGAAGCTCCTCTACTTTCTTGGTACGAGGATTACGGTGCAGATCATGAAGATGGTCGGAATAATAATCGTATCCCATCGGCTTGTAATCTCTTTTACGAGGCTTTGTTTTTGTCTGTCCAGAATTGTAACGGTCCCAGGCAAGTTGATACCGTTCCTGCTGTTTTTCGTTGTATTCGTCAATAAACGGCTTCAGAGCCTCGTTAATGCGTTCCTGGTAGGGTTGGTATGGAACTAACTCTATAACGCCTTCTGGACGGCTGTGGACGTGTTCAAGGGTGCTTCTGTATTCGAGGTCGTGGTTGTGCTTCTCGCTTCCTATTCCTACGGTTACGGTTACTGATACTTCTTTCATAGGGGGCATTCCTTTCTTTTGAAGTTAGAGGTTTATGGGGAGTGGTAACTTACTGTCCCTATTGGAGAGATATACCACACCCCGCATTCGCGGGGGCAGTATATTTCTCCAATGCCTACCGGCACGGGCTCTCCGAGGGGGCTTGTGGGGACA
>JBGVGI010000101.1:0-106537 GCA_045121595.1 Oscillospiraceae bacterium | reverse complement strand
GTAGATAAATTAGAATTTGTCTAACAGTTACACACTGCACCAAAGCCTCCCTTGTGTAAGAGGTGCTTTATGAATAGTGCAGAACAGATAGTTACACATGATTCACTCCGTACAGTGTCGGTTTCTTTTGGTGAAATCTATACATAGTAAACATTCACCGAACCGACTTTGTATCGTATGACACGCAAAGGAGGATAATATTTATGTCAATAATTAAAATTGAAAACCTTACGTTTTCATATCCGACAGGTTATGATAATGTTTTTGAAAATGTCAGTTTTCAGGTTGATACCGATTGGAAGCTTGGTTTTGTGGGTAGAAACGGACGAGGTAAAACAACCTTTCTGAATCTTCTGCTTGGGAAATATGAGTATAGTGGAAAAATCTTATCATCCGTACAGTTTGATTATTTTCCTTATCCCGTTTCAGATAAGAATCGTATTACAGAGGATATATTGCAGGAGGTTTGCCCACTTGTGGAAGAATGGGAACTTATGCGAGAACTTTCTTATCTTGATGTTGATGTCGATGTGCTTTGGCGACCTTTTGAAACACTTTCCAACGGAGAGCAGACAAAGGTTTTGCTTGCCGCTCTTTTTCTTAATGAAGGGCATTTCCTATTGATTGATGAACCTACCAACCATTTGGATGCCAAAGCGAGAAAAAGTGTGGCGACATATCTGAAAAAGAAAAAGGGATTCATCTTAGTTTCTCACGATCGTCGCTTTCTTGACGATTGTGTTGACTATATTCTATCGATTAACCGAGCGAATATCGAAGTGCAAAGAGGAAACTTTTCATCATGGATGTCAAATTTTGAGCGACAGCAAGAATTTGAACTGGCTCAGAACGAACGTTTGCAAAAGGACATCAGACGATTACAGCAGTCGGCAAAACGCGCTGCAGTATGGTCTGAACGTGTAGAAGCTTCCAAAATTGGGGCAGCAGATAAAGGTTATGTCGGTCATAAAGCCGCCAAAATGATGAAGCGTTCAAAATCTATAGAAGCGAGACAACAACAGGCAATCGAACAAAAATCAGCATTGCTGAAAAATGTGGAAACCGCAGAAGCCCTCAAGATACAACCGCTTAATTACCATACAGATTTGATTGCATCATTATCGAATGTAGTAGTTTGTTATGATGGCATTTCAGTTTGTGAACCCGTTTCGTTTGAAATAAGACAGGGAGAACGCATTGTGCTTGACGGGAAGAACGGCAGTGGCAAAAGTAGCCTGTTAAAGTTGGTAGTCGGGCAGTCCATAGATTATACGGGTACAGTAACACTTGGCTCTGGGCTTGTAATTTCTTATGTGCCACAGGATACATCGTATTTATGTGGAACCCTTTCCGAGTTTGCAGAAGAAAACAACCTTGATGAAAGTCTGTTCAAGGCAATTCTTAGGAAAATGGACTTTGAGCGTGTACAGTTTGAAAAGGATATTAAAGACTTTTCTGGCGGGCAAAAGAAGAAAGTCCTAATTGCGAAAAGCCTTTGTGAAAAGGCACACTTATATGTATGGGATGAACCGCTCAACTTTATTGATGTGTACTCACGTATGCAGATTGAACAGCTCATAACGGAGTTTGCCCCGACCATGCTTCTGGTAGAACATGACAATGTTTTTCGAGATACTGTGGCAAGTAATATTGTGAATATCTAAATTAAAATAATTGTATGAGTTAATTCCAGTTTTACAGAGACTCAAATTCCAATTTGTCGAAAAGATAGCTTACATTTTCCAACCTCATAAAAAAGATATGAAAGAAATGAGATGATGGCAAAAACCGTCATCTCATTTTTGTTTTCTTAAAACCTATTGCATCAGAACAAGCGTTCGATTATAATATACCTACGATGTTCAGTTTTGATTGAACACATCATAGAAAGGAGCATCTCTATGAACATAAACCATACTTTTGGAACCTATATAAAGGACAAACGCTTGGCAAAGCAAATCTCACTGCGTAAATTTGCCGAGTTGCTTGATATATCTCCGGTTTACCTCTGCAATATTGAAAAGGATCGTAATCCCGCCCCGAAAGACGATATTATTTCCAATATGGCAAGGTTGCTTATGTTAAATGATACGGAAACGGCAGAACTTTATGACCTTGCTGCCAAAGCAAAAAGCAATCCGACCATTTCTCAAGATCTACCGGAGTACATTATGGACAGAGATATTGTCCGTGTTGCTCTAAGAACGGCAAAAGATGTGGATGCCACCGATGAGGAATGGCAAGAATTTATTGCTCGTTTGGAGGAGCGTAGGAGGAAAATTCAGGAGGGCAAATGATGACAGAAATCAAATACCTTCGACCGGAATTGCTTGAAGCCATTGCTCGCAATACCCTAAAGAAATATGACTCAAGCCTGATTCTCGGTTATGAAGCAAAGAGTGTTCCCATCGAGGACATAATTGAAAGTCTTGGTCTGACACTTGAATATCAATACATTCGTAAGAACGGTCGTATACTTGGAGAAACCGTTTTTGATGATGACTACATTCCTATTTACAATATGGAAGCCAAACAGTACGAACTCATTTTTGTTGAGAGAGGTACTATAATTCTTGATGCAAGCCTGCTCAGATGTAGAACTCAAGGGCGATTACGTTTCACCGCAGCTCACGAGCTTGCACATTGGCTGATACATCAAGAACTGTACTCAGGCACGGGAGATATGGCTGCTATGTTAAAAAGCATTTCCAAGAGTTCCGATGCAGACAAGTACATTGAAAGACAAGCAGATATGCTTGGAAGTGCGTTGCTGCTTCCTATCTGCCAAGTAAAAAAAGCGTTTTATCGAACATCAGGTGATGATCGAGTTTTGAAGTTAGCCAACCAATTCGGTGTATCAAAACAAGCGATGGAAATTCGATTGAAAGAGCATCACTTGATCTAAAGCCGGTAAAACGGCTTTTTTTGCCCATAGTGTTCAGTTTTTACTGAACACAAAAAGGAGCCGCCTCATTATATCAGATAAAAATCGAAAAAAATGTCACTTTCGGTTACACAACTCAACAAATTTCTACCAATCATTTATGTATAATGATAGTGAGGATAGGCTCGAAATATAATGCTATTACTGACTTCTTATCAAAACTAAGGTTTTTTAGGCTATGTCAATATGAAAAACAAGGGAGGATTTATCAGCATTGGTCGAAAAAATATCCTCATATCTCAATATAAAGGAAGTGATCGGAATGTTGTTCATTGAACAAGTCTACGAAAAAAGCAATATCAAGAGTGACTATGTCAGGTGTCCTTCTTGCAAACGAGGAAGGCTCTGTGACAAACCCATTGGCGAAAAAGCGACGGTGATCGCTTTGAAGTCCGGTCACTCTGAACGGACAAGCAGTAGTATAATACTCAAGTGTCCGAAATGCTCACAAAAATTTATAATACATCTATCTAAAGAAAATTGATTATGTTTCGTACATAGTTCAACCGCCGGACAAACTGAGTATTATCAGTATAGAAGCCGGAAAAGAGCCTGCATCCACCTAACAAGGTGAGAACGAGGACTTTCGAGTTAGAGCATGACAAACAGCTTTTAGGCTGTATTGTTATGCTCTTTTTCTATTTAAGCATCCTTTCTGCCTAAAAGCAGAAAGGATTTTTTATGTTCAAGAAATGGCTCTGTTACATAGCTAAGTATCCGTAATCTCCGAATTTTTGATTTCAACCTTTTATATCAAAAATTCAAATTTCAAGGAGATTACATAATGAATAACATAATTATTTCTGCTCTTGATGAGCAATTCAAAAAAGACTGCAAGGTTATCAACCTTAAATATGAATATCCCGGTTACACGGGGATTGAACAGTGGGCGATTATTACCGATTTGTCAGAAGAAGATCTTTGCACAAAGTACGCCGAACAAGTTGCACCGTTTAGACCGTATATCTTATTGTCGGCATCATTTGGTGTAGTGCGAGATGATTACCGTAGAAATGAAAAGAAGCATCAAATGAGAGCTGCTCGAAATATTGATGCGTTTCACTATGATGATGAATTGACTACATCTTTCCATCACGAACTTATAGATGTTTCGACAGAAGATTTAGTGTGTCGGGATTTTGAAATTTCAAGGCTTCGTGATGCAATTACAAAGTTACAACCCAAACAAAAAGAACGATTGATAAAGTTCTTTTTCTACGGAAAAAGCGCTCGAACAATAGCTGCTGAAGAAGGAGTTGCATATAGTGCAGTTGATAAATCTATTGCTTGTGCAATAAAAAATTTGAAAAAAATTATGGATTAGGGTGTGCATTTGACCTCTCTCAGTGGGAATTAGTGAAGGGGGTATTCAACTCCGGATACGAACAACCCCCTTCCATCAAAAATGGAAGATGAGGTTAAACCTATGAAAAATGCAAACATAACTAACGTAAAGTGGGGCGAGATTTATCTTTGTGATCTCGGAAGCAATAAAGGCTCGGTTCAGTCGGGCAAAAGACCTGTACTTGTTCTTCAAAATAACATTGGCAACAATAATGGCCCAACTACTGTTGTTGCAACTATCTCAAGCGTTTTGAAAAAATTAAATCAACCCACACATATTTTACTTGATACATCTTGCGGATTAAGAGAGGACTCCGTTGTAATGCTCGAACAGATCCGAACTGTTGATAAGGAAAAAGAACTGCTTGAATACATTGGTGAAGTTCGAGATGAAAAAACCATATATGCGATTAAGCAAGGTGTTTTAACCGAATTTGGACTGATTAAAAGACCGCAGCCAAGACGAACCGGACTGATATTAACACTCTGTCCTAAATGCAGAGCTGAGTTTATGAATGTTCCTGAGAATATCTTGCGCCGTGTTGATCCACTTCAAGTAGATAAGGAGAGGTGCGATAAATGCCAAACTTCCTTTGGATATGATTATCTTATTATTAAAAAGAACCCTCGAAATACAAAGTCTGAGGGGTGTTGTGATGGATAAGAAAATCGACAAAACTTATGCGGTGATTGCTTTGGTAGAGATTTTGTATGAGGAAAAGCTAATCAACGAACCAACGTTAAAGGCAATTATACTACGGCTGCAAGACGAGCAATCGCACATTTCACAAACCTCTCAATAATTTCTATAATAGACTCAGAACAAAGGAGGTAATAAATATGTTAAATGTAAACAGTCAGCAAAGAGTTGGTAATCCCTATGCTTTTTTAGATCGCAACCGAACAAGAGATATGGTGTTTTATGGTCGTGTATCGACAGAACACGAAGCACAGTTATCTGCCCTTGAAAATCAAATCCAATGGTATGATGACCAAGCTAAGTACCATCCTAATTGGAATGTGATTGATAAATATATTGATGAAGGTATTACCGGAACTCAAGCGAAGAAAAGACCTGCCTTTTTGCAAATGATTGAGGATGCAAAAGCGGGAAAATTTGATCTTATTGTAACCCGTGAAGTATGTCGATTTGCCCGTAATACTGTAGATACTCTTGTTGCAACGAGAGAACTCAAAAATTTAGGTGTAGAAGTATACTTCGTTGAGGATAACATTTGGACAATGGATGGCGATGGTGAGCTTAGATTGACCATTATGGCAACGTTGGCTCAAGAAGAAAGCCGTAAGGTTTCCGAAAGAGTAAAAGCAGGACAACAGATCAGCCGAATCAACGGCACGATTTATGGGTGTGGCAACATCCTCGGTTATGACCGTGTTGGAGATACTTATGTTAAGAACCCCGACCAATCCGAAACTGTCAGGATGATTTATGATATGTACCTTAGTGGAAAAGGTACTATGGTTATTGCGAATGAACTTACTCGTCTGCAACGCCTAAATGCTTCAGGCTTAGTCAAGTGGAACGCAGGAGTAGTTTCCCGTATTCTTAATAACCAAACATATATGGGGGTTATGGCATACGGCAAGTCGTATAGCAATAACTACTTGGAGCAAAAGAGAGTCAATAATCACGATGCTTCTACTTATATGTGTGTTAAAGCAGATTTTGAACCGATTGTATCAGAGGAAGAATGGCATAAGTGTCAAGAGATTAAAGCTCGCAGAGTAAGGACTTCTTTTAAGAGTGCCAATGAAGCCACACAGAAGAAAAAGTCCACTCACGGAATTAAGGAAAACAAAGACTTGTGGGGCAGTAAACTTCTCTGCACTTGCGGTCATTCTTTCAGAAAAAACAGATGGCATAAAAACAAAGGTATGCCTTGGTCGTATGGTTATCAATGTTACAACCAACTTAACAATGGCTCGGCAAGTCAACGAAGAAAAGCGGGAGCCGATGATACCGGATATTGCGACCAATCAATGATTGCCGATTGGAAACTTGAAATGATGGCTAAGATGATCTTTGAGCAGATATGGCAAGAGCGAAAAGAAACCGTTGAAACAGTCTGCGAGCTAATCAAAGAGTGCTATCAGGTTGAGAAACCTAAGAAGGTCAATCTAACCGGAATTGTAGCTCAAATAGAGCGTTATAAGAATAAGAAGAACACCCTGCTTGAAATGAGAACAGACGGTGAAATTAGCAAAGAGGAATATAAGGAGCAAAAAGAGAAAGTTGAAAAAGCTCTATTAGAACTCACGGAAGAATATGATCGTATGCTTGCAACTGAAGATGCAATACAAAATCCTGATATATGTTGGGACGAAATACAATCTTCGCTTAATGCTATGATAGATTTTTCCAATCCGCAAATTGAACGACACATCATTCGTAAGTTTGTTTCTAAAATCGTGCCTAATGGTAGAAATCATTTCCGTTGGTATATGAACTTGGATGGGAAAGATACAACCACAATAGATATGGTAACAGAGGGCAGAAAAAGCAATGCAGTCATCAGCTTCAATGATGACGAGGAGGATGAACCTCCTCTACATATCGGGGATGTAATCGGGTTGACTGAATTGCAACAATTTTTCCCGAACCTATTGAAAAACGAAAATCAAAATGGTATAATCTCAAACGTTGCTAAGTGTGGTAAAAAGTCATCCCTTGATGCTATACTGCACAGGCAGCTATCAAAGATATGAAATAATTTCATATATAAACTCATCCCCTCGGATTGCTCCGAGGGGATTTTTTATTACAAAGTCCTTTTTATCGGACAGATATTATGATACAATATCTTCAAGAGGTGAGAAAAATGGGTTTATTAACGCTACTCCTTGCATTAATATCTACAACAAAAGACACTATCAAAGGCCGAGAATCTAATTACTGGGAATACGATTACGACAACTACCATAACCTTTGCACAATGCTTGAAGAACAAGAAGATGAAGAAGAAAACGAATAACCCCCTCGGGAATCCGAGGGGGTTTACTGTTTATTATTCCTCTATATTTTCACGCTTAAATACGTCTGATTTAAAAAATTCCTCAAGGTCTATTTCCAGGCCATCACAGATTTCGTATATAATTCTTAACTTCATACTGGGATAAGAACACTTCATAATCGTACTTAAAGTTGACTGAGGTACTCCCGTCTTTAAATACAGCTGATACTGTGTTATACCTCGCTCTTTACAAAGTTCTTTTATTCTGCAAGCTACCGCTTCATTAAGTTTCATATCCGTCACCTCTACTTCATTTACTCGATAATTCTATAAATAAGTATAGGTGTGCTCAAGATTAAAATACTTCGTGTACTTGATATTTATAATAATTTATGCTAAAATAATTGCAGAGGTGATTATATAATGAAATTATCCTGTGAAAATGAATTTTGCATATATCAAAAAAATGGGACTTGCAGTCTGGATATTGTAGAGCTCGACATACAAGGCAAATGCACAGATTGCATCTATATCAACATTGAAGAAAATACCCTGAGCGAACTTAAAGAAAAACTTTTAAAAAACTTAAAATAAAAATAACCCCCTCGGGAATCCGAGGGGGTTAATACTTTACTGTAAAAAAATTATAAGAACGAATGACTACTGAAAACAATTACAAATTCTTCATTTTCAATAGCATATTCTATAAATGGATCAGCGAAATCCGGATCATATTCACTTTCTTCGAACTCAGTTACTCCATCAATAAGATTATTTAAAAAATCTTTAAGCAGATTTTCCTCACTATTAGACAGCTGATAATCTTCTGTTTTTAAACTTTCGATAAACGATCCATAATTTTCATCGCCATTGTAATAACCGAACTCATCATCAAAGCAATACATAACTTTTGCATATGTATTACAAATGTCACCACTGCGTTTATAACGAATAAACAGTTTAAACAAAGCAACAAAAAGTTCCCTGCTTATTTCTTCATCATAATCTTCAATATATTTATATCCCGGTATAGGCATATCGTGTCCAAAAAAGACATGATACTCATCATTTTTAAAATAATCTTCAATTTTATTCATACGATTTCTCCATAATATAATTACAAATCATCATGCTCTAAGCGTTTCATAACTTCGTCCTGAACTTCGTGTGGAAGTAAAACGAAATAGTCACTGTATCCCGCTATACGCACCATTAAACTTCTGTATTTTTCAGGGTGCTTTTTAGCGTCCTCAAGCGTTTTCTGGTCGATAACGTTAAACTGCATTTCAAAGTTACCGCGGCGAATAAACTCCTTAACGAGCGCTCTTATTTCATCCTTATGCTCACGCATAATCTTCTTGCTGAAGCGGAAGTTTGTGGCAATACCACCGATACCGCGTTCTTGAGGAAGTCTTGAAAGGGTGTTGATAAGAGCAAGCGGTCCGTTTCTGTCCATTCCCTGAACGGCACCAAGGCATTCGGAAATAGCCTCGCCTTCACTTCTTCCGTCGGGGGAAGCGGATGCTTCGGCACCAAGTCTGCCGTGATGCAGATAAGCAAAGCAACTGAAATGGAAGGTTGTATTAGGCGCACAACCCTTAAACATCTTAAGCTCGTCACAGATGTATGTAAACAAATCCTCCGCAATCGTGTCAACTTCGTCTATATCGTTACAGAATTTCGGACATTTGTTGAGAAGATACGCATGAATTCGTTCATAACCTGCAAAGTTATTTTTCAGTGCTTCGGAAAGCTCGTCGAAAGTAATAAGTTTTTCCTCATAAACTGCTTTTTTGATTGCAACAATGGCATCAACAAAATTTGAAAAGCCGAGGAATGACGGATAAATAAAGCGGTAACGTGCACCACCTGCAACACTGTTTTTACCTTTTGCAACGCAATCTCTGAGGAAGCAGTCGACAAGTGGTTTTGACGCATAACGTTTAAGCAAAAGCAAACGCTCCTGCTGTAAAACGAGTTCGCCTTTTATAACGTTGTCGATGATTTTCTTTATCTCGGCATAGAATTTTTCAAAGGTGTCAAGCGTCCTTATATCCGAATCAAAAGGAGTGAAAAATTTAAGTCCGCCGCCTTTTACAATCTGTTCTCCGTCATTTAAGAGATATTCAAAAATCTTGTTAAGATTCAAATAATTTGAAGCAACCCAGATATTGGAAGTACCGATAGTGGTAATCTCAACACAGGTACTGTGGATATAGTAATTCGCATCCTCATCGGGAACACCTGCATCTTTAAGACCTTTGATTACAACGTCATCGTTAAAAATCGAAGGACGTGTATATCCTTTTGCGTTCATTTCGAGACACAAATCGAGCAAATCGTCGGGAATTTCACTGTTATACGCAAGTCCGACGGAGGGGTTTAAAACACCCGTTGTTTCAATGGCGCGGACAAACATATATGAAAGCTCGTTGCAGATAACGTTTCCTTCACGGTCCCTGCCGCCAATCATCAAAGAATTAGGTGCTGAGCGTTTAACACTGTAATGATAATTAAGTCTTAAATACCAGTCCTCGATAAGGCTCATAGCCTCATCGGGGGTAATTCTGCCTTCTTCAATGTCCTTTTTATAATAGGGATACAAAAGATGGTCGGGTCTGCCTTCCTGAGCAAACTCTCTTGCCACCCACGCCATCATCTGGTAAAGCCAAATTGCCTGCATCGCTTCAAAAAAGTTTTCGGCAGGTTCAAAAGGAACACGTTTAAGCGCATCCGCCATTCTTTGCAGTTCTTTCTTCCTTTTGGGGTCTTTTTCTATTTCGGCAAGGCGCAAAGCTTCTTCATAATGTCTTTTCTGGAAACGTTCTGCCGCTTCTAAGCTTATGATAGCAGCTTCGTAAAATTTGCGTTTTTCAATTCCGTCAGGATCGTCAAATCTTACTTCGGCAAGACGCTCTTTTACTTCCTTCAGAACACCGCCGATGCCCTTTTGCAAAAGGGTCTCATAATCTGGTGTCATATGTCCGTTGGAACTCGGAGTAATACCTCTTTGATACTCGCCTCGTGCTTCACAACGCTTGGCCAGTTCTTCACGTTTTGCATTGTTTTCTTCATGCCATTCAAGGTCTAAGCGACCTGCAATAAGGTCATCAGGATCAAAAATGGGTTTTACGTTGTCTAAAAGTGCTGCTTCAACGTTTGCCATTATAATTTCGTGGGACATCAAATCCTTATATTTAAGAAACGTTTCATTCATGACGATATCGTCATCAACCCATAAACTGCGCCTTTTTTCGCAGATTTCATACGCCTTTTTCTGCTGGCGTTCAATTACTTCTTTTGACAGCATAAATATCTCTCCTTTTCTACTTAGATAATACAATACTGCAATTTAAAAGTCAACAAAAATATTACGATTTTTGCAAAATATTTACTCATAACAAAACGCCCCAAGCCGAAGCTCGGGACGTTTTGTTATTTTGTATATGTTCCTCTTGCATCTACAATCTTATCGGTTACTGTTTTCTTCACGTAAGTTGAAGTTTCAATGCGTTTATTAAGTTCCTCCAAAAACTTGTCATCATCAATGGGAAGCTCAACCCAGTTATCAGTCCAACTTGAAAGATAAGCCGCATTTGAAATTGAAAGACTGTTAATTCCTTCAAAACCGGGGGAGATGAGTTTTTCTTTATTCTGTGCTGCTAAAACGAAGTTTTTAACCATAGCAATCTGACCTTCGTTAACGTCAAACGGCACGGAAAACTCCTCGGTCTTATACTCGATATCACCCCAGGGACAAGTCGTGGTAGCGTTGTAATCTTCCTCGGTGATATCGTAGCTTGTAAGAGTTATTTTATCGTTTTCGTAAACAATTTTACCCTTGTTACCCGCTATTTCAAGGCGGTTTGTTCCAGGAAATTCGGTAACAGAAGTTATATAAGTAGCGGTAAGTCCGTTTTTATATTCCATATAGATGGTGGCTTCGTCCTCAACCTCGATATCACGTCTTTTACCGAAATAGCAAAAACCTCTTATACGGTCAGGAACGCCGATAAACCACTGAACAAGGTCAAGCTGATGGGGATTCTGATTCAAGAGTGTTCCGCCGCCTTCACCTGCCCAGGTTGCACGCCATCCACCTGAGTTATAGTAAGTCTGAGTGCGGTACCAGGTAGTGATTACCCAGGTAAGTCTTCTGGGTGTACCGATTCTGTCGTCATCAATAAGTTCCTTGATTTTAGCATAAGGCGGTGTCGACCTCATAACAAAGTTAACCTGGAACGTTGTCCCGTTTTTTTTTGCAACTTCGTAAAGTTCTCTGATATTTTTTGTATAAACGCCCACAGGCTTTTCGCAGAACACGTGAAGACCTGCTTTGAATGCCTCCATAGCGATAGTGGGATGGTCGTAGTGCGGAGTAGCAATCAACACACCGTCAACAAGTCCCGAATGGATAAGGTCGTTACTGTCTTCAAAGAAAGCAACTTCACCTTCTTTAAATAAATGCTTATTAGCGAGCATATGGTCGGGGTCAATATCACAAAGTGCAGTTATCTCTATAAGGTCACTGAGCCTTGAAGTGATGTTTTTAATATGCACCGAACCCATACCGCCCGTGCCGATTACACCAAGTCTGAATTTCATAAGAACATCTCCTTATCAAAGTTGATACTTCTATTATAATCGTTTTATTTGCTATGTAAATTGCAAAAAATCGATATTTATATTGCAAATCGTCCACAAATATGTTATGATTTTCAAAAAGGAGGTCAGTTTATGAATACACAGGTTTTATCAGAATTCAGCAGTAAAAAAATCACTTACAATCACGTTGTCCATACCGAAATTTCCCCCTATACCATTGATTCTCACTGCCACGATGCGTTTGAGATTATATATCTTAAAAACGGCGATCTAACCTATAATATAGAGGGCAAAAAATATCACATCAAGAAAAATAGCCTCATTTTTGCAAAACCCTTCCTGACCCATTCTATAAACGTAAACTCCCCTGAAATTTATGACCGTCACGCCTTTTTGTTTGAAAACAGCGTTGTAAAAGATTCAGTTTTCAACAGGCTTCCTGCCGAAATGAACGTCATAAATCTAAACGAATATCCTAAAATATCGGAAATTTTTGACAAGGCGGATTTCTATTCAAAGCACTTTAAGGACGAGGAACTTAAAAAAATTTTGTCGAATATAGTTGAAGAAGTATTTTACAATATAATTATCGTCTCTGAAAATTTTGCCGAAAGCAATATAAACGGAAAATATTCAGCTAACCCGATTATCGCCTCTGTCGTTGAGTTTATAAACAACAATCTGTCCGAGCCTTTTACCGTTGAGGATATCTGCAAAGAGCTTTTTATCTCAAAGAGCTATCTGCACGGAATTTTTATGAAGCATATGCAGATAACCCCGCAAAAATACATATCGCAAAAGCGTCTTTTGATAGCGCAAAAAGAGATACGGGCATTGGCAAAACCAACCGAAATTTATACCCTTTGTGGTTTTTCGGATTATTCTTCCTTTTACCGAGCTTATAAAAAATATTTCGGTTATCCCCCGTCAGAAGAATTAAATCACGAAATTGTCCGTACTATTGAGTTTTAAATTTCCACGAAGAGTAGATTGCTTTTTTATCTGCTTTCACAGTATAATTTTCTTGAGAGGTGAAGAAAATGGACAACTATATAACGGGTACAACAATTAAAAAACTTCGTGAAAGTAAAGGTATCACCCAGGAAAAGCTCGGCGAGATGATAGGTGTCAGTGCCAAGGCGGTTTCAAAATGGGAGACTGCAAAAGGTCTTCCCGATATCACACTCCTCGAACCCCTTGCAAAAGCATTATCGGTATCAGTTTTGGAGCTTATGTCGGGTAACACCGTTATCAATAAAAATATTTCTTCGAATATGTTAAGGTCTAAGTTCTACGTTTGTCCCGTCTGCCAGAACGTGATACACTCAACAGGTGACGCCGTTATCAGCTGTTGTGGAATTACTCTCCCTCCCCTTGAAGCGGAAGAACCTGACGAAAGCCATCACGTTACCATAGAAATCGTCGAGGACGAAAAGTTTGTAACAATACATCACGATATGACAAAAGAGCATTACATTTCTTTTATGGCATATGTGACCGCCGATAAACTTGATTTCAAAAAACTCTATCCTGAGGGCAATGCTGAAACGCGTTTT
Source organism: Oscillospiraceae bacterium (assembly GCA_045121595.1). Taxonomy (GTDB): domain Bacteria; phylum Bacillota; class Clostridia; order Oscillospirales; family Ruminococcaceae; genus Fumia. The sequence goes on along the minus strand of JBGVGI010000101.1, from coordinate 93,116 downwards.
AACCCCCGCGGTCACGGTTACATCTATTTCTACTGCAACAAACACGGCCTTATGAAGATAAAAATATAAAAAAAGCCCATCGGAAGATGGGCTTTTTAAAATCCGTTTTATTGGACAGTTTGTGTTGTATAATGAGTACAGTAAAAATCCTTAAATGTCATCAAAAGTCGCTCAAAATCCGTCAAAATATGAATTTTTTGTAAAAACCGTAAATTTTTCTCTGTTTTGCACATATCACACAGTTCTCGTAGACTTCAAATCATTGATATTCAACAAAAATCATTCATAGTTTTCCTTTCTTCCCTTGCAAAAATCCCCTTCAAAATAACCTTTTTGAGGGGATTTTTGCTGTTTTACCTGTCTCTTTGTGGTAGTTAGTCTTCCCCCCTTCGGATATATGTAGGGGGGTTAACGGTTAGTTAACAGTCTGGCAACCTTATAAGCAGTCACGGAACGGACAGACCGACCGCCCCACGTACACCACCACCGACTTTTAGGGGGGGTTACGGTTAAGGGTGTACGGAACGGAAAGACCGCACCGCAACCGCACTGCAAGAGATACTCTGTTTGAGACCTTGCGGTTAAAAGTGTCAGACAATTTACTAGTCAATTGTTTTTACGGCGAAGGAGGTGAAAAGCCGTAAAACAACAAAATAACAACGAAGGAGTAGAAACATGAAAGATCAATTTGAAAAATTTATTGAGGAAGAAGAACAAGAAGCTTTTGATGACTACATCAAAACTTTCGGAGACGAGTTGCTCGCGGAAGAAATGAAAGATGCAATGGTTAACCCATCCAAAGTGGGTTTGGTGTTATACTTTTATAAAACCTTGAAATCCGCAGTAAAAGGAACCGGAGTTAAGGTTAGCTATAAAATGTATGAGCCTATCAGAAGTATGGGTTATGTAATTGTCACGGGCAAAAATATTTCATTCAAAGATCAAAAAGCTTTCTTTGAAGTAGTAAAGTTATGTGATAATTTTGATGTGTGCCCAAAAACAGATGGCACAGTTGAAATGAATTTCACAGTACACGATTTAACAATATCAATTGACAAAAAACAGGAGGAATGTTAAAATGAGTTTTATGAAATGTTTCGATGCGGTTTCGATGGTTTGTGAAGAAGCAACCAGACAGTTTGCACCGCTTTTTAAATTGAACAAGGAAAACTACTCTATACTCGAAGAGTATTGTAAGGCAATCGATATGATTGCTAAGGAATCGGGTGGAGTTTCATATGATGTAGAAGTACACGATATTAAAATGACGATCTCTGTAACGTTGGAATGTGAATGTATGATTGTCAGTGAAGAAAATCATCCGTTCTTACCTTTGGCTGAACGAGCAATTTCTTTTGAATTTTCTGTATCTGAAAGCGGAAGATTAAACATAAATTTTGTATTCCCCCCTGTTTGGGATAAAATCTAGGAGGATTAAATGAACGATAAGAGAAGAAAAAGATTATCCGAAGCAAGCGCTTTATTGTCCAGAGCATCTAATATAATTTCCGATGTGCTTGATGAAGAGCAGGATTGTTTAGATAATATGCCTGAGAACTTACAGTATAGTGACAGGTATGAGAGTATGGAGGCTGCTGTAGATAGGCTTAACGACGCTCTTAGTGAGTTAGACAGTGCGGAGAATAGTTTGTTAGAAGCGAGGGGATAAGTTGTGGGTGCGTTGTTCATGTTGATTATCGTGGGTTTGTTCTGGGGTGGAAAATCAATTTTTGATATTTGCGGATCTTGTAAAGAACTTAATATGGAAACAGTTCAATCGAAAATTTCTATATATCCTTGGGATGCAAAAAAATTTTTAACAAGAAAGAATATAAAGCTAGTTGAGGACGATTTAAAAGAAATTTTTGACGATGAGTGGGATAATGCAAAAAAACTAATTTGTCTCAGTGGTAATGATTACGGTATGACTATGGGTCAAGGATTCCACAACGTTACAAATTTAGTAAACGAAGTAATAGTGGCGAAACACGGTTTTGTCGAATCTAGAAGACAGTCATATACCTTAAATAGTATACTATATGATTTTGTAAATTGTAGGGGCAAACATCGCGCTATTAATTTTCGAGCTTGTAAAGTTATAGAAAGATATATGCAAGAGGCACATCCAGACTTAAATCTGTGCTTAATACACCATAAAGTGGGAGACGAGATCTGTATGTCATGGAATCACTACTATCAATGGTTGCACAGATAACATTTTCATTAAGCACATTTCCACACATTTCTTGTTGACAATTAAAACTTTTCGTGTTAAACTAAATATAGAACGAATGTTCACCATAAAATGGAAGACGGCTCTCCCCACCAAGAGATAAGCCGTCTACATAAGTCGGAGCAGATGGAAATTAACCCACTCCATAATTCAAACAAAAAGCAAGAGTGATTTTCACTCTTGCTTTAATTTCTATATGTCGGAATTTTCTTCCGATACAACTTCTTCTCTCCCAAGCTCAACTGTCACAACAAATCCGTCAACATTGTTGCCTGAAACAGTGTAAGGTTCGTTTAAAGGCACATAAACCTGTGTACTCTCTCCCTGAGAAGCGAAATAATAAACTTCATAATTTTTATCGTCCACAGTTATCTCAAGATGTTCGCCGTCATAAGGATATTTTTTAAGAAAATCAATATACTCTTCAAGGCATAAGTTATTATCGGTCATAACCTTGGCGTGAACATTGCCCACATATCTGTAATGCCAAGGCTCGGGGATAATCTTTGTAATATCCTTCTTTTCATCGGGATAGCGGATAACAAAGCCGTATTTATGGCAGTTTTCGTTAATCCACTTGTAATCTCCCTCACCGTCAAAGAATTTTGAAGTATCGTTTTCAAGCATAACAGCAAGGTCAACAACAAGCCCTGTATGATGCTCGCTCTCGCCTGGACGTGCCACCTCGTCGGAGGAGTCTTTACCCGTTTTCTCCAAATCTCTGTCATAGAGCATCTGCTGATATTCAACGGTACGATGACCGCTTATAACCACAACGTTGGTATGACCCGTTGCAGCGGAAAAATCGTCCATCATACTGTTAAGTGACGGCATAATTATATCACGGACTTCAAGTGCATCTTCTTTTACAGAATAGGATTTCGTCCTTTTACCTGAAACCGAAACAAGGTCGTCGGGTGCATTTGCAGTGTAAAGGTAATCGTAGTTTACAAGCACAAGCTCACCTTTATGGACTTCGCTTTCAGGCATATTCACAAGCTTGTAGCCATAGTTTTCAAAGCTCGGAAGCGAAGGCATATCGGGTAAATCAGGGCCTTTGTTATCAAACAAAGAAGTGATTAAAGTTACTATACCGTATATCAAAGCAATAAGTATAAGAAGTGCCAGTGCGATACGGCCTTTTCTTAAACGGCGTCTGCGTCTTCTAACCATAATTATACTCCCTATATTTTAGTAAGTTTTGCAAAATTTGCCATAATTTTCTTTGTACCTATCTTATCAAAGGCGGTTTCGATAAGGTTATCGTTACCCATATTGGTAATCGAAAGCACCGTACCCTCTCCAAAAACCTTGTGACGAACTCTGTCACCTACAGAAAAGTCAATAGAAACAGTCTGCACCTTTTCTTTGGTGCCAACCGATGCTACAGGTTTTGAAATGGGTGTTACAGGTTTTTGGAATGTATTTCCCGAATATGATGTAAAACTTGCAAAGGACATTGTTTCATCCGCCTTTTCAAGCTTGTTGTCAGGGATTTCCTCAGCAAAACGGGAAATGCGATTTCTGTTCGTGGAACCGAACACCATTCTCTCTCTTGCGTAAGAAAGGAAAAGTTTTTTCTTGGCTCTTGTGATGCCAACATAGGCAAGTCTTCGTTCTTCCTCAAGTTCAGTTGGGTCGAACAATGTGCGCGTTGACGGAAAAATTCCATCCTCCATACCGGGTAAGAAAACCACTGGGAATTCAAGACCTTTTGCCGAATGCATTGTCATAAGAACAACGCAGTCATCGGAAGAATTCAGATTGTCAAGGTCCGTATAAAGTGCGATTTCCTCCAAAAAACCCTGCAAAGTGGCTTCTTCGGGATTTGCCTGTTCATATTTAACGATAGTCGATTTAAGCTCACCGATATTTTCTTCTCTTGTTTTACCCTCTTCACCGAGTGCTAAAAGCATCATATCGTAGCCCGTTTCTTCCATAACTTTATCCAAAAGCACGTCAAGTGGCTCGTTCAAAGCTATATCACGAAGCTTTTCTATCATATTTGCAAACTGAATAAGCACCGTTGACTTTCTCGCTAAAACTCCGTAACTGTCGGCGTTTTTCAAAACATCAAACACAGACGTTTTAGTCTGGAAAGCAATCTGCTCAATTGCCGTTACTGTTGCGTCACCGATAGAACGCTTCGGCTCGTTTATGATACGTTTAAGCCTCACTATATCGTTGGGATTGCTTATAACGCTTAAATATGCAACGATATCCTTTACTTCCTTACGTTCAAAGAACTTGATACCGCCAAAAAGCTTATACGGAATACCCGATTTGATAAAATACTGTTCAATCGCACCCGACTGAGCATTCATACGGTACAAAACCGCGTGGTCGGAATACTTCTTACCATCCGCTACGTTATCCTCAATAGTATCGGCAATAAATTTAGCTTCAGCACGTTCATCGTTAACTTTGATAAGAGAAATCTTGTCCCCCTCACCATTTTCTGTCCAGAGATTTTTACCCTTTCTTCCTACGTTGTGCTTAATAACCTCGTTTGCGGCGTCAAGGATAGTCTGGGTGGAGCGGTAATTCTGTTCAAGTCTTATTACCTTTGCATCCTTAAACTGATTTTCAAAGCTTAAGATATTTTCAATCGTAGCGCCACGGAATTTATAAATACTCTGGTCGTCATCACCCACAACGCAGATGTTCTGGTGCTTATCGGCAAGTAAACTTACAAGGCGGTACTGCGCGTGATTTGTGTCCTGATACTCGTCGACAAGAAGATATTTAAATCTGTTCTGGTAGTATTCGAGCACGTCGGGATTTTCTTCAAAAAGCTCAACGGTTTTGCAGATAATATCGTCAAAGTCAACGGCATTCGCCTGTCTTAGTCTTAACTGATAATTTAAATAAATTCTTGCAATCTGCTGTTTTCTGAAATCACTTCCGACAGTCGCCATATACTCGTTTGCAGACACCATACTGTCTTTTGCATTACTTATCTCTGCCTGAACGGATTTTGCCTTAAACATCTTGTCGTCGATTTTAAGGTCTGCCATTACGTCTTTTATAACCCTTAAGCTATCGTCGGCATCGTAGATGGTAAAGCTTTTGCCGTAACCCAAACGCTCGATATCACGTCTTAAAATTCTTACACAGGCGGAATGGAAGGTGGAAGCCTGAACGTCGTTTGCTTCCTCCCCGAGCATAAGGGAAAGCCTTTCTTTAAGCTCGTTTGCCGCCTTATTTGTAAAAGTAATTGCAAGGATGTTCCAGGGGCGAACAGAAAAAGCACCCATATTTTCGGCAAGTTCTTCGTCAGAAATCTTTTCGCCGTCAAGATAACGCTGAAAGACCTCCAAATCGGCATTATCAGGCATATAATCGTTATTATACGCATCACCAAACTTTATCATATAGGCAATTCTGTTGATAATAACGGTGGTTTTTCCACTTCCTGCCCCCGCTAAGATAAGCAAAGGCCCGTTAACGTTGAAAATTGCCTGAGATTGCATCGGGTTCATATGTGAAAACCTTTTTTCAAGGACTTTTCTTTTTAATTTCATAAAATCTTCTTTGTAAAGCATAGAAATTTGCCTTTCTTTGATATGATATTACCATTATACAATAAAAGGCTTTTCTTTACAATAAAAAAACCCGACAAAATTGTCGGGTTTTTGTAAATTTTTTATTCACCGTAAACTTCTTTTACCATTTTTCTTAAGTTTGCAAGACCTATTTTAACACCGATCATCGGATCTTCAATACCTTCAAACTCGATACCTATATATCCGTCATAGTCTGCCTGTTTCAACGCTCTGAGGCAGTTTAATACAGGAACGTCACCATGTCCGATAATAGCACCTCTTAAGAAGGAACCGTTTCGGCTCTGGAAGAATCCTTCACCAGGGTTATAACCATTGCCACTCTTGATATGAAAATCCTTTGCATGGATATAGAAAGCATAGTTTGCAACTCTTCCGAAAGAAATTGCAGGGTCTTCATCGGCACAGGTAAAGTTACCCATATCGCAAAGAAGTCCGAAATTTTCGTGTGCTACAGTGTTTACGAGTTTTTCAACACGTCTGCTGTCCTGACAGAAAAATCCATGATTTTCAACCATTGTTCTGATGCCTTTTGTAGCGGCATACTCGGTAACTTCCCTGCATCCTTTTGCAATTATTGGCAAAACATCGTCAAAACCGCGATATTTTCTTTCTCCGGGTTTAAATCCTTTGCCTCCGCTTGCATCGTGACGCATACTTTTAGTACCTAAAGCTTCTGCCACATCAACTTTGGTTTTTAATCTTTCAATTTCGCTTTCCAGACTTCCGCCGGCGGAATTCAAAAAATCTGCGCCGATTGTATAGTTTGAAATTACCATTCCAAGGCGGTCGCATTCTGCCTTGATTTTCTTTGCATACTCCATTATAGTTGAACCGTCATGGGGGTTAAGGTCGGTAAACTCAACTGCATCAAATCCCATATCCTTTGCAACCTGGATAAAAGACAACTGGTTAAGAGTACCGGCATTATAACACTGATTAAAACTATAAGAACTTACAGAAATTTTCATAATTTTCTCCTTATTTGATAACAACTTCGTGACCTGTACGTGCAGATTCATAAATAGCATCGAGAATCTTCATAATCTGAACACCATCTTCAGCAGGAGATTTACATTCAGTACCGTTGATTACACAATCCACATAATGGTCGATTTCTTTCTGGAAAAGTCCTGTAAAATCAAGAGCTGTGGACATATTGAAATCAACGTTTACAAGATAGTTGTTCATTTCGGTATAAAGTTCAACTTCAGGATTCATCTGAATGCCACCTTTTGTACCAAAGAGTTCAATTTTGCCGTCGTCTTTTTTAACGTTAAGGGAGAAACTTGCTTCAACCGACAAAACAGCGCCGTTATCGTAACGAACGAGTGCTGTTACTGCATCTTCTACATCGCAGATATCATTAGCACTTGCGGAGATGGATTTATAACCTGCAGCACCTTTGATGTGGGGACGGTTAAAAAGTTTCTGGAAAGTAGCACCGTAAACAGATACGGGTTTGGGGTTACCCATAAGGTAACGTGTAAGGTCGATAACGTGAACGCCAAGGTCGATAAGAGGACCGCCTGCAGAACGGGATTTATCACCAAACCAACCACCGGGGTTACCGTTACGGCGTGTATATGTAGCCTTAGCATAATAAATATCACCGAGGTTGTCGTTTTCGATGAAATCCTGAACAACTGCACAGTCGTTACCGTAACGGCGAACGAAACCGATCATAAGAAGTTTGTTGTTTCTCTTTGCAGCTTCAAGCATTTCTTTTGCTTCTGCTTCACTGGTAGCCATAGGTTTTTCGCACAAAACGTGTTTACCTGCATTGAGAGCAGCAATCGTACAGGGCGCGTGAGCAGAGTTCCAGGTACATACGCTTACTGCATCGATATCAAGTTTCAAAAACTCGTTAATGTCAGTATAAAGTCTTGTAATGCCGAACTTTTCACCCATCTTTTTAAGCTGAGCTTCGTTGATGTCACAGAATGCATAAAGCTCAACGTCGGGATTTGCGATATATCCGTTGATGTGCTCATGTGAAATGTTACCTACACCGATAACGCCTACTTTAATTTTAGCCATAATAAATTCTCCTATCCGATAATTTTTCTCAAGAAATTAGCTGCAGTTTCAATGTCGGCAGCAGGGTTTTCGCCTACTTCTCTTTCGATTGTGAGGAAACCTCTGTAACCGATATCTTCGAGAGCTTTTAAGTAATTGGGGAAGTCAACCTTACCTGTACCGAGAGGAAGCTCGTTGAAAGAAGGACTTTCAAGCATTTCTGCTTCAACAAGGCCGTAGATGATTTCAGGATCAACGTAATAATTTCTCTTGCCGTCTTTAGCGTGGGTATGCACGATATAATCTTTAAGTGTATACACCGCCTGAACGGGGTCGTCTTCGGTTACCATCATAAAGTTTGCAGGGTCTAAGTTTACTGCAACGCCCGTTGAATGCAAGGTGTCAAGGAAACCTTTTAAAACCACTGCGGTTTCAGGTCCCGTTTCAATAGCAAAGTGTGCGTCCATTGAATCTGCATACTGTGCAAGTTCAAAACAAGCTTCCTGCATAATTTTATAGCGGTCGTGATTGGGGTCAGCGGGTACAACGCCTATATGTGTTGTAACGATATTGGTATCAAGCTCTTTTGCAAGGTCAAGAATACGTTTTGAGTCTTCAATAAGCTTCGGGTTCTTTTCAGGGTCACCGAAACCGTGTCCCAAGTCACCGCAAAGAGCAGAGATTACAAGTCCGTTATCTTTAACCATCTTCAAAAATTCTTTTTTCTTTTCACCTTTGAGTTCCCACGGGGAAAGTTCACCACTGGCAGCATTGGTCTGAATACCCTGAAGTCCGAGTTCGGATACTTTTTTCAATGCTTCGGGAACACTGAGCCTGAAAGAATGGAGCATAGCACCTATAGGAAATTGATACATAATTTTCTTCCTTTCAATCTTATCAAGATAAAAAATTCAGTCAATAACAGTTGACTGTTCTACATATTTATTGTATAATAACTACAAAAAAAGTAAAGCAAAAATTTTGCCTAAAATTAACACAATATTGCTTTTGGGGAAAGAGGGGTTTTATGGCAACCAAAAACATTGAATTTGTTTCATATTACGAGGACCATTCATTTCTGAACTCACAATTTCCCATCATATTTCATTTTGACGTCTGCTCAAAAGGATTATCATGTGCCTGTTATCAGCACTGGCACGAAAATATTGAGGTTTTGTATTACGTGGAAGGTGAAGGCATAGTTCATCTTGGTGCCGAAGAATTTCACACCAAAAAAGGTGATATCGTCGTAGTTAATTCAAACACCCTGCACGGATTCAATTCTGCCACCGACACCTGTAAATATTACTGCCTTATCATTGATAAATCCCTTTGTGAATATTTTGATATACATGTAAACAGAATGTTTTTTAATGAAATCATAAATGATCCTGATGCTGTTCGTTATTTTGAAAGAATAATAAAAGAATGGGACGAACAAAAGTGGCATTACAAACCCGCTATGAAAATTTACGCATTGGAATTACTTTTATACTTAAGCCGTAATCAACTCGAGGAAAAAACCGCCAAAAATTCATTTACCGATAAACGCGTTGAAACGGTAAAATCTGCAATCGGTTACATCCGTACCCATTTCAACAAAGAAATAACGATAGAGGAAATCTGTGACCATATCGGATTCAGCAAATATTATTTTTGCAGAATTTTTAAGGAAATCACCCACCGCACCCCAGTTGAGTATATAAACTTCGTCCGTTGTCATAACGCACGAAACCTTATTATTTCAGGAAAATACAACGTCAGTGAAAGCGCAGAGTTAAGCGGATTTAAAAATCTCTCCTATTTTTCCAAAACCTACAAAAAGTTTTTCGGCACCCTGCCATCAAAAAAAGTCTGAGCATATAAACAAAACCACGCTTCGGCGTGGTTTTTTACTGTTTACTTTTTGGAAAGCTTATCTATGAGAGTTTCTATTATATCATAATCCTCATCAGATAAATTTTCCATTTTCTTAATTATATCCATTTTTTCGGTTAAATTCTTTTTACCGGTCAAAATATAATCTGTGCTTACACCCAGAATTTGTGACAGATTTAAAAGATTGCTAATTTTAATTGCTTTGTTGCCTCGTTCAAGGTTTGAAATCATTTGTATAGATACGTTCATTTTTTCAGCCAACTGTTCCTGAGTGATGTTATTACGTTTCCTTTCACCAACAATACGATTACCTATCGCAGTTAAATCAATCTCCACCATAATTTCACTCCTTAAATAATACTTAAGGGTATTATACTTCATTTATAGTTTAATATTAACAACCTAAAGGTTGACAATATTAACCTTTAGGTGTATAATGTTAAAGTGAAGTTTAATAAACGCTGTTTTTAATTTCACATATTATTTTTCTTCATAAGAAACAAGATCAGAAAGGAAAATCATCATGAAAAAGAAAAGTTTATTATCACTCATCCTTTTAGTAGCTATCGCAACAACTTCAATGTTCAGCACAATAACAGCATCTGCTACATGGATTAAAACCAACAACAACTGGAATTACACTTCCAATGGTCAGAAAGTTACCGGTTGGGAAAACATTGATAACACATGGTATTATTTTAACGAATCAGGCGATATGCAGACCAGCTGGAAACTTATCAACGGCGAATGGTATCACCTGAAATCCAGTGGAGCAATGTCTGAAGGTTGGCTCAAAGACGGTAACACATGGTATTATTTGAAATCTAACGGCGCCATGGCTCGTAATTGGGCTAAAGTTAACAGCAAATGGTATTTCTTTAATTCCGACGGTGCTATGCAGACAGGACTCGTTAACATCAAAGGCGAAACCTATTATCTGGGCAAAGACGGTGCTATGCAGACAGGTTCTATTACCGTCAACGGCAAAAACTATTATTTTGACGAAGTAAACGGCAACGCAACAATCCTCGACAACCCTTCATCTGACACTCAGGCAACCAAACCCTCTGCAGACAAACCTGTATCTGGTGGCAGTTCTGGCGGCGGTTATGGTGGAAGCTACGGCGGTTCTGCAGGCGGCTCTTCAACCTCGTCCTCTGAAGCCACCAAACCCTCCTTCTCCGTAAATCTCCCCAAAGAAAAAACCGTAACAGAAGGCGACAAAATCGAACTTTCAGTTACTGTTGATTCCGTTAACGGAGCTCTTTCCTACCAGTGGTACAAAAATGAAATAGAAATCCCTGGTGCCACTGACAACTGCTATGTTATCGAAGACGCATCTTTTATCGACAGTGGCATTTATAAAGTGTTTGCTAAAAATACATTGAATTCCAACTCAAAATTTACATCTTCTGAAAAATGTGTTTTGAACGTTACTCCCGGCACAAATCACTCTCCCGCTCTTAATTACGGAAAAAACTGGTACAAATCGAAAGAAACTGAGAAATCAGAAATTGACAAAATCTACATTGTTGATAAAGCTTCCGAATCTACAATGGAAAACGCACTGGAAGAATGGAACGCAGACGTTGACAACATTGGCGAAATAAAATGTTATGTTACGTCGGATAAAGAAGGAAAGAAAACACTTACTATATCCGGTAACGGTTCGGGAAAAATTTATCTTATAAATGCTTCGTGGTCTTTTAGTGATTTTACACGTGCAACAGAAATCAACGGGCTTGAAATTCTTGACACCTCGCTTGTTTCAGATATGCATTATATGTTCCTTAACTGCAACAATGTAAGAAAACTTGACGTAAGCGGTTTTGACACCCAAAAAGTCACAAATATGATGTCTATGTTCTCAGAATGCAGTGCTCTTTCAAATATAGATGTAACAAACTTTGACACAAGAAATTGTAAAAATATGCGCTCTATGTTCCATAGTTGTACAAGTCTTGCGTCTCTTGATTTAAGCTCCTTCACAGTAACTAAAAACACTGACGCATGGCGCATTGCTGCAAACTGCACCGCTCTTGCCACGGTAACATTGAATGGCAACTTTAACACTGATTCTACAGATATGTTTGTTGTAGGCAGTTACAAACCCATAACAGTATATGGCGCAACCGACACAATGAAAAGTTATAACTGGAAAGGTGACTTCCGTGCTGTAATATTTGGGGATGAAAACTAAAATTTTACTTTTAAAATTCTAACAAATTGTTTCAAAAAAGTGCCGTTCATTTTGAACGGCACTTTTTATCATTTTATACTTGTTCCGGGGTAGTAATGTGAAAGTATATCCTTGTACGTCCAGCCTTCGTTATTTGCGTATCCGTTGGCACCCGTCTGGCTCATACCGACGCCGTGTCCGTAGCCATTTGTCACAAATACAAAGTTCCCGTCTTCATAGGTAAAGGTAAAAGCATGGCTTTTGAGTGCATACTCTAAAATATTTTCACGGAGTTTTCTTCCCGTAATAGTTTGTGTGTTACCGTCGATGTCGGTAACTGTCATTTTCTGTACGTATCCGCCCGAATTTGCATTTGTAATTTCAAACCATCCTTCGGGGTCAGTTTCATCCAAGGTTATACCAAGATATTTCTCAGTTTTGGTTTTAACAGTTGCCATATCGATCACAGTTTCACGGTTTTTATAAGAAGCAGTCGGGTCGTAAGCACTCACAACGTTAGTAAGATAGCTGTAGCTTCCTCCCCACACTTCGGCAGAAGAATTTGTTCTTCCCGAAGAAGTGGCATGGTAAGGGGTAAACGCATAGCTTCCGTTATAATAAATAGCCTCACCGAGTACCGAAGATACCGCATTTTTTACCTTGTCGGAAGGATTTCTCATAGGCAGTGACGGCACAGAGCCCGATTTGTTCTGGTATTTTACATAGGTATAAGCCGCAACCGCCTGAGCTTTCAAAGCTTCAACACTGAATGACGAACCCATTTCACCCTCAACAATTTTGCTGATGGCATCAAGCGCCGACATCTCAACGTTTTCCCCTGAAACCTTAACCTTAACCGTTATATCACTCTGCGGTTCGGAAGCTACGGGAGGTTCCGACGGTTTTGTAGATTCAGGTTTGCTTTCAGGCTTACTCTCGGGACGAGATGGCTCAGGTTTACTCTCAGGGCGTGAAGGTTCCTTGGGCGGAGCCGAAGGAGTACTGTACTCGGGCGCATCCTGAGGCCCCGGTTTGCTCTCGGGTTTACTTTCAGGTTTGCTCTCGGGACGGGAAGGCTCGGGTTTGCTCTCAGGCTTACTTTCGGGTTTGCTTTCAACCTTTGAAGGCTCCTCACTGCTTTCTTCACTTATTTCGAAGCTTTCAGAAATTTCTTCACTGAGTTCTTCCGAAGACTCGGATATCTCCTCAAAGAAAGGAACGCCACCCTCGTTTTCGGGCGCGTTTATAAAATTCTCAGGATCATATACAGTTTCAACCATAACGGAGTTTGCACCTGCAAAAATATCACTCACAAAAGCAACAGTCGTCAGAAATCCTCCGACTGCAAGACAGGCAACAAGCAGAAACAGAATATTTTTTTGCTTCATACGAAGCCTCCTTACTCAACAGTTTCGAGTCCGGGTGTTGTTATACTGGGAGCGTTTATCGGGGAATCGGTAGAAGGAGCTTCCGGTAATTCGGGAGCAGGGGTAATAATTTCTTCTGATACCTCAGGTTCAATGATTATTTCCGAGGAAATACTGCTTTCTGTATTTTCAAAAGAAACACCTGGGGTGATTACGATACCTGGCTCTGAAATCTCGGTTGATTCCTGTGAAGCTACGGAAATCTCCGATACTTCCTCACTGATTTTAGAAACAACTTCTTCTGAAACTTCCTTTGAAGGAGTATCAACAGTAGCATAGTAGCTTTCTTCATAGAAATCAGAAAATTCTTCCCAGTTTCCGAAAGCACCGCTTTCTTCAAACTCACCGCTTATTTCCACACTTTCCTGCATTTCAGTACCTCTTACCACCATAAGTGCGTTTGAAGCGGAAATCAGAAAACAGAACACTATCAGGGCGGTAACGATAATTTGAATCCACGTAGCTTCAATTATTTTTTTCATAGTACATACCTCAGTCAATTATCTTAATTTCAGTTTCATTAACGGCTTTTTCAATGAGTGGCGCAAAATCAAAACGCGCTTCACCCTGCTCTACGAAATAAAGTTTAGGTTTTGTTCTCGGATGCTTGGGAGTAAACACCGTACAACAGTCCTCGTAAGGGAGAATTGAAGTTTCAAAGGTGTCAATTTTATAAGCAATATCAATAATTTCAGTTTTATCCATACCGATAAGCGGTCTTAAAACCACCAAATCGGTAGCAACGTCGGTACAGTGGAGTGCATCGAGTGTCTGACTTGCAACCTGCGCAAGACTTTCGCCCGTTACAAGCGCTCTTATTTCTTCTTTCTTTGCAAGAATAGTAGCAACTCTCATCATAATACGTCGCATTATGACAGTGAAAAGTTCCTCGGGACAATGTTCCTTGATAGCTTCCTGAATTTCGGTAAAAGGAACACAGTAAAATTTGATTTTGCCTGTGTATGCAGTAAGCTTTTCGCAAAGTGTTTCAACTTTCTGTAAAGCTCTGTCACTCGTGTAAGGGGGGCTTACAAAATGCACTGCGGAAAGTGCAAGTCCTCTTTTTGCCATCATATATGCGGCAACGGGACTGTCAAGACCGCCCGAAATAAGAATCATAGCTCTTCCGCTTGAAGATACGGGCATACCACCTGCACCTGGGATTTTACCTGCGTGAATATATGCGCCGAAATCTCTTATCTCAACCATAACGGTAACGTCGGGATTGTGAACGTCAACCTTAAGGTGATGGAATTTACTGAGTATCGCACCACCCACCTCTGCAGAAATCTGCAACGAAGTAAGGGGGAAACGTTTATCTGCACGTTTTGACTCAACCTTAAAGGTTTTAGCACCTTCCAAAGCTTCTTCAACGTAATCTGCAACGACTTCTTTGATTGCGTCCATATCCTTTTCGACAACGAGTGCTCTGGAAATCATAGCAATACCGAAGATTTTCTGCAAACGTGAGATTGCTTCGTCAAAATCAAAGTTTTCGCAGTCGGAAGGCTCAAAAAATATAGTAGACTGTGCCTTTTTAATCTTAAAATCGCCTAAATCCTTAAGACGCCAACGGATATTTCTTATAAGAATATCTTCAAAGTTACCGCGGTTTAATCCTTTAAGCGCGATTTCGCCGTTTTTAATCAAAATTAATTCTTTCATTAAAAGTATCCTTTCTATTTAATGACCGATTTGAATCGTGTAATTCCCTGTTTTAAAATATCAACGAAAATATCGAGTTCTTCTCTTTTTGTATCTTTTGAAAAGCTTATCCTGAGGGCAGATTTTACCCTTTCATCGGAAATTCCCGCAGATTTTAACACTGTGCTTTTCTCACCTTTTGCACAGGCAGAACCGCTTGAAACGTAGATTTCACTCTGCTCTAAAAAATGAAGCATAATTTCAGACGGGATACCCGGTACCGAAATATTGATAAGATGGTTTGAAGCGTTTTCGGGAGAATTTATAACGAGTCCTTCAATGCTTTCAAACTCTTTTTTAAGGTATTCGTTACAGAATTTATAATTCTTTGCAATTTCATCTTTGTTATCGACACAAAGCTTCACTGCCGCCTCAAGTCCTGCAATCATCGGAACAGACTGAGTACCGCTTCTTAAATTCTTTTCCTGACCTCCGCCGTGAATAACAGGTTCAATGCGGATTCCCTTTTTGATATAAAGTCCGCCGATACCTTTCGGGGCGTATATCTTATGACCGCTGAAGGACACCAAATCAACGTCACACTTTTTCACGTTAAGAGGGAATTTTGTAAATCCCTGAACCGCGTCGATATGAATAAGAATATCAGAGCGTTTTTTTCTTACCTTTCTTACGATTTCCTCATACGGAAAAACAGTGCCAAGTTCGTTATTTACCATCATAAAGGTAAGTAAAACTGTATCATCGTCAACGGCATTCACAAAATCGTCGGCTATAAAATTGCCGTCATTTTGCGGAGGTACTTTTTTAATTTTATAACCCTCTTTTTCAAAAAATGCCACTGCATTTGAAACCGAAGGATGCTCAACAGTATCAGTAACGATAGTTTTTCCTGCACGACGTCTTGAGTTAATACCGCCAAGAATTGCAAGGTTATTGCTTTCCGTCGCACCCGACGTAAAAATTATATTATCGGCATCACAGTTTAAAACTGACGCAATAGTCTTTCGTGCCGAATTAACAATATCCTCTGCTTCCATACCTTTTTTATGCAAAGAGGACGGGTTTCCGTAGCTTTCAGTCATAGCTTTCACCGAAGCTTTTACCGCTTCGTCACAAACCTTTGTAGTAGCACAGTTATCAAGATAAATTTCCAAGAAAACACCCTCCTTCTGAAAATTAACGCACAGTTAAGTTAATTATACTATATTTTAAAGAAAAATACCATACTTTTTTGAAAAATAATAATTTACATTAATTTTTTTCTGTGATATAATTGTTACGTATAAAAAAGGAGGGAAGCTTATGGCAAAGCTCAGTGATTTGCATAATTTTTACAGCAAAGTCAAAACGGGCAAAAAAGAAAACCCACACGCAGGTCACAGAATAAGACTTAAAGAGCGTTTTGCAAAAGAAGGAAACCTTAATAATTTTGAGCTGCATAACATTCTTGAGCTTCTCTTGTTTTTCGGTGTTCCTCAAAAGGACACAAACCCTTTGGCACACGAGCTCATCCGTACTTTCGGTGGTTTTGACAAGGTTTTCAAAGCACCTTTAAGACAACTTGCTTCCGTTAAGGGTATGACTAAGAATGCAGCGGTACTTATAAAACTTATCCCCGAAGTTTATCGCAGATACCTTGAAGAAAGCACTGATTTTGACGACGTTTTAAACTCCCCTGAAAAGCTTAAAAACTATCTCCTTCCTAAATTTACAGGTGTCACCGAGGAAATTGTATACGTTCTCTGTATGGATAAAAACTGCAAACTCTTAAAAACTGAAATCGCAGGCAGTGGAAACGAAAACGCTTCTTCCGTTGACGTAAGAAAAATCGTCTCCGCCGCACTTCAGTGTAATGCAACCGCAATAGTACTTGCGCACAATCATCCCGACGGGTCTGCTAACCCGTCTACTAAAGATAAGGAAACAACCCGCCGTCTTGCAGAAACTCTTGCCTCTTTAAGCATTCAGCTTATCGACCATCTGATAATTGCAGACGATAAGGCGACTTCTATGGTAGAGCTCGGGTATTTATCCACGGGCAACGTTATAGAAATGCCTCTCGAAGGGTTTAAGGCTATAAAATGAGTATGAATAAAGAAAAAATCAAAAAACTCGTACTGTCTGCCATGTTTTTAAGTATCGGCTTTGTATTGCCGATGCTTACAAGCCAGGTTAAGGAAATCGGAGACACCTTTCTACCCATGCATATCCCCGTTATGCTCTGCGGACTTGTATGCGGCGCAAAGTACGGCTTTTGCACAGGCCTTATTCTCCCCATACTCCGTGGTGCAGTATTTTCTATGCCTCCCCTTTACCCAAATGCTTTGTGGATGGCGGCAGAACTTGCAACCTACGGCCTTGTCATAGGATTTATTTATTCACGCATCGGCAAAAAAGATTTAAAAAGCATTTACATAAGTCTCTTATCGGCAATGATACTGGGAAGAATTGTCTGGGGAATAACCAAGTGGGCGTTGCTCGGACTTTATGGCAAACCCTTCCTCTTTTCGATGTTTTTAACGGGTGGCTTTATCGACGCCCTCCCGGGAATAATCCTTCAACTTATCCTCATTCCCCTGATTATGAGCATTTTAAATAAAGAAAAAAAGACCTGAATTCTTTGAAATTCAGGTCTTTTTGCTTTTTGAATTAATCCCAGTCAGTCATCCAATGTCCGAAATGAAGCATTGATTCATCGGGGCAGAAATCAAAGTCAATCGTTACAGTCCTTGTTTCGCCACAGGTTAAATCAAAATAGTTATCGGAGTAAATCGGGTGAACCTCTCTGTCCTTATACGCAATATGGAAAAGTCGGATAAAACTCTTGGCATTTACAGTAGCTTCAATTCTCCATTTGCCGTCAAGCGCTGAAACCTTTGTAAAAACTTCAAATTCAGGCTTCGGATAAGGAAGTTCATTCCAGCCGTTCGGGAAATACAACACACGTGGCAAATTATCAACATCAAGATAGTAAAAATCAGTGTCTTTACTGAGTTTTGAAACCTCAATCTGAGATATTACAACAGTTTCTCCCGCTTTGGCTTTAAAAGATGCAGACGAGCTGTTAAGTACAGTTCCGTCAAACTTCTGCTCACCAAAAACTGCATTTCCTTCAATGGCATCTGCTGTCTGGTTACTTACCGCAACATACAGAATACCTTTTCTTTCAAACAGTATCGGAGATACAGGTGCACAAGCGCGTTTTGCAGAATAGTAGGAAGGTTTCGGCACCTTGTCATACGGAATAATAGACCAGTTTGAAGTCGGAGCACAGTCGTTAAACATCCACATCAGCGTTCCGCCGTTATCGGGGGCATCAAAACGAGCCGAGTCAAACTCTGCACGCATCATTTCAACGTGGGTTGCCTGACCGTGCTTTACAAACTTCTGCAACGAATCGATTTCGCCAATCGTTGCCCCTGCAATCCACATAGTCTGCAGATAATGCGGAAGCCTCGCATGTCCTAAGTTTATTCTGTAGCTCCAGATATCGTTCGGAGGCCAGTGATTCTTTTCAGAAAGCATTCCTTTTATCATATTAACACTGCAAGGACCCTGAATACAGAATTCCGAATCAAAGGAACAAGCTTTGTCAAAATGTTTTCTCCAGTCGGCATAATTTTCATTTGTCTCAAACAAAGCATACTTCCAGCAGGAGATATGACAGTTACCCGAAGTCGGGTCATTACCAACGTCGGCAAGGGATATGGGGCTCGCCTGGATATAAGGTGTATCCGGAGATAATTTTGCTGTAAATCCGCGAAGCCATACATCGAAAAGCTCGGTGTCTATTTTACCTCTGTCAAAAAGTATTACACTTTCAAGCTGAGCAGTATCATCGTTTTGCATATTGGCGTTCACTATATCAATTGTTATGTCATTGTCCTGACGCCATAAAATATCACGCTGATATCTCCGTGAGTTTATATTTTCGTTACATCCACACCACAGACAAACAGACGGATGAAGTCTTAAACGTCTTAACTGATAGTCTGCTTCCTTTTGAATCTCATCATGGATGTCAAAAATTGGATATACATGGGATTCAAACATAAAATCCTGCCACACCATAATACCATATTCGTCGCACAATTCATAAAAACGCTCGTGCTCGTAAAGTCCGCCACCCCACACTCTGAGCATAGTGAAGTTGGCTTCCTTTGCCATACGGATATAATAATCATAGTCTTCGTCTTTAATGCAACCGGGCCATTTTTTCCATGGGAACCCAGTTACCGCCCTTACAGAACACGTTAAGTCCGTTCACCGACAAGCCAAAAGAGTATCCGTTTTCGGGATTTCTGACAAAAGGATTCTCGACCTTTTTAACTTCACGGATACCGAAACGTCCTTTTTTACAGTCACGGCACTCGCCTTTTACGATGAGTTTTGCCTCCCAGGGGTACAAATTCTGTTCGCCGTAGCCGTTAGGATACCACAGCTTAGGATTTTCTATATTAACGGTGGTAAGAATACGTCTGTTGTCGAGATTTATAATATGCTTTATCTCTTTGTCTTCATCAAAAATCGTAAGTTCAATATGATCTCCGTTTACAAAAGAAGGATCACTTATTTCGAATAAAAAGTCGATTCTGCCTGAAACAAACGGGCGCACATCACTGTTTATAATTTCATACTCTGTTTCACATTCTATGTAAATGTCTGCCCCTATTCCCATAGACGGAAGCGGAAGTGCCCAGTCCATAGCACAGTTAAACTGAGTACGTCTGAGATTTGCACGTGCATTCCACCACGGCATAAGCTCGTCGTCATCTCGTTCACCAAATTCTGCAAGAGGATAAAAGAGCATACGAAGTGTATTCTCACCATCCAGAAGTTTTTCCGTAACGTCAAAAATATGAGGTCTGAAAACATTTTCAATTTTACCAAGTTCCTCATCGTTCAAAAAGACAGTACACGCACCATCAATTCGGTCAAAATAAAGCCTTGTCTGTCCTGAAATCTTACCGGGAATAAAAGTTGTGGTATACTCCCATCTGTGGTCGGAAACGTAATACGCTTTTCTCGCATTATCGTCGATATCAGGATCCGGAATAATTCCTGCATTTATTAAATCGGCATGGATATCACCGGGGACAGTTGCCTTGATTTTCTCCCCGTTTTCTGTTATATCTCTTAAAAACCAATTGGATTTTATGGCTTCACGATACATAAAATTCCTCCCTATTGCTAAATTTAATTACATTATAGCTTGTTTGAAACTTTTTTCAAGAGATAAAATAAAAAAGAAGGATTTTGCAACATTTTTTATTTTTAAAGCAAAAAACTGTCAAAATCTTCGATTTACTTATTAATTTATTTGTGATACAATATACTTATATGATATTAGGCATAACCGTGACAAAACGCTGTTTTTAAAGGCTTTTAACACAAGATAACACGTAATAACACTATATAAACCAAATAAAATTGTGACCTAAATTCGCTTTACACGAATTTAGGTCAATTTTTTAAAACTATTTATTTAATTCATATACTTTTATATTGCTAATTTCACATTCTCGTCTGTGCGAAATTGCGGCAAAGCCTTTTATAGTTTTTCCAGCTTTGTCCTTAAAATGAGTAGTATTAAATGTTTGCAGATATTTATTATCAACGTAAATTTCAAACATATTATCTCTTATAAGGATTCTGATTTGATATGTTTTACCGCTGTCAAACCAATAGGGCGCAGTGCTTCCAAAACTAATTATATCATCAATAATCATCTTTTTCGAGTCTTTTATAGCAGAAATTTCACATTTTCCGTAAGTGTCAAAAATTACAGCAGTACCTTCATTTTCATCTTCAAATAAATAAAATCCGCCTGCAGAATACCCCGTGAATTGATTTTCTTGTAAGGTTATGTAGAATTCTATAACCGATTTTTCTTGAATATGAATTATTTCAGAAATTTTAACACGGTTGTCACTTTCATCAAAAACTTCACTTTCACCATTATTGGCTGTTAATAGTTTTTTTGTTGTGTATATGTCACCAATAAGGTCTTGATTGCCTTTCCACCATTCAAGATATAATCCCATCTCGTTCTTTGCAAGCTTTTTTATAGGCGGTAACCATACGGTTCCGTTTTCGTATGAAAAACCGTCATACATATAATTACAAGTTAATATTTCTCCGTCCTTTTCAAAGAAACGTTCCCACATATTAACCCATCGCTTTGAAGTGCCATTTATACGATAATTAGGAAGATGGGGTTTAAATACACCGTCAGGTGTATTACTTTCGTAAATATAAACTCCGTATCCGTTGTTGCCCAAATGTCCAAATCCCCCACAAAATAAATAGTACTTATCTTGGATTTTTTTACAATCGGCAATTTCAAACCCACCCAAAGCAGTATTGTATTCCGGGAAAGGTGAGTAATCTATGTTGGTTTCGTGGGTGTGCCAATGTTTACCGTCGGAAGAAGTCAAAAAACCAAATTGCCCGGTTGCATAACCGTAGTATCTATCATTTTCTCTTATAACGTACATACAGTCAAGCCGCATATTTTTGCCTTCAATAACAGGGGATACAACATCTAAATCGGGCATACACTCCCAATTAATCAAATCTTTTGAATACCAGAATTTTAGAACACTTTGTGCGCCGTCATCACCGAAGCTTCCGCTATTCATCATAAATCCGTCATCTATTTTATAAACATACATTGCCCAAATAGGTTTTGGAAAATCTTCGACAATACATCCGTAATCTTTAAAATTAACACCATCATCTGAGATTGCTAACCATACATTGTTGAAAGTACTGCTGTTTTCTTTATGATACATAGAAAACAGATAAAATTTTCCGTTATGGTAAAAAATAGTATTGTCTTTGATTTGGCCTTTTTGCGGTTTATAAATCATATTTCTTCTCCTTTTGGTGGGATTGCTTCTTTAAAACCCAAAACATAGTTTGCAATCTTAGTGGCTTTTTTGGCACATTCTTCTAAAGATTTACCAGTTAAATAATTTGTCATAAACGCGGCGCAGAAGGCATCTCCCGCACCTGTTGCAGAAACCATTTTACATTCACTCGTTTCTTGAATAAAACCGCTATTGGTATTATTATTGTAAATATAAGCGCCATCTTTATCAAGTGTTATTATAAGTAACTTTAAATTGCTGAATTTTTTGCAAAGCAGTTTTGAAAAATTAATTGTAGAAAGTGAGTATTCTTCGAAATATATTTTTTCGAGAATTTTCTTTTCTTCTCGGTTTATTTTTAAAATTGTACAATTTTCAAGTGAAAAATTTATAGTTTCTTCTGTAATGCTGTCTTTTCTTAAATTCAAGTCACAAAAAATATGCTTAAAATAAGTATTTTTGAGGATTGATTTAAGTGTTTGGGCAGAAACTTTACCCCTTTGTGAAACAGTGCCGAAATAAAAACAATCAGGCGCAAAGCTATTTATTTCTTTCTGCAATTCATCGGAATAACTTATATTGTCGAATGCAACATTCTTTGTGATTTTATAATCAGGTTGACCGTTTTTTAGCGTGACAAGGGTTACACCTGTTCTAAATTCATCTAAGCATTGAATCATTCTGTCGTTTATTCCGTATTCTTTTATTTTAAGTTTTGTTTCTTCGCCAAGTTTGTCATTACCTATAGCCGAAATTAAAGCGGTTTGTGCGCCGAAAATATTTGAGTGTGTCGCAAAATTTAATGGAGCTCCACCTATAAAGCTTTCTTTATCAAAAATATCCCATAGGATTTCTCCAAAAACTAATATTTTAGCCATAATAATTACTCCAGATTTGCGTGATATTGCCATAAAGAATTAATATCAATTTTATTTTCTTCAACAATAATTTTAGCAACAATATCGCCATAAAGCAATAAGAACTGCTCGAAAAGGCTTGTCATTATTTGTTCTGATTTGATTTCGTCTTCAAGTTGAAGCTTTGTGTTAGTAGGCACTCTAACCATTAAATCAGAAAGCTTAGCGATTGAGCTTTGTTGATTTGAACCAATCATTACTATTTTAACACCATAACCCTTTGCCTTTTCAGCAATAAGCTTTGGAAATAAAGATTCTCCACTACCTGAGCCTACAATTAAAAGGTCGCCCTTTTTAATGGCAGGCTCGGTGATTTCACCTACTATATGGGTTTTATATCCTAAGTGAGCCAGTCTTTTAGCAAAAGCTTGTAGTGAGAGTAAAACACGGCCAACACCAACAAAAAAGATGTCTTCAGCTTCGTTTAAGGCGGTTATAAATTCTTTTGTAGAGTTTTCATCAATACTATTTAAAGCAATTTCGCACTCTTTTAATACGAGCTTAACGGTATCTTTATACATTTATTTTTTCTCCTTTAATATTTTTTCCAGTTTTTTTAAGTTTTCTTTTTTTGAATTTTCTTTACAGAAAAAGCCTTTGCTACCGCTTACAAAGGTGTTGCAACCGAGTTTTAGCAGATGTTTCGTTTCTTCAAATCCTACCCGTCCATCAACTTCGATTTCTAAGTTGGGGTACATTTTTCTGATATCGGATATTTTATTATCGGTAAAATTATAAACACCTTGTCCCGCTAAATGAGCATAACCTGGATCGATTCGCATTATCAAAACAAAATCGCACAGAGGAAGTATATGCTTTAATGAATCTACTGTGGTCTCGGGACTAATTGCAATGCCACATTTAATGTCCGCGGCCTTAATTTTTCTTAGTAAAATATTAGGCCTTTGTGCATATTCGGTGTGAAAACAGATTCTATCTGCGCCTGCATCAATTAGTAAATCAATATAAGGCTCGTTATCAACCGACATTAAATGCACGTCAAAAATTAAATCGGTGCATTTTCTTAAACTTTTTACCGTGCCGATGCCAAGGGGCATGTCGGGGCTAAATCTGCCATCGATAATATCAATATGAATCATTTCGCAACCTAAATTTTCGAATTCTTTAATTTGATTTTCCAAATTTATTAGATCGCCGCAAATAAGGGATGGTGAAATTAAATTTTTCATATTATCAACTCCTATTTATTATTTAATTCCAAGCTAACAAATTTTACTATTGATAATATAAAGAAAAATATGGTTTATTTTACGATAGATTTAATTTGCTTGATTTATTTAGCTGTTTATCGTAAAATATTCATTGGGAAATATTATGAAAGGTGAATTGCTATGAATATTGAACGCCATTCGATTGATTACTGGATAAAAAATAAATCGATTGATTTTTCAATAAAGGAAATCAGCGGTAATGTTAAGGTACATCGCCATGAATTTTACGAAATAGAACTAATTTTGTCGGGAAGCGGTATTTACACTATTGATGGTATTGATTACGAAATCGGTCGTGGTTCGTTGTTTGCAATGAGCCCCATAAGCTTTCATAATATCGTCTTTAAAGAAAATTCAAAGCTTATAAATTTAATGTTCACCCTGGATTCATGCAATGCGGATTTTCTTACTCATTTATTTGTTAAGCAACCTCATTTTGTAATAGATTTATTAGAAAATGATATAACTTTCCTGGAAAAATTGACCGAAGAAGCAGTTAAAAGCAATAATTTATCGGTTTGCATTCCCTTTGTGACCAGCATTCTTGATTGCTTTTTAGGTAAAATAGATAATCTTTTGAATTATGATGACCCACAAAAGGAAATTTCTGCTATACAGTATGCCATACTTTTTATTCAAAACAATTTTACTCAAAAAATCACTCTGAAAGATGTGGCAAAAATTGCAAATTATTCGCCTAATTATTTTTGTAGCAGTTTTAAGAAATTCACCGGTGTAACTTTTGTAGACTATCTAAACGAATTACGATTTTCGTATGCGAAAAAACTGCTATTAAATACTAACTATACAGCAGGAGAAATAGCCGAACGATGCGGTTTTAATGATTTTTCATATTTTATGAAAAGTTTCAAAACAAGATATGGGGTAACAACAAAAATATACAGGGAACAGCATTACGAAAAGTAGTTCGTTTTAAAAAATATTTACATGAATAATTTTTGTGGTATAATATATTTGTGAAAATTTTGTTTTGTGAGGTGAGAGTGTGGACAAGTTTATTTTACATTCGGATTACAAACCGATGGGTGACCAGCCGAAGGCTATTGAAAGCCTTGCAAACGGCGTTTTAAGAGGTGACCGCGCCCAGACTCTGCTCGGAGTTACGGGTAGTGGTAAGACTTTCACTATGGCAAACGTTATCGCAAAGGTAAATAAACCCACCCTCGTTCTTGCTCACAACAAAACCCTTGCGGCACAGCTTTGTACGGAGTTTCGCGAATTTTTCCCCGAAAATGCCGTTGAGTATTTTGTATCCTACTACGATTATTATCAGCCTGAGGCGTATATCCCGGGCACTGATACCTATATTGAAAAAGACAGCTCGATAAACGATGAAATCGATAAGCTAAGGCACTCGGCAACCTGTGCGTTAGCTGAACGCAACGACGTAATCATCGTCGCATCGGTTTCCTGTATTTACTCACTCGGAAGCCCCATTGACTACCGCAGTATGGTGATTTCGTTAAGAACGGGAATGGAACTTGACCGTGACGAGCTTTTAAGACGTTTAGTTGATATCCAGTATGACAGAAATGATGTAAACTTTATAAGAAATAAATTCCGAGTACGCGGTGACACTGTTGAAATTTTCCCTGCAGGAAGTGGGGATACCGCTGTAAGAGTGGAGTTTTTCGGCGATGAAATCGACAGAATTTCCGAAATAAACCCCTTAACGGGTGAAGTTAAAAACAACGTCTCCCACGTTGCGATTTTCCCTGCGTCTCACTTTATCACTCCTTATGAAAAGATGCAAAAAGCCATCGAAGAAATTGAACTTGAAATGATTGACAGAGTGAAATTTTTCAAGGAAAGAGATATGCTTTTAGAAGCGCAGAGAATTGAACAACGCACAAAATATGATATTGAAATGCTCAATGAAATCGGTTTTTGTAAAGGTATTGAAAACTACTCCCGTGTGCTTTCGGGAAGAAAACCAGGCAGTACGCCGTACACTCTTCTTGACCACTTCAGAGACGATTTTCTGATGTTCATCGACGAATCCCACGTAACCGTTCCGCAGGTAAGAGGTATGTATTTCGGCGACCGTGCAAGAAAGGAAACCCTTATTGACTACGGTTTCCGACTCCCCTCTGCCTTTGACAACAGACCGCTTAATTTCAGCGAATTTACAGACAAGATAAATCAGGTTATTTTCGTTTCGGCAACGCCTGCAGAATACGAAAAAGAGCAGAGTGAAAACATTGCCGAGCAGGTAATCCGTCCGACGGGTCTCGTTGACCCCGAAGTTATTGTAAAACCCGTTGAAGGTCAGATTGACGACCTGCTTTCGGAGATAAATTTAAGGGTGGAAAAAGAAGAACGCGTCTTAGTTACTACCCTCACCAAGAAAATGGCAGAGGATTTAACCGCTTATCTTGAGGATATGGGCGTCAGGGTACGATATATGCATCACGATATCGACACTATTGAGCGTATGGAGATCGTAAGGGATTTGCGTCTTGGAAAATTCGACGTTTTAGTCGGCATCAACCTTTTGCGTGAGGGTCTTGATATCCCCGAAGTAAGCCTTGTTGCTATTTTAGACGCCGACAAGGAAGGCTTTTTGAGAAGTGAAACTTCCCTTGTGCAGACGATAGGCCGTGCCGCACGAAACGCAGAAGGTAAAGTTATTATGTATGCCGACTCGGTAACGGGTTCGATGGAACGCGCGATAGTCGAAACAAACCGCCGTCGCGAAATACAGATGGCGTATAACAAAGAGCATGGTATCACTCCGAAAACCATAAAGAAATCAGTGGCGGAAATCCTTGAAATTTCCGAAAAAGATACCATCGACAAAAAAGGCAAACGCCTTACGAATGCCGAAAAGCAAAAGCTCATAAAAGCACTTACTGCCGAGATGAAACAAGCGGCAAAACTGCTTGAATTTGAACAGGCGGCATTCTTACGCGATAAAATCAACAAACTTAAAGAAGAACTGGAAGGTTAATATGGCTAACGATAAAATTATTATCAAAGGTGCAAGGGAACACAACCTCAAAAACGTTGACGTTGAAATTCCGAGAGATAAGCTTGTGGTACTGACGGGCCTTTCAGGCTCGGGCAAATCCTCACTTGCTTTCGATACAATTTACGCCGACGGTCAGCGAAGATATATGGAAAGTGTTTCTTCCTATGCAAGGCAGTTTTTAGGACAGATGGAAAAGCCCGACGTTGACTACATCGAAGGGCTTTCTCCTGCTATTTCCATTGACCAGAAAACCACTTCCAAAAACCCCCGTTCAACCGTTGGTACTGTAACGGAAATCTACGATTATTTAAGGCTTTTATATGCAAGAATAGGTATCCCCCACTGTCCCGTCTGCGGTAAGGAAATCACTCAGCAGACTATAGACCAGATTGTTGACAAGCTTTTATCCCTCCCCGAAAAAACCAAAATTCAGATTCTTTCCCCCGTTGTCCGTTCAAGAAAAGGCGAACATCTAAAAGAATTTGAATCGGCTCGTAAATCGGGTTTTGTGAGGGTGCGTGTCGACGGAAACCTTTACGATTTGTCCGAAGAAATAAAACTTGATAAAAATATAAAGCACAGTATTGAAATCGTTGTGGACAGAATTGCAGTAAGTGAAAGCATCAAATCACGTCTTACCGATTCGGTTGAAACTGCGCTCCACCTTTCGGGTGGGCTCGTTATTGCCGACGTAATTGACGGCGAAGAAATGCTTTTTTCACAGAATTACGCTTGTCCTGAACACGATATCTCAATTGAAGAACTCGTTCCAAGAATGTTTTCTTTCAATAATCCTATCGGTGCCTGTCCCACCTGTACGGGTCTCGGTACTTTTATGAAGGTCGACCCCGAGCTTATTCTCCCAAACAAAAACCTTTCTATCCGTCAGGGCGCCGTAAAGGCGAGTGGCTGGTATATCGGTGAGAGTGGAACGATTGCCCAGATGTATTACGAGGCACTCGGCGAAGCTTACGGCTTTACCCTTGACACCCCGATAAAGGATATGACCAAAGCACAGCTTGATGTTCTTTTGTACGGGACAAAAGGCAAACGCATCCGTATGGTACGTAAAAACGAATACGGCACGGGTACCTACGATACTGAATTTGAGGGTATCGTCAACAACCTTGAACGCCGTTTCAGGGAAACTCAGTCAAGCTTTATAAGAGAGGACATCTCACACGTTATGAGTTCCGTTCTCTGTCCTGACTGTCACGGGGAACGCCTTAAAAAGGAATATCTCTCGGTCACAGTCGGTGGCAAAAACATCAGCGATTTCTGTAAGCTTTCGGTAACCGAAGCGCTCCACTTCATAAACTCCATCACCCTTACCGAAAAAGAAACTATGATAGCATCACAGATTTTCAAGGAAATCAGAGAACGTTTAGGATTTTTGCAGTCGGTAGGTCTTGAATATCTCACTCTTTCCCGTTCCTCTGCTTCACTTTCAGGCGGTGAAAGTCAACGCATCCGCCTTGCAACACAGATAGGGTCTTCCCTTATGGGAGTGCTTTATATTCTCGACGAGCCGAGTATCGGTCTGCATCAGCGTGATAACGATAAGCTTCTCGCTACCTTGAAAAGGCTCCGTGACCTCGGCAACACTCTCATTGTCGTTGAACACGATGAGGATACCATGCGTGCCGCCGATTATATCATAGACGTAGGTCCAAAAGCGGGTGTACACGGTGGTGAAATCGTCTGTGCAGGTTCTCTTGACGATATTATAAACTGTGAAAAATCCCTCACGGGACAGTATCTCTCGGGTAAAAGGAAAATTGAAGTTCCCAAAAAACGCCGTAAAGGTAACGGCGAAAGCCTCATCATCAAAGGTGCTTCAGAAAACAACCTTAAAAATATCGACGTTGAAATCCCGCTCGGCACCTTCACCTGTGTTTCAGGTGTATCAGGCTCGGGTAAATCAAGCCTTGTAAACGAGATTTTATATAAAGCTCTTGCTCACGAAATGTCAAGCAACCGCATAAGACCAGGTGAACACAAAGAAATCATCGGTAAAGAAAACATCGACAAGGTAATCGAGATTGACCAGTCCCCTATTGGCAGAACCCCGAGGTCAAACCCCGCAACCTATACGGGAGTTTTCACCGATATAAGGGAGCTTTTTGCCCAGACTCAGGAAGCAAAAATCAAAGGCTATAACGCAGGTCGATTTTCCTTTAACGTCAAAGGCGGACGTTGCGAAGCGTGTCAGGGCGACGGAATTTTGGAAATCGCAATGCACTTTTTGCCGAACATCTACGTTCCGTGTGAAGTCTGCAAAGGCAAACGTTACAACCGTGAAACCTTAGAGGTAAAATACAAGGGCAAAAGCATCCACGACGTACTTGAAATGACCGTTGAAGAAGCGCTTTACTTCTTTGACAGTATTCCCAAAATCAAAAAACGCATCGAAACCCTTTTTGAAGTGGGACTCGGTTACGTTAAGCTCGGCCAACCCGCTACCACTCTCTCAGGTGGTGAGGCACAACGTGTAAAACTCGCAACCGAGCTCTCAAAGAGAAGCACGGGTAAAACGATTTATATCCTTGACGAGCCGACAACGGGTCTCCATTCCTACGACGTTCACAAGCTTATCGACGTTTTGCAGAGACTTGTCGAAGCAGGAAACACGGTGGTTGTAATCGAGCATAATTTAGACGTTTTAAAAACTGCCGATTACATCATAGACTTAGGTCCCGAGGGTGGCAACAATGGTGGTACCGTCGTTGCAAAAGGCACTCCCGAGGAAGTCGCAAAGGTCAAAGAATCCTACACGGGACATTATTTGAAGCCGTTACTTTAACGATAAATGCGGAGAAATCCTCTCTCCGCATTTATTTTTTTAAAAAAAGCTTTGCTTTTTCGGATTTTTTTGGTATACTGTAATAAAGCAAAAAGAAAGGAATGATTGCCAATATGGAAAAATTACTTAAAATTTTGGACGCGAACGCCCGTATGGAGACTGAAAAAATAGCGGTTATGCTTGATATGACAGAGGAACAGGTTGAAGCGGCCATCGCCGAATACGAAAACAAAGGCATCATTCGTGGATATAAGCCTTTGCTTGATTATAATAAAATCGACACTCAGTACGTTGAAGCTGTAATTGAACTTAAAGTAACTCCCAAACGCGATTTCGGATTTGAAGAAATTGCTCATAAAATCAGCAGCTACCCCGAAGTTGACAGTGTATTTCTTATGAGTGGTGGCTATGATTTGCACGTTCAGGTTGTAGGAAAAACCTTTAAAGATATTGCACTTTTCGTCGCCCAGCGTCTTGCCGTTTTGGATGGTGTTGTTTCAACTGCCACACACTTCGTGCTTTCCCATTATAAAGACCGCGGTGTTATGATGGCTGAAAACGGTACGGACGAGAGGAGGAACGTTTCACTGTGATAAATATAGAAAAACTCATTTCCGACAGGACGTCTTCGATTAAGCCGTCGGGAATCAGACGTTTTTTCGACATCGCAAACGAAATGGAAGGGGTTATCTCCCTCGGTGTCGGTGAACCTGATTTCAAGACTCCTTATTCAGTACGCCTTGCAGGTATAGAGAACCTGCAGATGGGTAAGACTTCCTATACGGCAAACTCGGGACTTATGGAACTTAGAAAATCCATCTCCCGCTATATGGAAAGAAAATTTAATTTAAGCTACGACCCGAAATCCGAAATCATAGTTACGGTTGGCGGTTCTGAAGCTATCGACCTTTGCATACGTGCTTTTGTAAACCCAGGTGAGGAAGTTTTAATCCCCGAACCCAGCTTTGTAGCGTATTCCCCTATCGTTACTCTTACAAGCGGTGTTCCCGTTCCGATTAAAACCGAGGCAAAAGACAAATTCCGCCTTACGGCAAAACAGCTCGAAGAAGCTATTACCGAAAAAACAAAAATTTTGGTTCTGCCTTTCCCCAACAACCCT
Organism: Oscillospiraceae bacterium; assembly: GCA_045121595.1. Lineage (GTDB taxonomy): Bacteria > Bacillota > Clostridia > Oscillospirales > Ruminococcaceae > Fumia. The sequence continues at coordinate 62,216 of JBGVGI010000101.1, read as the reverse complement.
ACGGGTGCGGTTATGCGCCGTGAACATCTTGAGGAAATCGCAGAAGTTATCAAAAAACATAACATAATCGTCTTGTCTGACGAGATTTATGCCGAGCTTACATATAACGGAAGCCACGTTTCCATCGCCGAAATTGATGGTATGAAGGAACGCACCGTTATTGTAAACGGATTCTCCAAAACCTTTGCTATGACAGGTTGGCGTCTTGGTTTTGCAACGGGTCCTGCTGATGCAATAAAACAGATGACTAAAATTCATCAGTACGCTATTATGAGTGCTCCGACTACTGCTCAGTACGCCGCTATTGAAGCTTTGGACCACTGTGAAGAAAACATCTGCCAGATGCGTGAAGAGTATAATATGCGCCGCAGATTTGTGGTGGACGGATTTAACAAGCTTGGTCTTGATACATTTGAACCTGAAGGTGCTTTTTACGTATTCCCCTGTATCAAAAGCACGGGAATGTCTTCGGACGAGTTCTGCGAAAAACTTCTTTACAGCAAAAAGGTTGCAGTAGTACCCGGTAACGCTTTCGGGGCAAGTGGTGAAGGATTTATCAGAGTTTCTTACTCCTACTCGGTAAATCATTTAAACGAAGCTTTAAAACGCATCGGAGAATTTGTAAAAGAAGTAAAAGAAGGCAAACACAACGACTAAAAAAGCGGACTTCTGTCCGCTTTTTTTCAAAAGAGGTATTTATGGAAAAAATTATACTTAAAGCTGCCGCTAAACTTAATCTTTCACTCGACATAACGGGAACAAGAAACGACGGATACCACTTGCTTGACTCTATTTTCCAGAGTGTTGATATTTTCGACGAAATAACTCTTTCAAAAAAAGACAGTGGTATTTTTATTTCTTCCGATAACCCTTATGTGCCCACGGACTCAAAAAATACGGCTTACAAAGCCGCATCGTATTTTTTTGAAAAAACGGGTATTAAAAAAGGCGTTGATATTTTTATTAAGAAAAATATTCCCTCCGAAGCAGGTATGGGTGGCGGAAGTGCTGACGCCGCGGCGGTAATCGTCGGCCTTGACAGACTTTTTGAAACTAACCTTTCCTTAAAAGAAATGCAGGATATCGGAGTTTTAGTCGGTGCAGACGTGCCTTTTTGCATAAAAGGCGGAAGTGTAAGGGTTAGCGGCATAGGTGAAATTTTAGAAGAATTGCCCTTTATAAGCTTTTTGCGTTTCGTGGTAGTTATGCCGAAAGGCAAAGGAATAAGCACCAAAGAAGCCTATAAGGCATTTGACGAACTGGGTGCAAAAAAACACCCCGACAACGAAAAACTCATCTCGGCAATTGAAAGCGAAGACGTTTTCTCTTTCTGTGAAAATATGCATAACGTTTTAGAGGAAGTAGCTCCCCTTGACGAAATCAGGCAAATCGAAGAAAAGCTTTTGGAATACGGTGCCGACAAAGCTATGATGACGGGAAGCGGTGCCGCAGTTTTCGGAGTTTTCCATTCACTTATCCTCGCTTTATCCGCAAAAGCAAGATTTAAAGACGATTTTTACTCCTTTATGGCAGAACCTATCCCTTACGGAGTAAAAATTATAGAGGAAGAATGATTATTTTTTAAAAAACGGTCCATCCTTTTTTACGAAAGGATGGACTTTTTTATGCGACAATATAAAACGTTAGCAGTATTTATGTTATTTATGACTTTTGCTTTCTTTCTCGATAGTTTTTCCGAGTTTTCCGCCACATGTGACAACATACGGGATAAGGTATTAAGGCTTCATATAATCGCCGCCTCCGATACAGACTCAGACCAGTCGGTAAAACTTAAAATCAGGGACCGCATTTTAAAAGAAAGTGACGAGCTTTTTTATACCGATGAAGGTATTCTGTCCGCAAAAGAAAAAGCGTTAGGAAATCTTGAAAAAATCGAAAAACTCGCAAATGACGAGCTTTTAAACAACGGCCTTAAACCCACCGCGAAAGCCGAATTTACAAATATGTTTTTTGACACGAGAGTTTACGATAATTTTACACTTCCCGCAGGGAATTACGATGCCGTAAGAGTTATTATCGGCGAAGGTAAAGGCAAAAACTGGTGGTGTGTTTTATATCCTGCGCTCTGTATTCCTGCGGCATCCGACAGCCTTGATACCCTTACCGATGAAGAAATAAAAATAATAGAATCCGCGCCACGGTACGAAGTTAAATTTCTGCTTGTGGAACTAATAGAAAAATTTAAGTCTTTTTGCTAGTCAAAAAGACTTTTTTACTTGCTATTAAACACAAGAAAATGTATAATATAATTATATAAATCTTTTTAAAGGGGGAGAAAATGTGCTACGCTTTATAAAAGGTGCCTCAGGCACCGGTAAATCAACTTTTATACAGAACGAAATCAAAAATTCAGCAAACGAAAAACAGATAATTTTAATCGTCCCCGAACAGTTTTTATTTGAATCCGAAAGGGAGTATTATAACCTGCTCGGCACAGAGAAATCACAAAACGTAAAAGTTTTGAGTTTTAACCGTCTCTGTGACGACGTTTTCAGGCTCTACGGAGGTGTTGCGGGTAACTACGCTTCGGAAACTATAGAAATTCTTGCAATGCGCGAAGCGCTTAAAGTGTGCAAAGAAAATCTCGCCCTTTATAACAAAAACTACATAAATCCCGATTTTATTCTCTCAATGCTTAACGTATTGAAAGAATTAAAAAACGCAGGTATAAATTACGAAACCTTAAAAGCTCAGGCTGAAGAAACTGAAAACGGCGTTTTAAAGGACAAGCTTTCAGATTTCTCTCTCATTTTCGGTTGCTATGATGCTTTACTGACACAAAAATTCTCTGACCCTTCTGATATTTTAAACCGTGCAAGAAAACTTATTGCAGAAAACGGATATTTCAATAACTGTGACGTATATCTTGATGAGTTTTCAAACTTCACAGGTATCCAGAAGCAGATTATTTTTCATGCTTTAAAACAGGCAAATATGGTAAACATCTCCCTATGCATACCCGCATATTATGAAGAATACGGCATTTTTGACGTTTTAAAGGATGCCGAAAAATCGATAAAAGCTTTAGCATATAAAGCGGAATGCAAAGTGTTGCCCCCTGTGACACTTGATACCCCCGTCCGCTTTAAAAATGAAGCTCTCACCCATTTCGGCAACGAGGTTTTAAAACACAACCCAACACCTTTTGAGGGTGAAAACCGTGTTGTTTCCTGTTTTGGTCTTTTAAACGAATTTGACGAAACCGAATTCGTAGCTTCAAAAATTCTCGAACTTGTAAAAAAAGAAAATTATCGTTTTGAGGATATCGTTGTAATCGGAAGAAACCTTTCGGATTATGGCTATATCATCGAATCGGTTTTTGAAAAATATGATATTCCCTTTTTCTTTGACAACCCCGATAAAGTGGACAGTATGCCACTTATAAGATTTGTAAATCATCTTCTGGGTGCCGTTATCACGGGTATGAGCAAAAAAGAACTCTTACCCTTACTCAAGTGCGGACTTACGTCATTTAACCTTACCCAGATTAACGACTTTGAAAAATACATCTACGTATGGAGCATCGACAAAGATTCTTTTAAAAACGAATTCACCTTAAACCCTTCGGGATTTTCCGAATTTGAGATGTCAGTACGCGAAAAAGCCTCACTCAGAAATGCAGAAAAGGTGCGTAAATTCTGCGTAAGACTTATAGAAAGCTTCAAAAAAGTCGCAGAAGAAACAGGTTCTGTCGGAAAAGCCGTATATAACTCTTTAACCGAACTTTCCTTGCCCTCTGTTATCTCCGAAAGAATAAAAAACACAAAAGACGTTATAGTTGCCGAAGACGAAAAACGTGTCTGGGACGTGCTTATGGAAATTCTGGACGCCCTCGAAATTTCCTTCTCCGACAAAAAATTAAACTTCAAAGAATATAAGGAAATGTTGAATTTAAGCGCCGCAGGATACAACCTCTCGCACCGTCCGCAAACACTTGACAGCGTTCTTATCGGCAGTGCCGAAAGAGTACGTGTAAACGAAAAACGCGCTACAATAATAATCGGTGCAAACGATAAAGTTTTCCCTCACGTTCCTTCCTCTGGCGGAATGATTACCGACAACGAAAGAAAGGCTTTAAACGAAAGCGGACTTGAAATCTATAACCTTGCATCACAAAAGCTTATTGACGAGCGTTTTATAGCCTATAAAGCACTAACTTCCGCTTCCGAAAAGCTTATAATCACCTATCCTTTCGGTGACGTAGGTGGCAGTGAAAAATACCCCTCTGTAATCATTTCAGGCTTTAAAAAGGTTTTCCCTGATACGCCCGTCATTTACAGAAAAAATATCGACCGCTCTTATTTTTGCCATAATCTTGACACAGTTTTTCATCACGCCGCCAAAACGGGTGCTGACGCAGAAGGAAACGACGCTGTATTTTACGCAACTGTAAAAGAACTTTTCAAAACTGAAAACGCCTACAAGGTAAAACTGAGAAAACTCGAAAAAATCTTTAAAGACGAGCTTATTCTGACAAACCGTTCTCTTTGTGCGGAACTTTTTAACCGTCCACTGATAAGAAAAAAACGCCTTACTGAAAAAGTTTCTCTGAGCAGTTATAAACCGATGCGATTTTCTGTAAAAGAAACGGAGAAATTTAAAAACTTAAAATTAAGAACCAATAAACTCTCTCCCTCTCAGGTGGAGAAATATTACACCTGCCCGTTCCAGCATTTTTTAAGTTACGGGTTAGGTCTTTATGCCCCCGGGAAAGCAGAGTTAAATCCGTTAAGTCGCGGAAATATTATACACTATATCCTTGACAACATTCTTAAAAACTATAATATAACGGAAATTTCCGACGAAGAAATAAAAACCTACGTTGACGGGTATCTTGATGAATATTTGGCACGTGTTATGGGCGGTGAAACCGAGAAATCACAGAAATTCCTCTATTTCTACCGCAAACTCCGTTATACTCTGCACAATATTTTCACCTCTCTTAAAGATGAATTTTCACAGACCGAGTTTAAAATTACAGGTCTTGAAGAAGCTATCCGTGAAGGTGGGGAGATTACTCCGATTTCTGTTTCCGTCGACGAAAATAACAAGGTTCTCGTAACAGGAAAAATCGACCGTGTCGATATGTGCAAACTTGAAGATGATAATTTCGTCCGCATCATCGACTATAAATCAGGCGGAAAATCCTTCGACATCAGTCAGATGGCGATGGGTCTTAATCTGCAGATGCTTTTATACCTTTTTGCAATCTGGCGCACCAATAACGATAAATACAAAAATATAACCCCCGCAGGAATTCTTTATATGCCCGCAGGCAATCCAAAGCCCTCACTTTCACGCGAAGCAGATGAAGAAAAGGTAAATGCCACAAAACAAAAATCCTTTGTTATGAACGGAATTTTGCTCAATGACGAAAAAGTGCTCGTTGCGATGGAAAAAGACCTCAAAGGCAAATTCCTGCCCGTATCAAAATCGTCAGGAGGACTTAAAGGTAAGCTTCTTATTACTCTTGAACAATTCGAAGCAATTGAAAATTACACCAAAAACTTAGTACGTGAGATGGGTGATAACCTCCTTAGCGGAAATATTGCTCCCGACCCCGTACAGACGGGTATGAATCCCCCTTGTTCTTACTGCAGTTACAAGGGTATCTGTGGCAGGGAATCAAAAGAACCTTGCAGACAGGTTGAACCGAAAACGCTTGAAGACATTACACAAAACTAAAGAAAGGAGCTCATTATGGCAAGAAACTGGACGGACGAACAGCTCAGTGCTATAAACACGTCAGGTGGCAGTCTGCTTGTATCCGCAGCAGCAGGAAGCGGTAAAACCGCCGTACTGGTTGAACGTCTTATAAAGAAAATCACCGATAAAGAAAACCCCGTTGACGCCGATAAATTCTTGGTCGTTACCTTTACAAAAGCGGCGGCATCGGAAATGCGTGAAAGGGTTTCAAAAAGACTTCGTGAGCTTCTTGAAAATAATCCTTCCGATACCTTTTTACAACACCAGATTTTACTTTTAGAACAGGCGCAGATTTGCACCATTGACTCTTTTTTCTCTTGCATCGTAAAGGAAAACTTTGAAATTTTAGGTATCTCTCCCTCCTTGCGAGTTGCCGACGATTCTCTGCTTATACAGATAAAATCCGAAGTTATTGATGAAGTTTTAGAAGAAAAATACGCTTCAAAAGACGAAAAATTCTTAAAGCTTATTGACCATTTCGGAGCACAGAACGACGACGAGCTCAAAAAGAAAGTCCTTATGATTTACAATAAAATAAGGTCTTTACCATTCCCACTCGGATGGCTTGACGATATGGTTTCCCTTTACAAAAGCAATACACCCTTATCCGAAACCGTATGGGGACAAACTGTCTTAACAAAAATCCGTGAGGGTGCAGAATTCTGCGAACAACTTTTAGACAGAATGATATTTTTTATCAAGGCAGATACCTACCTTGATAAAGCTTATATGCCCGCATGTGTCTCAGACGGTGAAGAAATTGACCGTCTTAAAGCGGCGTGTATAAACGGAAGCTGGAACGACGTATACGGCGTTCTCGCAACCTTTAAATTCGCAAGGCTCAGTAGTGCAAAGGACTGTCCCCCCGAGCTCAAAGACCGCTTTACAAAGCTTCGCAGAATGCTTAAATCAGAAATTGAAGCTTTGCAGAAGCTTATCTGTTGTACCGAAGAAAACTATATTTCGGATATGGCAGTGCAGTCTGTTATAGTTGAAGCTTTCGCCGACGTTATCAAAAGCTTTTATATTAAACTCGAGGAAGAAAAAACAGAGCTTAATATCGGTGACTTCTCAGATTTTGCATATCTTACTTTAAAACTCGTGTCAGACGGTGACGGAAACCCCACCGAATTTGCAAAAAATATTTCAATGCAGTTTGAGGAAATACTTCTCGACGAATATCAGGATACAAACCCCTTACAGGATTTGATTTTCAGATGTATTTCAAAAAACAACAGTAACCTTTTCTTCGTAGGTGACTTGAAACAAAGTATTTACCGTTTCAGAAATGCCGACCCTGAAGTTTTCAAAAGCAAAAAGGACTCTTTTGCCCCTGTTAAAAACGGTGAGTTTCCCGCTTCAATTATGCTTTCTAAAAACTTCCGAAGCAGAGAAGGCGTCACAGATTTTATAAACTCTGTTTTCACTCCGCTTATGAGTGAGGAGCTTGGCGACGTTAATTACAACGATGAAGAAAAACTCTATTTCGGTGCAACTTATCCCGAAATTTCTGAATGTCAGGCGGCTTTACAGCTTATTGACGTTTCGGAAGACAGTACGGACACCCACAAAGCCTTGCTTGAAGCTACCGAAACTGCAAAACAAATTGCAAAGATGATACGCGACAAATACCCCGTCACAGAAAACGGCGTATTAAGGCCCTGCCGTGGTGAGGACTTTGCGGTACTTTTAAGAAGTACCAAGACTGACGTTGCCACTTACCTTGCAAAAGCACTTGAAGAAGAAGGTATCAGTTCCGACATTGACTCAAGTACGGGTTACTTTGAATCAAGAGAAGTATCGGTTATGATAAGCCTTTTAAAGGTGCTTGACAATCCAATGTCCGATATTGAAATGGCGGCAGTTTTGCTCTCGCCGATGTTTTCTTTCACGTGTGACGAACTCGCGTCACTTTTCGTCTATAATCCGCACAAAAGCCTTTATTCTTCACTTCTGGCAGAATCGGAACGTACTAATAAAAAAGCTAAAAGCTTTATAAAAACCTTCCGCAAACTCCGCGAAAAAAGTGCTGTTATGTCTGTACAGAAGCTTATTCAGTACATCTATGACACCACCGACTTTATCGAGGTTGTATCGGGTATGAAAGGTGCTTCAGTGCGTGAAGCAAACTTAAAGCTTCTTTTAAAATACGCTCTTGACTTTGAAGCACTCGGTAACAACGAGCTTTCAAACTTCATCATCTATATCGACAAGCTTATTGAAACCGAAAGCGATTTCAAGGTGGCTACCCCTGCAATTCAGTCGTCTCAGGCTGTAAAAATTATGACTATACACAAATCAAAGGGACTTGAATTCCCGATTGTATTCGTGGCAAACTGTTCCAAAAAGCATAATTTTATGGATATTCAGGACTCCACTTCCTTCAATCCGCGACTCGGACTTGGCTTTTCCTTTATCGACAGAGAAAAACTCTTGAAATACCCCACTGTACCTGAAACCGCTATAAAAATTTATGAAAAGCAGTGTCTCCTTTGTGAGGAAATGCGTCTTTTATACGTGGCACTTACCCGTGCAAAAGAAAAGCTTATTATCAATATTACTGAAGAAAATTTAGGCAACAAGCTCTCGCAAAGACTTGAATTTATGCTTGACAGTAACGGTGATATAGCGCCTTACGTTGCTTTGAAATGTTTAAGCTATTCGGACTGGATTTTATTAAGCCTTATGACCCTTGAATCCTTTTCCTCGATACGTGAAAAATATGGGGTAGTATCTGCAAGAAAGAAAGGGGCAAACTTTGAAATTCTGACCCCTGCCGACGAAGTTGACGTTACCATCGTCAAAAAGACAAAAAAAGCAAAGGCAGACCCCGTAATTCTTGAAAACCTTAAAAATAAAATTTACTACGAATATCCTTATAAAGCAGAAACTGAAATCCCCGCAAAGCTTTCGGTAACCCAGATAACTCATAAGGAAAATGCCGAAGTTTTCCTGTCATCTCCGAAATTTATGATGAAGGAAGGTTTTTCAGCTGCACAAAAAGGCAGTATTTTCCACAGAGTTTTGCAGTTTGCCGACTTTACTCACGGAAAAGAAAATGCATCAGATGAGCTTTCACGCTTAAAAGATGCAGGTTATCTTACCGAAGAAGAATTTTCTGCAGTGGATATCAAAAAACTTGAAGCTTTCTTTAATTCTTCACTTACCGAAAGAATATTAAAAGCCGACCGTGTGCTCAGAGAATACAAGTTATTTGATACAATTCCCGCTAAGGAAGCTGGATTTGAAAGCGATGCCGAGATACTCATCCAGGGTATTGCCGACTGCATAATCAAAGAAGGTGATTCAGGCGTTCTTATCGATTTTAAAACCGATAAGGTATCCGACCCGAAAATCCTTAAAAATAGATATAAAGAGCAGCTTACACTCTATAAACGAACCCTCGACAAGCTATTTCCTAAAGGTATAAAAGAGTGTATAATATACTCTTTGTATCTTGATAAGGAAATTAAATTGTAAAATTAACATTAACGCCTTTTAAAATCACTTAAAATGTGATATTATTTAAGTATTGGAGGGGAATTTTATGTCAAAAGAACAAAACTTACTACTTGTCACCGAACATTATCCGTGCGGTGCACAGGAAAGCTATCTTGAAACTGAAATCGAGTATCTTACAAAATACTATAACGTTCATATAATTACAACCGACACCGACCGTATGATGACCCGTACGCTTCCCAAGGAAGTGACCTTTTCAAGGCCTGCGGAAAAAACAGGTATCTTCAAAAAGACGTTTTACAAGCTTCTTTGCCTTTTGAGTGAAGGTTATAAAGATGAAAAATATCAGGCGGAACAACGTGGTGTCTGGAACAAAAATTATCAGAGTGAACTGCTTGACGCACTTGTTGAAAGCCGTATTATGTTTGAATACGTAAAGGGCCTTGATTTCTTTGAGGAGGAAAAACCTCTCACAATTTACAGTGCAAACCTCAATAATTACGTTTATGGACTTTGTTGTCTTAAACATTTTTCCGAAAACGTAAGAGTTGTATCACGTTGCCATAATGCAAATATGTACGACCCCATTACCCACCACAGACGTGATACCTTAAACTATATTATAAACCAGTCGATAGACGATATTTATTTTGACAGTGAACGTTGCAAAGAAATGTATCTTGAGCACTTCACGACACCCGATTGCGATTTTTCTAAATTTAAAATTTCTCCCATAAGTGTAAAGGGCGGAGAGGTTTTTGATAAAACACCTCTTGAAGAATACTACATCCGCATCGTAAGTTGCAGTCCCATTGAAGAAGACAAACGTCTTAAATTCCTTGTTGACGCTTTAAGCCGTGTGAATTTTGGTTGCATTGAATGGGACCATATCGGAAACGGAAGCGGCAAAAACGAGCTTATGCAGTATGCTAAGGAAAAACTCGGAAACAAAGAAGGTGTCAGATACAAATTCTTCGGTAAATTAAGCCGTGAAGAAATTTACAATTTCTATCGTGATACCTACGTTGATGCATTTATCAGCGTAAGCGCTTCCGAAAGTGTTCCAACCGCCATGATGGAGGCTATGGCAAACGGAATTTTCGTCGTTGCGACCGACGTTGACGGTGTCAGTGACGTTATAAACAACAAAAACGGAATTCTTATGCCCTCTGACATAACTGTTGAAAAGCTTACAGGGGTACTGGAATCTCTTTGTAGGATAAACAAAGAAAGCATTATGAAAAAACAACGTGCCGCCTTCTCCTACTGGCAGGAATATTTAAATGCTGACGTCATCTGTGATATTTTCGCAAAATCCATTGCTCCGAAGCCTTTTGAATCTTAAAAACTTGCATATATGATGAAAATGTGATATAATAATCAAAGTTTAAAAATTATCACATCTTCTTTAAGATTTTTTGGCGCAAACTGGGAGGACCTTTTCATGATAAAAACTTTTATTAAAAGATTACAACGCACTTTTTTACTTGCATTCAAAGCTTTGCTTTTCGTAGTACTTTTCTTTATATTTTTCGGTTTAATGGGTCTTGTGGAGCCTGAACTTTTAAGACTTTCAAGAACTGCAGGTATTTCGATGACAACTTTCATAATTGCTGAAATCTGCCTTATAAAGATTTACGGTGGATTTGCCATCGGTATAAGAAAAACCAAAGATATCGTTTCTTCCGTTTTTCTTGCTACCCTCATAACCGACGCTATTACTTATTTTGAGCTTAGTATTATGAGAATTAACTTCCCGAATGTAAACTTTTTACATGACTTTTTTGCATTAATCGGAATAATTATTTTGCAGGTTATTGCAATAAATCTTTTCTCTTATCTCGGTAACTTCTGGTATTTCGTGATAAATCCCCCTGCGGACGTTTTAGTTATCTACGGCGAAAAAGAAGGTATTGAAAGCTTCATATCCAAAATCAACAAATATAAAAAACAGTATAAAATCAATACCGTTGTAAACGTAAAAGATGAAAATCTTGAAAAGCTTATTCTCCATAACTCAATGATTTTCCTTTATTCTCTTTCCGATATTGAAAAAAGAAAGCTTCAGGAATTCTGTTACCGTCACAACAAGACAACCTTTGTTACTCCTGACCTTTCTGATATCATCATCAAACATTCAGTGCGTACTCTCGTTGACGACGTGACTGTATTTGAATCCCGCGTCGGCGGTCTTACCTTTGAACAGAGTATGATAAAACGTGCCTGTGATATTATAATTTCGGGAATCGGACTTATTATTGCTTCTCCCGTTATGATTATCGAGGCTCTTGCCATCAAACTCGAAGACGGTGGCCCCGTATTTTTCAAACAACCCCGTGTTACTAAAGACGGAAAGGAATTTAACGTTTTAAAATTCCGTACAATGGTAGTGGATGCCGATAAAAACAAGAAAATCCTTGCTTCCGAAGGCGATAAACGTATAACTAAAGTCGGTAATATTTTAAGAAAGCTCCGTATTGACGAGCTTCCTCAGTTCATCAATATTTTAAAAGGTGAAATGAGTATCGTAGGTCCCAGACCCGAGCAGGTTGAAATCACCGAAAAATACGTTGAAATTCTCCCCGAATTCAAATACCGCCTCAAGGTAAAAGCAGGTCTTACAGGTCTTGCACAGATTCTCGGTAAATACAACACAACTCCCAAGGATAAACTTATCCTTGACCTTATGTATATTGAACAGTACAGTATCTGGCTTGATTTAAAACTTATGTTGCAGACGGCAAAAGTTCTTTTCAAATCAGACAGTACCGAAGGTGTTCAGGGTGAATTCCCGATAGACCTTATAAAAGAAGAAAAAGAAGAGGTAAACAAAGAAATGTAAGGAGGTACGCTATGCTCAATTTTTACAAAACAGTTGAGAATAAACTTATTTTGTTGCCTGAAGAAGAAGACGGTTGCTGGGTAAGTGTAATAAACCCCACCCGTGAAGAAATCGAATACCTCACAGGAAAGCTTTGCCTGGATGCAGGTTTTGTAAGCGCTTCCCTCGACGAAGAAGAAGCTTCCCGTGTTGAAAAGGAAGATGACCAGACCTTCGTCGTAGTCGACGTTCCTTACAGAGTAGAGGATGAAGAGGCAACTATAACATATATCACCATTCCTCTGGGTATCATCGTCACTCCGAAGTATTTTGTGACCATCAGTTCCAGAAGAACGGCAATCATTGACGAAGTGGTTGAAGGTTTTGTTAAAAACGTTGAAACCAAATACCGTACCCGTTTTCTTTTAACGTTACTTTTAAGAATTGCTCAGCGATTCTTGCTTTACCTCAAACAAATTGAACGTCTTTCCTCGCAGATGGAAAATCAGTTCACAGATTCCACCAAAAACGAAGCTTTAATACAGCTTTTAGGACTTAAAAAATCACTCGTTTACTTCTCAACTTCCCTTCGTTCAAACGAAACTACACTTAAAAAATTAACCCGTGGACGAATTATCCCACTCTACGAAGAAGACGAGGATTTATTACAGGATACGCTTATTGAATTCAATCAGGCGATTGAGATGTCAGGCGTATACTCCAACATTCTTTCAAGTACAATGGATACACTCGCTTCCATTATCAATAACAATCTTAACGGTGTTATGAAGGTACTGACTGCTATCACAATTTTAATGGCTATCCCTACGATGGTGTTCAGTTATTACGGTATGAACGTTCCTCTGCCGTTGCCACAGATATGGTTCCCCACTCTGCTTTCACTTGTTATAGCACTGGGAGCACTCGGAATTCTTATCAAATTTAAGATGTTTAAATGATTACGGCGGGTACTTACCCGCTGTTTTTCTTTTACGAAAGGAATATTTGTATGGAATTTTCTCCGCTTTATTCTTTTATAAAAAGCTATAAAGATAAAAACGTTAAAAGACTTCATATGCCCGGGCATAAAGGAAACGGGGATATTTACCCCGATGAATTCAAAAGTGTTATTCCCTTTGATATTACCGAGATTAAGGGCGCTGATGCACTTTTTGAGGCAGACGGAGTAATCGGTGAGTCCGAAAAAATCACCGCTGAAATTTTCGGGGTAAAGAATACCTGCTTTTCGGCAGGTGGTTCTACTCTGTCGATTTTAGCCATGGTAGCGATAGCTTCGGATTTTACAAAACGCATTTTAGCTGTCAGAAACAGTCATATTGCCTTTGTTAACGCCTGTGCACTTACAGGTGTTGAGCCTTTGTGGATTTTCCCCGAATATGATAAAAAAACGGGTCTTTGCTTACCCGTCACCGCTGAAGAAATCGATAAAAATCTTTCGGATAATCCCGATATCAAGGTAGTTTATATCACTACTCCCGATTATTACGGCGTAATTGCCGACGTTAAAAAAATTGCCGAAACCGTACATAAACACGGTGCAATTTTAATGGTGGACAACGCCCACGGCACCCACCTTAAATTTTGCAGGGACGATATCCACCCCATCACCTTAGGCGCCGATATCTGTTGTGACAGTCCCCACAAAACTCTCCCCGTACTCACGGGTGGCAGTTATATTCATTCAAATCTTGATATCACCAAAGCAGAAATCAAGGGGAAGATGGCACTTTTCGGTTCGACGAGTCCTTCATACCTCATTATGGCGTCACTTGACGTCTGCAACACCTATCTTAAAACCCGTGCAAAAACGGATTTTATGGCTTTGGAGGAAAAAGTTTATAAAACCGAAAAGCTTTTAAGAGAAAACGGTGTCACACTCCTTGACAGAAAAACAGATATAACAAAAATTACAATCGACTGTCAGAATTTTGGCTATACCGATGATGAAATCTCGGAAATTTTACGTCAAAACAACATAGAACCCGAGTATTCAGGTGGCGGAAAGGTAGTTTTGATGCCCTCTCCTTTTAATCCCGACGAGGATTTTGAAAAAATCGTTTCGGCTTTGAAACTTCCCGTGAAAGAAGCTATCCCCTACCCTGAATTTGATTCAATTCCCGAAAAAGTATGCACAATAAGAGAAGCAAGATTTTCCCCGTCATACTTTGAAGATGTAGAAAAAGCAACGGGAAAAATCGCCGCAGAAAACAAAATCACCTGCCCTCCCGGTATCCCGATTGTAGTCGCAGGAGAAAAAATCGGCGAAAATGAAAAAAAACTTCTTAAAAACAGTGGCATTTTTTCAATAAAAGTGGTAAAATGAAATTGGAAATAAAAATTTTTCAAGAAAGGTCAGGTATATTTTTATGAAACTTATTTATGCAATCGTCAGCAGTGATGACAGTTACAAAGTTTCTGAGATGCTTATGAAGGATGGCTTTTTTGCTACAAAACTCGCTTCTACAGGCGGATTTTTGAGAGCAGGTAACACTACCTTCCTCATTTGTACCGAAGATGAAAACGTAGACCGCGCAATCGCAATTATTTCCGAACATTCCAAAAAACGCAAACAGATGGTTTCCACAACAGCTTACAGCGGAATGCAGGGTTATACACCTTTCCCCGTTGAAGTTACAGTAGGTGGCGCTACAATCATCGTAACCGACGTAGAGCGCTTTGAAAAAATCTGATGGCGTTTGAAAATATTAAGGGTAACTTCCGCACTCTGCAGATATTAAATAACAATATTGCGTGCGGGAGTTTTAACCATGCTTATCTTTTAAGCGGTGAAAGAGGAACGGGCAAGAAAACTATTGCCCTTGAACTTGCAAAAGCTATCCTCTGCGAAAATGAAAATGCCCCATGCGGTACCTGTGTTTCCTGTATGAAGCTTGACAAAGGTATCCACCCCGACCTTGAAATTGTAAAAAAAGATGAAGGTAAACAGGGCATTTCAGTTGACAAAATCCGCTTTATAAGAGAGCAGGCGTACATTCGCCCAAATGAATCAAAATACCGCGTTGTCATTATTGAAGACAGTGAGGATATGAATTTATCCGCCGCAAACGCTCTTTTAAAAGTACTTGAAGAACCTCCTGCACATATCGTTTTCATCCTTACCTGCAACAATATTTCAAGGCTTCCCGAAACCATCGCTTCAAGATGTATCTGTCTTGAAACTCACGAAGTTTCCGAAGACGATGCAAAAAGCTTTCTTACCAACCGTTTTAAAGATAATCCCGTGCTTTTTGATGCACTTTATTACGGAAACGGAAATATCGGAAGAGCTATAAATTATCTCGAAGACGAAAAATGCAGAGAAAGATTTTCAAAAGCGAAAGCTTTAGCTGAAAGTCTTGTAACCGAAAGTGAATTCAGCATCCTTGAAGCACTGAGTTCTTTTGACGGTGACAAGGAAGGGTTCTTGCTTTTACTCTCAGACCTTGATATAATTATGTCAGGGGTTGCTTTTTCACGCGACGAACTCTCCCGTGATATAAGCCCGTTAAGAGCGGTGAAAATCCATACACTTATTGACGAAACCCGTTTTAAAATTATGGCAAACGGCAATTTAAGCCTTATCCAGAGTGTATTCTCGGCAAGTCTTAAATCCATTATGGAATAACTAAAAGAAAGGCAATATATTTTATGATTGAAATCATCGGTGTCCGTTTTAAAAACAACGGAAAAACCTATTACTTTTCTCCAAACGGAAAGAAAATAACACAATCCGACAAGGTTATCGTTGAAACTGCACGTGGACTTGAGTGTGGTGACGTCGTTATCCCCAACCGTATGGTTGACGAAAACGAAATTATCTCGCCGTTAAAACCCGTCGTGCGTATCGCAACTGAAAAAGATATGCTTCAGGTGGAAGAAAACCGCGTGAAAGAAAAAGAAGCATTTAAAACCTGTGAAGAAAAAATCGCAAGTCACGGTCTCCAGATGAATCTCGTTGACGTTGAGTACACCTTTGACGGGAATAAAATCCTCTTTTACTTCACTGCCGACGGCAGAGTTGACTTCAGGGAGCTCGTTAAAGACTTGGCATCCGTTTTCCGTACACGAATTGAGCTAAGACAGATCGGTGTTCGTGACGAATCCAAAATGCTCGGCGGTCTTGGTATCTGTGGAAGACCTTTCTGTTGCAATTCTTTCTTAGGCGATTTCCAACCCGTTTCAATAAAAATGGCAAAAGAACAGGGACTTTCTTTAAATCCCACAAAGATTTCGGGTACTTGCGGAAGACTTATGTGTTGCCTGAAATACGAGCAGGATGCTTACGAATCTCTGCTTAAAATCACACCTAAAAACGGTGCTTTGGTACAGACGGATGAAGGAACAGGAACTGTGGTTGACGTTAATCTTCTCACAGGTGTTTTGAAGGTATCGCTTCAGAACAAACCTGATGCAGCTCCCAAAGTCTGCACCAGAGATGAAGTAAAAATTATCAAAGATTCTACTATAAGAGTAGAAAAATCCGAGCTTCAGGAACTAAAAAACTTAGAAAAAGAATAATTTTTTCAAAAAACACTTGCATTTTAACAAAAATATGTTAGAATAATAACAGTAACTTGAAGGAGGTGTAAATCCGATATGGCATACGTAATTAGTGATGAATGCATCTCTTGTGGTGCTTGCGAATCTGAATGTCCTGTTTCCTGTATCTCTGCAGGTGATGACAAATACGTTATCGATGCTGATCAGTGCATCGAATGTGGTGCTTGTGCAGGCGTTTGTCCTGTTGGTGCTCCCGACGCTGAATAATTCAAAGCATAAAAAAACCCGTTGTCTTTCGACAACGGGTTTTTTGTTATTTAATTAAGCTTTCTCCGTCCATTTCCTCAGGTTTGGGAAGTTCTAAGAGTTCAAGCATCGTGGGAGCCAAGTCGGCGAGTCTGCCGCCTTCTTTAAGCTCACAGTCATATCCTGCAACAATCAAAGGAACGGGGAATACGGTGTGCGCCGTAAAAGGTGAACCATCGGGCTCGTACATCTTTTCAGCGTTACCGTGGTCAGCAGTGATAAGTGCAACACCGCCTTTTGCCTTGATAGCTTCAACAGTTTTTCCAACACAAGCATCAACTGCTTCAACTGCAGCTTTTGCAGCATCCATAAAGCCTGTATGACCTACCATATCACAGTTTGCCCAGTTTAAGATAATTACGTCGTATTTATCAGCATTGATTGCTTCTACAACCTTGTCTGTAACCTCATAAGCGCTCATTTCAGGCTTTAAGTCAAAGGTTTCAACGTTGGGAGAAGGAACCAGAATTCTGTCTTCACCGGGGAAAGTTTTTTCCTCACCGCCGTTAAAGAAGAAAGTAACGTGAGCATATTTCTGTGTTTCAGCAATTCGAAGCTGTGTAAGACCTTTAAGGCTTACGTATTCACCGAAAGTCATTGTAAGTTCTTTGGGAGAATATGCAACGAGTACGTTAGGCATTGTAGCATCGTACTGTGTCATACAAACGAAAGTAAGGGGGAAGAAACCATTTTTACGTTCAAATCCCTTAAACTCAGCATCAACGTAGCTTCTTGTAATCTGTCTTGCGCGGTCAGGGCGGAAGTTAAAGAAGATAACGCTGTCGTTTGCGGAAATACGTTTTGTATTTTCAATTACAGTAGGTACTACGAATTCATCGGTAACTTCTGCTTTGTAGGAATCTTCAATAGCTTTAACAGGGCAGGAAGCCTTGTTGCCTTCACCGTAAACCATAGCGGCATAAGCTTTTTCAACACGGTCCCATGCATTGTCACGGTCCATAGCATAAAATCTTCCCATAACGGAAGCCACTTTACCAACACCGATTTTTGAAGCTTCCTCAACGAGTTCTTTCATAAAATCAGCACCTGAGGAAGGGGGAACGTCACGGCCGTCAAGGAAAGCGTGGATGTAAACTTCGTTCACACCGAGCTTTTTAGCCATTTTAAGGAGTCCGTAAAGGTGTTCCTGATGACTGTGTACACCACCGTTTGAAAGAAGTCCCATAAGATGCAAAGCGGAGTTATTCTTTTTGCAGTTTTCAATAGCTGCAATAAAAGCTTCGTTGTTAAGAGCATCTTCGGATTCAAAGGATTTTGTAATACGCACAAGTTCCTGATATACAACACGGCCTGCACCGATATTTGTATGACCTACTTCGGAGTTACCCATCTGTCCGTCGGGCAAACCAACGTCAAGACCACTTGCACCGATAAGAGTATTGGGGCACTCAGCCATAAGTTTATCAAGGTTAGGGGTATTGGCCTGAGCGATTGCGTTGCCGTAATCGGAGTCATTTTTGCCAAAGCCATCTAAAATTAAAAGTGCAACAGGTTTTTTAGCCATAATAACTACCTCTTAACCTTTTGTTGCAGCGTCTACGATAACTGCAAAGTCGGGAGCTTTAAGAGAAGCACCACCGATAAGACCACCGTCTACGTCGGGTTTTGCAAGAAGTTCTGCAGCGTTACCAGCGTTCATAGAACCGCCGTACTGGATTGTGATAGCGTCAGCTGCAGCCTTGTCGTAGATTTTTGCAATTACGTTACGGATAACTTCGCAAACTTCGTTAGCCTGGTCAGCAGTAGCAGTTTTACCTGTACCGATAGCCCAAACGGGTTCGTAAGCGATGATAACGTTTTTAAGTTCGTCTTTGGAAACGTCTTTAAGAGCGATTTTTGTCTGAAGAGCAACGAGTTCTTCAGTGATGCCGTTTTCACGGTCTTCGAGCATTTCGCCAACGCAGAGAATTACTGTAAGACCTGCAGCGAGAGCAGCTTTTGTACGTTTGTTAACTGTAACGTCTGTTTCACCGAAGTACTGTCTTCTTTCGGAGTGACCGATTACAACGTATTCAACGCCCATTTCCTTGAGCATATCAGCGGAAATTTCACCTGTGAAAGCACCTGATTTTTCAAAATGGCAGTTCTGAGCACCGATTTTGATGTTGGAGCCTTTTGCAGCATCAAGAGCTGTTTCGAGGTTTGTAAAAGGTACACAAGCAACAACGTCACATGTAGCATTTGCTACCAAAGGTTTGAGTTCTTCGATCAAAGCTTTTGCTTCGGGACGTGTTTTGTTCATTTTCCAGTTACCTGCGATAACTGCTTTACGTAAATTTTTATTCATTTCATTTTCCTCCTACACAAAACTTCCGCCGCCTTTATCGGCGGCGGAATGATTTTTAATTATTTATCCTGCAAGCAAGCGATACCGGGAAGTTCCAAGCCTTCCAAGAATTCGAGAGAAGCACCGCCACCTGTGGAGATGTGAGTCATCTTGTCAGCAAAGCCTAACTTTTCAACAGCTGCTGCGGAGTCACCACCGCCGATGATGGAGATAGCACCGCTGTCAGCAACAGCTTTTGCTACTGCAATTGTACCTGCAGCGAAGTTTTCCCATTCAGAAACACCCATGGGGCCGTTCCATACTACTGTGCCTGCGCCTTTGATAGCATTAGCAAAGAGTTCCTGAGATTTAGGACCGATATCAAGACCCATATAACCATCGGGAATGTTGTCGGAATCAACCATAACTGTGTTACAGTCGGGAGCGTACTCGTCACCTGCTTTGTTGTCGAGAGGAAGCAAGAATTTAACACCCTTGTCTTCTGCTTTCTTCATCATATCTTTTGCAAGGTCGAGTTTGTCTTCTTCACAGAGAGAGTTACCGATAGCGTAGCCGTTAGCTTTGTTGAATGTGTAAGCCATACCGCCACCAACGATCAAAACGTCAACTTTTTCAAGGAGGTTGTTGATTACGCCGATTTTATCGGAAACCTTAGCACCACCAAGGATAGCAACGAAGGGGCGTTTGGGTTCGCTCAAAGCACCACCCATGATAGAAATTTCTTTCTGAATGAGGTAACCGCATACAGCAGGGAGATAATCAGCAACACCAGCTGTGGAAGCGTGTGCACGGTGAGCAGTACCGAATGCATCGTTTACATAAACTTCAGCCATAGAAGCGAGTTCTTTAGCAAATTCGGGGTCGTTTTTCTTTTCTTCTTTGTGGAAGCGAACGTTTTCAAGAAGCATAAGTTCGCCGCCTTTTAAGCTTTCAGCTTTAGCTTTTGCATCTTCGCCGATAACGTCGGAAGCCATGATAACGTCCATATTGAGGAGTTCGGAAATACGTTTTGCAACGGGTGCAAGAGAGTATTTCATATCAAAACCGTCTTTGGGACGTCCGAGGTGAGAACAAGCGATTACAGCAGCGCCGTTATCCAAAAGATATTTAAGAGTCTTAAGGGATTCACGGATACGTTTGTCGTCGGTGATTTCACCCTCGTTAAGCGGTACATTGAAGTCGCAGCGAACTAAAACTTTTTTGCCACGAACGTCAATATCTTCTACAGTTTTTTTGTTGTAAGAAGTCATTTTTGTTCATCCTTCCAAAATAAAATATTTTTGTTTGTTAAATCTAAAACAATCCACAGATTATTTTACAACATTTTTAAGATTTTTGCAATAGTATTTTGAAATTTTTTCATTAATCTTCCCAATTAAGTCTTGCAAGATTTCCTTTTTCCTCAAGTTCGGGGAAATCCCACTGTCTTAACACCTCGTAGACGCCTATTGCAACGCTGTTTGAAAGGTTTAAGCTCCTGATGTTTTTCCTCATCGGAATTCTAAGACAGGTGTCGGGATTTGCTTTTAAAAGCTCCTCGGGAAGCCCTGCATCTTCTCTGCCGAAAAAGAGGTAGGCGTTATCGGGATAGGTAACGTCGCAGTAATTATGCCTTGCCTTTGTTGTAAAGAAATAAAAACTGCCCTCATTTTTTGCAAAAAAGTCGTTTAAATTCTCATAATAAGTAATATCAAGCTCGTGCCAGTAATCAAGTCCAGCCCTTTTGAGCTTTTTGTCGTCAATTTCAAAACCCATCGGCTTTATGATATGAAGTCTCGCACCCGTAACCGAACAGGTACGTGCGATGTTTCCCGTGTTCTGCGGAATTTGCGGTTCAACAAGTACAATATTTAAAATCATCTTTATTTTTCCCACTTTCGGATATATTAATGATATTATATCAAATTTTTTGGAAGTTAACAAGGAGGTTTAAATGCAAAATTTAATTAAACTTGAAAATATCTGCAAATTTTACGGAAATACCGTCGAGGTACTGAAAAATATAAACCTCACCGTTAAAAAAGGGGAGCTTTTAGCTATCATCGGCTCATCAGGGTCAGGGAAATCCACTCTTATGAATATTTTGGGGTGCCTTGATACCCCGACGTCGGGGGAATACTACCTTGACGGTGAAGACGTGTCCACCTTAAGCGAAAATGAGCTTTCTCAAATACGTAGCAAAAAAATCGGCTTTGTTTTTCAAAGTTTTAACCTGATACCCGACCTTACCGCCCTTGAAAACGTTGAGCTTCCCCTTTTATACAAAGGCTTTTCAAAAGAAAAGCGTAAAGCCGTTGCCACTGATATTTTAAACAAAATGGGGCTTGAAAGCAGACTTAACCACAAGCCTTCAGAAATGTCAGGCGGTCAGCAACAACGCGTTGCGATTGCCCGTGCGGTTGTCGGTGACCCACCAATCATTTTGGCAGATGAACCAACAGGAAACCTTGACTCCCAAACGGGAAAAGAGGTAATGGAGCTTCTTTTAAGGCTAAACCGCGAAGGCAAAACCGTTATAATCATAACCCACGATTCAAAAATTGCAAATCAAGCTAAAAGAGTGGTGAAAATCCTCGACGGACAAATATATTATTAATTCGGTACACTTTTTCGTCTTCAGGGATAATATGGAAAAAAGAATTTTTTAAGTCCTGAATGAAGATATTTTTTTGCGTGAATAATATAGTCACCAAGCTAAAAAAGGAGTGTATCACGTGCTTGTCAAAAGGGGAGAAATTTATTATGCTGATTTAAGTCCCGTAATAGGCTCTGAGCAAGGCGGTATAAGACCCGTTCTTATCGTACAAAACGACGTTGGTAACAAATACAGTCCCACAGTTATTGCCGCCGCCATTACAAGCAGAAGCGACAAGGCAAAACTTCCGACACACATCGAGCTCAATGCCGAAAGCTGCGGTCTTGCAAAAAATTCCGTAGTTCTTTTAGAGCAGGTTCGTACGATAGACAAAAAACGCCTTAAAGAAAAAATGGGCGAACTGACACTTGAAGATATGAATCACGTCGATTCCGCTATCTCCATAAGCTTCGGGCTTATTTAATACATAAGCCCTGCAAAAGAGCATCTCTTTGAGGTGCTCTTTTTCTATATTCCGACAATTTTTCAGGATTTTTTCAAAAAAGTATTGCATCGTACCTTGGGGGACGGTTTATAGTGGTGATAGGATAACGTTAGTTATCCACCAAAACTTTATTTATGGAGGAAATCATTATGAAAAAATTACTGGCACTTTTACTGACACTTACTATGGTAACAGGTCTTTTTAGTGGCGTTACCGCAAGTGCAGAGGATGTGTTCGCACAAGGCAAACATCAAAATCTTAGTTGGAAAGTTGGTGTGGACTATGTGCTAACTATCAGTGGCGACGGTGAAATGAAAGAAAGCAATTCATTTCCCTGGGCAAATTACACGTCTAAAATTAAATCGATTGTTATCGAAGACGGAGTTACAAGTATAGCTATAAAAGCTTTCTATGATTTATACAATGCAAAAAGTATCACAATCGGAAAAAATGTTAAAAGTATCGGCAGAAATGCTTTTACCGGATGCGACAATATTGAATCTGTGACTGTTTCAAATAATAATTATTTTCACAGTGTAGATAATTGTATTATCACTAATTGGGGAAGCGAACTTGTATTTGGTTGTAAAAAAAGTATAATCCCTGATTATGTTGGAAAAATATGCGAAAACGCTTTCGATGGACAAAGATATTTGGAAAGTATTGTAATTCCCGATACCGTTACAGTCATAGATTGGTATGCTTTTCAAAATTGCACCCATTTAACTGACATTACTTTGGGAAATGATATTGAACGAATTAATCGAGAAGCTTTCAAAGGTTGTACTAACCTAACCAACGTATACTATACCGGAACTAAAGAAGAGTGGGACGAACTTTATATAGGCATTTACAATGAGCCCCTTACCGATGCCACTATTCATTATAATTATCTATATAATCTTACATGGGCAATCGACGCAGATGGCGTATTAACCATCAGTGGCGAAGGCGATATGAAAAAATGCAAAAATTTTCCCTGGGATAATTACATATCTGAAATTAAAGCAGTTGTCATCGAGGACGGAGTTACAAGTATAGCTGCGGATGCTTTCGGTGGATTATGCTATGCAGAAAGTATTACAATTGGAAAAAATGTAGAACACATCGGTGCAAACGCTTTTGCAGGATGCAACAATGTTGAATCGATAACTGTTTCAAATGATAACCCATATTTCCACAGTGATAGAAATTGTATTATTGATAATGGAAACACACTTATAATCGGTTGCAAAGAAAGTATTATCCCTGATTATGTTAAAGCTATAGGAAGTTATGCTTTTAGCCACTGTGAAACACTGACCAATATTGAAATTCCTTACGGTGTTAAAAGTATAGGTATGAACGCTTTCGATTCTTGTTACGGATTAACTGATATCGTAATCCCTGATACTGTTACATTCATAAATGTATGTGCTTTTCAAAATTGCACCTCTCTGAATAGTGTTGCTTTGGGAAATGGCATTCCAGAAATAGCCTTTGGTACTTTCAATAATTGTCCTAACATAACCGACATATACTATACAGGTACCGAAGAAGAATGGGAACAAATTAAGATAGCATACAATGAAGTTCTTACAAATGCCACTGTTCATTACAATTATGTAGTACCCGGGCAACCTATACATGGTAAGTTTGATAACCTTGACTGGATAATTTATCCGGATGGTACATTGATCATCAGTGGCGAAGGTGATATGAAATATAGTTTCACATACCCATGGGAAGATTATCCGTTTGATATTAAAGCAATCGTTATTGAAGATGGAGTTACAAGTATAGCTGAGAAGGCTTTCTATTTTACTTGTTACAACGCAGAAAGTATTACAATCGGAAAAGATGTAGAAAGTATCGGGCAAGAGGCTTTTTCAGAATGCTACAATATTGAATCGGTAACCGTTTCAAAAGATAACCCATATTTCCACGTTGACAGCAATTGTATTATCGATAATGAAAATACACTTATATTCGGTTGTAAGAATAGTATAATCCCTGATTACGTTGAAATGATAGGATATGCGGCTTTCTACGGACAGAAATTCCTGACAAGCATTGTAATTCCTGACAGTGTTACTGTTATTGACGAGTTTGCTTTTTGTGATTGCATCGCTTTAGATGATGTTACTTTCGGAAAGAACGTTAAAGAAATAGGAGGAATAGCTTTCTTTGGCTGCGATAAATTAAATAATATTATAATCCCTGAAGGCCTTGAAACAATTGAATGGCAAGCTTTCGACAAATGCACATCATTAACCAATATTATAATCCCTGAAAGTGTTACATTCATAGGTGATTATGCTTTTCGCGATTGCACCTCTTTAACCGACGTATACTATACAGGTACCGAAGAAGAATGGAAACAAATTAAGATAAACGATTACAATGAATGCCTTACAAATGCCACCATTCATTATAATTATGTAGAACCTAATACATACTATAACCTTACCTGGATAATTAATTCAAACGGTACATTGATCATCGGTGGCGAAGGTGATATGGAATATAGTTTCAGATACCCCTGGGGCTATTATGAATCTGATATTAAAGCAATTCTCATTGAAGACAGAGTTACAAGCATAGCAGAAGAGGCTTTTTATAGAGGATGTCATTATGTAGAAAGCATTACAATCGGAAAGGATATCAAAAACATCAGTGACTCTGCCTTCCTGAGATGCAGCAATGCTGAATCGGTAACCGTTTCAAAAGATAATCCATATTTCCATGATGATAGCAATTGCATTATTGATAACGAAAATACACTTATATTCGGTTGCAAGGGAAGCATAATCCCTGATTACATTGAAAAGATAGGGAGCGCTGCTTTCTATGGAATGAAAACAATAACAAGCATTGTAATTCCTGACAATGTTACTGTTATAGGTGATAATGCTTTTTGTGACTGCACTGCTTTAACTGATGTAGTCGTAGGAAAGAATGTTAAAGAAATAGAAAAATGTGCTTTCGCTTATGCTACTAATTTAACTAATATTACACTTCCTGAAAGCCTTGAAAAAATTGAATATACAGCTTTCGACGAATGTCCGTCATTAACCAATGTATACTACACAGGCTCAAAAGAAGAATGGCAGAAAATTGATATAGACAATTTCAATTATTGCCTTACAAATGCTACTATTCACTACAATTATTCTCCGTCTACAACAGTGACTGCTACTGTTTCCGGCAACGTAAAGAACTATGGCAACGGCGCTACCATCGAGCTTTTAAAAGACGGCACAGTGATTGACACAAAAACTGTTGCAGGTAAAACAGGTGAATATACTTTTGAAGAAGTTGAAGAAGGTACATATACTGTAAAAGTATCCGCTTCCAAGCACGCCACAAGAGAATACAAAGTGACAGTAGCAGGTGAAGACGTTACACAGGATGTGGAAATCTGGCTTTACGGTGATGTTACAAAAGACGGAGTTGTAAATAACAGTGACGTAATGCAGATTAACCGTAAAAACAATAATATGAATTCCGTTTTCAGTCAGGCAGCTGATTCTGATTACAGACTTAAAGTTGCAAACATTACCGCAATTACAGGAACTGATGCGTTTGTAAACAATTCCGACGTAATACAGATTAACAGAAAAATCAATAATATGTCTTCAATGTTTGACAGACTGGCATAATAAAAAGGCTTCCTTACGGAAGCCTTTTTTACATTCTCATCATCAATGCGGTTTGGGGGGGAATGATAATTTTATTTTCTTCCAACGTGCAGTTTCCCGTTGTGAAAAGTATTTCTTTTGTTTTTACAGGAACTGTTACATTTTTGTCACTGCAGTTTACTAAAACTAAAATATCCCCTCTGGTATACGCTACCATACCCTCACGGGCGAAGATAAACTGAAGCTCTTTTTCAAAATTTTCTGCATTTTCTGTTCTTATTCTGCCTAAAATTTTCAAGTGGTCAAAAAGCTCATTATCCTCATATCCCCAGGGGTAACAGCGTCTGTTCCACGGGTCTTTAAAGCCTGTGAGTCCCACCTCGTCACCGTAATAGATACAAGGTATTCCAGGTAAGGTAAACTGCAAAACCGAAGCCAAGATAAAGAGTTTTTTGCCTTTTTCATATTCTTCGGGAGTTAAAATATAATCGCCTTTCATATTCTCGGGAACGTCTTTTTCTACGCCCAGACAGTTGATAACACGTGGAGTATCGTGGGTCGAAAGCGAATTCATAAGAGTATTAAGCGACGGCAAAGGATAATTTTCACAGATTTCCATTATTCTTTCATGGAAAACCTTTGCATCTGCATCTTTAACAAAATCCAAAATTGCGGTACGCCACGGGTAGTTCATAACTGTATCAAGCTGATTTCCAAGAAGATACGGACGTCTTTTGCCGTAGCTTTCCTTAGTGGAAGCATCTTCCCACACTTCACCGATTATAACGGCATCGGGGTTTTCTATTTTAACACGTTCTCTGAGTCTTTCAAGGAAAACGTCGGGAAGCTCGTCGGCAACGTCAAGACGCCATCCCCTGACACCTTTTTTCATCCAGTGAGCTAAAACTCCATCTTCACCGCAGATAAACTCTAAATAATTTTCATCGGTTTCCTCAACGTTGGGCAAAGTCTTAAATCCCCACCAACACTCGTATTTATCACGATTTTCAGAAAAACGGTACCAACTTGAATATGGGGAGTTTTCCGACTGAAAAGCACCGACAGAATCGTAATGCCCTTCTTTATTAAAGTAAACACTGTCAGACCCCGTGTGTGAAAAAACGCCGTCTAAGATAACCGAAATCCCAAGCTTTTCTGCTTTGCTCAAAAGCTCTTTGAAATCTTCTTCTGTGCCGAGATACGGGTCCACAGCAAGGTAGTTTCCCGTATTGTATCTGTGGTTTGCCGCTGACTCAAAAATGGGATTAAGATAAAGCATCGTAACCCCCATTTCCTTTAAAAGAGAAAGCTTTTCTTTTATTCCTTTGAAGTTTCCGCCAAAAAAGTCGGTAGCCTCATAATCAGGATTATCCTGCAGAAAATGTGGTCTTTCATACCAGTTGTTATGCAAAAATCTTTGATTTTTGGTCTCGGGGAAAGGGTTATCCTTATTGCAGAACCTGTCGGGGAAAATCTGATACATTATTCCGCTAAGTTCTGGCGTTTTAAAATCCTTGTCAAAAACAGTAAGCTGCCATTCGGGTAAAAAGTCACCGACAACGGCATTACCGTCCTTACCTTTACCCACAAACAAAAATCCGTTTTCAGTTTCAACCTCAAAGCGGTAGAAATAAAGCCCTTTTTCCTCTACCAAAAAATTAAGAATATAGGTATCAACATTCCCGTCTGTCTTTTCGAGAGAAAAAATAAAACGCTCTGCTGTGTCAAGCTTATCTTTTCTCAAAACGAGTATAACGTTTTTAGCACCTGCCGCAGCAGATACCTTAAATCTTAAAGTTATATTGTTATCCTCCCTGACTGCGCCGAAAGGATTTTTGTAATATGAGTCCCTTGAATTATAAAAAACAGTATTTTGCAAAAAATCACCTTTTTAAAATCATTTATTATATTTTACTACAAAATTTGTTTTTTAGCAATATTTACAAAGATATTCCATAACTTTCTATCAAAAAATCAAAAAATTCACTTAGGTTAATATTTACAAAAGGGGCATTTTGTGATATAATGTGTTTGTATATATTGACTACTAAACTTTTCGGGTGGTGATTACCATAAAAAATACAGATAAAAACCCTGCGGCATACCTCTTTCACGAGGGTACAAATTACCGTGCTTTCGACTATTTAGGTTGTCACAGAGAAGGTGCTTCACACGTTTTCCGTGTCTGGGCACCCCACGCGGAGGAAGTTTTCGTGACGGGTAGTTTTGCCGACTGGCACCCTTACACTTACAAAGCGGAAAAAATTACCGAAAACGGAATTTTTGAATGCAGAATTGAAAACCTTTCGGAATACGATACCTATAAATTCGTACTGAAAACAAAATCAGGAGAGCTTATTTTTAAAGCAGACCCATTTGCAACACACGCAGAGACCCGACCCGGTACTGCTTCAAAAATCTACGATATTTCGGGATACGCCTGGAAGGATAAAAAGTGGCAGAAGAAAAAAGAAAGTTCCACTCTTTTAAACAAACCGCTTAACATTTACGAGCTTCACGCATCTTCCTGGCGCACCTACCCTGACGGCGCACCTTTTTCCTATAAAAAACTCGCCGAGGAGCTTATTCCTTATATAAAGGAAATGGGATATACCCACATAGAGCTTATGCCGATTGGGGAATATCCTTACGATAAGTCATGGGGATATCAGGTGACAGGCTATTTCGCCCCCACCTCAAGATACGGCACACCAAAAGATTTTATGGAATTTGTCGATTTATGCCACCAAAGCAACGTAGGCGTTATTTTAGACTGGGTACCTGCACATTTCCCGAAAGACGCTTTCGGACTTTTTAAGTTTGACGGAGAACCTTGTTTTGAATATCAGGACCCTAAAAAAGGCGAACACCCCGACTGGGGCACGATGATTTTCGACTACGGCAGACCCGAAGTAAGGAGCTTTCTTATTTCGAGCGCCTGTAACTGGATAGAAAACTACCATATCGACGGACTCAGAGTCGATGCAGTGGCAAGTATGCTCTATCTTGACTACGGCAAAAAGGACGGCGAATGGATTCCCAACAAATACGGCGGAAACGGAAACCTTGAAGCTATTGAGTTTTTAAAGCTTCTTAACAAAACTGTAACCGAAAACTACAAAGGCTCGGTTATGATAGCAGAAGAGTCCACTGCTTTTCCGAAAGTCACAGCCCCCGTTGAACACGACGGACTCGGATTTTCGTTTAAATGGAATATGGGCTGGATGAACGATTCAACAAGATATATGCAGACAGACCCGTTTTTCAGAAAAGGTGTACACAACAATATGACTTTCAGTATGACATACGCCTTTTCGGAAAATTATATTCTCCCCTTATCTCACGATGAAGTGGTGCACGGCAAATGCTCACTCATAAATAAGATGCCGGGCGAATATAATGAAAAGTTTAAAAATTTAAGAGCGTACATTTCTTATATGTTTGCGCATCCAGGCAAAAAGCTTACCTTTATGGGTCAGGAGTTTGCACAGTTCATTGAGTGGAACGAAGAAAAAGAACTCGACTGGCTCTTGCTTGATTACGAGATGCACAGAAAATATCAGAAGTTTGTAAAAGAACTCAACGCTCTTTATTTAAAAACTCCTGCACTCTGGGAGATAGACACCGACTGGACGGGATTTGACTGGATTTCCTGCGATAACGCAGACCAGAACGTGATTTCCTTTATGCGAAAAGATAAAAGAGGCAGTGAACTTATTGTTGTCTGCAACTTCTCTTCGCTTACTCTTGATGATTATCTTATCGGAGTACCAAGTCGCGGAAAATACACCGAAATTTTCTCAAGCGACAATTCTATTTACGGCGGAAACGGAATTAAAAACGGTGAAGTTTTCTCAAAACTCTCACCGATGCACGGAAAGGATTACTCACTTTCTCTTACATTACCGCCATTCTCTACAATTTATATGTACAAAAAAGGCAAAAACAAAAATACAAATGAGGTGTTAGCATGAAACAGAAGAAAGACATTGTAACTATGCTCCTTGCCGGAGGACAAGGCACAAGGCTCTACGTTCTGACGAAAGAAGTGGCAAAACCCGCTGTTCCTTTCGGAGGAAAATACCGCATCATTGATTTTCCCCTTTCTAACTGCGTAAACTCAGGTATTGACACGGTAGGCGTTCTCACCCAGTACCGCCCCTTAGAACTTAACTCATATATCGGTAATGGTAAGCCGTGGGACCTTGACCGTATGAACGGCGGTGTTTACATTCTCCCTCCTTACGTTAGCGGAAAAGAGGGCAAGTGGTATAACGGTACTGCCGACGCTATTTATCAAAATATCAATTTTATTGAAAAATACGACCCCGATAATGTTTTGATACTTTCAGGTGACCATATTTATAAGATGGACTATTCAAAGATGCTTGAGCATCATACAAAAAATGAAGCTACTGCAACAATCGCCGTTTTGAACGTACCGATTGAGGAAGCTTCCCGTTTCGGAATTATGAACACAACCGAAGACGGCACGATTTACGAATTTGAAGAAAAACCCAAAAATCCTAAATCCACAAAAGCTTCAATGGGTATTTACATCTTTAACTGGAAAAAGCTTCGCGAATATCTTATTAAGGATGAAGAAAATCCCGACAGTGACAACGATTTCGGCAAAAACATCATCCCCGCTATGCTCACAAATGGTGAAAAGATGGTGGCTTACGAATTTGACGGCTACTGGAAAGACGTTGGAACTATTGAAAGCTTATGGGAAGCAAATATGGACCTTTTAAACCCCAGAAGCAATATAAACTTAGACGGTGACCAATGGAAAATTTACGCAAGAAACAAACCTTTGCCTCCTCACTTTATGGGTGAAAATGCAAACGTTGTGGAATCTATGATAACCGAAGGCTGTTATATAGACGGCAACCTCTGGTACAGTGTTCTTTTCTCAAACGTTACAGTTGAAAAGGACGCAGAGCTTAACTCCGCCGTTGTAATGAGCAACAGTGTTATCAAAGAAGGCGCTACAGTAAAATATGCAATCATCGCCGAAGATGCCATCATCGAAGAAGGCGCCGTGGTAGGTGACGACCCCTGTAACTACCCCGACCGCTCGGAATGGGGAATTGCAGTAGTAGGTCGTGGTGCAATCGTTAAAAAGGGTCAGGTTGTTAAACCCAACGAAATGATTGAACCCGAGGCAGGAAGATAGGAGGTTTTATTATGGCTACACGTACAAAATGTATTTTATTTTCTGAAAGCTACGGCGGTGTCCAAAACGAACTTGCCGTACACAGAACTCTCGCAACCATTCCTTTCGGCGGACGTTACCGTCTTATCGACTTTATCCTCTCTTCTCTCGTAAACGCAAATATTACCGACATCGGTATACTTACAAAAGAGCATTACGGCTCTTTGTCCGACCATATAGAATACGGAAAAGACTGGGGTCTTGACAGAAGAGATGCAGGTCTTAAAATCCTCACTCCTTTTGCAAAGGAAGAATCGGCACTCACCCGTAACAGAAGTGACGTTGACGCTTTGCTTTCCGCTAAAGGATACGTTAAAAAAGGTGACGAAGACTACGTTATCCTTGCCGACACCAACTTGGTTTTAAACGTTGATTTCAAGGCTATGATAAAATCTCACAAAAATAACGGCGCAGATATAACACTTCTTTACAGAAACGTTGACACCCCTGCAAACGGCCTTGTTATCGACTGTGACGAAACAGGTAAGGTTACCGATGCAAAATTCGGCACAAGCGGTAAAATGATGCTTAAAATTATCGTTATCAACAAAGAATTACTCGTTTCTCTGCTTGATAAAGCTTACACTTACGGTTGGACAGATCTCACACGTGACTTTATCACTCAGCATATCGAAACTCTTAACGTTTACGGCTTTGAGCACAAAGGTTACAGTGCCGTTATAAACACTATTGCGGATTACTACAAAGCAAGTATGGATCTTATCAGAACGGATATCAGAAAAGAACTTTTCTATTCCGAAGCGCCCATCCTTACACGTGTTAAAAACAGTGTTCCCACCACCTACGGGTTTGACAGCAAGGTTAAAAACAGTCTTATTGCCGACGGTTGTGAAATCAACGGTGAGCTCAATAACTGCATTGTTTTCCGTGGTGTTAAAATCAAAAAAGGTGCAGTTTTGAATAACTGTATAATTATGCAGCACACCGAAATCGGCGAAAATGCAAGACTTAACTGCGTTATCACCGACAAGGACGTAACCGTTGAGGATAACCACATCCTTTCAGGATACGAAACTTATCCTTTCGTAATTTCAAAAGGCAAGACTGTATAGGAGGATTTCTATGAAAATATTATTCGCCGCAAGTGAAGCTCTCCCCTTTGTGAAGGTGGGTGGCTTGGGCGACGTAGCAGGCGCGCTTCCGAAAGAACTTGTTAAAAAAGGACATGACGTGCGTGTTGTGATACCGCTTTATTCCACAATGAAGCCCGAACTTAAGGAAAGTATCAGCTACACAAAAAACTTTTACTTCACATTTGGCTGGCGCAACAGCTACTGCGGTATTTTCACGGCAGTTGTAGACGGTGTCACCTATTACCTTATCGACAACGAGCAGTATTTCAAACGTCCCTATCCTTACGGGGAGTTTGACGATGGTGAACGTTTTGCCTATTTTTCAAAAGCTGTACTTGAAATCATTCCGCAAATCGATTTTTATCCCGACATCATCCATGCAAATGACTGGCATACCGCCCTCGTTTCAGTTTATCTTGATACTCAGTACCGCCTTATTGACGGATATAAAAATATCAAAACCGTCTTTTCAATTCATAACATTGAGTTTCAGGGCAAATACGGCATTGATATCTTAGAAAACGTTTTCGGAATATATAAAGGTCAGGCTTCACTTTTAGAGCACGACGGTTGCTTAAACCTTATGAAAGGTGCAGTTGAATGTTCAAATGCCGTAACCACCGTTTCAAGAAGCTATGCAAACGAAATCTTAAACCCCTATTTTTCTTACGGATTAGACCCTATTTTAAAGGAAAGACAGTATAAAATAAGCGGTATCGTAAACGGCATTGATATGGACCTTTTCAATCCCGCTACCGACAAAAACATTCATACGAATTATACTGCGAAAACACCCTCTAACAAACGCTTCAACAAACGTGATTTACAGCGTGAGCTTGGTCTCCCCGAAAGAAAGGATATCCCCCTTATCGGTATGGTAACACGTCTTACCCCTCAAAAGGGTGTCGACCTGCTCGAGCAGGTTATTGACAAGCTTATGGAAAGCGACGTTCAGATTGTGGTGCTCGGCACGGGCTACGCCGATTACGAAAACTTCTTTAGATACTGTGAGTATAAGTATCCCGATAAAGTCCGCTCGTGCATTATGTTCTCATCCGCACTTGCACAGAAAATCTACGCAGGTGCCGACATCTTCTTGATGCCGTCGAGAACCGAGCCCTGCGGTCTTGCACAGATGATAGCGTTACGATACGGCACTATCCCCGTTGTTCACGCAGTAGGCGGACTTCGTGATACCGTAATCCCGTTTGAAGCCGCAGAAGGCACGGGTAACGGCGTTACCTTCCAGTCTTTCAATGCATACGATATGCTTGACGCAATATACAGAAGTATGACTATCTGGTACGATGAAAACCAGCGCAAGTCAATTCTTCATAACGCAATGACAGGAGATTACTCCTGGAACAACTCAGCAGACGAGTATATAAAAATATACGAATCAATTTTGTAATCAATTTTACGGAGGAAAATAAATGAACCCAACAGTAGCAGAACTCAAACAAAAACTTATTAAAACACTTAAAGGTGAGTACGGTTATACCCCCGAGGAAGCAACCGACCGACAGATGTATGGCGCTGTCCTTACGTCGGTGCAGGAAATGCTTTTGTCAAAACGCGGTGAATACCTTGACAATCTCAGAAAAAAAGACTCCAAACGCATTTACTATATGTCAATGGAATTTTTGGTAGGCCGTTCCCTTAAAAACAACCTTTACAACTTAAATCTTGAAGATGCTATGAAAACGGCAGTTTCAGAACTCGGCTTTGACCTTGAAAAAATCTACGAGATGGAACCCGATGCAGGGCTTGGAAACGGTGGTCTTGGCCGTCTTGCAAGTTGTTATATGGACGGTGCAACCACTTTAGGATACCCCGTTACAGGTTTCTCAATCCGTTACGAATTCGGTATTTTCAAGCAGAAAATAGTAGACGGCTGGCAGGTTGAGTTCCCCGATAACTGGCTCGAAATGGGCTCTTACTGGTTAGCACCCAGAACCGACGAAGCGGTTGAGGTTCATTTTGACGGACACGTAACCGAGCAGTGGAGTAACGAAGGTCTCAAAACAACTCACGACAACTACTATTCCGTTCGTGCCGTACCATACGATTTGCTTATCTCAGGTCACAACAGTGACACTGTAAACAGTTTAAGACTCTGGCGTGCTGAGTCTGCCGACACCTTTGATATGAGTGAATTCTCAAGAGGCGAATACGTGAAATCTATGGAAAGTGATGCAAAGGCTGCCGCAATTTCCAAAGTTTTGTACCCTGCCGATGACCATATCGAGGGAAAACGTCTCCGCTTAAAACAGCAGTACTTCTTTGTAAGTGCTTCATTGCAGAATATCATAAGTGACCATCTGCGTCAGAACAAAAACCTTGATAATCTCCCTGAAAAGGTTGTTATCCACATCAACGACACCCATCCTGCACTCTGCGTTCCCGAGCTTATGCGACTTTTGCTTGACGAATACGGATATCAGTGGGATAAAGCGTGGGATATCACCTGCAGAACACTCGCTTATACAAACCATACAGTTATGAGCGAAGCGCTCGAAAAATGGAGTCTTGACCTTTTCAGAACCCATCTTCCCCGTATTACAACTATCGTTGAGGAAATCAACCGCCGTTTCTGTAACGAAATTTTCGAAAAATTCCCCGAAAAACGTGCAGCTATCCAGTCAATGGCGGCTATCGGTGACGGTTGTGTGCGTATGGCAAACCTCTGCGTTATCGCTTGCTATTCGGTAAACGGCGTTTCAAAACTCCATTCCGATATCCTTAAAGACGACTTGTTCCGTGACTTTAACGATATCTACCCCGGAAAACTCACGAACGTTACAAACGGTATTGCCGCAAGACGTTGGCTCTGTCAGGGCAACCCCCTCCTTACTGATATGATTAAAGAGCTTATCGGTGACGGATTTGAAAAAGACCTTTACGAGCTCAAAAAACTTGAAGCTTACGAAAAGGATGAGTCTGTTCTTAAACGCCTTGCTGAAATCAAAAAAGCAAACAAAGAGCTTCTCGCTCAGTATATTTCAAAAGCAAACGGTATAAACGTTGACCCGAATTCCCTTTTCGACGTTCAGGTAAAACGTCTGCATGAATATAAGCGTCAGCTTATGAATGCTTTGCATATTCTTCATTTATATCTGCAGATCAAAAACCACGGATATACAATGGAGCCCCGTACCTTTATCTTTGGTGCCAAGGCTTCCCCCGGATACTTTATGGCAAAAGAAATTATCAGATTTATATGCGGTCTTGCCGATATGATTAACAAAGACAGCAGTATAAACGGTATGATTAAAATTATCTTCCTTGCCGACTATAAGGTTTCCCTTGCAGAAAAGATTTACCCCGCCGCTGAAATCAGTGAACAGATTTCTCAGGCAGGTAAAGAAGCTTCCGGTACGGGCAATATGAAGATGATGTTAAACGGTGCTCTCACTTTAGGTACGATGGACGGCGCAAATATCGAAATATTTGAACAGGTAGGACCTGAAAATATCTTTATTTTCGGTATGAACACCCCCGAAGTAAACGACCTCAGAGCAAGAGGCTATCACCCCCGTCACGTTTATGATGCTGACCAGAACGTACGAGAAGTTCTCGACTTTGTGAAATCAGGCGGTGTTGAAGGCAAAAACTTTGATACTATTGTAAACTACCTTCTCAACACTGATACCTATATGTCACTTGCAGACTTTGACAGTTACAAGAATATTCATAGTATTGTAAACGACACTTACCGCGATAAAATGCTCTGGAATAAGATGTCACTTCACAATATTGCAAACTCAGGACTCTTCTCCGCAGACCGCAGTATTATGGATTACGTGAATAATATTTGGTATAAATAATCACAAAAAACCACCTTTTTGGGTGGTTTTTTGCATAAAATGATAAAATTTATGAATTTTATTCATTTTTTATGCAAAAACACTTGCATTTATTTTCAGTTTGTGTTAAAGTATAATCAACAACAAAAAAGAAAGGTTGATTTTAATGAAAAAACTTATCGCATTGACACTCGCTGCTTTGACAGCAGTATGCTGCCTCGCTTCTTGTGGAGCAGAAGAAAAACCCGTTGACACAGCTACACTCACAATGGCTACAAACGCTGAATTCCCTCCCTTTGAATATCTCGAAGGTGACAAGATCGTTGGCGCTGAAGTTGAAATGGCTGAAGCAATCGCTGCAAAAATGGGCAGAACACTCGAAATCACAAATATGGACTTCGACGCTGCTTTGACAGGTGCTGCAACAGGTAAATACGACGTTGCTATCTCCGGTGTAACAGCTACTGACGAAAGAAGACTCAATATGGGCTTTTCCGATGACTACTACAAAGCTTCTCAGGCAATCATCGTAAACGCTGAAAGCGAAATCAAAGCTGCTGCTGACCTCACTGGCAAAACAGTTTCCTGTCAGGAAGGTACAACAGGTGAACAGTACCTCCTCGACAACAACTACAACGTACAGTCCTTCAAAACAGGTGCTGAAGCAATCACTGCTTTGGTTGCAGGTAAAGTTGACGCTGTTGTAATCGACGACGCTGTTGCAAAAGCTCTTTCTGCAAGCCAGGACGGCAAAACAGTAGTACTCGACGAAGCTATGACAGAAGAAGCTTACGCTATCGTTACAAAACTCGGCAACGATGACCTCATTGCTGAACTCAACGCTGCTCTCGCTGAACTCAAAGCTGACGGCACACTTGCTGAAATCTTCGCTAAATACGATCTCGTTGTAGACGCTGAATAATTGACGTATTAAAATTAAAAAGCGGCGATTATAAGTCGCCGCTTTTTTGTATAGGTTATTTACGCCTAGGAAAGGTTTACTATGGAATGGTTTTCTAAATGGGTAGACACGTTGTACAATACCTTTATCGTTGGTGACCGTTACAAGATTTTAATCGAAGGTTTAGGTAAGACTGTTCTTATCACCATCGGTGCTCTTTTAATAGGTATTGTTATCGGTACTATCGTTGCTATCATCAAGGTTTTTGCTGACCGCAACAAAAAACTTAAAATTTTTGACACCTTATGTAACATCTACCTCACCGTTATCAGGGGTACTCCCGTAGTTGTTCAGCTTCTTATTTCCTTCTTTATCATCTTTGTA
Source organism: Oscillospiraceae bacterium (assembly GCA_045121595.1). Taxonomy (GTDB): domain Bacteria; phylum Bacillota; class Clostridia; order Oscillospirales; family Ruminococcaceae; genus Fumia. The sequence continues at coordinate 24,968 of JBGVGI010000101.1, read as the reverse complement.
AACTCCAAAGACGGAACATGGGTTGCTATCATCACTTTCGGTGTAAACTCAGGTGCTTACGTTGCCGAAACTATCCGTTCGGGTATTATGGCAATTGACCACGGACAGACTGAAGCAGGTCGTTCACTCGGTCTTTCAAACGTTCAGACAATGTGGCTTATCATTCTTCCTCAGGCTTTCAAAAACATTCTCCCCGCTATCGGTAATGAAATGATTGCCCTCTTGAAAGAAACTTCAGTTGCAGGTTACGTTGCTGTTATCGAGCTTACAAAAGCAGGTAACCAGATTAAAAACACCACCTACGACCAGATAAACCCCATTTTGGTTGTTGCGATCGTATACCTTGTTATGGTTGTCGGTCTTTCAAAACTGCTTAGTATATTTGAAAAGAGGTTGAGAAAAAATGAACGATAAATATCTTATTTCCACAACCGACCTCTGTAAACATTATAACGGCGGTAAAGTAAAAGCGTTAAACGGCATTACAGCCAACATAAAAAAAGGTGAAGTAGTTGTTATCGTAGGCCCCTCGGGTTCCGGTAAATCTACCTACTTACGTTCTCTCAACCGTCTTGAAACTCCCACTTCGGGAACAATTATCTTTGACGGTACGGATATCACAAACCCCAAAACCAACATAAATCTTCACAGACAGAAAATGGGTATGGTGTTCCAGCATTTTAATCTTTTCCCTCACTTGACAGTTATCGAAAATATTATGCTCGCACCCGTTAAACTTAAACTCCAGTCTAAGGAAGATGCAAAAGAAAACGCTATGCGCCTCCTTGAAAGAATCGGTCTTGCTGATAAAGCAGACGTTTATCCCAGTACCCTTTCAGGCGGTCAGAAACAGCGTATCGCAATTATCCGTGCTCTTGCAATGAACCCTGAAGTTATGCTCTTTGACGAGCCTACGTCAGCTCTCGACCCTGAAATGGTCGGCGAAGTTTTAGAACTTATGAAGGAACTCGCAAAAGAGGGTATGACAATGGTTGTCGTTACCCACGAAATGGGCTTTGCAAAAGAAGTTGGTACCCGTATCATCTTTATGGACGAAGGCGTTATCGAAGAAGAATCAACTCCTGTTGAATTCTTTGAAAACCCCAAAAGCCAGCGTGCAAAAGACTTTTTGTCAAAAGTTCTTTAATAAAAAAACCGCAGTGAATTTCACTGCGGTTTTTTATTCTTCAAATATTTCTTTTAATTTACTTCGGCGGATGGTTTCGCGGGGGAGGTCGGAGACCGATACGAGTATTGCGTCCTCGCCGATAATCTCGATTTTTTCCCAGTCTATCACAACGTCGGGTTGTCTGCCAAGAAGTCCGAAAAGCCTCAGTCTTCCGTAAACCACTAAAGATTTAACGGTAGCGTTTTCGGCATCTATCACAACGTCGTCGGCGTAACCGATTTTAGTGCCGTCAGAGATATTCACAAGCTCTTTTTTCTGTAAATCACGAAGCTTAAGCATTTCACGGCACCCCCTTAAAACATCTTATTCACACAAGACGTCAGGTATTCCGTTTTCTGCAAAGGGAACTTTTTCCACCTTGAAAATTTTTCCGTTAAGATACGAAAGTGCGCACTCATCTTTAAAATCAAAGATAAGTTTGTAGGAATACAAAGCCTGATATTTAAAGCCAAGCTTTCTTTCTTTTAAGTTTTCGGAGTATTTTCCGTCACCCACAAGCGGACAACCGATGTGCGCCATATGAGCTCTTATCTGATGGAAACGCCCCGTTTTAATCTCAACTTCCAAAAGTGAATATTTTTTATTGCTTTCCAAGACCTTGTATTTCGTTATCATGGTTTTGGTGTCTTTTTTAGGAGCATTAAAAACTTCCGCAATATTTTCTTTTTCGTTTTTGCGGTGATACGCAGTAAGGGTATCTTCTTTTTTGGGTGGTGTACCCTTTACAAGACAAAGATAGAATTTATGAAGCTCACGGAGTTTTATCTTTTCGTTAAGAATTCGCAACGCCTCGGCAGTTTTGGCAACTATTACGATACCGCCAGTGTTTCTGTCAATTCTGTTACATAAAGCGGGTGCAAACGAGGTTTCCTTCTCGGGGTCATACTCCCCTTTAAGGTAAAGATAATGCTTGACACGGTTTATGAGGGTATCCACGTCCTCACCCTCGTCCTCGTGCACGATAAGTCCTTCTTTTTTATCGACAAGCATTATATTATCGTCTTCGTAAACTACATCAACCTGCGGTTTTGCGTATAAAAATACAGGTTTTTCACTCTCAAAAAACTCATCATTGATATAAAGGGAGACCTTATCCCCCACCATAAGACGGTAGCTTATCTCGGTGCGACGTCCGTTTACCTTTATTCTTTTAAGACGAATGTATTTGTAAAGAAGATTTTTGGGAAGAAGCTTCACCGCCTTGGAAAGAAACTTATCAAGGCGCTGATCGGCATCGTTTTGGTTGATTATAAATTCTCTCATTACAGTTTAAAGTCCTCAGGTGTATATTCGGGCAACACCAAAGCCGATTTCGGTTTTCTTTTAAGCGGTGCGTATTCGTATTTTCTGCAGGAATATTCGGGTGCTACCACTCCGTTATACTCACAGATAACCTTGGTTTCACCACGGCTTAACTTACCCCATTCACAGTATGCACACTGAGGGTCGATATTTTTTCCAAATAATCTCTTTTTGATAACACTCAACTCTTTTCCATCTTTGTTGAGTTAATTATACCACAACTTTTTTTGCTAATCAATAGCATAAAACAAAGCAGTATGAGAAAGACGGATGCAAGTGCTGAATTACCGCCGCCTGACGGCAACACCTTGCCAACGTTTGAAAAAACCGACTCGGACGTATCCACAAAACGCACCCCGTAAAAGGAAAAGGCAATACTTAAAGCAACGTAGAGTATTCTGGAAATAAAAAACTTCCTCATCTTAACGCCCGACTTGTTAAGAAAGCTTTTAATCTGCGAAAACACACAAATCCCACCAAAAGAGGTGTAAAACGCCGAAAGAAAAAGTGCAGTTTTAAAGCTTTTCCCCCGTAGCATCGAGCATCCTACCGATACTTCGGTAAGTCCTGCCAAGAACTCAAAGCCTTTGATTTTTTGCATAAATGCAAGTAAAACGGAAAACAGAATAACAAAACTGCAGATTGTAAGCATAGCTTTACCCGAATATAATACGGAGTCTACAAAATTTTGCGCGTAATTGGTTTTTGTATCCGTGAGCTCAACCTTTGTTTTTCTTTCTTCTTTTCTCACGAAAAATCCGGCAACGATACCCGTTATAACCGCCGCAACTACCTGTGACAGGTATAGCACAAATCCGAGCTGAGGGTTTTTGAAAATGCCTATCCCTACTGCCCCCACCATAAAAGACGGTGAACAGTTAACAGAACTGCATAAAAGAATTTCTCCTTCTTTGGGGGAAATTCTTTTGCTTTTCACAAGATTTGAAATCATCTGTGCTCCCATCGGATAGCCGCCGAGTAAACTCAAAGCGAAAACTGAAACGCACTCCCCAGGCAATCTGAAAAGAGAGGGGATAAACCTGAGTGGCAAGAACAAAACCTCCAAAAGCTCGGTGCGTGAAACAAATTCTGCGATAACCATAAAAACAAAAAGCGATGGTATAACGGTTTCAAGGCATAAATTTACCCCATTTTTAACCCCAACTGCCGTAACGTCTGCATATTTTAGCACTAAAAAACCCAGTAAAAAAGCCGACAGTCCAATCAGTTTTGGAACTATCCCCTTTAAAGAAACCGTCATCAAATCCACTCCATACTCTTAATTTCACCCACAACTGTAACCGACGTTTCGGTAAACCCCAAAACCGAAAGATTTCTCCCGAAGATAAGCATTTTTTCGCCTTTGATATCAAGTTTTACCATTATATCGTCATACTCTAAAATATCGGTGCACCCTTCGATATAAAGCTCCCTTTTCCCACTTAAAACAAGTTGTGCTTCGTTTTTAAAAGCATCAGTTTTCTCTTTGAAAGCTTCAAAAAGTGATGCTTTTTTCGGTTTGGAAAGGATATATTTTTCACCGCCGTATCGGTTGCGTGAAAGTTTTTTTGCCAACTTAAACCACCTCTTTTAATATATATTCTAAATAAAAAAAGCATATACATTAAAAGAGGTGAAGTTTATGTTTTTCAACACAGTACTTTTTAAGGTTTACGGAGATGAAACGGGGAAATTTCTATCGCTTTGCAAAAAGAACAACGTCAATATCAGAAATTTCAATAAAAATACAAAAGAAACATTCGGACTTGTTTCTGCAAAAGAATATAAAAAAGCCTCAAATTTCGCTAAAAAGAGTGGTATCCGCCTTAAAATAATCAAGAAATTCGGTATCGGCTTTAAAATGCGAAAATACCGAAGGAGAAATGGCTTTATCATCGCAGGGGCAGTAGCAGTTTTTTTGCTTGTTTTTTTGCAAAATTTCGTCTGGACCATTGAAATAAACGGTAATGAGAACGTTTCGGATTTTCAGATTTTAAGCGCCGCCCACGGTAACGGTCTTAAAACGGGTACCTTTCTTCCCACACAAAATCTCGAAAAAATAAAGCTTTCAATGTTAAAGGAACTTCCCTCTTTGTCATTTTTGTCCCTTAACAAAATGGGAAGCCGAATAGAAATAGAAGTTGCCGAAGAAGTCCCGAAGCCTCAGATTATACATAAAAACATCCCCTGCAACATCGTAGCTCTTAAAACCGCCAGAATTATAAGCTCGGAAATCTACGCAGGGCAGAAAATGTTTAAAGACGGAGATACCGTCTTTAAAGGTGACCTTTTAGTCAGCGGTATAGTCGAAACCGCCGATGGTAAAAGCACGTATCATCACTCGCTTGCAAAGATAAGGGGAGAAACAAAATTTGAAAAAGAATTTTCACTTCCTTTAAAACAAACGGAAAAAATCTATTCAGATAAAACGAAAACCCGCTATAAAATCGTAATTTTCGGCAAAAAATTTCCTCTTTTTTTAAAAAATTCGTATAGTAAAAAGTATGACGTTATAAAAACTCCTCTGCCGTTTGGGATAGAAAAAGAAACCCTTATTTTTTACGATGAAAACACCGTGAATTTTTCCGAGAAAGAGGCACTCACACTCATTGAAAAAAATATTACTGACTACGAAAAAGAAAATTTAAAAGGCTCAGAAATTATTTCCCGTGAAATATCGGCACGTACTGAAAACAATACTCTTTTTTGTAAAATCGACTACCGTTGTATCGAAGATATCGTGTCATACAAAGAGCTTGAAACCGACCTTGATTTTACTCTTCCTACTAATCCATAGTTTACTTTGACAAATCACCGTGTAAAAGTAAAATGTTAAAAATAAATTTTGTTAACTTTGCATAGATACAAACTTAAAATTTTATGGTATAATAATAAAAAAAGGAAAGGACGGTAAAACTTGGCTGAAAAAATAATTAGTCTTAAAAATGCAGAGCAGATAGCAGAACTCTGCGGAAATTACGACAGAAACTTACACGTCCTCAAAAAAGAGTACGGCGTTGAGATAGTAATCCGTGACCTTGAAGTTAAAATTATGGGTGACGAAGAAAATACAGGTAGTTGTAAAGCTGCAATTGAAAATATTTTATCGCTTATGGACTCGGGCAAAAACATCGACGAGCTTAACGTGAGATATGCAGTTTCAATGGAAGAGGAAGGTTCTTCCTCCGAGCTTAAGGATTTGGGTAACGACTGCATCTGCATCACCCAGAAGGGAAAACCCGTTTCCCCTAAAACCGTAGGTCAGAAAAAATATATAAATACGATTTCAAAAAACACAATCACTCTGGGAGTAGGTCCTGCAGGTACGGGTAAAACCTACCTCGCCGTTGCTATGGCGGTAAAAGCCTTCAAGGCAGGTATTGTTGAGAGAATTATTCTTACCCGTCCCGCAGTTGAAGCAGGTGAGAAATTAGGTTTTCTCCCCGGTGATCTGCAAAACAAGGTTGACCCGTATTTAAGGCCTTTATACGATGCGCTTTTTGATTTTTTAGGTGCCGAAAACTTTCTTAAATATCAGGAAAGAGGCAACATCGAAGTAGCACCTCTGGCGTACATGAGAGGCCGTACACTCGATGAATCCTTTATCATTTTGGACGAAGCGCAGAATACAACCAGAGAACAGATGAAGATGTTTTTAACACGTCTTGGTTTCGGTTCTAAAATCATCATCACGGGTGACGTTACCCAGATAGATTTACCCGATAACAAGAAATCAGGACTTTTAGAAGCTATGAAGGTACTGAAAAATATCGACGATATCGGTATTGTACGTTTCAGTGAAAAAGACGTTGTAAGGCATAAGCTCGTGCAGGACATTGTAAAAGCTTATGATAAATACTATGAGGAGGGCAAAAAACGACATCATGAATAAAGTAAAAGTTATCATCTCAAACAGACAAAATGAAGTAAAAATCCCCACAGGCATAAGGCTCTTGGTCAGACGCTGCTGTAATGCTGCCCTCAGGGAAGAAAATTTCTTAAACGACGCTGAAGTTGCAGTTTCCTTTGTTGACAACAAGGAAATTCACGAGCTTAACGCAAAATATAGGGGCAAAGATATGCCCACCGACGTGCTTTCTTTTCCGCTCGGTGAAAACGGCAAGTATGATAAAAACGAATCAACCGGCGCATATCTTTTGGGCGATATCGTTATTTCTATCGAAAAAGCCGTTGAACAAGCCAAAATCTACGGCCACTCCTTACAGCGTGAAATTGGTTTTCTGACAGTTCATTCAATGTTCCACCTTTTAGGATATGACCACGAAAACGGCGGTATTGAAGCTGTCCGTATGCGTGAAAAAGAAGAAGTCGTTCTCACAAGACTCGGACTTGCAAGAGGTGCAAGTTACGTATTTGAAGATGAAGAAATGTAATTAAAAGACGCAGCACAAAACTGCGTCTTTAATAAAAGCAAAGGATAAGAATATGAAAACAAAATCTGCTTTCGTTGCCATCGTAGGAAAGGCAAACGTAGGAAAATCGTCACTTTTAAACGCTCTTTTAGGTGAAAAAATTGCTATCGTTTCATCCAAACCCCAGACCACCCGTACCCGTATTACAGGTGTACTGACAGAAGACGAGCTTCAGCTTGTTTTTCTTGATACTCCGGGTTTTCATAAAGCTAAAACCAAATTAAGCGGTCATATGAACAAAGTGGTTACCACAAGTATCGGTGACGTTGACCTCGTTTTGTTTTTGGTAGAACCGAAAGGCGCTTTAAACGAAGAAGAACTTACCCTTATTGAAACTTTCAAGGCACGAAAACTTCCCGTTTTCCTTATTATCAATAAAATTGACCTTATCGAAAAAGACGAGCTTTTAAACCGTATTGCAGAAGTAAGCACTCTTTACGATTTTAACGCCGTTATTCCGATAAGTGTTACCGAAAACAACGGACTTGACGAAGTAATGCACGAGCTTTCTGAAAATTCTCCCGAGGGTCCTCATTATTTCCCCGACGATACGCTTACAGACCAACCTGAAAGAATTATCGCAGGTGAAGTTATAAGAGAAAAAATCTTACGCAATATGCGTGATGAAATTCCTCACGGCACTGCGGTTATGATTGAAAAAATGCGTGAACGTGAAGGCAAAAACATCATCGATATCGAAGCGTACATCTACTGTGAAAAAGACAGCCATAAAGGTATGATTATCGGCAAAGGTGGCGCAATGCTCAAAAAAATTGCCTCCGAAGCAAGAGCAGATTTAGAAGAATTTTTAGAAGCCAAAATTAATTTACAGTGTTGGGTCAAGGTAAAAGATGACTGGCGCAACAACGAAAACATTATCCGTTCTTTAGGTCTTAAATTCGAAGGTTAGTTTTTCCAAGCTATAATACCCCTCAAACGGCAAAAAATATTTTTGCAAAGGAGGGGTCAAGATGAATGAATATTTATCCGCCTGGTATCAGTTTGAAAAAACAGGCAAAATTGAAGATTATCTTACTTACAAAAACGTTTTCAGGGAGGGAGAAGCTTTTGACAGTCAAAACTCACGGAATAGTACTTGCACAGATTCCTCTGAGTGCCGAGGACAAAAAGCTTATAATTCTCACACCTGATATGGGACTTATTGAAGCAGTTGCAAAAAACACAAAAAGTATCCGTTCTAAGCTTTCCGCCGCTTGTGAAGTACTCGCATACAGTGAGTTTTGCCTTTTCAAAGGCAAAAGCGGTTACATAGTAAATTCCGCAGACCTTGAAAACAATTTTTACCATCTGCGTGAAGACCTTTCAAACCTCTCACTTGCAGGATATTTTTGTGAGCTTACACGTTTTGTTATGCCGACGGAGGATAACTCTGACGAAATTTTAAGCCTTTTGATGAATACCCTTTTCCTGCTTGAAAATAAAAAGCGTTCTTTAAGCTTTTTAAAAGCAGTTTTTGAACTGAGATTGCTTTCACTTTCAGGCTTTGCACCCGATTTGTTTGAATGTTGCATCTGCGGATGCGACATCGAAGAAGACGTGTATTTCTTACCCGTAGAAGGAAGGCTTATCTGTAAAGACTGCCTTTCAAAGAACCCTTATAACAATACAAAAATACTGTTACCGTTGTCCATAAAAAAAGCGATGGAGTTTGTGATAACGGCGGATAAATCAAAGATTTTTTCCTTTAAACTAAACGATGAGGGAGAAAAATTTTTAGAAAACGTCTCCGAATCCTTCGCTCTTTACCACATAGGCGGTAATTTTAAATCACTTGACTTTTATAAAAGTATAAAAACTTGAGGAAACATTATGAACAAAAAGTACGAAAACACCCTTGAACTTAATAAAGTGCTTTTGATGCTTTCTGACCTTTGTGTCTGTGAGGATGCAAAGGAACAGGCAAAAAACTTAGAGCCGTCTTGCGACGTTTTTGACGTAAGGCGTGAGATTTCACGTACAAACGATGCTTTTAACTTAACGGTACGTTTTGGTACACCGTCTTTTACGGCGGTTAAAAACCCCGTCGACCGCCTTAAAATTGCCGAAGCAGGTGGCGTGTTGTCCACGGGAGAGCTTTTGAATATTGAGGCTATTCTGCGTCAGGGTAAGCTTTTAAATCAGTGGGCAAATCAGTTTTCAAACGAAGAAAACTCCATTACCGAGCAGCTTTTCTCAATATACCAGAACAATTCGCTTATGAGAGAGATTTCCTCTGCGATTATCAGTGAGGAGGAAATTTCCGACAATGCATCAGCCGAACTTTCGGCAATAAGACGAAAAATCCGTCAAACTGAACTAAGAGCAAGAGAAAAGCTTGAGCATATTGTCCGTTCTCCCGCTTACCAGAAGTTTTTGCAGGATAACATTATCACCACCCGTGACGGCAGATTTGTTGTCCCTGTAAAAGCAGAACATAAAAACGATATAAGCGGTCTTGTGCACGACACTTCGTCGAGTGGTTCGACTTATTTTATCGAGCCCACTGCCGTTTTGGAAGCAAACAACGAGATAAGAATTTTAAAATCCAAAGAACAGACTGAAATCGAAAGAATTTTAGCAGAGCTTTCCGCACATTGTGCCGAATACGCCGAAGATATTTCTATTCTTTTCAGGGAAATTATCGACCTCAACGTGCTTTTTGCAAAAAGTACGTTGGCATCTGTTATGAGGGCTCAGGCGCCGAAAATCGTTGATGACGGCGTTATAAACTTAAAAAAAGCAAGGCACCCCCTCATCGACCCCAAAAAGGTGGTACCTATTGACGTATACTTAGGCGATAAATTCTCCTGCCTTGTGGTTACGGGCCCCAACACGGGCGGTAAAACGGTAACCTTAAAGACTTTGGGTCTTTTAACCCTTATGACGATGTGCGGCCTTTTAATCCCCGTTGCCGACAACTCCGTTATTTCGGTTTTCGATAATATTTTAGTTGACATCGGTGACGAGCAGAGTATCGAGCAGTCGCTTTCAACCTTCTCGGCACATATGACGAATATTATCTCTATTCTTGAGAAAGCAGACCATAAATCTCTCGTACTGGTGGACGAGCTTGGTTCGGGTACCGACCCCGTTGAAGGTGCAGCCCTTGCTACCTCGATTCTTGAAACCTTGCGTAACAAAGGTGCAAAGATTGCTGCAACCACCCACTATGCCGAGCTTAAAATGTACGCATTACAGACTCCCGACGTTGAAAACGCCTGCTGTGAGTTTGACGTTGAAAGCTTAAGACCCACCTACAGACTTTTAATCGGTGTTCCGGGTCGTTCAAACGCTTTTGCAATTTCGCAGAAATTAGGGCTTCCCGAATACGTTATCGAGGATGCAAAATCCTTGGTACAGACCGAAAACAGACGATTTGAAGATGTTATTGATTCTCTGGAAGAATCTCGTCTTGAATACGAAAAGCTTAAAAATGAGCTTGACGAAGCACGTCGCGAAATTGAAACTACACGCAGTGAAATCAAAAAGCATAAAGAACGTTTACAGGCTGAAAAAACAAAGGAAATCGAAAATGCAAAAGCTAAAGCTATGCGTATTGTTTCCGACGTTCAGGCAAAAGCCGATGCTTTGGTAGACGAACTTTCCGAGCTTCGCCGCCAGAAAGACGAAGAAGAATTTTCACAGAACGTACTCAAAGCACGTTCTCAGCTTAAAGGAAAGCTTAACAAAATTCACGATGCGGCAAACCCGATTACAAAACGCCAGAATATGAGTTATACCCTTCCCCGTCCTTTAAAAGTCGGTGACGACGTGTTGATTTTTGACATCGACAAGGAAGGCGTTGTAATCAAAGCTCCCGACAAAGCAGGAAACGTTATCGTTCAGGCAGGTATTATCAAAACGAAGGTAAATCAGTCAAATCTCCGTTTGCTTGAAAACAAACCTAAAGTTAAATTCTCAGGCTCAACCGTTAAGCCCTCAAAGGGTATGGCAACACGAAGCGCTTCTGCTGAATGCGATTTGCGTGGTAAAATGGTAGAAGAAGCACTCGTTGATTTAGACGCATTTATTGACAACGCGGTTATGTCAAACCTTCACCAGATTACAATTATTCATGGTAAAGGCACAGGTGCTTTACGATCTGCCGTACAGCAACATTTACGCCATCACCCGAATATCCGCACTTTCCGTCTCGGAGTATTCGGTGAAGGTGAAACAGGCGTTACAATAGCAGAACTGAAATAACTAAAGCTATGTACAATCGATACAAAAAATATCTAAAGGGAGTGAAAAGATAATGCAAGGTGGGAATTTAAATGATTTTATCGATGGTTTGTATTATGGATATGAGATGATTTTCGAATATGATAATACCAAATATTTTATTCAGGGTTGGAGTAAAGATAATCAAAGCTATATGTTTTTGGATGTGCCAACCGAGGACAGTAATAATTATATTTGGAAACACGAGGCAAAAACTATGAAAGAGTGTGCTGAAGCATTTTTATCCGAAAAATTATGGAATGGGAAAACATTCTATGATATCGAAAGCGACGTTTTATGGAGCGATTGGTAAATTTTTTATATTCTAAAAAAGCAAATAAAAAACTCCCGATTTAAAATCGGGAGTTTTTTACGTTATCGTGTTTCTTCTTTCCTTTTTCTTTTGTTTTCATACATAGCATCGTCTGCGCGTTTGAATACGTCTTTAAACTGCAAATCCTTATCGGGGTCAAACATCGCAAAACCTCTGGCAATGCTTATGGATGTTTCGCCATTTTCTTTCAGGCAGGTTTTTGAAGATTCCGTATCCAACTGCGCAAATAATTTTTCACGTTCTTCCAGATCTTTATGTTGAAGAATCGCCAAAAACTCATCGCCGCCGATTCTGAAAACGGGACTTCTTTTAAAAACGTCCGAAATCAATTTTGCAGCAGTTACAATGAGCTTATCACCTGCGTTATGTCCATAGGTGTCATTCGTTTCCTTAAGTTGATTCAAATCAAATACAACGACACCGAAGTTAGCGGTTTTCTTTTCAATCTCGTTATTAAACTTTGCAATCCATCCTTTATACGAAGTAGTATTTCTGAGCCCGGTAAGAGAATCGCGGTTAGCAGAAAAACGCAGTTCTTTTTCACGTTTGTGCAATTGAATTGCCATATTTTCAAAAGCCGTATTTAAAAGCTCTATCTCAGATACGTTACTGTGTACAAATTCCACGTTGTAATCCCCGTTTGAAAGCTTCACCGACGCGTCGGCGATTTTTCTAAGCGGAGAAACAATTCTTTTGACAACAATAATAGCAAGTAACATAAAAAGTGTAGAAAGTATTAAAACTGCAAACAAAATCTCGAAGCTTATTTTATATCGGATATGTCTGATATCATCATAGTTTGCAGAAAGGACTAACGTCATACCGTTTTTAAGTCCTCTTGATACACGCAGGTGTTCATCGGAATTATGGATTGCTTCTTTTTCCACTACGCGGTCATTGTTATGGATAACGGTTCCGTCAATTTCCAGATGAGCAAAGCCGTTTTCATAAATTTTAATTTCGTGTACCCGTTCTTCTAAAATCTTATAATCAAAATCCATTCCTACGATACCAATAAACTTTCCTTCATAATACATCGGAACTACGTATGAAATCATATAAATGTTGTTGTTTTGATTATAATAAGGCTTCATCCATACAGGCTTTCCCACCTCATAAGGTTGCCAGAACCATCCAACGTGTTCAGTGTCATCTTTTTCATAAAGTGATATATCGGTTGGCTCGAAAGAAAGGTATTCATCACTTTCCTGGGTTTTACTATAAAACAGTCCAGTTTTACTGTCAGAAAACGCGGGGTCAAAACGAAAATAATAGGCAACCGCACCACTCGCGTGTTTGGCAACGTCTTTAAACATACGGTCGGCATTATCGATAACTTTTTCCTGGAAACTAAGGTCTTCCACGATGGTTTCATCGGTAAAAAAGCCCATTACGTAGCTTTCCATAACCTTTACCGATTTTTCCATGTCGTCAAAAATATCGTCAATCTGTACGCCTTCATTTTCGCAGGTAACCATAACAAAATTTTCAGCCTCGTCTTGTATGTATTTATCAACCTCGTAAATACTGATACCACCAACAAAAACCGTTATCGCAAGCATTGCGAAAATAATAGTAGTCAGAATGCGAAATTGCATAGAATGTGCCTTATTTAATTTTATCTTATCTTTATTTAATGAATTCTTTTTATTCATTACACATTCTCCGTTACTTTAAAGGTTTATATTAAAGCAGTTCATATACACTGCAAACAACTAAATACACTGCAAATAAAGCAGGGCCCACAAATTCGGCAATAAGTGATTTCACGGCATAGCCTTTGCGACGAAGTGCAACAGACGCCGAAATGCAAAGCAGAGATAAAGAAGGCATAAAATACAAAACCTGATGATAAAACTCAGGGCTACCACCTTCGATATCTATAAACAATGCCAAAATTGTCACAAAGGGAATAAGAGTAAAGCTTATAATAAAGTTGAAAATAATGGAAATCACATCCACTGCTTTGTACTTTAATTCCTTTTCTTTTTTTACAAAAATAATTATCGCAATAAGTGCGAGTAAAGAAATAAACAAAATCGGCAATACAACCGCACCGCTTAAATAAGACAGATGTGAAAAAACAAATGAGTTTTCAATTGGTGTCGGATATTCAAAGCTTATAAGTCTTACGCCTTGCTCTGCAAGGGTTTCTTCATCATGATACTCAATTTCTTCAGCATCATAATAATAAATTCCAGGTTCAAAAGACCTATCATCAAAGTAATCGTACTCAGAATCCCCCATAAGATAGTCGGGATAAAAATGTGTCCACAATTCTACACGGGTATTTTCATCCTTTTTAAGGGTGTAAATCGTATTGCCTTCCCCCATATTTCCGATTTCGCCGACATAAATACGGCTCTTGGTATCGGCATAACCACCGTTTTCAACGTAATAAGCTCTGTAAACTTCGTTTATAGTTACAGTTTCACCATCAAGCTCGTATGTAATTGAAAAAGGGAACTCGCTTTCAGTAATAACAGGTTTTTTTGCAATACTGAATACAAATGAAAAAATGGTTATTGCTAAAACCGAAGCAACAAGAATAACGGAAGGTAAAAACAATTTCTTATTTCTCATAATTTGTCCCTCTAATAATTATTAAAAAATCAGGTTGTCAACTTTGTTAAGTAATACCTCAAGCATTTCTTTGCATCTTGCGATTTTTGCAGGACTTTCTGCCTCATCGGGGCGACGGATAGCGCGGCGAAGCATACGGGTATAGCCTACAACCATTGCTTTTTCCATAACGCTTCTGCATACTTCTTCATCGTCAGTGCCAAGATACATTTTTAAAGCCATATCCCAGAACTTTTCTGCCGTTTCGTGAGTATATCCAAAGAAATTCATCGTTGTCTGGTGGTCAAGCTCGGAGTATCCGATAAAAGCATTAAACATCGAGCCAAGCTCAAACACGGGGTGTCCCATACAAAGGGTATCCATATCAATAAGAAGAGGTTCACCGTTTTGCACCATAATATTGTTTGTGTGGTAGTCACCATGCATCAAAGTATTCTGTTTCGGAACAGCTTCAACTAAAGCACGGAGTTTTTCACCCTGCTCTTTGGGAAGATGATCTGCTACAAAATCTGCCCAAGCAAGAGCAGTTTCCTTCATATCAGGAACTTCACCATCTTCAACTTTTATAGCGTGAATGCTTTTAAGCATATCAATATAATACTTCGCAGCTTCCGACATATCGTCAGGGTTGTCACGGATAAGCTTCGTTACACTGACTGCATTTAAAAGCTCAGTAACTGTACCGTAGCCGTCATCAACACGGACAATTCCGTAAGGAATTGCAGTATTTATTCCAAGGACAAAGGCTTTTCTTGCGTTTTCGCGTTCCTGTTTAATTTCAGGAAGAGCATCCTTTGCAAAATAAGTCTTAAGGATAGTTTCATCATCGTAACGGTAAACGGCACCGTTAGCACCCTTTGCAATAAACTCACAACCATCCGTACTCATTCGCTGATACGCCTTTTCAACTGTAACCATATCGGTAAATCCGGTCATATCAAAGACCTCGTATACGTCCGATGCCACGTTGATAATTGCAAGTTTGGGTTCTTCTTTTCTGAGTTTCAAAATTACACGCAGACCTGCAGATGATACGTACTCAAGCTTATCGGCATCAATAACAGTATGCTTGTCGGGATTGTCATTTTTGACGTTGAAAATCTTCTCCTCTGCCTCGGCTGCATTGGAAGCATCAATTCTTCCTTCAATGGCAATATACAGAATATTTTTATCTGTACGATATGTAACGTTCATTTGCTTATTCTCCTTTTCCAAATACGAGTTCTGTAAGTGTTTTGTATTCAAGCCATGCCGAAGTATCGGACAAACGCTCGGTAAGTTTAACGATTGAACGATAGTACCATGCTTGTTCATTAACGTCTTTTTGATTAAATCTCTGCCACATTTTAACGCCTTCCACCTTGAAATCACGATAAATGGAACGCATATTGGCAAGTTTGTCGCCAAGCCACACTATCAACACGGCGATATCATCTGCATTTTTTAAAACCTCAAGAGATTCTTCCTTGCGGATACGCCAGGTTGTTTCAGGGGGCAACTCGTCACGTTTATCTTCGGTTTCAGCCTGTACGAGTTCTCTTACACGAGACCCGAATTTTTCCTCAATTTTCTCAATTAAAACACCCGCATCCTCCACAACGTCGTGAAGCACGGCCGCGGAAATTAAATTCTGGTCGTCTGTCATAGTGCCGACAATAACTGCCGCTTCCATCGGATGGAGAATATAAGGAGCCTCACTTTTTTTGCGTCGCATTCCGTCGTGAGCTTTTACGGCAAATGCGATAGCCTCGCTGACAAGTTCCATTATTCAATCACCAGAATATCTGCAAAGCCGGTCATCTCAAACACGTCCATAACAGACTCGCAAACGCCCGTTAATTTCATAGAGCCGATTTTCTGCATTTTCTTCTGTGCAGACAAAAGCACACGAAGTCCTGCACTGGAAATATACTCCATACCTTTTACGTCAAGAATAAGGTTTTTGGTGTCACCGATATCCTCGTTAATGGTTTTATCGAGTGCAGAGGCTGTAATGGTATCGAGCCTTCCTGTAATCTCAACAATTGTTGCTTCCTCATTTTTCTTGATTTCGATCGTCATACTTTCAAATCTCCTTTATATCTTTTTAATCATAGTTAAAACGTTTTCTCCGTCTTCATAGGTGTAGCTGAGTGAATCCATCGTTTTCTTGGCGATAAAGATACCCAGACCACCTATTTCACGGTCCTCTGCCGACAAAGTAATGTCAGGATCAGGTTTTGTGAGCGGATCAAAAGGAACGCCTTTATCCGTCATACGGAAGGTGATCGCATTGTTTTGAGCATCAAATCCGATACAAAGCGTCATATCCCCTTCACTATCAGGGTAAGCGTAGTGAGCAATATTAACGAACACTTCTTCAACAGCAACACAAATTGCCGTCTGGATTTTTATGGGACAGTCATAGCTTTCAAGAGTTTCTTCTGTAAAGCTTAAAACGTCTGCTAACGATTCAGTTTTTGCAGAGAACGTTTTATTCGTCATACGCTCACCTCCTTTTTTAGGTTTATAATCAAACAGCAACATTGTAATATCGTCAAACTGCGGTGCTTCACCCACAAATTCATCGATATTGGCTTTAAGTGATGGTAAAAGCTTTGTTGCTTCCATCAAAGCATTCTTATTCATAAACGAAAGTAATCTGTCCTCGCCGTAAAGCTTGTTTTCTGTATTTGTAGCTTCAGGCACACCGTCGGTATAAAGGAATAATCTGTCACCGGGATTAAGTGTGAGTTCGCCGACACGGTAATGCACACCCTCCATACCCGCTAAAACAAACCCTGCACGGGTTTTTAAAATTTCAAACGAGCCGTCGGCACGTTTAAGCAAGGGCGGATTATGACCCGCATTGGCAAACTGTACGTTGCCTGTAGTTACGTCAAGAATGCCCATCCAGGCAGTAACGAACATACCTGATTCGTTGTTTTCACAAAGCTTTTCGTTAGCTTTTGTAAAAATATCATTAACCGCCATACCGCTTTCCGCAAGGTCTTTAATAATAGTCTTGGCGGTCATCATAAACATTGCCGCAGGAATTCCTTTGCCTGAAACGTCAGCCGCAAGGAATGCTACCGTGTTTTCATTTAACTTGTAAAAATCATAAAAATCACCGCCGACTTCTTTTGCGGCAATCATTTCTGCATAGATACCAAACTCTTCATCTTCAGGGAAGTTGGTAGGAAGAGCAGAAAGCTGAATCTGTTTAGCGTATTCAAGCTCCTTGTCGATACGGGCAGCAGCCTCTGCAATATATCTTTTCAAAGTAGCAACCGTCGAATTGATATCATCCGAAAGAGATGAAAACTCCTTACTGGAACGAACGTCAACGGTTACGTTCAAATCACCTTCGGTAATTCTTCCGAGAGTATCGTTGATCTTTTTCAGATTGTTGATAATAACGCGTTTAATAAGCAAGTAAATAAACACAAATAAAGTTGCAAAAATAATTACCTGCATAAAGATACTTGTAAGCATCGAGGCGTCACGCATAAACATAGCCTCATTCATCGGCATAGCCGCAATCAGGCAGTAACCCTCAACAAATTTGAATACGTACATATACTCCGCACTCAAATCACTGATGCCGTCTACAACGTCGGCATTGTACAGTGCAGTAGCAGTTTTACCGTTCATCATTTCCTCAGGGGGGATAATGCCGATTGAAGAAATATGTTTACCACTGTAGTCGTTATCAATAACCATACAAAGATTTTCATCAAGCACTGCAACAAAACCGTCTGTACCGACGTGACGTTTTTTAGTAACGTCAATTACAAACTCATTGAGCATCTGATGGAACTGCTCGGCATCGTAGCCTACCTGAATAAATCCACCGTCATCAAGATTAACTGCCGCATATTTTCTCCACACCGACTCATCCTTTCCTCTTGGCGAATACTCCTGTACGAAAGAATTCTGAACCTTCAAGGTATCCACAAACTCTTTGGACTGTGCCTTACTGTTCATATCATAGCTTTTGATTACGTCTTCTTCTGTGGAATTTGTAATTAATCCATCTGTGGCAACAACGTTGATTTCCTTGATATCATATTTTTTTGCAAGGTCCGACAGAGAAACCGTCGGATTTTTTTCGTATTCTTCCTTAACATTCTCTGCAATTTCAAGGAGCTGACGATTGGATTTTTCTCTTACCGCCGCCTCAACGTCATTGATAGCAACGG
Organism: Oscillospiraceae bacterium; assembly: GCA_045121595.1. Classification (GTDB taxonomy): domain Bacteria; phylum Bacillota; class Clostridia; order Oscillospirales; family Ruminococcaceae; genus Fumia. The sequence continues at coordinate 6,722 of JBGVGI010000101.1, read as the reverse complement.
TAAACACTTCCTGTGTCTCAATCTGTGCCATTCCATTCTGCAGAATAAGAGTAAAGGTACTGGTAATGAGATATGCAACTACAATACAGCTTAAAAGTCTTCTCTGGAAAGTATTTGCAATACCTTCTGCACTTTTCTTTTTAAAAAAGCTCTCGTGACTGAACAGAGATACCAAAATAATAGATACACCAACAGCCACGGAATTACCGAGCATCATCGGGCCGGTAGCCCCCTTGACAAACTCAAAAGCCTGAGAAGAATTATCCATATTTGTAAGGAAAATCAAAATCATATGGATAACTTCACAAACAACGGCAATACAAACGCCATATCCCCAGGTAGGCTTTTTATTGTCAAACATTAATTTTCTGAGCCCTGCCGCCATAAATCCTGCGAGGATAGTCGCCATACTGCAGGCAAGCTGAGTGTACGCACCGCCACCCCAATATACGGAGAACCATCGGTACAAGCCACCGATAAAGCCTGATATGATACCTGCAGGTGCGCCGAAAATAAGCCCTGCCGAAAGAGGCGCTGCGTCACGGACGTTAACCGTTGTTCCAAGCCACTCGACACCGTAGCTTGACGCAAAAGCAGAAACTCCGCCAAACAAAAGACCAATAATAATCTGCTTTGCCATATAGGGAAGTTTTTTCGCAGGAGTATACTTATCAACAAGGTATACCGAAATCACGAGAAAACAATTAATTAATATCGGAATAATTAATTTCATCAGGACACCTCACTATATGAATAACTTGATAAATTCCTTAACAGCCATTGCAAGGAAGTCACCGATGACACTGATTGTCAAAAGAAGCATCATATACAAAAACATACTGCTTTTACTTATCGAATCTCTTGAGAGGTTATAGTAAAAATTGAACTGCCCCTGACCGTTATCCTCACGGTTCTGATTCCACTGGTAAGTTATTACGTCCTCACATTTGTAATCTGCAGGAAGATAATCCTTGTATAAATTCTCTTCCAGACGACGGATACGGTAACAACTCACGTCGTTAAGCTCATAATTTTCGTCAATAGAAAGGGTAATAACCGCTTTTTTCAATTTCTGACGATGAAAAGCACCGATTCTTGTAATCTGTTCAGGCAAAAGTCTTGCCTCGTTGATACGAATAGAATAACCGTATTTTTCCGAAACTACGGGTGTTGTAATACTGTCTCTTAATCTGCTTATAGTATTTTCAACGTCAACACGTGACTTGAAAATTTCATCGAGTGACTTATGTGGCATACGCCAGATAAAATAGACTTCATCGTTATCGATATAGGAATTTAACTTTTCTAAATCCACACTGATAAGCGTACCGTCCGACAAGCTTTTGATTTCGTATTCACAGGTACTGATATGTACGATATCCACCGTCTTACCGTTGTATGCAATCTCTGACGTAAATTCATTTTTCTTGTAGTCTACAATACAAGCAGCGCTGAAAGTAGCCTGTAAAATTTTCGTATCGTTAAAAGACAAAGAAATGTCTTCAATTTCATCGGAAGATATAGTAAACGGAACGTACACGTGCAAACATCGGCTTGACTTTACACCGCGTATGCGAATTGCCATATCAACGTAGCTTTTCCCTTTAGGGTTAAGCCAGTTGTTGATATAAACGGTACTTGTATCATCGCCGTCAATCCATATTGCCCATCCGTCATCGGCAAACTTTTTTTGTTTTTTAGGCATTATAAATGCTCCTTTTTATATACTCTAAGCTTTTTTACTGCTGATAATCTTGTGAGAAAACAAAGCTATCATCAGTATCATAAACAAAACTGCACTTGCCTTGTGAATAACGGAAAGTACAGCAATACCCGAAACGTTCATAATAACGATACCGCTTAGCAAAGCAACACCGTAAAATACTCTCATAATAATTTCAAGTGCAGGAATTTTCCAGTCCTTTTTAGTAGCAACTGCGTAAGCCACCAGCACCGCAAGACCTATTACAGAAACTGCAATATGCATAGTCATACCCGTAGCTTTAAGCAAAAACAACAAAACTCCAACAACCAACATAACGGGTGCAAAAATAAAATCCTTTTTCATAATAAAAACTCCTTACAATTATTTTTTCTTACAAATTTTATCAACGCCAAAGAACAAAAATCCTACAACAACAAACGCTACTGAAAGAATGCCAATCCACATAAGAACGCCTGAAACACCCTGTGTATCGAGATTTACAAAGAAATAAGGGTAGATAAGCGGTGTAGTTGTAGTGGGAATTAAAATAGAAGAATCAAACTTTAAAATGATTGCATGGATAAGCAAGAATATCACGTAGGAAAGAGGAAACGCAATAGAAACGACAGGATAATACCATTTTGTCTTTTTACGCTCGTAAAACAAAAACCAGTCGGCTATGTACATAATGGGAAGTACCACGTGAAAAATAAGGCTTCCTACACGCCAGTTTGCCTGAGGGTCACGGCCCTCTGCACCGGCAAGCATAATGTTAAATACAAGAAACGTAAGAAGAATTCCGAGCATTCCGATAAACTTTAAAACAGGGATAGCAGAAACAAAGCTGTTTTCTTTTTTCTTTGCCGTTTGAACAAGGGCAGTTGCCATAACACCAATACAAAGGAAATTACTTAAATTGGTGAAATGCACGTAGAAATCCCAGCGAATCATATTAATATTATCAAAGATTCCAAGACAAGCAATAAACCCTACAAATCCAAGCGTTACGTAGACAGTCTGATAAATTAACTGTGCGGTTTTGTTCTTAATCATAATAATCCTCCTTGAAAAACAAATTATCACTGTGTAATGCATATTGACGTTTTACAATCTCCGAATTCAGATTGTAAAACGGTGCATACCCTTCAAATTCGGTATCGCAGACCGACATATCGGCACGGACTGCAGAATCATAAACCGACCTTCCGAAAAACGGTATTTTAATCTTCGCTATATGCGTTAAATATCTTGCGTGATATTCCACCTCCGCCGCAAAAGAAAACTCCGATACGTTTCCCGTATGGGTAGCAAGAATTGCCAGAGCCTCATATCGGGCAGGTTTTTTATGATTTTTGATATATATTTTTTCATTATCGCAAACAACATATCCTGCCAGTTTATTCAGTTCATCAATAAAACGTGGAAGTCTTGCAAGTTTACGTGAACTTTTATAAGAAACACTTTGTTGCAGAATTTCTTTATAATGTTCGGGGACTTTTACGTATCCGTCCGTTGCAGATAAAGCTATATGTTCTGTATACATTTTCGCTACGAGATAAGCGCCATCGGATAATGGATTTTTAAAATACTTTTTAATAGCTTTATGGTGGCGTTGCCCTTTATAAGCCACTACACGATTAATTTCGGTATTAAGTTTACTTCTGTTTTCATCCGAAGAAATTTTAAGGCATTCAAGCAATACACCACAGTCAAAAGGAACAAACGATATCGTCACCCCTGGTACGTCACCGTCAGCAGGAGACCTATCTTTGGCATCATATTCCTGCTCTCTGAGTTTTAAAAGACCGTAAACGTAATCTTCTTCATTAAAAACGGCATACAAAAACCAATCATCGAAAAACTTATTACACGTAAGCCTTTCTCCGCTTGAATCCAAAAAATCAAAAATATCTTTTGACAAAAGAATATCTGACAAAGACTTGTTGACCATAAAAAAGCCGTCGTCGGTGTTAATAATATCAAGCTTATCAATGCACTTATCCGAAAGCAAAACGTCAAAAATATATGGCGTTTTTCTTTTTTTCATTCATTCGCCCTCCTGATAACGGATACAACAACCCCATTTTGTTTCATTATAGCATTAAAGGTGTGACAAACCTCTTACAAATAAAAAAAATAAGCCGTCGTCTGACGGCTTATTTTATATATTTTCCTTTTCCCAGAGCAATCCGCATCTTTCCTCTGCCCAACTGTACTGAGACATATACTCTCCGCGGAATTCGGGCTTTCCGTTTTTTAAGTATGCATAATAATCGCAGTCAATTTTTTCGGGATTAATCGAGTAAAAATAATTATTTCTCACAAAAACATCCTCTGCACCGACCATTTCAAGCGACTGACGCAAATCACGGAACAACTGATGGATATAGTTATGGTTCTTCTGGTCTTCGTCATTTTCCCAGAGTGCAACCCCTATTTCTGCAACGGTAACACCTGCGCCGTTACGGTCCACTAAAAAAGCAAACAATTCTTTGGTTTTTGAGCGCTTAAAGGTAAGCTTTTCTCCTTTTGCGAAAATCTCGAAATTGCCAAAGCAATTTGCCGTAATCGGTTTTTGATTTTGACGGATACCTTTAATATTATCAATCTCAACCTGAACGTCTTCAGGAGATACAGGCTTCAGCAAATATCCCGAAGCGTGAAGCTTAAACGCAGGAATTGCATATTCCTCGTATCCGGTGCAGAACACTATCTTACAATCAGGACAACAAGCGATGATTTTTTCCGCAAGAGCAAGTCCTCCCATACCGCGCATATTTATATCCAGAAACGCAATATCGGCAGGATTGCTTTTAATAAAAGAAAGAGCATCCTCGCAGGAAGTAAAATCTGCAACAGAAGTAATATCGTCAGATGCTTTGATAGCCTTCACAAGAGCGCCTAACATCAAAGGTTCATCGTCTACAGCTATTGCAATCATTTTTTAGCCTCCTTCGGTATTGTAATCAGGGCTTTCGTTCCGACACCCACTTTACTTTCAATTTCGAGTCTGCCATTAACCATCACCTTCAAGCGGTCACGGATATTGCGGATGCCAATATGCTTCTTATCGTCAAACAGTTTACTTGTATCAAATCCCACACCGTCATCTTCTACTGAAATGCAGTAATCTTTATCCGTCTCATAAGAGATTACACGGATAGACCCACCTTTTTGAAGCTTCATAAGTCCGTGTTTAATTGCATTTTCTACAATCGGTTGAATAGTAAGCGCGGGTAAGCTGAAATCTTCAGAGCGCATCTCAAACGAAAAAGTCATATCAGGAAAGCGCACGTTTTCAATATTAATATAGTGGTGAACGTGTTCCATTTCCTGTGACATTAAAATCGGTTTTGGATTATCAAGCTCACCAAAATTACCGCGTAAGTATTTGGCAAAGTTATGAACAAGTTCTCCTGCTTTTGGCGGATCCAAGTCACAAAGCTGTTCAATGCTTCCAAGGGTATTGTAGATAAAATGCGGTCTTATCTGGCTCATCATCGTTGAAATGCGACTTTCGGCAAGTGCTGCATTCAAAACCATTTTTTCTGTTTCCAGTTCTTTTGCCTTGGCAAGAGCGTTAATGTTGTTCGGTATGATTTTTAAAACCATCACCATAGCTGCAATAAAGAAAACGATAAAAACGTATTTTGAAGAAACTCCCGTATTCCAGATGCCAAGATCAATCATAACAACGTCTATTCCAAAGGAAATAAGCGGTAAAACCGCACAGATATAAATTAAGCGTTCTTTTCCTTTTGTGGCAAAAAACTCTCTCATAAGACATACCGACAGAATAACGTCGGCAAGTATTTGTGATGCTACCCAATAAAGCCACGTATCGTAAAAATGTATATCCGTAAAAATCGGCAGAGCAAAAAACGTTGCATCTGCAATTCCCAAAACGGTAACGGTAATTATTCCTACTGTTTTTGTACCCTTCAACAAGTACACGAGTGCTATTGAAAGGAAGAACATATAAAATATCATCGATGATCCAAGTATCGTAGTATTGGAAACAATTGATTCACTCCAGAACGAAATACCGCCCGAACTGTAAGAGAAATAGGTACCTGCAAACAAAATTACGATACCAAGCACCCAGATAATCTTACTGTTCTTAATATGTATAAGTGTAGAAAATAAAGCCGTTCCCAGAAATAAAAGTGAGACGATAATAAACAGAAGTCCTATATTTCTCTGTGTTGCTCCGCTTTCAAGAATACCTTTTTCAAAATCAAGTCCGTGCCAGAAAGCTATATTGGAGAGAAACTCATCAACCGCAGTTTCGTTGCCGAATTTATGAGGATTATGGATAAGGATTTCAATTAATTCTTCTCCGCTTGTAAAGGTATGGGCAGTCCAGCCCACGCCACAGGCAGAATCTTTAAACAAAGGGTTTTCCATATCAATTACGTAAGGTTCATTTTCACCCTCATAAAAAGTAAGACTCACGTGGTGAGTATAGAGTGCTATCGGCAAATCCCCGTTGTAAACACCCACATACTCGCCGTTTGGCGCTAACATATGAAATTTCCCACGCAACGTTACGTCGCCTTCAGTGGAAGGGATGTGCTCTCCTTTTACAATCTTATGCCATTCACCGTCAGCAATACGGTAATCGCCGTCAAAATACACTTGTGCAACCAAAGCAGGTTGTGCCTGATTACTGGTTGCTTTACCGTGCCATAGCAAAACAACAGCAAAAAGCAACAACAGTACAACACCTGCTATTATTAACGTTATCTTATTTAAAAAACGGGGTTTGGTTTCTGTGCCGTTTATCATCAAAACTCCTCCAAAAACGTTTACCGATACTTAAAATCTATTATTATTTTATCACAACAACATTTCTTTTGCAATCTTCATATTTTCATAGGCATAACCGACAAATCCGAACCCGTTTTTTACTTACTGTTTTCCGTTGTTTCTTTGTCAAAATCCGCGTGAATACACAAAGTATTCACTGTGGTTTTGCCTTAAAAACACCTGAAAAACAGTGTGTAAAAAATTCGCC
>JBGVGI010000100.1:0-2590 GCA_045121595.1 Oscillospiraceae bacterium | reverse complement strand
GAAATGAAGGCTTGGAATTGTCTGAGTTTGGTAACCAGTAATAGCGAAAAATGAAAGAAAAACGAAGGGAGAAAAGACTATGGCAGTAGTAAAGATTACAAATGATAATTTTGAAGAAGAAGTATTGGCATGTAAAGTACCGGTTTTGCTGGATTTTTGGGCAGACTGGTGCGGACCGTGTAAGATGATGTCTCCTATAGTGGAAGAACTGGCAGAAGAACTGGATGGAAAAGTAAAAATAGGTAAGGTAAATGTAGATGAGGAAGCAGCACTTGCACTCAAATATCAGATTATGAGCATTCCTACCTTTGTTGTAATGGAATATGGTGTTTTCAAAGAAAAGTCAATTGGAGCACAGTCAAAAGAAGATTTAAAGAAAATGTTACATCAGATGTAAATCTTTTTGATTTATTACAGGGCAGAAATATTGCTTGACGAAATATTGACGTGATTTTATAATCCCATCTTTGACAGTTTGAAGAAAATAAAATCGCTGTAACACTAGTAAATATGCGTGTTTCAGCGATTTTTTGCGTCGTTTCGGACTATAGTATTTTATTCCTTGCCTTTACTTTTTTTCTGGATTGTTTTCATCTGACTTTTTGTGATGAACTGGTAGTCTGTGCGGAAATCACAGACATCATGTAAAGCATCTGTAAGTTTTGAACGTTTATATAAAGGAATAAATCCCTGTTCCTGTACTTCAGCAAAATTTATTTCTTTTAGCGTGTCCAGGATTTCTTCACAGGTATATCTGTAATCAAGCTTTTTCTCTAAAACCCGGTACGATAGTAGTGCAAGAAAACAGATAAGAAAATGTGCTTTGATTCTGTTTTCGTCCTGCAGATAAACAGGTCTGGCGGAAAAATCTGTTTTCAAAATGCGGAAGCATTCTTCAATCTGCCATCTTCCCTCGCTTACTTTTAAGATATCACTTACATCATCATCCAGTAAATCTGTGCAGACAGCATACAGACCATCGTACAGTGATTCATTTTCTACCTTGTCTTCATCCAGATAATGGTGTATATTCGCTATTTCACCATCATCGGTAGCAGCTTTGGTTCCAATAAATCTGGCCGGATCATTTGGATTTTTCCTTTGCTTTTTTGTATTTCCGGATGCAATCATTTTTTCAGCGCGTTCTACCTGGGCATCCCGTATTACTTTTTGATAACGGGCATACTTAGGCGAATAAGTAATAATAAGACGCTGATGTAATGTTTTAGGGGTGTAAGGCTCATCTTTATAATATAAATCTGTATCATCGTCAGAAAGAGTTGAGATGTCTACAAGCTTACTATCTGATACCCTGCGAAATCCACTTTTATCCAAAGCCCACGCCCTATCTTCAGAAGGAAGTTTCTTTATGGACTGTGTTACGATAAAGGCTCTTTCACCCATGTGATTGTAGTTTCGGATGCTTTCTGAACCTAAACCGGCATCACTGCAATAAATGAATTTCTGACAGCCAAAATCCTGAATTACTTTTTGCTCAAGAGGTTTTAAAGACTTCTGCTCATTTGTATTTCCGGGAAAGAGTGAAAATGCAAGAGGAATACCATCCCCATCCATAAACATCCCCATCTGTATAATCGGATTTGGTCTGTGTTCTTTGCTTTTTCCATACTTTTTGTCACCGCATTCCTGCTCAACTTCAAAGTAATAGTTCGTGCAGTCATAGTAGAGAACCTTATCATTACGCTGTCCGACAAAGTGACTGTTTTTGTAAACTTCCGATTGGATGAAATCGCACTCAGTGCCAAGAACATCCAAAGCACGGTATACGTCATGAAGTTCGTAAGAAGGTTTTTCCAGAAATTCAGAAGCGGTTTTAAAAGAAGAACGCTTACTGGAAGGCTCTAAAACTCTGGAAAAAATAAGGTCAGAAAGAATGGCATTGATGTCGTATTTGAATTTATATTTGCTTTTTAATTTGCGGCAGATTTTATTAAGCTGTAAGTCATAGTAAACAGACTGAAGGAACAGATATCCGCCCCGGTAAAAAGTCTGTTTGTCATAATCCAGCTGTCTGTCAGCATGGAAAGGAATTAAAACGGTTTTTGCTTCTTTTTCCTTTTTGTATTTTTCAGTTTCAAGTTTCACTTCATTTTTTGCCCAGGCAAGTACATCATCTCTGGTTGGTCCATGCTCAACAAGGAGTTCATTTAATGTTCCGAGTTTACGGACAATCGTAGAAGATGTACTGCCATTGGATTTAACGTATGATTTTGCGATATAAAATGATTCGGAATTTTTTGATTTTGTTATATGAAGATTCATAAGCATCCCTCCAACCTTTATTATACCACACAATAACAGAAAATAACATACATAAAAACAAAAAAGTTGACACAAAAAATGCAGGTAAATCAATGCCTGCGAACACTTTTTCTGTTATTCAACTGTCAAACTCCCGTCCATTTTCATATGTCTCTTCACTCATTCTTTTTACTCCTCCGTAAATTTTTCAGATATTGCTTCTTATTATAACAAATTGCATTTTGTAAAACAACTACTTTAAAAAATATTTATAAATTCTGCCAGAACTGTTCCCTTGAATTTTCAGTTTTTGGGTAAACGCATTGAT
>JBGVGI010000099.1:0-1975 GCA_045121595.1 Oscillospiraceae bacterium | reverse complement strand
GGCTCAGTGGAAATTTAGTGGGGATAAGCATAAATCTTTGCAAGTCTATACAGAAAGAACTTTTCATCAACGATACCTCTTAGTGATGCTCTGAATGCTTTGATTTTCGCATTAAAGGATTCAGCTGCAGCATTAGATGATCTATTTGTATAAAAGTTAAGAATATCATCGTAATGTTCATAGAATGTTGCAGCAATAACATTGAAAGAACGGAAGCCTGCTTCTTCCACTTTGTTGTACCATTTAGCCATAGAAAGTCTTGCGGCATCCTTAACGGTATTTTTTGAGAAAATCATTCTCAAAGAATGCGAGAGTCCATAAGCTGTCTTCAAATCTGGATATTCTCTAAATAGAATCTCTGCTCTCTTGCTTTGTGACAGCGTCCATTTCTCTCCTGATTTGAAAAGAAGATACCTACTCCTTGCTAGCAATTCCTTTCTTGTATCTCCGTTCTCATATCGAAAAGGCACGTATTCGCGTCCTTCAAGTTTTGCATTCTCCATGTCGTCATTGGCCTCTTGTATAGCATCCCAACGATGTTTAATGCGCATTTCTTGCACAGCATCGCAAGCAAGCTTCTGTATGTGAAATCTGTCTATTACTCTCATTGCTTTGGGAAAGCATGTGCGAACAATCTTTCTCATGGAGTCTGACAAATCTAATGTGACCTCCTCAACCATATTCAGAAGTGCTTCAGGTATATGCTTCAAGGCATTGATAACGTCCTCTGACTTAACGCCCTTGACAATTGCAACCAGACATTGGTCTTTTCCGTGTCTGTCCCTATTGGTGACAATTGTGCGCAATTCTCCGTTAGACATAGAGGTCTCGTCTATTGCCAAATTACGCCCCATGTTGTCAGGAAAGACAAGCCATTTATCGGCATGTTCCAGTTCTGACCAAGTACGATAGTCACTCAAGACATCCTTGTATTGCTTATCCAACGTATTGGAGTTTACATGGTAGTATCGTTCAAGCGTACGGCAGGTCGTCGGGGATGTGTCCATACGTCTCTTTTAAAAAAGCCGCAAACTCTTTCGAGTAGCGGGTTCCTGATTCGGTAACACTAATACGGTCGACAAACGTCTCTCCTGTTTCCTTGTTTTTCCATCTACGACGACGAAGTACAAGAATCACCTTATGGTCACGAATCGGAAAATCAGTTATGCGTACAGCATCCATAAAACCTTTGGATTCATAGTCCTCAGATTTTTGGAGATAAGCATTCATGCGCTCGTCTAGATGGATTGTCATACTCATTGAGTCAATATTAGACTCATCTGTTTCTATCTTGACGATATCGAAATTGTCTAGTATTTCTTTGGGAAGAACTAGACGGGCTAATTGTTCAAGCATGTTCATAATGCAAAGATACAAAATACTATGAAACAAAAAAACATCCCCAGTACTTTTCCTCTGAGCCGCGATTCTTCTTTTTTTTGATAAACATAGTTAAAAAACCTTTTGCGTACCCCAAAATAAGGGTACGCAAAGATAAAAAATATTGTTTATCAATCAGTTATAAAATACGTATTTTTTGAGTGACGAAGTCAGGAGGTAAGTTTACCGACGAGGTTATTCTCCATTGGCTTAAGATATTCTGCCGCCGCTTCTTTGCTCAGCAGTTCAAACGTAGCTGTCTGCCTGACGGACCAAAGGTAGGTAGTTGTAGCCTTAGCCCTCGTGGCGATTGGCGCATGCCTTCTGATGCAGCAAATGGTTTGTGGTTACAAGATTTAGAATAAACAACTTAGTTTCAAAATCAAAGTATAAAATAAAAAAACGACCTTGGTGTTTATAATCACAAACATCAAGGTCGCTCTTTTTTACCCTTTACCTTTTTACTTTTTCCTGACTTCGTCATTCCGTACCCCAAAAATCTTCATTAAAGAGTTTGGCGATTTTCTGATGTCTTGCCATCAGCATTGTTTGGGTGTAAACCTCCTTGTTCAGAGGTAGTTTAATTTGTATGGTT
>JBGVGI010000098.1:0-48898 GCA_045121595.1 Oscillospiraceae bacterium | reverse complement strand
ATCTTCGTCTTGAATTACTTTTCTTCATTGCTGAAGAGTTACTCTGATATCTTTCAATATCAGGAATTTCAGGTTTGTTAATTCGTTACGATATTGTTTAATTTTCAAGCTCCTGTCTGTCCGCTTTTTTCGGGACAGCTTGTTTATTTTATCACTTTCTTTTCCATTTGTCAACACTTTTTTGAAAAAAAACGAAATTTCTCATTTTTTACAATTTTTTACCCAAAACTATTGTCATTTTAGAGTGAAAATGATAAAATATATATGAAAATATTAATCGAGGAGTAAAATATGAGCTTTAACCATTTAATAGACCTTGCTGATTTACCCATGGAACAGTGGGACAACATTATAAATCTTGCTTTAAAAATCGAAAAAAATCCAAAAGATTTCTTTGGAATTATGGAAGGAAAGATTCTGGCTACCCTTTTCTTTGAACCTTCCACCCGTACACAAATGTCTTTCCAGACGGCTATGCTTCGTCTTGGCGGACAGATTATCGGATTTTCAAATCCGCAAAACTCCTCTGTTGCAAAAGGTGAATCCTTAGCCGATACTATTAAAGTAATGAATTCATATTCCGATATTATCGCCATTCGTCATCCGGTTGAGGGTGCGGCCAAAGCTGCCGCTGCATACTCCGAGCATTGTCCTGTTATCAACGCAGGTGACGGCGGACACCTCCACCCGACGCAGACTCTCACCGACCTTGTTACTTTAGTCCGTGAAAAAGGAAGACTTGATAACCTCACCATTGGTATCTGCGGTGACCTTAAAAATGGTCGTACCGTTCATTCCCTTGTAAAAGCGCTCAGCAAATATAAAGGAAACAAGTTCGTTTTGATTTCGACAAAGGAACTTGCAATTCCTCCTTATATAAAGGCTGTTTTGGATGCGGCAGGTTGTCCATATACTGAAGTATTCTCTTTAACTGAGGCAATCGGTGACCTTGACGTGCTTTATATGACGAGAATTCAGAAAGAACGCTTTGCAAGTGAGGAAGAATACAATTCCCAGAAAAACGTTTACGTTCTTGATACCGAAAAACTTTCCCTTGCAAAAAAAGATATGCGCGTACTTCATCCGCTTCCCCGTGTTGATGAGATAACTCCAGAAGTTGACCTCGACCCGAGAGCCGCATATTTTAAACAGGCGCAGTACGGTGTCTACGGAAGAATGGCACTGATTATAGAACTTTTGCAGAACACCGATACTATTAATCCTCTCTTTTACGGAAAATCTCACGCAGGTGTTCCCTGCTCTAATCCGAACTGTATTACAAATTCCGAAAAATATCTCGCAAAACATTATACAGAAAGTGGCGATATGCTTGTCTGCGAATACTGTGAACACAAAACCCTTATATAATGTAGTAGTTTTGCACGGCTCACCTCATAAAAACTCCCATACCGAAAAACTCACCGAAGAGTATATAAAGGATTTTGAGAATGTAACCCATATAAACCTTTTCGGTGCGGATATTCTCCCCTGTAACGACTGCAAATACTGTCACAAAAACGACGGTTGCTTTTTAAAGGATGGATTTGAGGATATCGCAAAGGAAATCGAAAAGGCGGATATAATAGTTTTATCGACTCCCGTTTATTTTCTCGGATTTCCTGCACCCGTCAAAGCATTTATCGACAGAACACAGCAATTCTTCGTCCGCAGAATTCTCACAAAACGCGAAAGCCTTTCATTTAATAAGGAAGGCGTGTTGATTGCGACCTGTGGAAGTGGCGATATAAACGCCATCGAAAGCTTGAAAGAACCCGCTAAAATGTTCTTCTCGGTATTCGGTGCAAAACTTAAAGAAACTGTATTTTTAACAAAGACAGATAAAAAAGGATGAGCTTTTGCTCATCCTTTTTCTTTTAAAATCCTTCCGTCCCTTAAAAGGGTTTTGAGTTCCTTTGCGTTTTCTTCCGAGAGTGCTTTGCGGTACTCGGAAAGATGATTTATAATAATATCAATTTCATTCAAAAGTGGTTCTTTGTTCAGCAAAAACAAATCTGTCCACATATCTTCGTTTAACTTTGCTACCCTGCTTAAATCCTGAAAGCTTCCTGCAGAAAAACCGCTTTCATTCTGCAAAGCGGGACTTTTAACGTAAGCGTTTGAGATAACGTGCGCTACCTGAGAAGTAAAAGCAATCGTTTCATCGTGAGTTTTCACATCAGTTTTAACAATTTTTGAAAAACCTAATTTTTCTGCTAATTTTCTCAAGATATCAATTTTTTCATTATCGGTATCTTTATCGGGGGTCATAATGAAACTTGCACCCTCAAACAAATCAGGGAGCGAATAGTCAAATCCCGAAAACTCACGTCCTGCCATAGGGTGGGCGCCGATAAAGGTAACTCCGTTTTCTTTTAAAGCCTTTTTAGTTTCTTTTATAACGTAGGACTTGATGCCGCAAACGTCGGTAACAATTCCGTTCTTATTAAAATTTTTGGCATTATCATTAAGAAACGAAACAGTAGCTTTCGGATAAAGGGAAACAATAACGATATCGCAGTCTTTCAAAGTTTCTTTTGTAAGTTCACCGTCAATTACACCTTCGTTAATCGCTTTACTTAAAACGTCGGGATTTTTATCCATTCCCATACATATATAATCGGTTTTAGCCTTTATAGCTTTGCAAAACGAACCGCCGATAAGCCCTAAACCGACAACGCCTATTTTCATATTTCCACCTTCTTTCCTTTAGCACTTTAAAGTATATCATTGAAATTTATAAATGTCAATAGAAACGCCCCGAAAAATTCGGGGCGTTTAATTAAAACAATTTAATATTATGTACTTTTATAAAGTCTTTTAAGAAGAATACGTAGAATAAAACAAGTGCTACCGAAAGAAGCAACAAAAGTGCTATAGTAATATAATGTTTTTTCTTGAAATGCAAATCATATCTCTTAGGAAGTAATTTCAGGTCATAAAGTCGACTGCTTACAGCCCCAAGAACAATTATGATAAGCATTGCTTCAAGCGGGAACATTATGAGATTTTTTGCAATTCTTGTAAGATTTATAAGCGCATAGGTTTCCGCTTTTTCAATTCCGTAGAAATAGTAGTAAGACCATTTCATAAAAACAGAAGTTAAAATAATATTACAGAAAAAGTTAACGGTAAACTTTGCAGTAAGCACTCTGCCGATAGTCAGATCCCTGCGCCAGAAGAAAAGGGCAAAGATAAATGAGCTTGACATCTCAACTAAGATAAACGGCAAAAAGTAAGGACCACTTGCACTCGGTGCAATAATACAACCTAAAGTGTCACTGACAGCACCGACTAAAAGTCCCATCACGGGGCCGTAAACCATTGAGCCTACTGAATTGACGTAAGCATCAAAGGTAAGAGAAAGTCCTGCCGCAAGTGGAATTTTCAAAAGTTTCACAGCCACTCGCAAAGCCACAATCAGTGCCGCAAAGACAAGCATCCTGGTATCTTTAATTACCGATGTCGCTTCTTTCCAGTATTTTTTTGAACAGATATGCATAAAAAATCCTCCTTTACCCGTTACTGTACGCGTAAAAGAGGAATATTCTCTACGGTTACAGCGGGATGCGACAAAAAAACCGCAAGTCTTTCGACTTTTCGTTTCATCGGCAACTCCCCGTCCGACAAACACTTAACGCTTTTTCGTCTACTCTGTTTTACCAAATTATATCACTAAAAATTAAAATAATCAATAGTTTTTAAAAATTTTATTCAAATACTTAGGTTTAAACCATTTGATATAAATCGTTGCCCATCTTGTGAGTGCTATATCGTAGATTACAAAAACCACGTTGACAAACGCCCAAAGTGCCGCAATAAGTGGGATTGCATAAGAAAAAATTTCAAGGTACTCTTTCACACCGAAAAGGTAAACTGATGCAAAAACGCCAAGCACCAGTGAAACATTGAAAATAATCACTTTCAAAACCCACTGAACTGAAAAGCCTTTGATACTCTCAAGCTTTGATTTCAGTATCGGGTACCAGCCTAAAAACACCGCATAAAAAACGGCACTGTCTTTAACGGGGACGAGTATGAAAGAAAGTATCGCTACCGCTAAAAATGAAAGAAATGAATATCCTTTTCCAAGCTCTGTCACAAGGATTATCATAAGTGCACCTGCTATCCCAGGCAAAGCATACTCGGCAAACGGAAAAACCCCCGTCAAAAGCATTAGAATTATCCCTGATGCAGTGATAATTGAGCCTAAAGCCAACTTTTTAGTTTTGTTTAGCAACATGGTACGATATCTCCGCCCATACATTCACAACAGCAGTCGGCACAGATAAGTCCCTGACAACAGTCACAGGTTGAACAAGTTGTCATATTACCCGTGTTATACGGGTTTCCTGCCATATTGCCCTGACGTTGCCACATCATACGGTTTAGTGCCGCACGGTATTCGGGGTTATTCGGATTAAGTCTGCAAGCGGTGGAAAAATGGTTCATCGCATCGTCAAGCCAACCTCTGCCGAAATAAACGCTACCCTTTAAATAGTACCACTCTGCATCACGGGATGAAACGGGTATTCCGTCCAAAAGCTCCTCTGCTTCTACAAGACGGTTTTGCTGAATAAGGCGTCTTATATCCCACAAATTTGAATTCTGATGATTACTGTAACCTTGCGAAGAGTTTCCGTAACTATTACTGTTTGCAGAGCCTTTTGTACGCAGATTTGCGATAATAGTATCATAAGCTTCGTTTATTTCCTGCATCTTTTCGTTTGCAAGGTCTGCAAGTGGGCTGTCGGCATAGTTATCGGGATGATATTTTTTCGCAAGTTCGCGGTACGCCGCCTTAATTTCTTCTTCTGTTGCGTTATACGAAACGCCTAAAATCTTATACGGATCGCCTTTTGGCATATTTACCTCCACTGTCAGAAACGTCTGACAAATTTATATTTTTTCAACAGACAAAACAGTCTCAGCTGAATTTTTAAGTCCAAGATATATTATATTATCGAGAATACTTTTATATCGGTAAAGATTTAAAAGCTCGTAAGCGTTAGCAAGTTCTGCTACCGTTACGTTAAGAGTGCCTTTACCGTATTCAAAAATTTCTTTTTCTTTTTCTTCTGTCAGATTATATGCATCAAACTTAATCAGAAAGGGATTGTAATTTTTAGTTTTTGCATCGTCTTTTAAATCATCCAAAGCATCTAAAAGATAAATCCACCTGCCTAAAAGATACCCCATTCGTCTTAACGGCCTTGACTGTGTATCATCAAATTCTGCAAAAACTTCTTCAAGTGCTTTGGCAGTAGGCTCTGCGGCTTTATCAATACTCTGTGTTTTTTCTTTTTCAAGTAAAAACTGTTCTTTCATCATCCTTGAAAAGATATCGTCAAGTGACGGGTAGAGTTTTTTTGCCTTTTTCCTTGCAACCGATGCAAATGGTAACAAAAGCGTATACAAAACTTTTTTTAAAAAACCACTGTCTTTTATGTTATCTTTGAGCTTATAATAAAAAAGTATCATAGCCGAAGCTGATACAAACTTTGTTTCATCACAAGGAACTGCACAATCTTTTCTTTTAAGCGGATTTGCCATACAGTGAGTCTTTTTAAATCCGCAAAATTTTTCTTTAACCGACAAAGACAATACTGCGGCAAAGGTGAAGTCATAACTGAGCGTAAGTTTCGCAAAAGGTCCGAACACCCGACCAAGTTGATGACAAAGTCCGCAATACACAGCTTTGTAGGTGTCGAATTCTTTCATTTTAAGTTCAGGTTTAAAGGGCTTTACGTAACCGAACAATCAAAATCCAACCTTTACATTAAAATATCTTAAACTATATTTTAACCTATTTTTCACCCCAAATAATGTATAAAATGTTAAAAAAACTCGAATTTGAGGTAAAAAATAAACTTTTTTTAATTTTTGTTTTGATTTTTCTCTTTATTTGTGATAGAATAGATATCAGTTACAACTATATGTGAAAGGAAAAATATGATGGCGTACGAAAAATCATGCGGTGCTGTTGTGTTCAGAAAACACCACGGCAATACCGAACTGCTTTTAATCAAGCATTCTGTCGGTGGGCACTGGTCTTTTCCAAAAGGCCACGTTGAAGCAGGCGAAACCGAACAGGAAACTGCTCTCAGAGAGGTTATGGAAGAAACGAATATCGACATAGACCTTTATGATAATTTCAGAGAAGTGGTTACTTATTCACCTAAAAAAGACGTTACCAAAGACGTTATTTATTTTTTAGGTAAAGCTAAAAACTTTGACTACATTCCTCAGGAAGAAGAAATCGCACAGATTAAATGGGTAGAAATCAACTTAGCTCACTCATTTTTAATCTACGAAAACGACAGACAACTCGTTGCAAAAGCAAAACCCGTAATCAAAGACTTCTATTAAAAAATAGCCTTGCTCAGCAAGGCTATTTTTTTATGTAATCATTTTTAGGGGATACTTTGAATTTTTGCTTGTACGCCCTGTAAAAGGTTGTGTAATCTCTGTATCCAAGTTTTAAGCAGATATCCGTAGGATTTATGCCCTGCTTTAACATTTCCTTTGCCTTAAGAAGTCTTTTTTCAGTTATATAGTTCCAGACTGTTGAACCCGTCATAACTTTAAACCTGCGATTCAAATGAGTTTTACTGATATAAAACTTTTCACATAAATCATCAAGGCTTTTAATTTCAAATAAATTTTCATTTACATACATTATAATTCCGTCTACAGAATAATCGGAACTTCTCTGCTGACGTTCATAAAGCTTCTCGACAAGTTCATTTACTAATACCGTAAGATAAATTCGTTTGTTATTTTCATCGGAATTTATAATCTTTTCAATATAATAATACCACTTTTCTTTCTCCTCAACAGTTCCGTGAATACGGTTAAAGATTCCAAGTGGCTTTACAGATAATATATCAAGCAAACTCTTAATATCACCGAGAAGCGACTCTGCGTTAAAATGAATAACCTGTCGATTGTACGGTTCGGATTTGCCAATAATTGCAGAATGAGCTTCCGCTTTATTTATAAGCAAAATATCACCCGGGTGCAAATCGTAAATATTTCCTTCAATATAATATTTCACGTCTCCCGACCAGAAGCAATACACCTCATAAAATTCCTGTACGTGAACGGGGTAACTTTTGGCATCGGGATATTCTGTAAAATTTTCTTTTGCATCAATATAAATTTCCATAAATTCATCACCATATTAATAATACCACTATATGTTTATATTTGCAATATTTTAAAGTTATATTTGTAATTGTTTTTTAAATATAAACAAATTATAATAGCATTATGGAGGTAATGTTATGAATGATATTAAAATTTTCGCTTTTTCTGACGAAGTTTCACCTGAAATTGATAAACAGATTGAAGCACTTTTAAAAAACAATCTTAACGGTATGGAAATCAGAAACGTTGATGGTGTTAACGTTTCTGATATAACGGTTGAAAAGGCAAAGGAAGTAAAGGAAAAACTTGATAAAAACGACCTTTACGTATGGTCGATAGGCTCACCCATCGGCAAAATTGACATCAACGACGATTTTGACGCACACGTTGAAAAATTCCGCCACACAATAAAAATTGCCAAAATTCTGGGCACTAAAAATATAAGAATGTTTTCTTTCTATATGCCTCAGAATGAGCCTTACGAAAAATATAAGGATAAAGTTATCGCACAGCTTAAAGTCCTTTGCGATATTGCAAAACAAGAAGATATCACCCTTTGCCACGAAAACGAAAAAGGTATTTACGGTGATACTCCCGAAAGATGTCTTGAACTTTTCAAAGCTCTCCCTGATCTAAAAGGTATTTTTGACCCCGCAAACTACATTCAGTGCGGTGTTGATACCAAAAAGGCATTTGAACTTTTAAAAGACGATACTTACTATATGCATATCAAAGATGCCGCAGCAGACGGTTTTGTAGTGCCTTCAGGAAAAGGAATCGGAAATATAAAAGAAATTGCAGAGAATTTCATAACTCTTGGCGTGAGAGCTTTCACTTTAGAGCCTCACCTTACCATTTTTGACGGACTCTCTGCCCTTGAACGCGAAGGTGAAAAATCTAATATCGAAAACGTTTTCAATACACCCGAAGAAGCATTCGACGTTGCCGTTGAAAGCTTTAAAAATCTGATTAAGGAGTAATATTATGAAAATAGGTGCACAGTTTTTTACAATCCGCGATTTTTGTGGGACACTTGATGATTTTTCCGAAAGTCTTAAAAAGGTAGCCGATATCGGCTATAAATACGTACAGATTTCGGGTACTTGCGCTTATGAGCCCGAATGGCTTAAAGCAGAGCTTTTAAAAAATGGACTTCAGTGTGTTATAACACACTCCCCACTCGATAAAATGATAGCTGATGCTGAACAGGTAGCAAAAAATCACGACGTTTTTAACTGCAAATACGTAGGCCTTGGCTTTTACGATTTCACAAAAGAAGATTCTCAGGTTGACAAGTTTGTCACAGAACTTAAACCCGTTGCGAAAGCACTCAAAGAAAACGGCAAATATCTTATGTATCATAACCACAATAACGAGTTTAAAAAGTTTGACGGCAAAACTGTTATGGAAAGCTTGGCAGAAAATTTCGCCCCAGACGAGATGGGATTCACCCTTGATACCTACTGGGTACAGACTGCAGGCGGTGACCCCGCTTACTGGCTTGAATACTTAAAAGGCAGAGTACCTTGCATTCACTTGAAAGACCACGACGCTAAAAGACAGATGGCAGTTTTAGGCGAAGGCAACATAAACTTTGACAGAGTATTTGAAAAAGCTGAAGTAGCAGGAACTGAGTATATGCTCGTTGAACAGGACGACTGTTATGGAAAAAACCCATTCGACTGCCTTAAAAGAAGTTATGAATACTTAAAATCAAGAGGATTTTAACAAAAAAGCGGTGTCACAAGACACCGCTTTTTTTACAAATCGTCTGCATCCTGAACAGGTACTTCATCCTCGAAAACGGGAAAACCCGTATAACTTCCTTCAGGGTCTGTGTTGCTCGGTTTAGGATGAATAATAGAGCTTAAAATACTGCTTTTTTTAATGACGTTTTTCTCTTCCATATTATTACCTTCCTTTCAATTTATCTGAACAGAAAAGTTTATTAAAAAGGCTATTTAAAGACTTTCGTCACCTTTTAAGCTTTTCTGAAATTTTTCTACCTTATATTATGTGCAGTTTTTCTTTTTGTCCCCTTTTAAAAAAATCAGGTAAATATTGACAAAAAAAGCTTGTATTTCCTGCATCTGTTTACAATTTAACTATTGCAAAAACAAGAATTTTTTAGTATAATGATTTCGTATACTTTTTTAAAAGAAGGAGCTTATATGAGCACTATAAATAAACCTGAAATCGTAACACTTCCTACAATTGCCATGCGTGGAATAGTAATGTTCCCGAAAATGACTATGCATTTTGACGTGGGAAGAGAAAAATCAATACTTGCAATAAAAGAAGCAATGAAGGTTAATCAGCTTATTTTCCTTGTTGCACAAAAAGACTATATGATAGAAGACCCCGACAGAAAAGACCTCTATAAAGTTGGTGTCGTAGCAAAAATCGTTCAGCTTTTAAACAGTAATAACAACGGACTTCGCATAATGGTTGAAGGTGTGTATAAAGCATCTGTGATTGATATTCCTTCACTTTCTCCTTTTATGGAATGCACCGTTAAACCTATTGCAGAATCACGTCTTACTAAAGTTTCTCCCGAAGAGGAAGAAGCAATGGTAAGAGCCGTTACCGATTCCTTTGAGCAGTATTGCGACCTTATCCCAAAAATGCCCAAAGAAATTATCGAAAGCGTTCTTTCGCAGAAAACTCCGAAAGGACTTTTTGACAAAATCGTTCAGAATATCGTTTTACCCGTTGAAGAAAAACAGGCACTCTTAGAAGAAAAACATCTCTTCCCGAGACTTCAGATGCTTGTGGAAATTCTTCAGCATGAAGCTACTATTCTCGGTTGGGAACACGATATTTATGCTCAGGTAAAAGAGCAGATGGATAAAAATCAACGCGACTATTTCCTCCGTGAACAGATGAAGGTAATTTCCGAAGAGCTTGGTGAATTCGAAACTCCCCAGGAAGAATCCTCAGAATTCACCGATAAAATTATGAGCTTTAAAAATATGCCTGATGAAACCAAGGATAAGCTTTTAAAAGAGTGCGACCGTCTTTACCGCACACCTCAGCAGTCTCAGGAAGGTCAGGTTATAAGAACTTATATTGAGACCTGTCTTGAACTCCCCTGGGATGCAGTTTCAAAAGAAAGAGCCGACGTGACCCGTGCTGAACGCATCTTAAGCCGTGATCATTACGGTATGCAAAAGGTTAAAGAAAGAATTTTGGAACTTATTGCAGTAAGAAAACTTGCCCCTGATATCAAAGGGCAGATTATCTGTCTTGCAGGTCCTCCCGGTGTCGGCAAAACCTCTATTGCAAAATCAATAGCCGAATCCTTAAACCGCAAATACGTAAGAATTTCTCTCGGCGGTGTCCGTGATGAAGCTGAAATAAGAGGTCACAGAAAGACTTACTTAGGTTCAATGCCAGGACGCATCATAAACGCTATGAAAATTGCGGGAACTAAAAATCCTCTCATTTTGCTTGATGAAATCGACAAAATGAGCAACGATTATAAAGGTGACCCCTCCTCTGCTATGCTTGAAGTTTTAGACAGTGAGCAAAACGTTGCTTTCAGGGACCATTATCTTGAAGTACCCTTTGATTTGAGTGAAGTTTTATTTATCACAACTGCAAACGATATCGG
The DNA here is from genome assembly GCA_045121595.1 of Oscillospiraceae bacterium. GTDB lineage: Bacteria > Bacillota > Clostridia > Oscillospirales > Ruminococcaceae > Fumia. The sequence continues at coordinate 38,139 of JBGVGI010000098.1, read as the reverse complement.
TAATATTCCGAGGCCTTTATTTGACCGTATGGAAATTATCGAGATGGGAAGCTACACAAGAGAAGAAAAATTAAATATTGCAAAAAATCACCTTATCCCGAAACAGATTAAACGCCACGGTCTTGATAAAAAACAGCTTAAATTCACAAAAGACGGCATCTACGCACTTATCGACGGTTATACAAAAGAAGCAGGTGTCCGCACCTTAGAACGTGAAATCGCATCTATCTGCAGAAAAATTGCCAAAAACATCGTCGAAGAAAAAATTACTTCTTTCACAGTTTCCGAAAAAACCTTGAAAGAAGTAATGGGAATTGTCCGTTATCTCAAAGATGATATAAGAAAGACTGATGAAATAGGCGTCGTAACAGGTCTTGCCTGGACATCTGTCGGTGGCGAAATTATGGAAATTGAGTCGACCGCTTTAAGAGGTACGGGTAAAATCAAAATCACGGGTCAGCTTGGCGACGTTATGAAAGAATCTGCTGAAATTGCAGTAAGTTACGTTCGCAGTATCGCTGAAAGCTATGGTATAAACCCTGATTTTTACAAAGAAAACGATATCCATATCCACGCACCCGAAGGTGCCGTTCCCAAAGACGGACCCTCTGCAGGTGTTACGATGGTTACGTCCTTGGTTTCAACGCTTTCGGGTATCCCCGTCAGAAAAGACGTTGCAATGACGGGCGAAATTACCTTAAGAGGTAAAGTATTGCCCATCGGTGGACTTAAAGAAAAATCAATGGCGGCATATAAAAACGGAGTTAAGAAAGTCTTTATCCCCTTTGACAACAAAAAGGATTTAGAAGAAGTTGACCCCGTTGTAAAAGAAAACGTGGTTTTCGTACCTGTAACGCATATAAGCGAAGTGCTTGACGGAGCTTTAGCTCACAAGCCAAGTATCTCAAAACCATCTGTTACAATTCCGAATATCGAAAACACGTATAACGAAAGGAAAACTTATGAATTATCATAACGTATCTTTTCTGGCGTCGTACGGACTTTTAAAGCAAATTCCCGTCTCAGATAAAATCGAGATTGCATTTGCAGGAAGGTCCAACGTCGGAAAATCCTCTCTTATCAACAAGCTTTTTAACAGAAAAGGTTTAGCACGTGTCAGTGCCGTTCCCGGCAAAACTGCTACAATCAACTTTTATAACCTTGATAACACCATTAACATCGTTGACTTACCCGGTTACGGTTATGCAAAGGTTGCAAAAACCGAGAAAATCCGTTGGGCAGAACTTATCGAAGGTTATCTTAACGACGAGGAAAGAAATCTTGAACTCGTGGTACTGTTAGTTGATAGCCGTCACCCCACTACAAAGCTTGATATTGATATGGTAGACTACCTTATCGAAACCGAAAAACCATTTATCGTCGTTATGACAAAGATGGATAAACTGAATAAATCCGAACGTGCAAAACGCCTTTCTCTTATTGAATCGGAACTCCCTTGTGGTGAAGATATTACAATCATCCCCTTTTCTTCCGAAACGGGTGAAGGTGTTGACGCATTAAAAGAAATTATCGAAGAAATTGCAGAATAGGAATGAATTTTAATGAACAGAAATCTCCCCGTTTGCGAAAACCATTTGCTTATTGATAGTATTGACGCCGTTACCCTTGCAAAAGAGTACGGCACACCTCTTTACGTAATGGAAGAAAATAAAATAAGAAAAGCTATGCGTGACTACAAAACCTCCGTTGACAAATACTATGACGGCAAGGGGTTAGTTTGCTACGCTTCAAAGGCCTTTTCCTGCAAAGAAATTTACAGAATTGCAAATGCTGAAGGTTTAGGCATCGACGTTGTTTCGGAAGGTGAGCTTTTCACTGCTCTTTCTGTCAACTTCCCCGCAGAAAAAATCTGCTTTCACGGAAACAATAAATCCCCCCGTGAGCTTTTGATGGCTTTATCTTCAGGGGTTGGCAGAATTGTCGTTGACAACCTTTCCGAGCTTGAGCTTTTAAACGACCTCGCAAAAAAAGAAGGCAAAAAAGCAAATATCCTTTTCCGTATCAAACCGGGTGTTGATGCTCATACTCATTCATTTATTATGACGGGACAGATTGACTCAAAGTTTGGCTTTGCTCTTGAAACAGGCGAAGCAATGGACGCCGTTAAAAAGGCTCTTACTTATGATAACATCAATCTTCTCGGTCTTCATTGCCACATTGGTTCGCAAATTTTTGATACAGAACCTTTCGTAACCACCGCAAACGTTATGATGAAGTTTTTATCCGATATCAAAAAGGAAACGGGCTTTACTGTAAAAGACCTTAACTTAGGTGGTGGATTCGGTATCCGATACACCGATGAAGACACCCCCATTCCTTATGAAAACTATATGGAAAAAGTATCGATTACTATCAAGGAAAAGGCAGAAGAATATTCTCTCCCCTGCCCCTTTATTATCATTGAACCGGGTCGTTCCATTGTGGGCGAAGCAGGTACCACCCTTTATACAGTTGGCTCTGTTAAAACTATCCCCAATATCCGCACCTATGTGTCGGTTGACGGCGGTATGTACGAAAACCCGAGGGTTGCCCTGTATCAGGCAGAGTACGATATGGTACTCGCAAACAGAGTGAATGATACTGTTGACGGTGAATTTACCATCGCAGGAAAATGTTGCGAAAGTGGTGACCTTTTAGGCGAGAATATTAAGCTCCCCACACCGAAAGTTAGAGATACTTTAGCAGTTTTCTCAACGGGTGCATACCATTACTCGATGGCTTCACATTATAACAGAAACCTCACACCACCTGTTATAATGGTAAAAGACGGCAAGTCAAGAATAATCGTCAAAGGCGAACAATTAGAAGAACTTATAAGAAATGATATATAACAAAAATCAGAAACCGTTATTCGGTTTCTGATTTTTCTTTTTCAACCATGTATTTTAATGGATTGTTTTCAATGTAATTACATCTTGTTATATAATCTTCCTCATCGCGGATAATGTGGTCGTAATAATTTCTTTGCCAGATTTTACGGCCCGAACAATTATCACATTTGTTTGAAATTTTTGTTGTCAATGACTTGAAGGTACATATAATATCACCTATCGTAGGGGCAGGGCTCTGCTCTGCCCGTCTTACGTCGTGATTAATTTTCAAAATCATATGAATATGATCTGGCATTATAACATATGGATTGATTTCAACATCATATCGTTTCATCAATTCAGATATTTCATTTTTAACGATTTTGCCAATTGGGCGGAGTAGAACCCCGCCCCTACGCACCTCTGACAAAATTTCCTGCCTATTCTCAGTACATATCGTTACAAAATAACACCCGTTTTGAGAATAATCGTAATCCTTTAATCTTGGATTTTTACGGTTTTTGTATTCCATAACATTTCCCCTGATAACTATTTCTTCTTTTGAGTTCTTTGTCGATTTCGTTCATAACAACGAATTTTTTAAGGCTCCATAAGGGGGCGATCAAACTATCTTTAAGTCCGTCACCCGTAACACGTTGTACCACAACGTCAGGTGGCAGAAGCTCAAGCTGGTCGCAGACTATTTTAACGTAATCATCAAGTGTCATTTCCTCAAACTCGCCGTTTACAAATTCCTCTGCCATTTTCGTTCCTTTGATAATATGCAAAAGATGAATTTTGATACAGTGGATATTAAGCTTTGAAACTTCTTTCACCGTTTCAATCATCATATCGTAGTTTTCACCGGGAAGCCCGTTTATAATATGAACGCAAACGGGGATATTTCTATCGTTAAGCTTTTTAACACCTTCCAGAAAACAACTGTATTCGTGACCACGGTTTATGCGTTTAGCCGTTACATCATGAATACTCTGAAGACCCAACTCTACAATGAGGTAGGTCTTTTTATTTATCTCTTCAAGGTAGTCAAGCACATCGTCAGCGAGTGCGTCTGCCCTTGTGGCGATACTCAAACCCACTACCCCATCTTCTGCCAAAACAGTTTCGTACTTGGCTTTCAGTTCCTCTAAAGGTGCATAGGTGTTAGTATTCGCCTGAAAATACGGGATATATTTATCGGCATCGGGCCACTTTTTATGAAGTGCGTCAATACCCTCTTTAAACTGTGTGAGCAAATCATTCGGCGTCTGTCTTTTAAAGGAATAAGCGCAATAAGTACAACCGCCACTACCTTTTGTCCCGTCGATATTCGGACAGGAAAAACCGCCGTCAAGGGAAACTTTAAACACCTTTCCCCCGAATTTTTCTTTCAAATGGTAGTCCCAGGTATAATAGCGCTTATTCGCAAGACTTTTTTCAAAAGGATTATTTTGTTTCATATTTTCCTCTAATTTTTAAACTGATATCTGTAAAGTTCGGCATAAATGCCGTCTTTTTCAATAAGTTCTTCGTGGTTTCCGCGTTCTTCAATACCCTTATCAGTAATAACGATAATCTCATCGGCATTCTTGATGGTGGAAAGTCTATGTGCCACAACAAGCAAAGTTCTGCCGACAGAAAGTTCTTCCAAAGATTCCTGAATAAGCATCTCGGTTGCATTGTCAAGAGCAGAAGTCGCCTCATCTAAGATAAGAATAGGCGGATTTTTAAGGAAAGCTCTTGCGATAGAAATTCTCTGTTTCTGACCACCCGAAAGCTTGACACCACGCTCACCGACGTAGGTATCGTATCCGTTCTCGGTTGTCAGGATAAAATCGTGAATGTTTGCCTTTTTAGCTGCCTCAATAATTTCCTCATCGGTAGCATCAAGGTTACCGTAAGCGATATTTTCTTTAATAGTACCCGTGAAAAGGAAAACTTCCTGGGCAACGATACCGATATTTTTTCTGAGAGAATTTCTCGAGAGCTCAGTAATATCGTAGTTATCAATAGAAATTTTACCCTCATTAATTTCGTAAAATCTCGGGATAAGATGGCAAAGTGTAGTTTTACCGCCACCTGACGGGCCGACAAGTGCCACCTTTTTGCCTTTTTCGATATGCATTGAAAGGTCATCAATAACAAGTTTTTCGGAATCTTTTGCATAACTGAAGCTTACGTTTTCAAAATCAATAACACCCTCAAGCTTTTCAACGTCAACTGCATTTTCGTTTTCAGGTTCTTCACTTTCATTCATAATATCCTCAAAACGTTTAAAGCCTGTCATACCATTCTGGAACTGTTCAAAGAAAGAAACAAGCTTCCTTACGGGATTCAAGAACATATTGATATACAAAAGATATGCTGCAAATTCACCGACGTCAATTTTTCCGTAATAGAAGAAAAGTCCACCCGCTACAAGGACAACAAGGTATAAAATGTCCATAAAGAAAGACATTCCCGAGAAAAATATTCCCATAACCTTGTATGCTGCCGCACGGGCCGCCTGAAAAGCATCATTATACTTTTTGAATTTTTTCTCTTCGTGATCACTGCAGTTATAGGCTCTTGAAACCCTGATACCCGCAATAGAGTTCTCTAAACTTGCGTTGATTTCACCGATTTTTTCCCTTGTTTTTAGGAAAGCGTCGTGCATATTTCTACGCATTTTAACAGTAAAGAAAACAATAATCGGCAATAGACAGAATACAATTATCGTAAGTGACAAATTAATTGTCGCAAGCATTACAAAAGAGCCGATAAGAAGTACCACAGACAAAAACAAATCCTCAGGGCCGTGATGAGCAAGTTCCGAGATATCCATAAGGTCGTTTATAATTCTTGACATAATGGTACCCGTTTTGTTTTCGTCAAAGAACGAAAGAGGTAACTTTTGCAGACGTTTGAAGATATCCCTTCTCATATCCGCCTGAATACGAACACCGACAATATGGCCGTAATACTGGATAAAATAGTTAAGCCCTGCTTTTAAGGTATAGATAAAAAGCAAAACAATTCCCCATACGATAAGAAGCCTTAAATTCTTGTTGGGAACGTAATCGTTTATCATATTTTTGGCGATTACGGGGTAAAAAAGGTCTGCAACCGCAACGATAAGCGCACAGAACATATCCCAGAAGAAAAGTTTTCTGTGCGGTTTATAGTATTTTATAAATCTTCTTATCATATTTACACTCCTTCGTTATCAAACTGAGGAATAAAGCTTTCACTTGAAGCTTCGCCCTCTTGTATAAATCCGTTTTCTATTCCCAGATCGACCGCAAAATCGACTAAACTTTCATATTCTTCCTCGGTTACTTTTCTGTTAAGGGAAGGAAATTCAGTTTCCCTGACGGGAGTATACTGACTCATCAAACTGTAAAAAATCTTATTCTGATAAGTATCATAAAGGTATTTCAGAATATTTTTGGAGTCATCAAGATGTGAAGGCAGCAAAAGATGCCTTACGATAACGCCCTTTTGCATAATGTCATCTTTAAACTGAGCTTCTCCCACCTGATTTACCATTTCTTTTATTGCTTTCTTTGCAACCTCGGGATAATCGGGGACTTTTGAATATTTCTTTGCCAAACTTTCATCCATATACTTAAAATCAACAAGATATATATCAACAATCCCTTTTAAAAGCTTTAAGGTTTCAACGCTTTCATATCCGCTCGTATTGTAAACAACGGGGATTTTCAAATCTTTTGTGAGTCTTAACGCTTCTATAATCTGAAAAACGTAATGAGTAGGGGTCACAAGATTTATGTTATGAGCACCCTTATTTTGCAGTTCAAGAAAAATTTCCGATAATCTTTCTACGGTAATTTCCTTACCTGCATTACCACGGCTTATCTCAAAATTCTGACAATAAACACATTTTAAAGGACAGTATGAGAAAAATACTGTACCCGAACCTTTTTCACCCGAAATACAAGGCTCTTCCCAGAAATGAAGTGCCGCTCTTGCCACCTTGATTTTATCGGTAGCACCGCATACACCTGTTTTTTCAGTTCTGTCCACTCGGCATTTTTTAGGGCAAAGCGTACATTTCTCCATACTTTCACCTTCTGTCTATATTATTATACAAAAAAATATGGATTTTGTAAATAAAAAAGAGGGCATAAGCCCTCTTTGATTATTTTGTTTCAAGATATTTTTTGTAAGCCACTCTGAGTTCTTCTGCCTTTTCTTCGGGGCAGGTAGGATTACACCAAGCCCATGCACCTGTTTCGGAAGATGCGAAGAACTGCTGCTTGTCTGCAGCGCGCATGGGAGGATAGTATTCAATGTGGAAATGGAATTCGGAATGATCACCATCATTCACGGGTGCGTTATGCATACACATCATATAGGGGAAGGGTTTGTCAAAGAGTGCATCGTACATACCTGCAACGTCGCGTGTAACTTCACCCAAAGCACAGATTTCTTCATCTGTCATCTGGGACAAATCTGTAACGTGGCGTTTTGCAGTAACCTGAACGCCGTATGTAACAGGTTCAAAAAAAGGAAGGTAAACGATAAAATAATCGTTTTCAAAGATAATTCTTCTGCCGTCTTTGATTTCTTCTTCCATCAAAGCACAGAAAAGACATTTGTTATTTTCTGCTTTGAAATCTTTAGCAGATGCTACTTCTTCTGTAAGACGTTTAGGGATAAAGGAATATCCGTAAACCTGACCGTGAGGATGAGGCATTGTAACACCTACAACGTCACCTCTGTTTTCGAAAATGAAAACGTATTTGATATTTTCATCCGAAGAAAAATCTTCAAAGCATTCTTTCCAGAGATATGCAAGTTTATGTGCATGTTCATCTGTCAAGTCTTTAAGATAAGCCTCGTGTTTATCGGAATATAAAATTACTTCACATTTTCCGTATGCAGGGCGAACTTTAAAAAGGTCGGTAGCAACGTCGTCTTCCTTGGGAGGGTTTTGGGAAAGTGCAGGGAAATCGTTAGGATAACGAAGAACCTCAAAGCCTTCATCGGGAACTTTACCGGAACCGGGGCAGAAAGGACACCAGTCTTTAGGCATCTGAGGACGGTTCTGACGGTGGGAAGCCACCATTGTCCAGTCACGTGTCAAGGGATTATATCTTAATTCAGCCATTTTGATTACTCCTTATTTAATGATTTGTGTGCCGCCAACGGGACGGATAGAAAGAATATGGCAACAACCTTTACCAAAAATATTTTCCATCATTGCTTTGAATTCTTCTACTTTTTCTGTAGGAACAAGGTTAAATGTTGTACCGCCAAATCCACCGCCGTGAACTCTTGTAGCGCCTTCGCCCTTCAAAAATCTTTCGGACATAAAGAGTGCTACTGAAAGTCCCTGTTCTTTGGGTGCAATATTTGCATAAACGTTCTGCAGATATCTGAAAGAAGAATTACCCGATACTGTCAGAAGATTTAAGAATTTATTGTAATCCTTGCCTTTTAATGCGTCAACGATATCCCCTACTCTTTCGTTTTCGGAGATAAAGTGCATTGAACGGAGCAAAGCTCTGTCACCGAATTTTTCACGGATTTCTTTAACTTTTGAAAGCAAATCTTCCATCGTTATACCACGGAGAACTTTTTTACCGAAAAGTGATGCAACCTTCTTCATTTCATCAGGAATTGCCGCATATTCGTTTGTAAGGTCTGCATGGTTTCCACCTGTATCAACAATACAAAGTGCACAGTTAAGTGCATTGAAATCAAACTCAACCTGTTCTATAACAGGTTTTTCGACATCGGCAAAATCAATGGTAATCATATTTCCGACAGAGGATGCCATCTGGTCCATAAGTCCACTGGGTTTACCAAAGTAAACGTTCTCAGCATACTGTGCGTATTTTGCAATATCAACGGGAGAAACAGTTCCGTCGTTGTAGAGGTAACTTAAAATAGTTCCCACTAATACTTCAAAAGCTGCAGAGGAACTGAGTCCCGAGCCTTTCAAAACGTTAGAAGTTGTATAAGCATCAAAGCCACCGATTTTATAGTTTTCAAGAGTGAATTTCTTTGCAACACCGCGGATTAAAGATGCAGATTTATTGATTTCGTCTTCTTTGACTTCAAGATCGTCAAAGGAAACGGTATCCATAGGATAACCTTTAGACTGCAAACGTACAGTGTTATCGGAAGTTTTTGAAACAATCGCAATAACGTCAAGGTTTACACTTGCAGCAAGTACCCTGCCCGCATTATGGTCAGTGTGATTTCCTGCTACCTCGGTACGTCCGGGAGCAGAATAAATCTCTACGTCACGGTCATCACCAAATATTTTTGCAAATTCAGAAAGTGCTTCAAGATAGCGATTTTTCTGAGTTTCTACGTTACTTTTGCCGTAAAGATAGGCAAGTTTCTCATCAATTTTACCGTTTTCGATTTCTTTTTTAAGAAGGTTATACTGCATAAATTCATCTCCCTAAATTTATTCCATCTTAAGAATACACCATAATACCCGAAATTTCAATGATTTTATAGAATAAAAAATATGGATTTATCTTGCATTTTGAAATGTTTTGATATAAAATATAAGTAGAAACAAAAAAGAGGTGGTATTATGGACAAAAACGCTTTCAAATATTCATACAAATCTTCAACCCAGGAAAATATCTCTTTAAGTGTCTATAACGTCGGTTTTCAGCGATGCGAATCCGAATATTCGTGGGGTCCCGGTATCAGAGATCACTACCTTTTTCATTACGTAAAGGAAGGAAAAGGTGTCCTTAAAACTCAGGATGGTATTTTCGAAATATCAGCAGGTTCTCTTTTCCTGATAAGACCTTCTGAGCTTGTTACATACACCGCTGACAAGGATAACCCGTGGGAATACTACTGGGTAGGATTTAACGGTACGGAGGCTCACCGTCTTATCAACCTTACTCCCTTTTCTTCAGATGAAAGGGTTTTAAAAATCGGCGAAAATAATCTCTCGGAGCTTTTAATGCAAATTTATGAGTCAAGAGGAAATTCTTCTGCCTGCGAAGCCAAAATGCTTGGATTTCTTTATCAGTTTTTAGGAATACTTATGGAAAAATCCAAGAAAAAACCGCCTAAGAAAATACACACAAAGCTTTACATAGAACAGGCTACAAAGTTTATAAGCTACAATTACAGCAGCGATATCACCATTGAGGACGTAGCAAAAGCCGCCAAGATAAGTCCAAGCCATCTTTACAGAGTTTTTTCCTCCGAGCTTGGTATGTCGCCGACACAGTTTCTTATGAGTTACAGAATCAACGAAGCCTGTAGTATTTTAAAAACCGAAAACCTTTCAATCGCTGAAGTTTCCGCTTCAGTAGGATTTTCCGACCCGTTTTACTTCTCCCGCGTGTTCAAAAAGGTAAAAGGCGTTTCCCCGAGAGGATACTTAAAAAAATAAAAGGTGTATCTTTTGATACACCTTTTTATTTTTAGAAGCATTTGTTGAATGCTGAAACTGCTGCAGATACGTCACCTACGCAATCGTAAGTTTCTTCGCCTTCGCCCATAATACCAACTATAAGCAAAGCAACAAAGTTACCTTTGTCAACGATTTTTGCAGCTTCAAGGCGTTCAATGTTACCCATTACGCCATAATGCTCAAACTGAGCTTTCTGTGCAGAAAGTTTTTCTTCCAAAGCTTTTTTCACAACGTCTTTTTTGCCGTCTTTTGCTTCAACTACAATCATAATATCGCAGTTTGTCATAGAACCTGCGCATACGCCTTTGTAAGTGTTAACGTCGGAAGCATTAATTCCGAACATATCGGTAAGAATCATATCGTCAACAGGCATCGGCATATTCATAATAGCCGCATCAACACCTGTGTGACGGTTTGCAACGGCTTTATCCATAGCGTTGTAAACGGATTCTGCAGTTATACTTACAGAAGGCTTGGAAGGCTCAACGGGAGCTTTGGATTCCTCAGGCTTGGGAATGGGGGGCTTCGCTTCCTCGGAAATTTCTTTGGAAGGTGCCTTTGACTCCTCTTTACTTTCTTCTTTTGAAGGTTCTTCCTTAGATTCTTCTAACGAAGGCTCTTCAATACTTTCTTCGGAAAGTTCTTCGGAAAGTTCCTCGCTTACTACGGATTCATCAGAAACTTCACCGTTTGCAGGGGTGTCTTCCTTACAGGAAGCAAGGGACAAAACCATAATTCCCGCAAGTAACAAGCTGAATAATTTTTTCATAGTATTCTCCTTTTATGTTAAGACTTACATATATTAAGTATAAACATTTAACACTTTTGTTGCATACCATATTTTTCAAAAGAAAAAGCCGTCCATCAGGACGGCTTTTAACTACATCGAAATTATTTGAGCTCGACTTTAGCGCCTGCTTCTTCCAATTTCTTCTTCATTTCTTCAGCGTCAGCTTTAGAAACGCCTTCTTTTACTGCTTTGGGAGCACCATCAACGATGTCTTTGGATTCTTTAAGACCAAGACCTGTGATTTCTTTAACTGCTTTGATAACGCCAGTTTTAGAAGCACCTGCTTCAACCAAGATAACGTCGAATTCAGATTTTTCTTCAGCAGCAGCACCAGCTGCAGCGGGAGCAGCAACTGCAACAGTTGCAGCAGCAGCGGATACACCGAATTCCTCTTCCAATGCTTTAACGAGGTCAGCGAGCTCCAATACTGTGAGAGCTTTTACCTCTTCGATCATAGCTAATACTTTTTCAGAAGCCATTTTAATATACCTCCATAAATTAATTTTTTTTAATAAATTTTTTGTGTAACGTAAAAGTTACTAACATGCTTCTTTCTGTTCTCTGATCTGATCCAATACAACAGCAAAGTTGCGGATAACACCATTGAGTCCACCGAGAACCTGAGCAATAAGAACTTCTTTGGAAGGAATGTTAGCAAGGTTCTGAACACCAGCTTCATCCAACAATTCTTCCTCTACAAAGCCGGCTTTGATGTTAAAACCTTCTTTGTTTTCTTTTGCATATTTTGCAATAATTCTTGCAGGAGCGGTCATATCGCCCTCTGTCAATGCAACAGCTGTTGTGCCGTCAAGATGCTTTGTGAAATCAGCAAATCTGGAATCAGCAACAGCAAAACGAACAACAGAGTTTTTGTATACAGAGTAATCTACGCCTGCTTCACGAAGTTCCTTACGGAGCTTTGTGTCGTCAGCTACGTTGATACCTTTGTAGTCAACGAGTACACCTGCAACGGCTGTGTCAAATTTTGCTTTCAAAGCAGCTACTGCTTCTTGTTTTTCGAGTAAAACTTTCTCACTTGGCAAAGTATTCACCTCCGTAGTTTAAAGTTTCAAGTAAAAAGCCCTTTCCACGTAAGTCGAGGAAAGGGCAAAATAAGTCATATAAAACTTAAGTTACATTCCTCGGCAGGTGGAGAACCCTTTACGCAACGGTTTCCCGTCGCACCTACTGTCTTAGGACATCTTTTAAATTATAGCACAAGTTTTAAAACTTGTCAACTATTATTTTTTATACACCGTATTTAGCTGTGGAAACTTTAACGCCAGGGCCCATTGTAGAAGCAACTACGCAAGATTTGATGTACTGACCTTTTGCAGCTGCGGGTTTAGCTTTAACGATAGCACCCATAAGTGTTTCAAAGTTTTCAGCGAGTTTTTCTGCACCGAAGGAAGCTTTTCCGATGGGGCAGTGGATGATATTGGTTTTGTCAAGACGGTATTCAATTTTACCTGCTTTTGCTTCAGCAACTGCTTTTGCAACGTCAGGTGTAACTGTACCTGCTTTGGGAGAGGGCATCAAACCACGCGGACCCAAAACTTTACCGAGACGACCAACAAGACCCATCATATCGGGTGTTGCGATTACTACGTCAAAGTCCATCCAGCCTTCAGACTGAATTTTCTGAGCGTATTCTTCACCAGCGTAATCAGCACCTGCTTCTTCAGCTGCTTTAACGTTGTCGCCTTTACAAATTACCAATACTTTTACGTTTTTACCTGTACCGTTGGGCAATACTACTGCGCCACGAACCTGCTGGTCAGCGTGACGGGAGTCAACACCCAAACGAATATGAGCTTCGATTGTTTCATCGAATTTTGCTTTTGCACTTTTAACAGCCATATCCAAAGCTTCTTTAGAGTCCAACAAAGCGTTGCGATCATAAGCTTTGAGGCTATCTGTATATTTTTTTCCGTGTTTCATACTAAAATATCCTCCCTAAAGTGGTTAATAGCGGAACTTTCCTCCCACGAACGGGCGGTTAATCCACAACCTCAATACCCATAGAACGTGCAGTACCTGCGATCATGCTCATTGCAGTGTCAATGTTTGCAGCATTAAGGTCGGGCATTTTCTGCTCAGCGATCTTCTGTACCTGTTCTTTGGTGATTTTCGCAACTTTCTTTTTGTTAGGTTCACCGGAAGCTGACTCCAAACCGCAAGCTTTCTTGATGAGAACTGCAGCAGGGGGAGTCTTGGTGATGAATGTAAAGGAATGGTCTGCGTAAACTGTGATAACAACGGGGATAATAAGACCGATGTCATTCTTTGTACGTTCGTTGAATTCCTTTGTGAATCCCATGATGTTTACACCATGCTGACCGAGAGCCGGACCAACAGGGGGTGCAGGTGTTGCTTTACCTGCAGGGATCTGCAATTTAATGTAGCCAATTACTTTTTGAGCCATTAGTAGCACCTCCATAATAACGTGGTAAGGCGGAAAAAGCATCCACTTTTTCCTCCCACATTCAGAATAGAACATTATATTCTAATCTGAAAGCTGTCCTTTTTTCAGGACTTCAGACTTGTTTTCTTTTTTAGTCTTTTGCTAACTCTACCTGACCGAGCTGCAATTCAACCAAAGTGTCTCTGCCGAACATAGAAACGGTAACTTTAACCATATCTTTATCGACATCAAGCTCCTCAACTCTGCCGGTGAAGCCTTCAAGCGGACCGTGAATAATCTTAACGTCGTTACCAACCTGATAATCCACTTCAACTGTTTTAACTTCAACACCCAAAGCCTCGATTTCCTTTTCAGTCAAAGGAATAGGTTTGGATCCGGGGCCTACAAAGCCTGTAACGCCTCTGATATTTCTTACAACATACCAGGAATCGTCAGTCAAAATCATTTTTACTAAGACATAGCCTGGGAAAATTTTGCGTTCAACTTCGCGCTTTTTATCATCTTTGTATTCGACAACTGTCTCCGTAGGTACTCTTACCTCGAAAATGAGATCCTGAAAACCTTGATTTTCAACGACCTTCTCTATATTTTGTGCAACTTTGTTTTCATACCCCGAATAAGTGTGAATAACGTACCATCTTGGTGTTTCTGACATAATCAGACCTCCGATAAATTAAAGCGTTTTGTTACATTCCCAAAGTCAACTGTCTGAGTAAACCGAGCAAAGCATCAATAATCCAGATAGCTGCGCCAATTACGCCCATCGCGATAAAAACGATGATTGTGTTATTGATAACCTGCTTCTTAGATGGCCAAACAATTTTTTTGGCCTCACTTCGAAAATCCTTAAAGAAACGAGAAAGCTTCTTAAATACGCCTTCTTTCTTTTCCTTCTTGGCTTTTTCAGGAGCTTTTGCAGCAATTTTATCAGCCATAATCAAATCTCCTCTCTCCGCTTACTTAGTTTCCTTGTGAAGCGTGTGTTTTTTGCAGAAACGACAATACTTGTTCATTTCCAGCCTGTCCGGATCGTTCTTCTTGTTTTTCATTGTGTTGTAATTACGCTGTTTGCACTCTGTGCAAGCTAATGTAATTTTAACCCTCATCTTCGGCACCTCCTGTATAGTCGGACTGTGTTTGCCTCCCTCAAAAAGGAGAACTCTCTCAAAAGTTTAAAAACCTTTTCGGATTGGGTGGGTTTTACCCCGCGGGATTTTACTCCCGAATTTTTTGCACAAAAAAATAAACCCTTTTAGAGGTATATCAATTTTATCACAGTAAAAGCTACTTGTCAACTGTTTTTTGAAAATTCCTTAACATTGTCAACTTGCGTCCTGTTTAGCAATAAGTTATTGTATAAAATGTCATAAAATATTGCAAAAAAATGAAATTGTGATAAAATGTATATATATTAATATAAGGAAGGGTTTAAATGAGTCTCGTTATCAAAAAAGCATCCACCGAAGATGACATCCTTACCATTGAAGCATTAGGGCGTGAAATCTGGCACGAGCATTACGACAGTATCATAGGTAAAAATCAGGTAAACTATATGCTTGAAAAATTCCAGAGTAAAGAAGCAGTAAGCAAACAAATAAACTCCGATACGATATATCTTCTTGCATATTATGACGATATCCCCGCAGGATATTCGGCATACAAGCTTGAAGAAAGCAAAACTTTCCTGAGCAAGATTTACATTTTAAAAGAATACAGAGGTAAAAGAATCGGTACTTCCCTATTAAATGAAATAATAAAAGCATCGGCAGGCAAAGAAAGTATTTATCTTACCGTAAACAAATATAACGAAAACTCGATAAAAGTTTACGAAAAACTTGGATTTAAAACCGTTGATTCAGTTGTAACCGATATAGGAAACGGTTACGTTATGGACGATTATATAATGGAAAAAGCTCTGGGATAACCCAGAGCTTTTAATTTTTAAAGTTTAACGATTTCGCCGTAAACTTCACCTGCACAGCCTGCAGCGTTTGCTTCGTCTGTGTCGAGGTGCATTGCTGCTGCAAAGTTATCATGAACTCTTACAACAACGTCACCGAAGATGATCTTTCTTTCGGGAGTTTCAACTTTTACCCAAACGATATCTTTATCATTTACGTTCTGTTCTGCTGCATCAGCAGGTGTGAAGTGAATATGACGTTTTGCAACGATAACGCCTTCTTTAAGTTCAACTTCACCGCAGGGACCTACGAGTTTACAACCTGCAGAACCTTTTACGTCACCGGATTCACGGATAGGAGCAACCACGCCGAGTGTACGTGCATCGGAAGCACTGATTTCAACCTGAGTAGAAGGTCTTTCAGGGCCAAGGATGGAAGCTGTAAGCTGACCTTTAGGGCCAATTACTGTAACTCTTTCAGCACAAGCAAACTGACCGGGCTGAGAGAGGTCTTTCTTGTTTGTAAGTTTTGCGTCTGCGCCGAAAAGAACTTCAAAGTCTTCTCTGGACACGTGAAGATGTCTTGCAGATGTTTCTACGATAAATTTTTTTGCCATTTTTATTTCCTCCGTTTAAAATTACTTCCTTTATTATATATCTTTTATCCGATAAGGTCAAGAGAAAAATCAAAAGAGGTGGTAAAACCACCTCTTTTTCAAAAATTATCTGGGTTCAACAATAAGTTTTATAGCAGTACGTTCGGAACCATCAATTTCCACATTGGCAAAGGCAGGTACACACACCAAGTCAATACCGGTGGGTGCGAGATAACCACGTGCAATAGCTACAGATTTGATAGCCTGATTAGCAGCACCTGCGCCAACAGCCTGAATTTCAACTGCACCTTTCTCTCTGATAACACCTGCAATAGCACCCGCTACTGAATTGGGGATGGACTTTGCAGAAACCTTTAATACATCCATTGAATTCCCCTCCTGATAATAAATTTTGTTAAATTTTGCACAAATCTAATAAAATTATATTATAAATTAACAAAATTTTCAATAGTTTTCGAAATATTTGTGAATTATGCGAGTTTTTTGCGTTCAATTTTGGTACATTTGCCAGTTTTTCGATCTAATTCGAGCACTACGCCCTCCATTTTACACTCCGTATCAGGCACTACAAACCTTGTTGGAAGTCTTGTGGTCATCTTTCTCACGATATTTTCAGGAGTTATTCCGAGTATTGACTGAATGGGTCCCGTCATACCAAGGTCGGAAATATATCCCGTGCCGTTAGGCAAAATCTGTTCATCGGCAGTCTGTACGTGGGTATGAGTTCCAACAACTGCCGAAACCCTTCCGTCGAGATAATATCCTAAAGCCATTTTTTCACCCGTTGCCTCGGCGTGAAAATCTACGATATAAAAATCGGCTTCGACTTCCTCTAAAATCTTGTCGCAGGTCTTAAACGGGCATTCCATAGGGTCCATATACACTTGTCCCAAAAGGTTTATCACGCAAAGTTTCCACGGGCCTCCGTCAAGAACGAAATATCCATTCCCATAGCAGGAGTCAGGATAATTGGCAGGACGAATAAGGTTAGGATGGTCCTCTATATACTCGTGAATTTCTCTTCTTTTAAAAATATGGTTGCCGCCCGTTATCACGTCAACTCCACTATCAAAAAGAAAATCGGCAGAATGCGGAAGAATTCCATTCCCCACGGCAGAGTTCTCGCCGTTTGCGATAACCACGTCTATTCCGTTTTCCCTTTTGAAATCAGGGAGTTTTTTTCTTAAAAAATCGCAACCCTGCTGACTTACAACGTCACCAATAACAAATACTTTCATAACAAATTCCTATCGCATAGCATTTTTCAGAAGTTTCACAAGGTCTTCTGACGTATATTTATATTTCTTGTCGCAGAAGTGACAGCAAACTTCAGTACCGTTATCTTCATTAATAATATCTTCAAGTTGTTCCCTTCCCATACTTATAAGGGCGCGTTCAACTCTTTCTTTACTGCAGTCGCAACGGTAAACGGGCATTGCTTCATCTAAAATTTCCGGTTCCAGTCCATCGAGCAAAAGCTTGCAGATATCAGGAGGAGTCATTCCCTCTTCTATCATAGTTGAAACGGGTTTAATTCCGTTTATGTTTTTCTCGATAACTTCGATTGCGCCTTCATCCGCAAAAGGAAGAAGCTGAACGAGAAAACCGCCTGCCGCTTTAACGGTAAGATCAGGGTTAACCAAAACCCCAAGTGCACAAACGGTAGGTACCTGTTCACTCACGGCATAGTAATTTGTAACGTCCTCTGCGATTTCGCCTGAAACTATCGGAGTCTGTCCAACGTAAGGCTCTTTAAGTCCGAGATCACGGACAACGCTAAGATATCCGTCAGTACCAACGGCACCTGCAACGTCAAGTTTGCCTTTAGCATTCAACGGAAGTTCAACCACGGGATTTGCAGGATAAGCTTTTACGTTGCCGTTACTGTCGGCAACGGCAATAATCGAACCAACAGGTCCTCCACCATTAAGTCTTAAAGTAACGGTATCGTTTTCCCCTTTAAGCATACTGCCCATTATTGAAGCTGCAGTAGCAAGTCTCCCCGTTGCCGCAGTAACAACTGCAGAAGTTTTATGAATATTTTCTATTCTCCCCGCAATATCAGTCGAATCAACGGCAATTGCCATTACAGAACCGTCGCGTGAAATAGCTCTCGTTAAACGTGCCATAAAAATCCCTTTCTATTCAAAAATAGCTGTCTTTTATAGACAGCTATGTTTTGTGACGTAAATTAATCTTTGTTCATTTTCTTCGGGAGAATCAAACGAATCCTCTCCATATACAGCACAGACGGAAAGTCCTGCCATTTTAAGTGCTTTTTCTATCTCTTCTTCGGTATAAGCTCTTTCGGAGAAACTGTCCTCGAGCCTTTCGTACCCTTCCCCGTCTTCTGAAACGAAGATATCAAGATTCATTGAAACCGTATTCTCAGAAAGAGTATTCTGCCACACGCAGTAAACGTCCCCGTAATCATACACGAAGGTATTATCTGCAAGGATTTCTCGGTGCTTGAAAACAGTGTTCACGTCAAACACAAATACGCCGTCGGGATGGAGAAAAAGCGAAACTTTTTTCAAAGCCTTGCAAAAATCATCATAATCGGTAAGATGATTAAGACTGTCGAGTGCAGATACCGCAACGTCAACTGTACCAAACAAATCAAGCTCCGTCATATCCTGATTGATATAGATGATATCCTTGCCGTTTTCGACCTTTTTATCGAGGGCAACGTTAAGCATTTCCTCAGAATTATCAACACCGATTACGTCGTATCCCAAGGTATCAAACTCTTCACTGAGCTTACCCGTACCGCAACCCAGATCAAGCAAAATCCCGTGAAATCCACCGTGTTTTAAAATAACGTTGTCGAAATACTCCGCACGTCTTTTATAGTCGATATCCGACGTAAGAAGGTCATAGACGGGTGCAAAATCCCCGTAATTACTCATCTTCTTTCAAGCGGTCAAACACTACTGCGTAACCGTCGCAACCATAATGCAAAGAACGGTTAACACGGCTGATAGTAGCTGTACTTGCACCGGTTTCACTTACTATATCACTGTAAACTCTGTTTTCACTGAGCATTTTTGCAACCTGAATACGCTGAGCCAAAGCCTTGAGCTCCTGTACAGTGCACAAATCCTCAAAAAAGTCGTAACATTCTTCCATAGTTTCAAGTTTCAGAATTGCATTAAATAAAAATTCGACGTTAAAGCCTTTAAGTTTGTCGTTCATTATGACACCTCATTTTTTATTTTTACGGACAATACTGCCTATATTCTGTATTTTAGCACATTACAGTGAGAAAGTCAACACCCTAATTCATATTCCTCACACTTTATAAATCCGTTTTCTCCGACGTAAGATACAGTATCGGAATTTTCCTTTACAAAGCCCAATCTCATAAGCAATTTTGCGGATGATTCATTCTCAACGGCACAGGTTGCACCGAAACAGTCACAACCGATTTCCTTAAAAAATTCAATCATTTTTGAAAGTGATTCGAAGGCGTAACCTTTTTTCCAAAACTTTTCGCCAAAGCAATAACCGATTTCCGCCTTGCTTTTAAAAACGGTAGCGTCAACCGTTCCTATGACCTCTCCGTCTTCTTTTCTTTCGACCGCCCAGACATAAAAATCCTTTTTATAGTATTGCCTTATATATTTTTTTAAAAACCTTGCCGTTTCTTTTTCTGTTTTATGGTAACTCCAGAGAAGATATTTTGTGACCTCTGGATTTCCCGACCAGTTATTAAAAACGGGGAGGATATCTTCTTTTGTAAAACGCCTTAAAACAAGTCTTTCGGTTTCAAGTAAAAGCGTACCTGTATGTTTCATATTGTTGCACCCTTTTTTAAAATATGGTATACTTTATTTTAACATTAAAAAACAGTTTTGAAAAGAGGAATAACGATGGTAGACTGCCATAACCATTCAAATTTCAGTTTTGATGCCGTTGACACGGTGGAAGCTATGTGTCGCCGTGCCGAGGAACTTAATTTAAAAGCTTTTGCGATAACCGACCATTCAGACCTTGACGGCAAAAACCTTGACGAATGCATCAAGGTAGTCAGTAACTCTGTCAAAGCTATGGAAAAATTCAGAAACGAAAATAAAACAACCTGCGAATTTCTCACGGGGATAGAGCTTGGTGAAGCTATTGATTATCCTGAGGATGCAAAAAAGATGCTTACCCTTTGCGACTACGACGTTGTAATAGGCTCCTATCACAACTCCCCCACCGGTGAAGACTTTTATTTTATGGATTGTTCCACCCTCACCGATGAAGAAATCGCAAACTATTTAAACGGATATTTCGACTCTGTTTTAAAAACTGTTCTCTACGCCGATATTGACGTTATAGCTCATATCACTTATCCTTTCAGATACGTCGTAGGCGATTATAAACGCAACGCTTCTGTTTCTGATTATTTGGATAAAATCACCGCAATTTTAAAAGCAGTTATCGATATGGGAATTTCCCTTGAAGTAAACACAAGCGGTTTAAGACAGAAAATCAAAGAAACTCTTCCAAACCGCGAGATATTAACCCTTTACAGAAGTCTTGGAGGGGATAAGGTTTCTTTAGGGTCCGACTCACACAATACTAACGACTTGAGCCGCGGAATTGATGAAACTATCAAAGTATTAAAGGAAATAGGATTTACGCATATCACGTATTTCAGAAAAAGAAAACCCGTACAGATTGAAATATAACAAAAATGCTCCCGAGAGGGAGCATTTTATTATTTGTGATAAAGTTTTTTGGTCTGATACTGAGCCTCACAGGTGAGATTCATACCGAGTTTTTTGTAAACCGAAACGTCTACCTGAGATAAAAGCACCGAAGAATGCGCCTCACAGCCTTTAAGTTTTTCAAGCTGATGCATCGCAGTCTCCGCAACGGGATTTGTAGCCGCAGCAATTGCAAGAGCCAATAAAGTTTCATCCATATGAAGTCTTGGGTTGTTGTTACCAAGATGGTTTACTTTAAGGTCCTGAATGGGCTCGATAATAGTCGGTGAGATAAGATGAATGTCATCAATACCGCCAAGCACTTTAAGTGCATTCAAAAGTGCCGCCGAAGACGCCCCGAGCAAAGAAGAAGTTTTGCCCGTAACAACAGTACCATCGGGAAGTTCAATAGCTGCCGCAGGATTTCCTGATTCCTCAGCAACCGAAGTTGCCGCCGTTGCAACGCTTCGGATACCTGCGTCCACTCCTGCCTGATTCATAAGGAGTTCAACTTTTGCAACCGTTTCGTCGGTTACTCTGCTGAGTCTGCGGTCGCAAAGCGCCTGATAATAACGTCTTACAATTTCCTGCTTAGAGGCATCGCTTACCGCTTCATCGTCAATGATGCAGTTACCTGCCATATTAACTCCCATATCGGTAGGAGATTTATAAGGACTTTCACCCGTAATTTTTTCAAAAATTGCGTTAAGAACGGGGAAAACCTCAACGTCACGGTTATAGTTAACGGTAATCTCACCATAAGCTTCAAGATGGAACGGGTCAATCATATTGACGTCGTTCAAATCAGCAGTTGCCGCTTCATAAGCAAGATTCACAGGATGCTTCAAAGGAAGATTCCATATAGGGAAAGTTTCAAATTTTGCATAACCTGCTTTAGTACCTCTTTTATATTCGTGGTAAAGCTGAGAAAGGCAGGTTGCCATTTTTCCGCTTCCCGGTCCGGGAGCAGTAATGATAACAAGGGGTCTTTCGGTTTCTATATATTCATTCTTGCCGAAGCCTTCGTCACTTACAATAAGGGGGATATTTGCAGGATAACCTGCGATAGAATAATGGCAATAAACCTTAATACCTAAGTTTTCAAGCTTTTTACGGAAGTTTTCCGAAGAAGTCTGTCCCGAATACTGAGTAATTACAACACTTCCAACGTAAAGACCTATTCCTCTGAAAGCATCAATAAGTCTTAAAACGTCAGCATCATAAGTAATGCCAAGGTCACCGCGGACTTTATTCTTTTCAATATCCGAAGCATTGATAACGATAATCATCTCGGCATCGTCTTTTAACTGTTCAAGCAACTTTATTTTACTGTCGGGAGCAAACCCAGGCAAAACTCTGGAAGCATGATAGTCGTCAAAAAGCTTACCGCCAAATTCAAGATAAAGCTTGTTATCAAATTTGGCAATACGGCTCATAATATGTTCCGATTGCATTTTCAGATATTTTTCGTTATCAAATCCAACCCTTGTCATTTCCTTTACCCCTTAAAAATATTCTAAAATTTATTATACCAAATTAACACAATTTTTACAAGCGATTTTCAAAAATTAATTCTTCATTTTTTTAAGAGATCTTTTGGTTCCGTCAGGTTCAACGATAACGGTATTTTCAAGAGTAGCTCTTAAGCTATTGCGGTATGCTTTTATATATTCTTCACGCAAGGATTGCTGTTCTTTTTTCTCCGCATCGGTAAGCCCTTCGGCTTTTGCCTTTTTAGCAAGTTCGTTTATTCTTTTTATCATTTCATCATTTATCATTTTAATCACCCTAAAACATTGTATCACATTTCTTACAAAAAATAAAGCCGAAAAACAAAAAAAGCACCCCATGGGGTGCTTTTTATTAAGCTAATCTGTCAAATACCGAAGTGAGGTTTGCATTCGCTCTGTTAATCTGCAATACGTCGGCATTATTCACAACGGTATCGGTTGCCGTAATGGCTGTAACGTTTCCTGTAATCAAGCGATATGTCTTTATTGATTCATCTCCCGAATCAAAAACAGAAAGCTGATTTGAATTCTTTCTGTTAATCTGAAGTGCATCGGCATTGTTTATAATGCCATCACCCGTAACGTCACCATAAAGCTGAATTGATACGTCAGTAACAACGTCGTCATAAACGCTTACTGCATATTCTCTCGGGCAATGTTTTGTTTTTGAAACTCTTATTACAAAGTCGCCTTCTGCGACGTTTTCAAAGGTATAGGTACCATTTTTACCGGTAACAGTTTTTGTACACACCACTTCTCCGTCTTTTAAAAGCTCAACAGTAACGTCTTTCGTTACGTCGCCAAAGCTCACAACGTTTCCGGAAATTATCAAATTAAAATGCAAAGTTGCATTCAGAAGAGGTGCATTATCAGTACCGATTGCAACGGCTTCCCACATAGCTTTGGTGCCGTCATAGTAAACGTCTTTAATGGCAGTACAGTTATTAAATGCCTGTTTTCCTATACTTTCCACAGTATCAGAAACGTTTACGGTTGCAACTGCCTTACAACCCTTAAACGCATAGTCGCTAATTCTTGCAACGTTATCAGGGATTGTTATTTCCTTAAGAGAAATACAGTTATAAAAAGTTTCTCCGTCTATTTCTGTGATACCAAGAGGAAGTTTTATCGTTACAAGTGCTTCGCAGTATCCAAATGCCGCATATCCGATATCTTCGATACTGTCGGGGAGATTAATGGTTTTAAGTGCATAGCAGTACTTAAATGCTGCATCGCCAAGACTCTTAATACCTTCAGGAAGTTTAACTTCCGTAAGCGAATCACAGTTTCTGAAAGCGGCATAGCCTAAAGAGGTAACTCCATCTTCAATGATGGCGATTTTTACTGAATTTTCATAAGCGTACCAGGGAGCACGGTTATCACTGCTGTTATAGTCGACCATATCACCTTCACCGCTGATATGCAAAATTCCGTCGTCGTAAAGCACCCAGGTAAGATTGTCACCACAAGTGCCGGAAGCCATAACAACTTCGGAGGCGGTAAAGTGAATATTCGAAGTTATCAACTCTCCATTAAATCTGCCCATATCAATATTCTGCCATTGTTTACTACTGTCTTTATAATATACGTCTGTAAGTGAACTGCAGCCTTCAAAAGCAGACGAGCCTATACTCTTAAGACTCTTGGGAATCGTAATATCACAAAGCGAAGTACAATTGTAAAAAGCCATACTGCCAATGGAGGTAAAACCTTCGGGTAATTCAATGGTAGTAAGTCCTTTACAGGATGAAAAAGTGCGCATACCAATACTTTTCATAGTAGCAGGAAATTTAATCGAAGCAAGATTTATACAACTTGCAAAAACGTTGTCGCCTATTCTCGTAACGCCTTCTTCTAAAATCAACGATTCTATCGAGTTTCTGTACTCGTTCCACGTTTCGTCATAGTCGGGTATCTCGCCTTCCCCACTTACAGTTAAAACACCATCTTCATCCAGTACCCAGGTAAGATTGTTACCACAAGTGCCTGAAGCTACTTCAGTGGCTGATACAGTGATGCCGTTAAATAAACATAATACCATAATAAACGACAAGAATAAAGTAAAAATCTTTTTCACAAATTCCCCTCCATTTTCATATATTACCAAGGAAAATGATAACATACGTATTCATTTTTGTCAAACAAAAAAGAGCCCGATAAAATCGGGCTCTTATCTTTACAAAAATTAGTCGAGAACAACTCTTTCTGTTTCTTTGTCAAACAAGTGAATCTTGTTAACGTCAACAGCGATTTTGATCTTGTCGCCTGCTTTAGCTGTGGATCTGGGAGATACACGAGCAATGAGGTTTTTACCTGCACATGTGAGGTAAAGGAATGTTTCAGCACCCATAAGTTCTGTAACGTCAACATCACAGTCAAATACGCCTGTTGTAGCTGCAGAGATGAACATTTCTTCATCTTTGAGGTCTTCAGGACGGATACCCATAATCATAGATTTTCCAACGTAAGATTTGAGTTCGTCTGTTACTTTACCTTCAGGGATAACGATTTCATGATCTTCTGCACTGTCAAATACAACTTTAACTTTGCCGTCAGCTTCAACGAGAGTAACGTCGATAAAGTTCATCTGAGGAGAACCAATGAAGCCTGCAACGAATACGTTAACGGGTTTGTTGTAAAGGTTTGTGGGAGAGTCAACCTGCTGAATGAAACCATCTTTCATAACAACGATTCTTGTACCCATTGTCATAGCTTCTGTCTGGTCATGAGTTACATAGATAAATGTTGTACCAAGACGGATATGAAGTTTAGCAAGCTCTGTTCTCATCTGAGCACGGAGTTTTGCGTCCAAGTTAGAAAGGGGTTCGTCCAAAAGGAATACTTTAGGTTCACGAACGATAGCACGACCGAGAGCAACACGCTGACGCTGACCACCGGACAAAGCCTTGGGTTTACGATCGAGCAAATGAGCGATGTCGAGGATACGAGCAGCTTCATCAACACGGCGTTTGATTTCATCTTTAGGAGTCTTTCTGAGTTTAAGACCGAAAGCCATGTTATCAAATACTGTCATATGAGGATACAAAGCATAGTTCTGGAAAACCATTGCGATGTCACGGTCTTTGGGAGCGATATCGTTAACGAGTTTGTCGTCGATGTAGAGCTCACCTTCAGAAATTTCTTCAAGACCTGCGATCATTCTCAAAGTTGTAGATTTACCACAACCAGAAGGACCAACCAAAATGATAAATTCTTTGTCTTCGATTTCAAGGTTGAAGTCGGAAACAGCGGTTACGCCGCCTGCGTATTTTTTGTAAATACCTTTTAAGCTTAAGCCTGCCATAAAATTAACCTCCTATAATTATGCAAAGCATTATTTCTTATTTAATACTATACCAAATTTTTTCAAAAATAGATATTATTTTATTATCCAAATATTGAAAAAGTATTTTGTATACTTTGCACAATAAAAATCATTTTATTTTGTATAATAAAGAAAACACCGCATATTTTATATTAAAACGGATTTATTTTAATAAAACAGTTGAATTTAACTATTTTTAACTTAAAATAGTCAAATTTTCAAACACAAAAATTGTATTTTCACAGTTATTTAATACAAATCGTTGAATTGCACTAATATATCTTAAAATCTGCATTTTATTCGTTAATTATTACAAAAAAGTAAAGCGGTTTGCAAAAAGCAAACCGCCTTGTTTTTATAATTAGTCTTCTTTGACCTTGGAGTTAGCAATAACTTCTGCTTCAAGGTTTGAGGGCAACGGCTCGTAACGTTCAAACTCAAAAGTAAAGCTTCCGCTTCCCTGAGTCATCTGGCGAACGAGAGTTGCAAAATCGTGCATTTCACTCATAGGAGCTTCTGCTTCGATTTCCGTCATACCGTCTTCGGCAGCATTCATACCAAGTACGCGTCCGCGACGTTTGTTAAGTTCGCCCATCATATCGCCCGTACCACTGTCGGGAACGAGTACACTGAGTTTTCCGATAGGTTCAAGAATAATGGGAGAAGCCTGGGGCAAACCTGCTTTATAAGCCAAGGATGCAGCCATCTTAAAGGACATTTCAGAGGAGTCAACGTCGTGGTAAGAACCGTCAACCAAAGTTGCTTTAAGCCCTACAACAGGGTAACCTGCCAATGTACCGTGAAGTACGCAGTCACGCAAACCTTTTTCAACAGCCGGGAAGAAGTTACGGGGTACAGCACCGCCGAATATCTTTTCTTCAAAGATCATATCTTCACCATCGTGAGGTTCAAATTCAATCCACACGTCACCGTACTGACCGTGACCACCGGACTGTTTCTTATGTTTACCCTGAACTTTAACTTTCTTGCGGATAGTTTCTCTGTAAGCAACTGTAGGAGCTTCGAGTACAACGTCAACGCCGAATTTTGTTTTAAGTTTTGCAGTTGTAACGTCAAGGTGCTGTTCACCAAGACCGCTAAGTACCTGCTCGTGGGTTTCGTTGTTGATAACAAAGCTCAAAGTAGGATCTTCTTCGAGCAAACGAGTAATACCCTGAGAAATCTTACTTTCATCACCTTTTCCAACGGGTTTAAGAGCCATTGAATAGCAAGGTTTCGGGAAGTCGGCTTTCGTAAGGGTAATCTGTTTTTTGGGTGAGCAGAGAGTATCACCTGTATTTGCGTTAAGCTTACTGATAGCACAGATGTCACCTGCTTTAACGTCTTTGAGTTCTTCCTGACGTTTACCTCTTACAAAGAGGATTTTTCCGATTCTTTCAGGCTGACCTGAAGTCATATTGACAAGCTCTGTATTGGGAGCAATAACGCCCGAGATAACCTTAACGTAAGAAAGTTTACCTACAAACGGGTCAGCAATAGTTTTAAACACGTAAGCGATAGGTTCAGCTTCTTCGTTACAGGGAACGCTCACGATATCGTCGCCCATAATTCCCTCTTCACCTGCTTTTTCACCTGCGGAAGGAAGCATTTCAACCATACTTTCCATAAAGAGGTCGATACCTTCCATTGTGAAGGAAGAACCGCAGAATACAGGAGTAATAGTACCTTCGAACACACCTTTGTGAATACCCTGAAGCATTTCCCAGTGTGTATAGGGTTCACCGGAGAAGTATTTGTCAAAGAGTTCTTCGTCAGTTTCAGCAACAGCTTCACTGATAGCATTTACAAGACCGTCAACACGGTGAGCGGTATCAGGCATCGGAACTTCCTTACGGACACCGTTTTCGTATGTATACGCCTTCATCATAACAAGGTCGATATAGCACTGAACTTTGGAATCCACAACGTGAGGAACAACCAAAGGACAGATAGAAGGACCAAAATGAGTTTTAAGTTCTTCAAGTACTTTATAGAAATCAGCATGTTCCTGTTCCATCTTTGTTACGAAGATGATACGGGACTTGCCCATTTTTTCTGCCATCTTATAAGCTTTTTTAGCGCCGACAGTAACGCCTGATTTACCTGAAACGGCAATGAGAGCACTTCCTGCAGCACGGATGCCTTCGGTCATACCGAGAGCAAAGTCAAAAAGGCCGGGAGTATCAAGCAAGTTAACCTTTGTATTCTGGAATTCAAAGGGAGCAATCGACAAGTTAAGCGAAGCTTTTCTTTTAATTTCTTCTGCGTCATAGTCGGACACAGTATTTCCGTCAGCAACCTTTCCCAATCTATCAGTGCAGCCTGCTTTAAAAAGCAACGCTTCTACAAGGCTGGTTTTACCACTGCCGCCGTGTCCGACAACAGCCACGTTTTTAATGTTGTTAGCACCGTAATCTTTCATAATGTTTTCGCTCCTTATTTAATGGGATCACGCTTTCATAAAGCGACACCAACCCCCTGATTTATACATTTTATATAAAAAAGTTCGTTAATGTGAAATTATTATAGCATATTTCCCTATTGAGTGCAATAAAAAAACCGAAAAAATTTACTTTTACATAGTAAAATTTTTTTCGGTTTTTCTGTTTATTTTGACGATAATTTAATTGTTCTGGAATTCCTGCAAGGATTTAACCTTATGAGAAACACCTTTTTTAACGGCTTCAATGCCTTTTACAGCCGCCTGAGCTGCTGCAACCGTTGTAGCATAGAACGTCTTGTGCTTAATAGCAGCTTTTCTGATATAACTGTCATCGTGTACAGACTGCTTTCCAATCGGTGTATTGAGAATAAACTGAATTTCCTTATTTTCAATGTAAGTTCCGATATTCGGAGTGCCCTCAAAAATCTTGTTGACACGTTTTGCTTTAACGTTGTTTTCTTTAAGCATCTCGTAGGTATTTCCCGTTGCCATAATTGAAAATCCGAGTTCTGAGAAATCACGTGCGAGTTCCAAAGCTTCAGGCTTATCATTGTCGTTGACACTGATTAAAACAGTACCGCTTAAGGGAAGCTCCGTTCCCGTTGCTTCCTGAGATTTATAAAATGCTTCGCCGAAGCTTTCAGAAAGTCCTAAAACTTCACCTGTCGAGCGCATTTCAGGTCCTAAAACGGGGTCAACCTCCTGGAACATATTGAAAGGAAGCACTGCTTCTTTTACACCAAAATGGCTAAATGGTTTACGCACCATCGACGGCACAGGTGAAGCTTTACCCTCAAAATCTGAGATTATAATCTCGGTTGCCGCTTTAACCATATTGATACCGCACACCTTAGAAACAAGCGGTACGGTACGACTTGCACGGGGGTTGGCTTCAAGAACGTACACCTTTCCGTCAGCAATCGCATACTGCATATTCATAAGACCGCAAACGTTTAATGAAACTGCAATCTTCTTGGTATATTCTTCGATGGTTGCCTTTTCATCTTCGGAAAGTGAAACGGGAGGCAGAACACAAGCTGAGTCACCCGAATGGATACCTGCAAGTTCGATATGCTGCATAATATTCGGAACAAAACAATTCACGCCGTCACAGACAGCATCCGCTTCAACCTCGATAGCATGCATCAGAAATCTGTCGATGAGTATCGGTCTGTCAGGAGTAACACCGATAGCGCCGTTCATATAAAACTCGAGCTCATCGTCGGAATGAACCACTTCCATTCCTCTGCCACCAAGTACGTAAGAAGGACGTACCATCAAAGGGTAACCTATACGTTTTGCAATTTCGAGTGCTTCTTTGGTATTAACAGCCATACCCGATTCAGGCATAGGAATTTCAAGTTTTTCCATCATTTCCCTGAACTGATCTCTATCTTCTGCAAGGTCGATAGCCGCAGGAGAAGTACCGAGAATTCGTGCGCCCGAATTCTGCAAAGAACGTGCAAGGTTCAAGGGCGTCTGTCCACCGAACTGAGCAATTATTCCGACAGGTTTTTCTTTTCTGTAAATGCTCATTACGTCTTCGAAAGTAAGAGGCTCAAAATAAAGCTTGTCGGAAGTATCGTAGTCGGTAGAAACAGTTTCGGGGTTACAGTTTACCATAATAGTTTCGTAACCGAGCTTTCTTAAAGCAAGTGCCGAATGAACACAGCAGTAGTCAAATTCAATACCCTGACCGATACGGTTGGGTCCACCACCCAAAATCATAACCTTTTTGGGATTATCGGAAATATGCTCAGGCTCTTTTAAATCATTATATGTTGAATAATAATAAGCTTCATTTTCAGTACCGCTTACGTGTACTTTGTCCCAATGCTCCTCGATACCGTAAGAAAGACGTTTTTCTGCCACTTCTTCTTCGGTGCAGTTTAAGAGAATTGAGAGATATTTATCGGAAAATCCGTCTTTTTTAGCAGCCTCAATAACTTCCTTAGAAATTGTATCAACCTTTTGATTTTCCAACAGTTTTTCTTCTTCAATAAGTTCCTTGATATCGTTTAAGAAATCAACTTTAATCTTTGTAAGGTTATAAACTTCTTCAACAGTTGCACCTTTTTTGAGTGCTTCATAGATAATAAACTGTCTTTCACTTGTGGGAATTTTCAAAGCGTCTAAAAGCTCAGCCTTACTTTGCTTTTCAAACTTTTCGATATGGCCTAAACCGTATCTTCCGATTTCGAGTGAACGGATAGCTTTAAGATACGCCTCTTTAAAAGTCTTACCGATACTCATTACTTCGCCAACGGCACGCATCTGTGTACCGAGTTTATCCTCAGCACCTTTGAATTTTTCAAATGCCCAACGTGCAAACTTGATAACAACGTAATCACCGTCAGGAATATAGTTTGCAAGATTTTTGTATTTGCCACAAGGGATTTCATCAAGGGTGAGTCCTGCCGCAAGCATAGCGGAAACGAGTGCAATCGGGAATCCCGTTGCCTTTGAAGCCAAAGCAGAAGAACGTGAAGTACGGGGATTTATCTCAATTACCACAATTCTGTCAGTCTTGGGGTCGTGTGCAAACTGCACGTTGGTACCGCCGATAACCTTAACGGCATCAACGATTTTCCACGCCTGTTCCTGTAATCTTTCCTGTAATTCTTTGGAAATAGTAAGC
Source organism: Oscillospiraceae bacterium (assembly GCA_045121595.1). GTDB lineage: Bacteria > Bacillota > Clostridia > Oscillospirales > Ruminococcaceae > Fumia. Next base: position 7,566 of record JBGVGI010000098.1, on the reverse strand, counting down.
ATAGGAGCCGCACAGAAGCTGTCACCCGTATGGACACCAAGCGGGTCGATATTTTCAATAAAGCAAACGCTTATCATCTGACCTTTACTGTCACGTACAACCTCAACTTCGAGTTCTTCCCAGCCTAAGATAGATTCTTCAATAAGCACCTGACCTATCATACTCGCCTGAATACCACGCGAAACAATAACTTCAAGCTGTGCTTCATCATATACAAGTCCGCCACCTGCACCGCCCATTGTGAAAGCAGGACGTACAACCACGGGATAATTAAGTTCGTTTGCAATTTTCTTTGCTTCTTCAACCGAGTATGCAGGAGCACTTCTTGCCATCTCGATACCAAGAGAATTCATCATCTCTTTAAAAGCAATTCTGTCTTCACCGCATTCGATAGAATCAACGTGAACACCAATAACCTCAACACCAAATTTATCAAGTGTTCCCTCTTTATAAAGCTCAAGGCAAAGGTTAAGACCGGTCTGACCGCCAAGGTTTGGTAAAACCGCATCAGGACGCTCTTTTTCGATAATCTCAGCAAGACGTTTTACGTTAAGAGGTTCTATATAAGTAACGTCGGCAATATCGGGGTCCGTCATAATGGTAGCAGGATTAGAGTTTACAAGCACGATTTCATAGCCGAGATTTCTCAACGCTTTACAAGCCTGAGTACCCGAATAGTCAAACTCACACGCCTGACCGATAATGATAGGTCCCGAACCGATGATGAGAATTTTTTTGATATCTTCGCGTTTTGGCATTATAGTCAATCCTTTCGGTTTTTTACTCTTTTTTCAGTATACAACTTTATGTTTAAAATTACAAGAAAAAATATGTCATTTTTTGTAAAATTCCCATTTTAACGGCGTTTGCGAGAGAATTTTCCACAGAATATGTTAATATTCACAAAATATTTCCGAGCCGCCTTTTCAAAAAGCGTCTATTTATAGCCAAACCACAATATATTGTGTCAATACCCAATTTTCATATCAATATTTTTGGTTTTCGGCACAAATGTCGAAAAAGCCCGATTTCATCGCATTTATCCCTTACATAGGGTAAAATGTGGAAAACTTTTTGCTTTTTAAAACCTCTGTGGAAAAGTCGGGGGAAAATGTTGAAAGACGGTTATTTTTTTCAAAAAATTACTATTTGTAATATTCATTTTTTGAAGAAGCCCATAAAATGGGAATGGCTACCAAAAGAGTATTTTTTACCCTCTGAAAAATTTTTCCACATACTTTTTTGCAAAAAATTTAAAAAATTTTTTTATTTGTAATTATCTTCTTGAAAAGCTAATCTAAATATTGTATAGTAATATTGATATAACAAAGGAGAGGTAATTTACATTATGAATTTTTTAAAACGCACCTGGGCTGAAATCAATCTTGATAACTTAGCCTTTAATGTAAATGAAATAAAATCACGTCTGCCAAAAAGTACCGAAATGATGGCTATTGTCAAGGCAAATGCCTACGGTCACGGCGACAAGCTTATCGCAAATGAGCTTCAGAATATGGGTATAAACCTGTTCGGAGTTTCCAACTTGGAAGAGGCTATTTCCTTAAGGCATGCTGATATTAAAGGAGATATCCTCGTCTTAGGCTCTACTCCCGAAAACGTTGCGGCTGACATCGCAGAATTTAACGTAACTCAGGCAGTCTACTCCCCCGAGTATGCCCAAAACCTTAACGCGTATGCCAAATCAAATAACGTCACCATAAATTGTCACCTTAAAATTGACACAGGTATGGGAAGAATCGGTTTTAACTGCGATGATATTGATGAAATTATAAAAGCTTATAATCTTTCAAATTTAAACTTCACGGGAATTTTCTCCCACCTTTCCTCTGCCGATGATTTGTCAGACGAAGGAAAAGAATACACCATAAGCCAGATTAAAAAGTTTGATAAGGTGATTTCAGGACTTAAAGAAAATGGTATCAACCTTAAAATGAAACATCTTCAGAACTCCGCAGGTATTTTAAACTGTTCTCATTTAAATTACGATATGGCAAGAGCAGGTATTATCATCTACGGACTGGGCATTGACACCTACGAAGGATGTGACATCACGTTAAAACCCGTAATGGAATTAAAATCCGTTGTTTCAATGGTTAAAAACGTCAAAAAAGGCGACGCGATAAGCTACTCGAGAAAATTTGTGGCTGAAAAGGATATGCGCCTTGCGACAGTTCCTATCGGTTACGCCGACGGCTACTTAAGAGCATTTTCAAATACTGCTAAAATGATAGTGAATGGTAAGTTTGCAAAAATCACAGGTTCAGTATGTATGGACCAGCTTATTTTAGACGTAACCGATATTCCCGACGTTAAAGAGGGCGATATCGTAACCGTTGTCGGTAAAGGCGGCGACTGTGAAATCACCTTCAAAGACCTCGCCGAAATCGCAGACACTATCAATTACGAACTTGCCTGTCTTGTCGGCAGACGTGTCCCCCGTATCTACATAAAGGATAATAAAATCACAGAAGTTATCGATTATATTATATAAAATAAAGGCTTGAGTCAAATGACTCAAGCCTTTTTCTATTACGGGCTGTAGGGATTAGGTTTAAAAAACAGTTTCACCAAATCCACAATAACTCCTATGCCGAAAATACCGCAAGTGAATATGTAAACTATCCCTAAAAGAATTTTCCCTTCGTAAAACTTGTGTATCCCGAAAGGTCCGAAAAACAGACACAACAAAAACGCTATCCATTTGTTTTTAAGCATTCACAATTGCCCCCTTTACACATTTTCTATAAATCTAACTCCTTAATTACAGACTCTCAGGTATCTGTTCAACTTGCCCATTTTTAGAATCCATTTTTTCTTTTAAGAGTTTCAGTTTTCCTTTAGCTTTTTCAGTATCTATCGTTACACCGAAAATCACTTTAATGATCCATATAAAGAAAAACATTACAGCTATTGGAATTATACAAGCGGTTACAATTAAAGCAGCAACTGCATCAATGAAACTACTAAGTATACCTTTTACTCGATTTAAAACATTCACTGTACCACTTTTAATTGTGTCAACCGCATTACTAACCCAGTTTGAGAAACCACTTTTTGATTCTGCACTATCTTCACCGGTGTCCTTAACATCCAGCGACTCTGAGCTTTTTTGAGCTGTTTCAATGGTAGCCTTTGTGTTAAAAGTATCGTCGATGATATTGCTAACACGAGTGCTTATCGGAATTATCATAAAAATTGCCAAACCAAATGTCACAAGTTTAATAGCAAGTTTTTTGAGTTTTTCATTTTCCTTAAATATATGTATGATAAACAATAAGCAAGATACGGGTATCAAAAACATAAATGTTATATAACCTGTTAGAGTAATTAAAAATTTCTCTAAAAATATAGCACACACTACAATCATTAAATAACCACTCAACTGTGCTATCTGATTAGCAATTGGAGTTGTAGCCTCGCTTGGAATAGCGGCAACTGCAAATGACGTTGCTGATGTTGCTGCTGTAAGTGCTACTACATCCATCTTTTTGTCATCAAGAGTCTGGATGGTTGATTTGTGAAACTCGGGGGATGAAGCTATATCAGCCACAACAAATATTGATAGCAACGATATTGCTACTAATACAATGACTGCTACAACTTTTTTCGATACCTTGATTTTTGACATGAAAACAACTCCTTTAAATTTATTTCATAACAGCAGATGCATTTTTCGCGAAAATTACATCTGTTATTATGGATTACAATAAAAAAGTGCGCCCCCAACAACAAGAGAACGCACCGAAAAAGTGTAATCCCTTATTGTTGCTACACAATCTCCGTCACGGTATGAAGGAAAAGAGAAAACACCTTTTACCAAAGTATTTTCCCGTAACGGATAATAGTTATTCAGATTGTGTAGCAATAATATTCTACCATATTCGACAAAAAATTACAAGTATAATAAAAAAAGCCTTCTCCTTGAGGAGAAGGTGGGTAGCGAAGCTACTCGGATGAGGTGGAAATACAACAAATAACACCTCATCAGTCTCGCTTCACTCGACAGCTTCCCCTCAAGGGGAAGCCAGTAAAAAAGCCTCCCGAAAGGGAGGCTTTTAGTTTATACGTTTGCTTCGATATCGGCATAAAGTTTTGCGATAAGTTCTTTGATTTCTGCAACTGCATTGTCAAGGGAAACCTTTTTGCTTACCGATTTATCTCTTGTTGTAATTTCGCAAACGCCTTCAGCCATATTTCTGGGGCTTACGATTACTCTTACGGGAACACCGATAAGGTCAGCATCCGAGAACATAACACCTGCGGAAACCTTTCTGTCGTCGTAGATTACTTCAACCTTTTCTTTTTTAAGGTCTTCATAAAGCTTGTCGGCAAATCCACGAGCCTCAGCATCATCAGAACGCATACAGCAAAGATGCACTTCCCAGGGTGCAATAGAAATAGGCCAGATGGGGCCGTAGTCGTCGTGATGAGCTTCACAAACGGAAGCTGCAAGTCTGCCGACACCGATACCGTAACAACCCATAATGGGATGTTCAGCCTTACCCTCTGCATCAAGGTAGGTCATATTCATAGATTTTGTATACTTGGTACCAAGCTGGAAGATGTTACCAACCTCGATACCACGGGAAACGGTAATTGCTTTCTTACCGCAAACAGGACAGATACCGCCTTCTTTTGCTTTTGCGAAATCGTGGTACTCAACGTTTTCGCAATCTCTGTCGATGTTAAAGCCTGTGTAATGGTATTCTTCAACGTTGCCACCACAGGAAAGGTTCTGTGTACCTTTCAAAGAAGAATCATACAAAACTGTAAAGTTGCCTTCGAGTTTATGCGGCCCGATATAACCTGCTTTAAGTCCGCATTCCTCGGTAATGATTGCGGGGTGAACGTCCTCACCCAAGAATCTTGTAAGTTTTGCTTCGTTTACGTCAAGGTCGCCCCTGATAAAGAGCACAACGTAACTGTCGTCCATATTTTTCTGGTAAACAACGGCTTTACAGGATTCTTCCAGAGGAGTATTTAAAAATTCACAGATTTCTTCAATTGTATGGATATTGGGAGTATGAACGAGTTTAAGTTCTTCCATATCACCCTTCTTAACGTTTTCAACAACGCTTTCAGCAGCTTCCATATTAGCTCTGTAACCACACTCGTTACACAAAACGATACTGTCTTCACCAACGGAGGTAAGCATCATAAATTCGTGAGAAATGCTACCGCCCATCATACCGGAATCGGATTCAACCGAGATAACTTCAGGAACACCTGCACGGGAGAATACTCTCTCATATGCTCTGTGACATTTTGCGTAATAATCTTCCAAGTCCTCCTGAGAAGTATGGAATGAATAAGCGTCCTTCATTGTAAATTCACGCACACGGATAAGACCGCCTCTGGGACGTGCCTCGTCACGGAATTTAGTCTGAATCTGATAAATCATAAAAGGATATTTTGTGTAACTGTTTGCATATTCACGCACCAAATGAACTGCGGCTTCCTCGTGAGTCATACCGAGAACCATTTTTGAATTGTTTCTGTCGGAAAATCTCAAAAGTTCACTGCCGACAGATTCATATCTGCCCGATTCATCCCACAAAGTGGCAGGTAAAGCCACGGGGAAAAGTACTTCCTGACCATCGATTGCATCCATTTCTTCACGGATGATATTCTCGATTTTTTTACAAATTCTCTTTACGGGAGGGTACTGAGAAAAGATACCGTTAGCTACATATTTAATGTAACCGCCTCTCACCATTAAAGCATGGCTGTCGATAACACAGTCCGAGGGACGTTCTTTAAATCGGTCACCGATAAGCTTGTCAAATTTCATTTTAACTACTCCTTTACAAATAAAAACACCCTGAGTAAAATACTCAGGGCGAAAATTTCCGCGGTACCACCTGAATTCAGATAAAAATCTGCACTCATATCCCTTTAACGCAGGGCTACGGTAAACTCATCGTTTACTGCTCCGAGGTGGGATTGCTTTTTATAATTTAAGAACTCGCACCAACCGTTCTCTCTCTGAAAAATACTTAAAAAGTTTCTTCCTCTTCAACGCACTTTAAAGTATACATTATAAATTCTGATTTGTCAACTTTATTTAAATCTTATGATATTTTTATTTATAAGAGCATTGGTTATCCTGAAAATCTTGCCGAGCCAGTCGTCTATAACAACGGGACTTACGTTATAATATTCGGATAATTCCTTCTCGGAAAGCCCTTCAATAAAGAAAAGTGTCAAAAGCTCCCTGATGTTAAGAAAATCGCCTATTGCTAACGTCAGTGCATCCATATAAAACTTTGACGAAATAAGTATTTTGAATGCTTGTTGATTTGATAAAAGATTTATAATTCGTTCCTTATCCAATTAGAATCACCGCTTTGTAGTATTTGCTTTTTACATTATACCACATATTTCCAATTTTGTCTTGTCGAAATACGTCGAAAAATAAATTTTTTCAACAAAAAACTCCCTCTCTTTCGAGAGGGAGAATTTTTAAGAAATTAATATTTCTTTCTTGCAACGTATGTTGTGTGCAAGATTTCGTGAGCCTTGTGGCTACCGGGTTTTTCAAGATATTCATCGTACAATGTCTTGATCCAGGGATTTTCGTGGGATTTTCTGAGACCCATAGAAGAATCTGTATCATAAAGAGCTTTTGCACGGAGAGCCTTAAGATCTGTAAAGTTACGTACAGATGCGGGCTGGAAGGGCTGACCACCGCCGTTTACACAACCGCCGGGACATGCCATGATCTCGATAAACTGTACGTCAAGCTCTCCTGCTTTAACTGCTTCAAGAACCTTCTTAGCGTTTGCCGTGCCTGAAGCGACAGCAACGTTAAGATTGATATCTCCAAGCTTATAGGAAGCAAGCTTAACGCCCTCGATACCACGAACCTCGTTGAATTCAAGCTTCTCGAGAGGCTTTCCTTCAATAACCTCAGCGGCAGTACGAAGAGCAGCCTCCATAACACCACCGGTAGCACCGAATATAGCGCCTGCACCCGAGCCGATATCAAAAGGATTGTCAAATGCTTCATCAGCAAGAGATCTGAAATCGATTCCTGCCTTAGCGATCATTCTGCCAACCTCGCGGGTAGTTATAGCTACGTCAACATCGGGAACGCCAGCGGCAGACTGACCGGGACGTCCTACCTCAAATTTCTTTGCAGTACAAGGAATTGCAGATACAAAGAAGATATCCTCAGGCTTCCAGCCCATCTTCTCAGCGTAATATGTCTTTGCAACCGCACCGAACATCTGCTGAGGAGACTTACAGGTAGAAAGATTATCTGTAAATTCAGGATAATAATGCTCACAATACTTGATCCAACCGGGCGAGCAAGATGTGATCATAGGAAGTGCTCCGCCATTCTTAACTCTTCCGAGGAACTCAGTTGCCTCTTCCATGATCGTAAGGTCAGCAGTAAGGTTCATGTCGTAAACGCCGTCAAAGCCAAGCTTCTTAAGCGCTGCAACCATCTTACCCTCGCAATCCGTACCGGGCTCGTATCCGAAGCACTCACCGATCTGAGCACGAACGGAAGGTGCGGTACAAATGAGAACGTGCTTGTTA
>JBGVGI010000097.1:0-1634 GCA_045121595.1 Oscillospiraceae bacterium | reverse complement strand
CAATGTCATTAAGATAAGAGAATATGAATTTATGAACAGATATTAAAACCTAACATATCTGTTCTTTTTTTATAAATTTCGCAAAAAGTTCTTGACAAATAGTCAAAAAAATGCAGCGAAGCCTTTTAAATATATTACATTTTAGGAGGTTTCCGCTTATGCAATTCTCGGAAGAGGTAAAAAACACACTATGGCATTTAATTGAAGATATGTCTTTAAGGGCATCAGAATTCACGGTTAATCCAAACAAAGATTTTACAAGAAAGAAAAAATGGGATTTTGCAACATTGATGAAATTTATTATTTCAATGGAAAGTCAGTCGTTAAAAAATGAACTTCACAAATATTTTGGTTATACTACGGACTGTCCCAGTACAGCATCATTTAATCAAAGAAGAGCACAAATTCATGCAGAAGCTTTTCAGTCACTTTTTGAATCATTTACTGCTAGATATAGCAACAGTACAAACCTTTTTAAAGGTTATAGACTTATTGCTTGTGATGGTTCTGATATAAACATCGCACACAATCCTAATGATAAAGAATCATATTTTACCAATGGAAAAGTACGAGGATTTAATCAGTTACATCTTAATGCAATGTATGATTTAATAAATAAAATATATACTGATGTTGTTATACAACCAGGTAGAATTGAAAATGAACACGAAGCTTTTTGTGATATGGTAGACAGATATAGCGGAATGCTAAAAACTGTTTTTATTGTTGATAGAGGTTATGAATCTTATAACAATCTTGCACATGTGCAAGAAAAAGGTGCTTTTTATTTATTTAGATGCAAAGACCTTAACAGCAGTGGTATATTATCTGGATTAAAACATAAACTGCCGTCTAGCGAACAATTTGATTGTAACATATCGATTATTCTTACTCGTAAATGTACAAAAGAGGTTGTAACTCATCCTGAAATATATAAATCTTTCCATAAGAAAGATTGCCTTGATTATATTGATTTGGAAGAAAATCCATATTACAAAATGGAATTTCGAGCATTGAGATTTCCAATAACAGAAGATAGCTATGAATGTATAATTACCAATCTTCCATCTGATGAATTCAATGTGGAAGAAATTAAAAAACTGTATGCAATGAGATGGGGAATAGAAACTTCTTTTAGAGAACTTAAATATGCAGTTGGATTAACAAGCTTTCACTCTAAAAAGAGAGAATATATTACTCAAGAAATATGGGCAAGACTTATTTTATATAATTTTTGCGAGATAATTACAGCACATGTAGTAATAGATAAATGTACACAAAAACATGTATATCAAGTTAACTATACATTTGCTATACATATATGCAGATATTTTATAAGTAAAATGGCGGAGAAATCTCCGCCAGATGTTGAAGCCTTAATAAACAAAGAAATATTACCTGTACGTCTTGGGCGTCATGACCCTCGCAAAGTCGACCACAAGAAAGCAGTAAGTTTCCTCTACAGAGTAGCCTAACATCAAATATAATATACTACTTTTTCAGGCAGATGAAAACATCTGTCTATTCGTGTTTGTCAAAAATTCTTAACACAATAAAAATCATCCTATTCCTAAGCTATATTTTAATAGTTAGAAATAGGATGATGCTAATATCTGCTTATCTTAATGACATTG
>JBGVGI010000096.1:0-1715 GCA_045121595.1 Oscillospiraceae bacterium | reverse complement strand
TGAAGTGACCCCAAAAAGTTGGACGGATTAATAAAAATATTATTGGTAAAGAGTTCGGTATTCCACCGGACTCTTTCCTTTTAACCGGTATTTGATTCTTTTATTGTTGTAGTATTCGATGTAGTCTTCCAAAGCCTTTGCAAAGGCTTTGGAAGACTCAAACTTTTCTGCATATAACAGTTCTGACTTCATGATGCCAAAGAAATTTTCCATCATTGAGTTGTCAAGACAATTGCCCTTTCTTGACATACTTTGTATGATGTGACGTTCTTCCAATCTCTTGCGATATCCAAAGTGCTGATATTGCCACCCCTGATCAGAATGCAGGATTAATCCATCAAGGTTGTCAAACTTTTCAAATGCCTTGTCAAGCATATCATACACCTGCTCCAAATTGGGGCTGTCAGAGATATTATAAGAGATTATTTCACCGTTATACATATCAAGTATAGGCGACAGATACAACTTGGATGAACCAACGTTTATCTGAGTTACATCTGTAGCCCATTTACGATTTGGAGATGTTGCAACAAAATTGCGGGCAATAACATTGGGAGCAACTTTGCCTATTTCTCCTCTGTAGGAACGGTAGCGAACTTTACGAATCTTGCATTTAAGACCCATTTCACCCATAAGACGCTGTACGGTTTTATGGTTTATAACATAATTTCTATTTCGCATCTCTGCGGTTATCCGTCTATAACCATAACGACCTTTGTGCTCATGAAAGATATCCTTGATTTCTTCCTTTTCAAGAACGTATTTTTCTTTGAGCTTCATTCTTTTGATATGATAATAGAACTTTGAGCGAGCCATCTTTCTTAACCCTAAAAGTAGGGCAAGAGGATATTCTGACCTTAGCTCCTCGATGGCTTTTGCCCATTGAGACGTGCTCGGGCTTCCTGTTCCTCGACTAAGGCCTTCACTTTTTTTAGCAACGCATTCTCTGCCCTCAGACGGAGATTCTCTGCCTGAAGTCGCTCTAATTCTGTCTGTGCTTCTTTCTTCTTTGGTCTTGCCATACCTGGTGGTCGTCCCCTTTTTCGGTTTTCAAGTGAAAGACCTTGACGATACAGACGCACCCAGGTCTTTATGGTGGATCTGTTCAAATCATACCGGAGACATAACGCTTGCAAAAATACTCCTTTTTCTACAAATTCTTTTACTATTGCAAGTTTTTCATCTGCCGTATAACGAGAATAACGAGTACCACGTAAACCTTCTTCTCCATACTTTTTATAACGCAGATACCAAAGACGAACCATCTTCTTGTCCAATTTCAACTCTTTGCACAGAGGTTCAAGAGGTTCTCCAGATTGCAAACGACTTACGATATTTAATCGTTCTTCAAAGTTATGATGTCTGTACATAAAACACCCCAAAAGTTTTGTGTCTAACTTTTGGGGTGCAGTTCACTTGACAGAGCCGGGAGAATTTTATCATAGGGATATCATTTTATTTCAACCCCAAATCCTTCATCAAGGTTTCTACCGCTACCTTCAACTGAGTATCTTCACCCTTCACGATGGTTGCCGGATCGTTCAATACATGTACATCTGGTTCCAACTGATCATTTTCCAAATAAGTACCATCGGCTTTACGATAACCTACCACTGGGATACCGAATGTCAACGATGGATCTTGCATGTTTTCCCAAGATACTGTTGTCATGGTTCCCGGTACCGGAGCACCTACCAACTTACCCATTTCCTTGT
>JBGVGI010000095.1:0-1568 GCA_045121595.1 Oscillospiraceae bacterium | reverse complement strand
TTTCAAGAAATCTTTATGAATAGCTTCGTATTCACCACAACAGATGAAAACAAGATGGATTTGTGGTATAATTTAAGTGCAGCATAAGGTAGGTTATGTTGTTGGATCTTTGAGACCGATCAAGAAATTTACATAGGCTCTTTCTGCGAACCACCAATTGTTCAGCTCTTTTGAGTGAAAGAACGGATAGTAAAATGAGATGTAAAAAGAGCCTCGCTGCAAATATGCTATGGAGGGAAAATAATGGAAGTAGTATATCAGCGCTGTTGTGGTATTGATGTACATAAGAAAATGATCGTAGCCTGCTTTCGTGACGGACGAAAAAAGGAAATACGAGAATTTGGTACGTTAACAAGTGAGCTTAGAGAGCTCACAAGCTGGCTTTTGGATAGCGGTTGTGAAATGATCGCTATGGAAAGTACAGCGTCATACTGGAAACCCCTGTACAATTTATTTGAATTATCCGGACTGCCTGCTATGGTGGTAAATGCACACCATATGAAATCCTTGCCGGGAAGAAAAACGGATATGAAGGATGCTGAATGGATTGCAGACCTGTTACAGCACGGACTGCTGAAAGCAAGCTTTATTCCTGACCGTGAGCAACGGGAATTACGAGAGGTGTCCCGTTACCGCAAAAGTCTTGTTGAGGAACGCAGTCGTGAGCTTAACCGTTTACAGAAAATGCTTGAAGGCGCTAATATTAAGCTCGGAAGCAAACTAACACACATAAACGGTAAAAGTGGCAGAAAATATTTAGATTTACTGCTTAGCGGCGAGGAAATATCTCTTGAGGCGGTGGATGACATAAGGAATCACCAAATGCACAGCAGTGCCGAAGAGATATTAAGTTCGCTTGACGGCATAATCTCTCCGTTACAGAGGAAACTTATTCGTAGTGTTCTTGACCATATTGACGATATGACAAAACGAATCAAGGACATAGATAGGATTATTCAAGACTATATTAAGGACTATGAGGATGCCATAAATGCATTAGAAGAAATACCTGGCGTAGGTAAAATCGGTGCTCAAACCATAATTTCGGAAATTGGCAAGGATATGAGCAGATTTCCTTCGGCTTCGCATTTATGCTCTTGGGCAGGTGTAGCACCGGGCAACAATGAAAGTGCGGGTAAACGCCGCAGTGGCAGAACAACAAAAGGCAATCCTACGCTTAAAACCACCCTTATTCAATGTGCTCACGGTACATCCAAACACAAAGACACCTTTTTCTACGCACAGTTCCAGCGTATTAAAATACGCAGAGGTTCTAAAATTGCGGCTATGGCAGTTGCTCACTCAATGCTCACTGCAATTTACTACATACTAAAATACAACCAACCGTTCCACGATTTAGGTGCAGATTATTACAACAAGTTCAACCGCGAAAAGAAAATTAATTCGTATCTTAAAAAACTAAATGAATTAGGCTATGACATGACAGCCGTTCCTGCCATACCATAGCCTATTCTTTACATACTTTTATTCACCCCGCCGCAAGACGGGTTATTTTTGTTGCCGTGTTTTTGTGGTTATCTATTTGTTTTCATAGTAAAACATTAACA
>JBGVGI010000094.1:0-112222 GCA_045121595.1 Oscillospiraceae bacterium | reverse complement strand
ATCCGGGTGCAATTTGCCAGCAGGGGAATGCCCCTGGTGGGGGAGCGCAAATACGCTGTCCTGGAAGACCCCTGCGAGATCGCCCTGTGGTCCTGCCATCTGGGCTTTACACATCCTACAACCGGAAAAGAAATGACCTTTTTCCTGAAACCTCCCAGGGTCTATCCCTGGACGGAGTTTGAATGTAAGGACAGTATAACATAATCCCACGAAAAGGAGAAGCGGCAATTATGGAGCATTACCGTTTTTTTCAGAATCAAAAGTGCGAATACTTTCCCTGCCATCCCGGCGCAGACAGGGAAGGGTTTAACTGCCTGTTTTGCTATTGTCCGCTGTATGCCCTGGGGGAAAACTGCGGGGGTAATTTCTGTTATCTGGAAAACGGTGTGAAGGACTGCACCCACTGTCTGCGCCCCCATGGAGAGAACAGCTACGACAGCATCATGAAGGATATGGAAAAGATCCTGGAACTGGCAAAAAACAACCGAAGCCAACCTTGATTTTTTGCCTTTGCGCTGGTATAATAAGCCAGCAACATGGAGACGTATGGAAGTGGTCATAACGGGGCTGACTCGAAATCAGTTAGGGAGCAATCCCCCGCGGGTTCGAATCCCGCCATCTCCGCCAAAAAAGTAAATCAAATGTATGGGACCACCCTTCAGAGGCAAGCCCTCCGACTATCTTTTGATAGGGTTTCGGGAACCATTTCGGGTGAATTGCAAGGCTACCTCAAAACAAGAGATTTATTCATTCCAAAAACTCCTTGAAGGATTAAAACCATCAAGGAGTTTTTCTTTTTTTATCGAAACCTCTTTGTAAAACGCTTGGTTATATTTAACAGTCTTTCATCAAGATAAGACAAAGCCTTTTCTTTTAAATCTTCAGGGATGCCATAATATGCTTCAGCTACTGCACCGGTAATTGCCGCAAGTGTGTCGCTGTCTCCACCGAGTGAAATAGCATTTCTTATTGCATCCTCAAAGCTTTCCGACTCAAAGAATGCAACCATAGCAGGTGGTACAGTCCCCTGACAGGTAACGTCATACCCATACACCGGACGAAGCTTATCAAGAGTAAAATCAATTTTATAAAATTTTGATACGTATTCTTTGATTTTCTCGATACTCTCCCCCGTTCTTGCAAGAAAAACTGCCCCTGCAGTTGCAACAGCACCCTTATTCCCTTCGGGGTGGTTATGAGTAATTTCTGCCGTTGCTTTAGCTATACATTCTGCTTCTTCAAGCGTTTTAGCATACCATCCAACAGGAGATACTCTCATTGCAGAACCATTACCGAAACTGTTATAGGGATTTCTTCCACCATGAAGTATCCACATACCAAAATGTGCACCATACCCACAATGAGGATAGTTTCCACCTATTCTGTGCATAACTGTTATTAACTCTTCTTTAAAAGCTTCAATATTTTCTTCGTTTATAAATTCAAATTGCATCAAAGCCTCAGCTACTGCTATCGTCATAACAGAATCATCGGTAAAAAAACAATCATCTGTAAACAACTCAAATTCTTTTGTCTTGATGTTGTCAAATTCATAAACAGAACCAACAATATCACCAAGAATTGCACCTATCATTATTTACCACCTCTTTTTTTGAAATCTTTTCTTATGTTTTCACACCACTGCGGTTGAATTGGCATTTTAGCACGGACGTTGCCTATCGTCGCAGATACGGTTTCATAAAGTATCTGTGTACCTTCACCATCCGCATTATAATTTACTGCTCTGTCTTCGGAAATTCCGTAGCGTGCCGCAGTTTCCACAGCATCAATATTTGCACCGATAAAAAGGAATTCCCAGCCATATTTTGTTTTTTGACGTTCAATCATTTCCTTAACACAGTCGCTATCGTATCTGTGACTTGCGTTTTCCATACCATCAGTTGTGATAACGAAAACAGTATTTTCGGGCACATCCTCAGGTCTTGCGTATTTGTGGATATTACCGATGTGTTTTATAGCTCCTCCAATCGCATCCATAAGCGCTGTACAACCTCTTACTGTGTAATCCTTGTCAGTCATTTTCGGAACATCAGCAAGTTTAATTCTGTCGTGGATAACCTTACTTACATTATCGAAAACTACTGTAGAAACAAAACATTCGCCATCTTGCTTTTTCTGTTTTTCGATCATCGCGTTAAAACCACCGATAGTGTCAGCTTCAAGTCCCGACATAGAACCACTTCGGTCCAGGATAAATACGAGTTCAGTAACGTTGTTTTTCATATAAAATACCTCCAAAAAAATAATGTGATCGTTTGGTTTTCTCAACCTTACAATCACATTATACATACTTTTTTTCCAAAAAAGGTCGCTTGTCGAGAGACATTTAGCAGCCCAAAAGCACCTGGTCAAATTCAAACAAAGCCTCGTTGATTTCAAAGATATCGTAGTTTTTGTTTTGAATAAAATACATAATGATTTTATCGAAAACAAAGCTTCGTGATAGAACAAGTCCTGCCGACTCCAAAAGCTCCTGCGCTTCGTCAAGATCAAGCTCCAGTGCTATTGCAAAGGCAACTGCAGTTTGCTTTGAAGGTCTGTACATATCGGGGTTACACTTTATTTTAGAAAAAGTCTTTCTGGCGATATTTGCTTTTTTATAGCATTCAACGTCTGTCATACCACGCTCGTCAATGAGATCAAAAAGCTTTCGGGCAAATGATTTATCCGGCACAATTACCAGTTCCTTAAGTGGTGCAGAAGGCGTCGCCGACATAATTGCCGGTGCTGCATCGCATTCATCACAAAGAACACTCGATTCAATGAGGAGATCGAGTTCACTATGCAAACAGAATTTATTTGTCTTAAGCTCACTCAAATCATCGTAATCGTCATCAATAAAATCCTTGATATCAGCAAAAAGCTTTTTACTGAAAGAGTAAGACGTCTTATCAAATACACAAAGATATACAGTAAGCTCATGCTCAAATAAAAACTCCGTTATAACGGAAACTGCAATTTTCAAAACCTGATCCTTTGGAAATCCGTAAACACCGGAAGAAATAAGAGGAAAAGCTACAGTTTCACACCCATATTCAACCGCTGCCAAAAGAGAAGATTTATAGCAACTTATGAGGAGTTCCTTCTCATTATCCTCTCCGCCACGCCACACAGGACCGGATGTATGAATTATGTACTTTGAACCAAGATTATAACCTTTTGTAACCTTAGCTTCACCTAAAAACAACGGTCTTAACTTTTCACATTCGGCATCAAGAAGCGGTCCCGCCGCATTGTGTATTGCCTCATCTACGCCACTGAAACCGATCATATTTGTATTCGTAGTGTTGACGATAGCATCAACCTTCATTTTGGTTATATCTTGTCTTATTATCTGTAATGGCATACGATTCACCTCGATAATATAATAGCATATCTTACTAAATTTTTCTACTTATTTCTATTATAATACTTTTCAGCTTCATAATAATCGATAAAATCATCGTAATAATGGTCATAAAAATCTTCAGCATTTTTAAATCTGGAAGTATTATATTTTTTACCTGTATATTTGGGCAGATTGGTTGGAACAGAGGATTCTTCTTTTTTGTACTTCTTTTCTTTCTCTTCTTTTATTTTCGCTAAATCTTTGTAAATAACATCATAATTTATATATGATTCTTCAGAGGGTTCAACGGACACGCAACTAACATTGGCTACATTTTGTAAATTATCGTTATTGCAATTTACCAAAAAAATAGATAATATTACAAAACCAAAAATTGAAGCAATCATCAATATACAACTTTTCATTTTTTCACAACCTTTTGCAATTTATATAAGAAGTATAATCCAATTACTGTACCATAAAACGGACTCAAAAGAAAAAGCAGGGACTTATCCCCGCTTATTCACATTAATCAACAGATAAACTGCACTTATTATTGCAAAAGGTATCAGAAGACATACGCAAATTAAGGTAGTAACGGGTGGTAAGAAAATACTTATAAGGAAAAGTAACCCGAAAATCACCAGCATATATCCCATAAATCTGTTTATCTTTCGTGCTTTATCCTTAGGTAAATTATAATTCTTTATATAATCAAACTTCGGCAGATAGTTACCCGTAACCAAAAATTCACCTGCCACTATGAGTGCCGCAACCTTTCTTATATCAATATTCCATCCAAGACTGTAGCCTAAAGTTGCAACGTGTAAAACCATTGACATCACAGGAATTATCCATTTTACAACTTTCTCGAATTTCTTTTGTTCGCCGTGTTTAGCGGAATTATTGTCAATTGAAATACAACATATAAACTGCATCAAAACCATAAACAGAGGCAACATAAACACCACAAACCATTTAGCGGCAAAGTTATCAGGCTCGTTATTAATGTTAAAATGAATAGCCATAGTATCAGGAAGCTCGTTCCAGAGAGCCAACCCTAAAAATATTGGCAGAACAGTGATAAAAGCTGTTGTTAAAAAGGTTTTCCAACGAAAAAATTTCATTACTTCTCCCCTCCTAATCCGTAAATCCAGGTAAGCACTTCTTCAAACACAGAGGTATTAAGCTCATAATAAATATAGTTTTTATATTTTTCTTCCGAAATAAGGTCTGCTGATTTTAACTTTGTCAAATGATAAGAAACGGTAGCACCGGTAAGATTGAATTTTTCTCCTATCTCCCCTGCTGACTTTTTCCCAGTTTTAAGCATCTGTAAAATATCACGTCTTACGGGGTCTGATATTGCTTTTAAGGTTTCGTTTATTCCCATTTTCTCACCTGCTATTTAGAAATGTTTCTAAATAGATTATACAACAATTAAACTGATATGTCAATAAAAATAAAGCCGACTGTCAGTCGGCTTTAAAATCATAGAGTTTTGCAGTTTCCTTATCTCTGTACTCGTGTTTTTCGTAATATCCGATAAGGTTATTATCATCGTCACGGAGAGCAACCATATAAACGTCCTTGTTCTCCTCATCGTTTCGGAAGGTATAGATTCTGTTATTACTTTTTGAAGCTTTAAACCACTCAACTACTCTTTCAATCATTTCGTTAGCCTTAGGCGGGTGGCAACTTAAAATACTCTTTCCCACGAGGTTTTTATGATATCTCTGGATTGAAGCAGGGTTCATATAAATTATTGTATGATTGATATCACAGATAACGACGGGAGCTTTGTCCTCGTCAAGCAAACTTTTAAAAAACTTAATCATTTTATCTCCTCAGTTCATCGCAGAAATATGCATTTGTGTTGGCGTGTTTACCTTCTGCATCAACTATAGTAATACGGATGTATTTATCATCAGGTGTAAGCTCAAACACAGCTTCGTTTATCGTTTCACCGCAAGGTGCTTCAAAACGTTTTACACGTCTGCCGTCGGTTGAAAGTCTTATAGTCTTTGCATCAGAACATTTAACATAAACCTTTTCATCTTCATAGTAAAGCTCAAAAATTTCAGGGCCCTGAGAA
Organism: Oscillospiraceae bacterium; assembly: GCA_045121595.1. GTDB lineage: Bacteria > Bacillota > Clostridia > Oscillospirales > Ruminococcaceae > Fumia. The sequence continues at coordinate 106,778 of JBGVGI010000094.1, read as the reverse complement.
GCGTAAAAATTACCTTTCACGAGAGCATCTGCAACAGTTTTATACTCAAGATTTTCTGCTTTGATAACAGTAAATGCACCGAATGAGTCCTCATCTCCATTACAGTTATGATTATCATCTGTGCCTATACAGTAAATTTTCTTCCCTGCTCTTAACATATCATCATAAACGCGTTCATTATACTCGGGATGGCCCGATACAACACAACCATAGTTACAGATTTCCATAGCATGCATATTATGATAGTTTATGTAGTCCGTGTAGTTTTCGAGTGACCACGTAGGATGATTGTACGTAACGAAAAATCCGTTATCTCTTGCGGTTTTCATCATCATACTGATACATTCAGGGGTACGCTCAGTTTCAAAATCAAGTGTTTTTTCATCGGCATTAATAAGATGTCGGTACTCATCTTTAAAGTTTACAGGTCTTGTTCGGTGATAGAAGTACTGAGTATTCATTTCAGGGTCAAGTGCAATAAGACAAAAGTGACAGATTTTAAGTTCCCTGAACTTTATGTCATAGGTAAAACCTACCTCAATTTCATAACCGTTAAGTGCTAAAAAATTATCGTCGGTAAGGTCATTATGAGGAATAAAAATATCATGATCAGTAAAAGCAATAATCGAATATCCTCGTTCCATATAAAAATCTTTCATTTCTTTTGCAGTTAACATTCCATCGGAAATCACGGAATGAGAATGAAGATTAGCTTTATAAAAATTGCCTTTTTCCGGCAAGAGATATTTACGCATTATAAAAACTCCTTAAAACTCAATTTCAGCGGTGTGAGGACGGTGGTCAGAGGCAACGATAGCGGGAATACCAGCAGATTTGACCTTAATATCCTTTGAAACAAATATGTAATCTATCTTTCTGTCGGGATTATCCGACGGGAAGCTGAAAAGTTCCTTTTCAAAAAAGTCTGCCGTATCCGTCATACGCTCTCTTATAGGCGCTAAAACTTCATTTTCAGGTCTTATGTTGAAATCACCCATCAGTATGCACTTTTCGTCTTCGAGATTTTTCAAAACGGTTTTAATGGCGTTATCCTTCTCGTCGGGATTGAGTCCGAAGTGGGAAACCAAAACCGTAAGTCCGTTTTCAAGCTTTGCTTTCAAAAGGCAACGGGTTTCGTAATACCCGTCATATTTTTGAACCTCAGGGTCAGGAATTATAACAGTTTCAACACTTTCAATCGGAATTTTTGAAAGTAATCCGTTTCCGTACGGATTTGCATCGCTAAATCTTATTGCCTCGGCAAAATAATAATACTTCATTCCGGTAAGTTCCGACAGCTTTTTCACCTGATCTGTGTATTCGGGGTCCTCCCCTTTGTTTCTCATTTCGTTAAGCCCCACTATATCGGCATCGCACTTTTTAATAGCGTCAGCCATAATATCAAAATCGATTTTTCTTTCTATGTAATTCTGGCAATGCTGAGTGTTAAATGACATAATTTTCATAAAATCATCTCCTTTATGACATTATATCACTACGCAGTTTCAATTGCAATAAAAAAAGACCTTGCGGTCTTTTTTTATTCCATCATATCGTTGTTTCTGAAAAAGAGTGACAAACACCAGAGAGCTGCAATTCCGACGAGCACGAAAATAATTCTGCTGAATGCCGCATCCTGACCGCCGAAAAGAGCGCCAACAAGGTCAAATTTAAAAAGTCCGATTGAACCCCAGTTAAGTCCACCAATAACAACAAGCGCCAATGCAATTTTATCTAACACTTTCATAAATCCTCCTGAAAATTTATTTCATCTTTATTATTAAACCTATTCCCTTTTTTATTCATCTGTGTTATAATAAAATAAGAAAAAATTTTTGCGAGGTATTTTTATGTTTGAAAACAACATTATTTTAACTTTTTTGGGCGTCTTGATCGTACTTATCATTTTACTTATTGTTTTAAACGCAACAAAAAAAGGGGCTAAAAAACTTATTTCTGTTTTGAAAAAATTTGCAGGAATCCGTAGTTTCAAAGTTATAAACAACTTAAAACTCCCCTTAAAAGACAATACTTACGTTGTTATAGACCATATCCTTATCGGATTTTTCGGTATGTTAGTCTTAAAAAGATATGATTTTGGCGGAACAGTTTATGGCGATATCAGGGACAAAGAATGGATATCTGTTACAACTAAAGATAATATTGACAAAAAAATCCGTTTTAAAAATCCCGTTATTGCAAATCAGGAAGCCACAGAAGCTATCAGAAAAGTTTTCCAGAAAGAAAACATTTATAAGATTGATATTGAAAACTACGCCGTTTTTACAAACAATAACGTACAGTTAAGCTTACTTCCCAACGTTCCTGCCATGACACTCAAAGCCTTTAAAAAGCTTATTTCACACAGTAAATACTCCGACAACGGACCCGTTGACGTGAAGAAAGTTTACGATGCTTTGATTAACAATGCTGAATAATAAAAAGAACCAATCCAAAAGGATTGGTTCTTTTTTTACATCTGTTTTAACATATCAGCAACGATTTGTGCCGCATCATCTGCAGCAATTTTTTCAAACACGTCAAATGACATTTCAGCACCGTCGTCCGCGTTATCGGAAATGGTTCTTATAATAACAAACGGTACGTCGTTAACGGCACAAACGTGTGCCACAGCGCCACCTTCCATTTCTACTGCAGAAGGATTAAGTCGTTTAACTATATCAGCTTTTACATCCTTATCTGCGATAAACTGATCGCCCGTTGCAATACGTGCAACGAATGACTTAATTCCCGTATTATCACAAGCTTTCTGTGCAAGTGCAATAAGCTTATCTGACGCCTTAAAAGTCTCTGTAAAAGGATAATTCATAGCAACGAATCTCAGTTCCATATCATGGTAAGCCACTTCATCAGAAATGACACAGTCGCGGATTTTAGCTTCACCCGCACCACCTGCAATACCCGTGTTGATTACGGCATCAACACCAAATATATCAATAAGCATCTGGGTTGACATAGCAGAATTCACTTTACCAATACCCGAACAAACCAAAACTGCTTCGGTACCATTAATTTTTCCAAGATAAAAAGTTCTGCCCGATGTTTTTATTTCCTCGCAGTCTTCAAGCTTACTTTTTAAAAGCTCCACTTCAGAGCCCATTGCACCTACTATTCCTATTCTTTCCATGTATGTACATCCTTTCTAAGCTTCGTTATCCTTTTTAATCTTAAAGATAAATCTTAAAATCCCCGAAAGATATTTAGGACTTCTGATAACTACAACTTTCATAAAAGCCTTCCTTTCAAAGTTATTTGAGAGACAATAAACCCCAAGCAATCAGTGCAACTGAAATCATAGCACAGACAAACTTGAAAGAAAGCAAGACACCTAAAAGCAAAACAGACCCACATATTAAAGCTATCACAGGAATCTGTCTTTGTGGCATTCTTTTCAAACGGTGTCGCCTCCTTTTGGATTTTTACATCTTATAATACGTAAAACCCAAAAATTTGGTGACATCACTTTCTTATTATTACAAGTAAAATACCATCTTGAACTTCAACAGATGCATCCTCTGTCAAAGCTTTATTACTCACACCAAGCGGAAAACTAAAATCAAGTTCACCATTTTCAAGGGGATACTCAAAGCCTTTAAGAGTGATTCCCTTTGCTTTTTCTCCGTAGGCAAAAACACTTACGTAACTTCCCTTTTCATTTAAAGTAACCTTTTCGTTTTCAACAAGAAAAACAGTGTGATTTTCATCTTTCAAAACACCGTTAGCGTTGTGAGCTTTAAGATAACAGAGTGACTGAATATTAGCAATTGTATGGTCAAATCTTCCGCCCATACCACCATAAATTTCAAACTCATCAAATCCGAGTTCAAGTCCTTTTTTTATGGCAAGCATAGTATCGGTATCATCCTTTTGCACAGGAAAAAGCAAGGTGTCAGAAGGCACCTCTCCCGAAAAAGAATCCATATCACCGATAACAATATCAGGAATTATCCCAAGTTTTTTTGTGTGAACGAGTCCACCGTCTGCCGCAATCACAAAAGCATTATCAGTATTGATATGCGAGTAATCAAAAATCTCCGCAGCAGAAAAAATAACACACTTTTTCATTTATCTTTCCCACTCCTTGATTTTTGCGGCATCTTCATAAATCATCGTATAACTTTCGTGACGACTCTTTGCGATTTTGCCGTCATTTAACGCTTCGAGTACGGCGCATCCTTTTTCAACTCTGTGAGAACAGTCCTGAAACTTGCATTTACCTATATATTCTTCAAACTCTTTAAAACAGTGTTGCAAATCCTCTTTAAGAATTCTGTCATACTGCTCAGGCTCAACGGTACTGAAACCGGGTGTATCGGCAACGTATCCGCCTTCGGGGAGTTTGTACATCTCAACGTGTCTTGTAGTGTGACGTCCCCTGCCAAGTTTCGTACTGATTTCGGCAGTTTTGAGCTCGAGATTCGGGAAAATTCTATTTAAGAGTGTGGATTTTCCTACACCTGTATTACCAACAAACAGAGTAATTTTCCCTTTTAAAATTTCTCTTATTTCCTCAAGGTTGTCGACAGAAGGATTAGTGAGTATGACGGTATAACCTGCATTTTTATAAAGCCCATACAGTTCCCTGCCGTCTTTTAAATCAGTCTTTGTAACTACTATCACGGGCTCAATTCCTTTGAATTCGCATACCGCAATAATCTTGTCAAGTACAAAAAGATTAGGCTCAGGGTCGGATGCAGAAACGATTGTAAGCACTCTGTCAAGATTAGCTGCAGGAGGTCTTAGCATCTCGTTTTTTCTTGGTAAGACCTCTGAAACAGTGTTATCTTCAATTACAACCGTATCTCCAACCAAAGGGGTTATCCCCTTTTTTCTGAAAACACCCTTTGCTTTACATTCAACTATTCCGCATTCAGTCTCAACATAATAGAAACCACTGATAGCTTTAATTATAATTCCCTGCATTACTCAACCTCAATAGCACTCATAGGATTTTCCTCGGGCGTTTCTTCCGATACGGTTACGTCACCTTCCATACGGTCGATAACTTCATCGTAATATCCCTGAGTAAGAGTTGAAACGCCTTTATTAAAGTCAACTTCATACTCACAGTATTTAACACCGTCAATAGAAATAATAACTTTCTGAGTACCGTTTCCGTTTACAGTAACGTTCCAGGTAGGAGAAGTCGACGGGTCAACCGTTGCATTTCCTTTTTCTTCACCGTCAATATAAACTACAAGCTTATATTGCTTAGAAGCCGCATCAGGCGGGAAATCAACTCCAAGAGTTAACTTTTTATAGAAACCTGAACCGTTGCTTACAGCTAAAACAATACTTGTACCTTCTTTGATGTATTCGTTTGCAGCAAGACTCTGGGTAATTACAGTATTCGGAGCCTCGGTACTGTCAACTTCACTGATACTTACAATAAGACCTGCAGCTTCAAGCTTTAACTTAGCTTCATCAAGGGGTAATCCCACAACGTAAGGCACTTTAGAAGCCGCCTGAGCTTTTCCTCGACTTACGTATACAGTAATCTGCATATTTTTTTCAATCTTTTTACCTTTAGGAGGATCGGTTTTGATAACCTGATCAACGGGCACGTCTTCTGCATCCTGTGTATGAACGGTATAATCAAATCCTTGCTCAAAGAGAATTTCTTCGGCTTCTGCGATATCCTTGCCAACGATATCAGGCACTTTAAGAATATTATAGCCTTCACTGACTTTGATTCTTACTGTACGATTTTCCTTGACTGTAATACCCGGCTGGATATTCTGATCATATATAATGCCTGAATCATAATCATCGGTAAGCTCACGTTCTTCAATAACAAAATTAAACTTTCTGTACTCGCTTTTTACATCACTGTATGACTGACCCACAAAATCAGGCATATTGATTTCTGCTACCTTTTCACTTCTGCCCCAATAGAAAAATCCGATAAGGACTAAAATTGCAGTAATAACACAAGCAAAGGCAATACCGGTAAGAATAAGAATAGTAGGACTTTTCTTGATAACAATTTCTCTGTCATCGTTTTCTGAAAGCTCCTCGTTTTGAATTTTATCAACAGAACGGTTCAAAGTAGAGGGAGCAGTTTCTTTGCTAATATATTTATATTCAAATCGGATAGAAGGATTTTCTTTGAATTCGGCAATTGCTAAAAGCATCTCTTTTGCCGAACGGTAACGAAGGTTTTTATCCTTCTTCATAGCCTTTTCAACGATTTCACAAAGCCCTTCGGGAACGTCAGGATTAACTTCACTCAAAGGTACAGCTTTGCCTTTCATATGTTGCATCGCAATACCCTCAGGGGTTGTACCCGTAAAAGGCATAGTACCCGTAAGCATCTCATAAAGCAGAATACCAACAGAATAGATATCACTCTTAGCATCTGCTTCTTTACCACAAGCCTGCTCGGGGCTGATGTAATGAACAGAACCGATTGCTTTATCATTCATGGAACGGATATCTTCACGTGCAAATCTTGCAATACCGAAGTCCATAACCTTTATGGAACCGTCTCTCAAAAGCATAATATTCTGTGACTTGATATCACGGTGAATAACTCCGTGCTCATGTGCGTGTTCAAGTGCCTGTAAAATCTGCTTTGCAAAATGAACAGCATCTTTCCAACGAAGTTTTTCCTCGTGTTTTACGTACTGATTAAGGGTAATACCATCAATGTATTCCATAACGATATACTGCTCAGCACCCGTAAAATTAACGTCATAGACCTTCACAATATTCTTGTGGTCAAGTACCGAAATGATTTTGGACTCATTTCTGAAACGTCTTACAAATTCATCGTTAGTAAGGTATTCTTCTTTTAAAATTTTAACGGCAACAATTCTGTCTTCTGCAAGGTCTTTTGCTTCGAATACGTTTGCCATACCGCCGCAACCAATAAGTCTCTGAAGCTGATAACGGCCGTTAAGTCTTCTACCGATATATTCTTCCATAAGTACCTCCATCTTAGTTTTCTGCAATAACAACGGTGATGTTGTCATTACCGCCACCCATATTGGCAAGGTCTATAAGAGTTTTAACTGCAGTCTCGGCAGTTTTTTCTTTAAGAACAAAAGCTATTTCTTCGTCGGTGCATACGTTTGAAAGTCCGTCACTGCAAAGCAAAAGCTTATCCCCTTCTTTCAAACGAAGAGTCAGGATATCTACGTTTACGTCAGTACCAATTCCCACTGCACGGGTTATCATATTTTTCTCAGGGTGGACTCTTGCTTCATCCTTTGTGATAGTTCCGCGGTCAATAAGCTCCTGAACACGCGAATGGTCTTTTGTAATCTGTTTAATTTCGGAATTTCTGTAATGATAAAGTCTGCTGTCGCCAACATGTGCAACGTAAGCCATATCACGGATAAGAATGGTCAAAACCACAGTTGTACCCATTCCAGAAAGCTCAGGGTTTTTAACAGAAGCTTCAAAAATCTTTTTGTTCGCCGTATCAATGGCTCTTAGCATCAGGTTTTTAATCTCATCATCAGAGAGATTTTGCGAAAATGCAGACACAATTGTGCTTGAAATTTCCTTTTTGGCGATTGAACTTGCTCTGTCACCGCCGTTTACACCGCCCATTCCGTCACAGACGAGGGCAAAACCTGATTTATCGTTTAAAGCTACGATTTTAAATGCATCCTGATTAGTTTCACGGACCATTCCTATATCAGTTCTTCCTGCTATTTTCAACTTAATCCCTCCTTTACGATAATTCTTTACGTCTCAGCTGTCCACAAGCAGCGTTAATATCCGAACCCAAGGTTCTTCTTACCGTTGCATTTATACCTTTATCGGTAAGCACCTTCTGGAAAGCATACACACTCTCTTTTGAACTTTTTTCAAAACCTGCTTCTTCAACGAAGTTTACAGGAATTAAATTAACGTGACAGAGACTCCCTTTTAAAAGTGTGGCAAGTTTTGTAGCCTCCGCTTTGGTATCGTTAACTCCCTTTATAAGCGCATATTCATATGAAATTCTTCGGTGCGTTTTATCAGTATAATACCTACAAGCCTTTAAAAGCTCAGATATATTATATTTTCTGTTAACGGGCATTATTGAGTTTCTCGTTTCATCATCTGTAGCATGCAGTGAAATTGACAAAGTAAGCTGTAGATTCATATCGGCAAGTTCGTAAATTCTGTCAACAAGCCCGCAGGTTGAAAGTGAAATATGTCTGTGACTTAAATTTCTGCCGTCATGTGAGCTTATAAGTGATAAAAATCTCATAACGTTATCGAAATTGTCAAGAGGTTCACCTATTCCCATAAGGACTATATTTGAAATTTTTTCACCCGTATCACGCTCAACGGCATAAATCTGCTCTAAAATTTCAGAAGCAGTAAGGTGTCTCACAAATCCCGCCTTGGTAGAAGCACAAAACTCACAACCCATCTTGCAACCAACCTGAGTAGAAACACAAACACTGTTACCGTGATCATATCTCATAAGAACTGTTTCTACAAACTCAGAATCGTGTAACTCAAACAGATACTTAATGGTCCCGTCAAGGTCTGACTTAAGTTTTCTCTTGATTTTAAAAGAAGTTATATAAGACTTTTCGCTAAGTTTTCCACGCAAAGTCTGTGAGAGATTTGTCATATCATCAAAACTTGTTACCGCCTTTTGATGTAACCATGAAAAAATCTGCTTTGCCCTGAATTTAGGCTCTCCCGCCTCAGCGAGAAAAGTGTTAAGTTCATCAAGCGACATTGATTTAATATCTATTCCCGCCAAAACGTTCACTCCTTTATTTTTTAATAAACCTTGAGATAAAGAAACCGTCAAAATCACCTTTAAGTGGCGAAAGAGTAACTTCGGATACTTTTTCTCCCACTATTTTTTCAAAGATTTCAGGAAGATTATCCCTTTTAAAATCAGGATTTCTCTTTAGAAATTCTTCCGTAACCTGTTCATTTTCAGCTTTATTCAGTGCACAGGTAGAGTAAACAAGCACCCCACCGCTTTTAAGATACTTAGAACCATTTTCAAGTATCGAAAGCTGAATATCCTTTAAGTTATTGATTTCCTCAATTGCTTTATACTTAATTTCGGGTTTTCTTCCGATAATGCCAAGTCCCGAGCAAGGCACGTCACAAAGCACTTTATCGGCTCCGCACAAATCAGGGTTAAACTTCGTAGCATCCCCCTGCATTGCGGTAATTGAAGTAATTCCCAATCTTTTTGCTCCGTCACTTATAAGCTTCACTCTATGATTATGCAAATCAAAAGAATATACTTTTGCCTTGTCGTTTGCAAGTTGAGCAACAGTAAAGCTTTTAGAACCGGGAGCTGCACAAAGATCTAAAATCTTTTCATCTTCCTTTGGGTCAACAGCCATTGCACAAAGCTGAGAAGAAGCATCCTGAACGTAGAATTTTCCCTCGTTAAAACCTGATAAACTCGCAACACTGCCCTGATTTCTCATTGTAATACAGTCAGTTACTGTAGTATGCATTTTTGCTTCAGGCAATTTTTTCAATAATTCATCGGAAGATATTTTTAATGTGTTAACTCTTATATTCAAAGGCTTTTCTTTAAGAAATTCCTTTGCGAACAAAATAGCTGTATCAAAATCGTAATCTCGTTCCCAAAGCTTTAAAATATCCGCGGGAACCGAATACAAAACTTCTGCCTTTTTATATCTGTCTTCGGGTAGTACTAACTCTTTACCATTTCTCAAAAAGTTTCTCAGTACCCCGTTTACAAACCCCGAAGCGCTTTTTTTCTTTGATTTTTTAATTATAGCAACACTTTCGTTAACGGCGGCAGAATCAGGTACCGAATCCATATATAAAATCTGATAAAGACCGAGTTCTAAAGCTACTAAAACCTCGGCATCAAGTTTATTTACCTCTTTTTTGGTAAGATACTTAATCTGGTAATCAAGGGTAAGCTTTCGCTCAAGTATCCCGTAAAAAATACGTGATGCAAATTGTTTATCCTTAAATGATAAATCGGATTCCTTTAAAAGTGAATCGATAGTCAGATTAGAATAACTTTTTTCCTTTATCGTCTTCAAAACAGCGTTATACGCTAAGGTTCTTGCATTCATCGTCTTCTGTTCCTGTTACTGAGTGCCAAAAGTCTTAAAAGATTTGCAATAGCGGTAATAAGGGCCGCAAGATAGGTCATAGCAGCAGCTGTAAGAACTTTTCTTGCACCTTTTAATTCATCATCCTGCAAGATACGGTCATCTTCAAGTGTAGTCATAGCTCTTCTGCTTGCATTGAATTCAACCGGCAAAGTTACAAGCTGAAATGCTACAACTGCACAGAAAAGCAAAATACCAATATCAGTTAAAATCGGAAAACCGAGTACAAGACCAAGAAAAAAAAGTGGCCATGAAAGTGATGAGCCCAAGTTTGTAATAGGAATTATTGCGCTTCTCACCTTAATAGGAAAATACCCCGTGCTATGCTGAATTGCGTGACCTACCTCATGTGCCGCAACACCGACTGCACCAACAGAAGTTGAGCTATAGGTACTGTCGGAAAGCCTTACCACGTTTGTTCTCGGATCGAAATGGTCACTTAAATGACCGCTTACCCTTTCAACACTTACGTTTGTAAGACCATTGGCATCAAGTATTTTACGGGCAACCTGAGCACCCGTGTAGCCTCTTCTGTTTAAAACAGAATTATACTTGTTAAAAGTTGAGGTCACCTTTGACTGTGCAATAAGCGATATAATCATCGCAGGAACAATAAAAATCAGATAATAAATATCAAAATACATATTATTCTCCTAAAATTTCACCTTTTTTAATACTTTTTCCTCTTAAAAAATCCTCAGATGACATTTTTTTAGAGCCTTCATACTGCACTGTAACAGCTCTTATAGCTTTATCACTACAAGCAATCACAAAATGCTTGTCGTCTAAAACCTCACCGGGGTTGCCTTTTGCATCTACAATTTCACTACGATAGATTTTAAGGCGTTTGCCCTCGTAAAAAGTATGTGCACAAGGCCAGGAAGATAGTCCTCTTACAAGATTGTGAACTTCACAAGCCTTTTTGTTAAAATCAATAAGAGAAAGTTCTTTTGTGAGCATCGGTGCATAATTTGAAAGTGAATCGTCTTGTTTTTCAGGAGTAATTTCTCCCTTTTCAAGCTTTCTTACAGTGGAAACGATAAGCTCGGCACCCAAAACAGAAAGTCTGTCGTGAAGCTCGTCAGCCGTTTCATTCTCACCGATTTTTATAGCACTCTTTTCAAGCATATCACCAGTATCAAGACCTTCTGCCATATACATAGTGGTTACGCCGGTTTCTTCTTCACCTTTTAAGATACTCCACTGAATAGGACCTGCACCTCTGTACTTAGGAAGTAGGGATGCATGGACGTTCACACATCCGAGTTTTGGGATATCAAGAATATTTTTAGGTAAAATCTTGCCGTATGCCACTACAACCACCACGTCAGGTTCGCAGGAATTTATCTGCTCGAATGCCTCACCATCTTTTAATGTATTTGGCTGAAAAACGGGCAAATTATACTGTAAAGCCAATTCCTTTACAGGTGGTGGAGTTAGCTTGTATCCCCTGCCCTTAGGCTTATCAGGCTGCGTAAATACGGCTTTTATATCGTGTCCGTCTTTAATAAGTGCTTCAAGGCAAGGCACTGCAAACTCGGGAGTTCCCATAAAAACTATCTTCATAAAATTACCTTTCTTTAACTCTGACTTTTACTTTTTTACGGTCAGGTTTGTGTACAGTTTCACTTTTAGCTTTATCTTTGAAGATAACACCGTCAAGATGGTCAATTTCATGACAGAATGCCCTTGCTAAAAGCTCAGTACCTTTTTTAGTATATTCTTTTCCATTTCTGTCGTATGCACGTACAGTAACTTCCATAGGTCTTTCAACAATAGCATACTCGTCAGGACAAGAAAGGCATCCTTCCGACCCTTCCTGACTTCCCGAAGTTTCTATAATTTCGGGATTGATGAGTTCAATAATGCCGTCACCAACGTCTATTACAACAACTCTTTTAAGAATTCCTACCTGAACTGCAGCGAGACCTACGCCTTCGTATTTGTACATAGTTTCTGCCATATCATCAAGCAAATCCCAGAGTTTTTTATCAAAAACTTCAACTGCTCTTGATTTTTTTCTTAACGTTTCATCTGCTTCAGTTATAACCTTTCTGAGTGCCATAAATAATCCTCCTTAATCAGGTTATATCACCATTTACGTCAACCGTAATGGTATTATTTTTTAAAATATGTTTATCAGAAGCTACTTTCACTGCTTTTCTTACAATATCCCTGAATTTCTTTGTGTTTTTACACTTTAAGATAATTCTGTAGCGGTACTTACCGTTAAGTCTGTAAATTCCCGCAGGAGTAGCGTTAAAAAGCACAACGGGTAACTTCTCTTTATTTTCAAGTACAAGAGATTTCAAAATCTTATAAAACTCTTTTGCGGACTTTTTAACCTTTTCTTCATCAACGCCCGAAAATCCGATAGCCATAATATCGCAAAACGGAGGCTGGAGCGAAAGCTTACGCATATTTATCTCATCGTTATAAAAAGCTTCGTAATCCTGATTAGAAGCACTCACTATAACGGGATGCTCGGGAGAAACAGTTTGTATATACGCTCTTCCCTTTTTCTCGTAACGTCCGCTTCTTCCGACTACCTGAGTAATCAGCGAAAAGGTTTTTTCACCACTTTTATAATCATTTGAAAAAAGATACTGATCGGCATTTAAAACACCGACCAAAGTTACGTTAGGAAAATTAAGTCCCTTTGCAACCATCTGTGTTCCTATCATTATATCGTATTCCCCGCGTTCAAACTGAGAAAATTTTTCCTCATACGCAAACCTTGAATAAGTTGTATCAGTGTCCATTCTCAAAATTTTTGCGTCGGGAATACGTTCTTTAATTATATCTTCTATTTTCTGTGTTCCTGCTCCCATAAGCTTTATATGCTTTGAGCCACACGAACACGGTTTTGAAAGCTTCTGTGAATGACCGCAGTAATGACACATAAGATAACCATTTACCTTATGATACGTAAGCGTAACGCTACAATTAGGGCATTTAACCGCTTCACCGCAGTCAATACAAACACCAAAAGCAGAATAACCCCTTCTGTTTATCAAAACAATGGACTGTTCACCTTTTTGATAATTTTGTAAAAGAGCCTCTGAAAAATCATCACTAAGTGGCGAAAAATTATAGTTTTGCTCCTCATTTTTCATATCCGAAACTATAACGTCGGGTAATGACGCACTACCAAAACGCTCATCTAAAGTAAAGAGTGAGTAACGTCCTGATTTTGCATAATAGTAGCTTTCAAGGCTTGGTGTTGCTGATGCCATCAGGAGTAAAGCATTATGCTTTACACACCGAAACTTAGCAATATCCCTTGCGTGATAGCGCGGTGTCATATCGGACTTATAAGAATGTTCGCCTTCTTCGTCCATAATAATCAATCCGAGTTTTTCAGTAGGCGCAAAAACGCTGCTTCTCGTACCGATTACAATTTTTGCGTCACCTTTTTTAATTCGCTTATACTCATCAAGCTTTTCACCCATAGAAAGTCCTGAATGAATCACTGCAACGTCATTACCAAAATAACCTTTGAACTTTTTAAGCATCTGCGGTGTAAGGGAAATCTCAGGGACAAGCATTATTACCTGCTTATCATCGGCTAAAACCTTTCTTATAAGCTCTATAAAGACCTGGGTCTTACCTGAGCCTGTAACTCCAAACAAAAGTGAAGCTTTAGCGGTATTTTCTTTATAAAGCGCCAAAATTCCCTCAAACACCTTTTTCTGACTTTCAGAAAGAGAAAAATCTTTCGGATTTTCATCATCGTCAACAGAAGTAGGTGTTCTTAACACTTCACGGTAAAAATACTCTGTTACTCCCTTCTTGCAAAGGGTATTGATAACAGCTGCAGTAACTCCTGCGTGGTAACATACCTCTTTTTCAGCGGCAGCGCCAACTAAGTTGAGAAGATTCACAACTTCCTTTTGCTTTGCAGTAAGCTTTAAATCCTCAGAATCCGCACACAAACGCACCATCTTCTGACTTTTATCACCTACTCGCCTTGTAAGGATATTTTCTTCCCTTACAAAGCCTTTTTCGGCAAGAGTTTTTGCAAGTTTTCTGTTACGGCTTCCGTCTTTACCACAGAAAATAATTTCCGCCTCCGACGAACCCGTAACGTTTTTAAGCTCATTTAAAAGGTCAGTTTCTTCACGGGTTAAAGTATCATCCGCTTCTTTTATAACAAGATATTCAACTTTCGCAGAATAAGAAAGCCCTAAAGGCAACATACATTTTATGGCGTCGTAATAACTGCAAAAAGCGTTATCTGCCATAAAACGTGCGAGTTCAAAGCCTTCCTCATCAAGGACAGGTTCATCGTCAAGTAAAGCCCTGATACTTTTAAGTTTCATATCGGGTTTATTGGTGTGTACGTTAAACACCATCCCCTGAACAAGCTTATCGGCACGTCCGTAAGGAACTAAAACCCTCATACCTCTGACTATTTTTTCAGCAAACTCCTCAGGGACAAGATAAGAAAAGAGGGTATCGAAATGAAAAAGGGCAGATTCCACCGCAACTTCAGCAATATATTCCACCCGTATCCCTCCTTTCTCAGAGATTAAAATTATTCGTCGTCAAATTCAACGGCATTTGCCTGACTGATCTGACGGTCGTAAATGACACCGATATCTTCGCTTTCAATAAGTTTGTATTTACCTTTTGCAAAATCGTCAACTGCAAGTTTTACGGGTTTTTCGATAAGGATATCACCGTTATCATCAGCAGCCTGTGCGATTTCACGAGCGCGTTTTGCAACGCCAACTACCAAAGAATAATAGCTCTGGCCAGGTTTCAAAAGTTCCGGAACGGAAGGTCTATGCATCATAATTAAGCACCTCTTCAATAATTTCTTTATTTGTTTTAAGTTGCTGAGAACGGACAACAGCATCAAAATCGTCTGCCGCATCCTCAACAACATTGTTAACTATAAGATAATCGTATTTATCTGCCATTTTAATTTCTTCAAAGGCTTTATCAAGTCTTTTCTGAACTGTATTTTCGTCTTCAGTTCCTCTGCCTTTAAGACGGTTTTCAAGTTCTTTAAGACTTGGCGGTAAGATAAATACCAAAACCGCTTCAGGACAACGTTCTTTGACTTTCATCGCCCCCTGAACCTCGATTTCAAGAATAACGTTTATCCCTGCATCAAGTTTTTCATACACCTTGTCTTTAGGTGTACCGTAATAGTTATCGCAATAAGAAGCATATTCAAGCATTCCATCGTTTGCGATTTTTTCTTCAAACTCCTCCTTGGTGAGATAATAATAATTAACACCATCTTCCTCACCGGGACGGGGAGCACGGGTTGTAGCGGAAACAGACAAGAACACGTCGTTTCTGTCTTTCATATATTCTTTAAGTACCGTACCCTTACCGCAACCTGAAGGACCCGAAAGAACAATCAAAGTTCCTTTATTCATCGCCATTCTCCTCTTCATCGTCGATAAAGCGGTTAGCAACTGTTTCAGGCTGAATTGAGGAAAGAACGATATGACCGCTATCCATAATGATTACAGCACGGGTTCTTCTTCCGTAAGTAGCATCGATAAGCAGGCCACCGTCTCTTGCCTCCTGAATAATACGTTTAATCGGCGCTGATTCAGGGCTTACAATCGTAATAATACGATTAGCAGAAACCATATTGCCGTAACCGATATTTATAAGCTTCATTTTATCATCCCCTTACTCTATGTTCTGAATCTGTTCCCTGATTTTTTCAATCTCAGATTTCATATCAACCACAATTCTTGCAATTGTGACGTCCTGACATTTTGAACCGATGGTATTTACTTCCCTGTTCATCTCCTGAACGAGGAAATCAAGTTTTCTTCCTACAGGTTCATCGGTGTTAAGCAAGTCGCAAAGTTGATTAAGATGACTGTTAAGACGTACAGTTTCTTCGTCAACGGCAACCTTATCGGCAAATACACCTGCTTCTGTCACAAGTCTTGACTCGTCAATATTCTTGTCATCAAGAAGCTCCTTGATTTTAGCATAGAGTCTTTCATAATACTCATTTTTAAGCATCGGTGCACGTTCTTCAACCTTTTTAAGCATATCTGCGATGCATTCTCTTCTTGTAAGAACGTCTTCTTTAAGTTTTTCGCCTTCCTTTTCTTTCATCGAAACAAAGGAAGCAATCGCCATGTCTGCAACGTTTGAAACCGCTTCCCAGACTTCTTCCTCATCAACTTCCATTCTCTTTAAAGTAAAGATATCGGAAAATCTAAGTAAATCTGTAAGTGCGATATTATCTTCAAGTCCGAGTGAAGGTGCTGCATCCCTTAACGCTTTCACGTAACCTGAAGCAACCGAGTTATTAACCTCAACGTTAATTTCACGTTCACCCACGCTATAGATTGAAACGTAAGCCTCAACCTTACCTCTTGAAACGGATTCCTGAATTTTAGCTTTCAGTTTATCTTCCAAAAAGAGGAATGCTTTGGGAAGCTTCGCTGACCACTCAAAATAGCGGTGGTTAACCGATTTTATTTCCACGGAAATATCCCATTTATCAGTTACAGCCTGACCTCTGCCGTAACCCGTCATACTTCTGAGCATATCTCACACTGCCTTTCATTTATTTTCTTCTATTTTAACAGATTTCTTTTAGAAAAAACCATTTTGTTTACTTTTTATTCACAAATTTAATATTTTTTTTACTTTTATAAAATTTCTCTTTACAAACTTATAAATTTATGATATTATTTTAACAGTAAACCATCTTTAATAAGCGGTACCGTGATGCCGATAAGATGACCATAGTATTTGAGTATCTTGTCGCACGTACCGACAAGGTATTTTTTTATGGAATTATGGCTTTATGCCTTATTCAGAATAAACAAAATTGGGAGGAAACTCAAATGAAAATGATCTATGGGGTTAAGGACAAACCCAAATTCGGACAGCTTATTGTTTTTGCTATCCAGCAGCTTTTGGCAATTATGGCGGCAACCTTGGTAGTTCCCGTAATTATCGGTAACGGTATGCAGCCTACTGCAGCACTCTTTGGTGCAGGTGTAGGAACACTCGTATACGTTCTCTTTACAAAAGCTAAATCACCCGTATTCCTTGGTTCTTCTTTCGCATTCTTAGGCTCTATGGCTGCTGCTTTTGCAGGTGCAACTTCTGTTGCTCTCGGCTACCTTGGTCTTATCCTCGGTGCCGTTATGGCAGGTCTTGTTTACGTTGTAATCGCAATCCTTGTTAAGGTTGCAGGTGTTAACTGGCTTAACAAACTTATGCCCCCCGTTGTTATTGGTCCTACAGTAACAATCATCGGTCTTTCTCTTGCAGGTAACGCAATCGGCGACTTGCAGAAAGGCGGCGTAGCTGTTGAAGGTGTTTCCGTTGCTAATCCTTTGATTTGCATCCTCATTGGTCTTATCACTTTAATCGTTGTAACTATCAGCTCTACATACGGCAAAAAATTTGCTAAGCTTATCCCCTTTATTATTGGTATCCTTGCAGGTTACGCTGTAGCTGCTATCTTCACAGTAATCGGTAATGCAGCAGGAATTGACGCTCTCAAAGTTATCAACTTTGACCACTTCACAGCATTGTTTGCTGAAGGTGTTAAACTCAACTCCTTCCTCGCTTTCCCTGATTTCACATTCCTTACAGCTTATGGTGCTTTCGGTGAACTCAGTGGTTCTTACATCGGTACAATCGCTGCAGCTTACATCCCCGTTGCATTCGTTGTATTCGCTGAACACGTTGCTGACCACAAAAACATTTCTTCCATTATCGAATCCGACTTGCTCGAAGAACCCGGTCTTTCCAGAACTCTTCTCGGTGACGGCGTTGGTTCTATGGTAGGTGCATTCTTTGGTGGATGCCCCAACACAACATACGGTGAATCCGTTGCTTGTGTAGCTATCACAAAGAACGCTTCTGTTTACACAATCATCACTGCTGCAATCGGTGCAATCCTCATCTCATTCTTCACACCTTTCGTAGCATTTGTAAACTCCATTCCTTCCTGTGTAATGGGTGGTGTATGTATCGCTCTCTACGGCTTCATCGCAGTATCCGGTCTTAAGATGATTCAGACTGTAGACCTCGGTAAAAACCGCAACCTCTTCGTTGTATCTTCTATCCTTATCGCAGGTATCGGTGGTCTTTCTCTTACATTTGGTGGTGCTTCCTTCTCCATCACAATCACATCTATCGCAACTGCTTTGATCCTCGGTATCATCGTAAATACAATTCTCTCCGGAGAAAAAGAAGACGCTGAATAATTCTTAAAATAATAACCCCCGACAGATTTTCTGTCGGGGGTTAAACTTTATCCATCAAAAAATTTTACTCCACCAATCCATATTTAACTTTGATTCTATCCATTTTTTCAAGCATTGGTTCGGCTGCGAACATGATAAATATCACTGTGCCAAATGCGTGAACAAGATCCATAGGAAGTCCTGTGACGTAATATGCAAATAATTTTTTTATCGTTATACTTTCTGCTGATACCATAAAAGCAGCGGCAGGATTCATAATTCCGCCGTAGATAATTACAGCCGTAAAGGCACCAAATACAGAAAGTGACAATCTGCTTCTTCGAAGCCATCCTTTTTTAAAGAGGACGCCGGCAAGAAAGCCAATAATTCCCATTGCAAACATCTGCCACGGAGTCCACGGACCTTGCGAGAAAAGTATGTTGGAAGTCAGCATTGTGACAGCGCCGACCAAAAATCCGGTTTCACCGCCGAAAGCAACCCCTGCGATAATAGTAAGTGCCAGTACAGGTTTAAACTGTGGTAACATAAAGAATAAGCTTCTGCCGGCAATTCCTATGGCACATAAAACTGCAATTGTAACAAGTTCACGCGGTTTTGGTTTTCTGCCCTCAAAAACAAGGAAAAACGGTAACATACATTCAAACAGCACCATTACCGCCACAAGATTATAATAATGGTCGTCGAGATAGAAAATCCCAGCAAAAATAGTAAGCGGAATAAAAAGAAGTATAGAAACTGAGGCTACAATGGTGCGTTTACTTAAGTTCCGCTTTTCTTTTGGAGTCTGTATTGCAAGTGGCGGTTCACTTCTTCGTCCTACTGAAAGTAAAAAAACAGACAGCGCTGCAAACAGAATAAGATAAAGATAGAGTTGTTCTTTTCCTTGTGAACTGATACCCGAAGCGCTTACAAGGGTTGTCAGGTCGGTGATGCTTGTAGCATAAAGAAATACTAAAAATGCTGTAAGTCCCGAAAGAAATGCCAGAAGTTTTCTCCATAATTTCAAAGGTTTTGGTGTGAAATTAACGCTTCTTGGCGGAGGATCAGGTAAAGGCAAAACTTCGGCTAAAAGAGATTTATCTTCTCTTATTCTTCCGCTGCAACAAGTTATGATATCATCTACCGTAACTGCTGTCGGAACAAGATGCCGTGCCATACGATTAGCAGGTGTAGTATAAAAACTGTTGCCTGAAAAGAATTCACGTGGTGTGCCCTCTGCTACAATACTTCCGTCAAAAAACATACCGCAACGATGAGCATACTCAGCACAAAATGAAACATCGTGGCTAACCATAAGTACAGTGACACCCTGAGAAGTCAATTTATCTATAATATCAGCAAATGCAACCTTGAACTCTGCATCAAAGCCTTTTGTAGGCTCGTCCAGAAGAAGAATATCAGGTGCTGTCAGTAAGATTTTTGCAAGAGCTGTTCTTTGCTGTTCACCACCGGAAATATCATAGGGGTGACGATCAAGAAAGTCGTGAAGTCCACAAAGTGCAACTACACGGGCAACTTGATTATCCTTTTCATCTTTCGTGAATTTTTTACCTTTCAATGCTTCGTACAAATCTTCTCTGACTGTTCTTTTTACAAAAAGTGTTTGGGGATTCTGCGGTAACATACTTACTTTGCCATTTATCTGAACATTTCCACGGTAAGGGGAGCAAAGTCCTGATATAACCTTGAGAGAGGTCGTCTTTCCTGCACCGTTTCCACCTAAAACAGCATAAAATTCACCTTTGTGCAAAGTCAGACAAAAACCTTTCATTACATCAGGCAGGTCTTTTTCATATCGAAACCACAGTTCGTCACATTGCAGAGTAATTTTTTCACCATATATATGTTTCTTCTCTGAAGCAATCGGTAATAATTTCTTTTCATTATTTCGCATAGTTAGAAATTCACTGCCATCACGTACAGTAAGAGGACACATGAGGTTTGTTTCTAACCCTGCCCAAACCCTCATGGCAGTGGGCATAGCAAGGAACATTCCATTCTCTTTGTCACGAAGCTGAAGCCCTACTTTCTCAGGCTTATCGTCACAAAGGATTTCACCTTTCTCCATTACAATAACTCTTGTAGCAAATGGAAAAGCCTCTTCCAAACGATGTTCCGTGAGAATAACAGTAATACCGAGTTCACGGTTTATTTTTCCGAGCAATGCCAAAAAATCCGAGGCTGCTATCGGGTCAAGCTGTGCTGTGGGTTCGTCAAGCACTAATATTTTAGGGCTCATAGCCATAACAGATGCAAGACTTAATAGTTGTTTCTGCCCCCCTGACAGTTCGGTAACATTTTTATAAAACCAGTTTTCAATACCAAAAAATGCGGCAACCTCAGCAACACGACGTCTGATAGTGGGTGTATCATACCCAAGGCTTTCAAGGCCGAAAGCAAGTTCGTGCCACACCTTATCGGTAACCACTTGATTTTCGGGAGATTGCAATACAAATCCAATCTCTTGTGATTGTGTACGCTCGTCAATTTCACTCAAACATTCCCCATTGAATAATATTTCTCCCGTAAACACGCCGTGAGGAGTCAGACAAGTTTTCAAATGTCGGAGCAACGTGGATTTACCGCAACCCGAAGGTCCGCACAAAATCAAAAATTCCCCCTGCGAAACCTCAAAGGAGATGTTATGGAGTGCTTTATTTTCCTGTTCAGGGTACGAAAAGCTTACATTTTTGAAACTAAAGTTTTCCATTTTCTTTCCTCCTTCAGGTTCAATATAACGGGAGTTATGCAAAGTGCAAAGTAGACAACGTAAAATGGGATAGTAGTCATATCAATCGGCGCATAACGGATATTTGGAAAATAGCGGAACCCAAATGGTTCTAACATAGCACCTGTAAGCAAAAACAACCCACAAAATGATAGCCAGATAACTGCATATTTATCGCGCTCGTCAAAGCGGTAAATCGAAAACGCGGTTCTGCCCTTTAGCCCATACCCTCTGCTTTTCATACTGTCGGCAGTTTCAATGGCGTTTTCAAGTGACCAGGTAATCATAATCGAAAAAATAAGTATAGCGGTCTTTGTTCTTTGCCATAAACTACCACTTGAAACATCTCTGCCTATACTGCGTTGTGCTTCGGTTACAGAAGCCATTTGTGTTTTGAATTTCGGAACAAAACGCAATGACATACTGAGTACAAGTGATAAAGAAGGAATTATTTTTCCAAATAAATATATAAATTTGTCCGAAGTCATTACACGATTAAAAGATGAAAACCACAAAAGCATTGTAACAAGTAAAGCCCCCGAAGAGAATCCGTAGAGAATACTTTCTAATGTAAGCGGATTACCATTACTGAAATACAAAAGTGTTGTCGTTCCCTCATGGTTGAAAGCAGGGTTTATAAATGCGGTAAGCAATACTAAAGGCAGACAATACTTTAGCAAAAACATAAGGCTTTTTTTACCGTCAATGCTTATAACGTATATAATTGAGCAACTAAGCGATATTCCTTGTGCCAGTGGGTGTACGATGGCAAGGGAAAAACCAATTATAAGGGTAAAATATAAAAAGTTTATAAAAGGGTGATAATCCGAAAAACTGTCACGCATAATCTATACCATCCAATTGCAACCGATATCTTTTCCGAGGTCAGTACAAGTGTATCGCCATTCTACCTTCTCACCGTCTGCCAACTGATAACGTGAACAACCGTAGTTCGGGTACCAGCCGTTAACTCTGTACATCCAGCCTGAAAGTTCACCACAGTCAAATTCATAAAGGTTATTGATGCCTTCTATATAAGCACTGTTATAAATAGGAGTCCAGGAAGATTCCAGATGTATACCATAAGTTTTACATACACGCTGTAACACATCAAAAACTGATTCGCCCTCATAAAATGTAACAGTAGTTGTGGGCAAAATTATACCATCTGAAGGAACCAGTTCTCTTTTATCGGGATTGAGGTCACTGAAGTTATTGAGAATGGTTGAGCATTCGATTGAGAAAGTACAGGTATAGGTTTTGTTGTTATCTATTTCCTGATCTTCGGGTTCAACGGGCAAAGGCTTTCCTTCAGGAACCGGGTCTGTAAGGTACTCATCTTTTCCTGTACGGCTACCATCGGAATATTTACGATTTTTTGATTCTTTTACCGATGAAAGGTAGTCATAGGTATTTTCTGTTTCGGAAACAGCTTCATTTGTTGAATGAGAATTCTTTTCTGAATGAACATATTCTGTTCTGTCTTCGGCATTTGAGAGATATTTATCTGCGTTTACATCATAATGCTCTGATACATCAGTGGTATTGGGTTGGGATACAGATTCATTTAAAAAATCTTCCACAGCAATAGTGGTATCATCAGGTACAATTATACATTCGGGAACTATTGAATTTACTGACAAGTTTAAGATACTTGTCTTGCTTCCCGTGATTGATACCGAATAAACGGGAGTTCCATTCGTATAGGCAGTAGCACTGTCAGCAGTCCATTTTTCATTGAGATGAACGGAAAGTAGCGCAGGAAATCCAAAGTCTTCAGTTTCTTTGAAAAGTATTTTCAAGCCATTTTCATTCTCTGTCATTTCAAGTAACAAGTTTACATCTTTTGTGTTTTCAAGGTCACTTCCGAAAATAGTCCATTCGTATTTAATGTCATCGGATGCCCCTGTAAAAGTAGCAATTGAATTGTCGTTTTTCAGTTTGTTAAGAGTGGTTTTTGAAATTATTCCATCTTCAGGAATAGCCACAGGTTCATTCAAGTCTATCTGTGCAAAACTACCTCTACATGCAGTAAAAGAAAACAAAATGAATATACAAAGTATTATATTAATTATCTTTTTCATCGTTATCACCCTATTACTATTTTACCGTTTCTTACTTTCAAAGTGTTCTTTGTCATTGCAAGACTCTTGCTTTCATCGGAAGAAGCAAATATAGCATCATCAAAAATAAGATCGCACACGTCACCTTTACGCAGACTTCCTCGCAAACGGAAATTAAGCCTTAATACTACGTTGTCCTCTTTGCTGAGGAGTTCATTTATAAATGCTTTTCTGCCACCGGTGGTATCAAGATACATAATATTAATTTTTCCTATCTCATTTGCCTGAATCGAATTATAACTCCATTCGGGCAAAGTTTGCAAGACACCTGTTTCCCCACCTTTTACAAAGACATTTCCCTCTTTTATTCCTAAAAATTCAAGACGGGATGGGTCAAAAGAAATACTCATACTTGCGGCAGGATAAATATCATCTCCTAAATGAGAAACCATGACATCAAGTGTAATTTCTTCAGTTTCTGAAAGGTTGACTTTTTGTGGTATTTCGATGGTGAGTACGGGTTTATCTTTTGTTTTACCCGATCCAAAAACCAGAAGAAAAAGTATCAGCAAAAGTAGTAAAACAGCGATACCGATAAAAGTCTTCTTTTGTAATATTCTTTTACTCATATCATTTCTCCTTAAAAAACAGGGGTGGCTGACTTAATGCCACCCCCTCATAAATTAATATGTTGTAGTTAAATTAAGTGCTTTTGTAACAACGAGATAATCACTACCGTCAACAAACGCTTCAACAATGCCGAGCGCATCAAAAGTATTGATACGACTATCACCATTTACATTAAGTGCAAGGATTTCATCATCGGATGGTGCAGAAGTTTTACGAAGCCACGAATCAACTGCCGCAAGCGCATCCTGGGCATTTACCACTTCATCGTTGTTGACATCACCGAAAGTGATTCTTGAAGCATCGGTTTTTTCGTCAATGGTGAAATTATAATACGATATAAAATGTGACATTTCAATACTTTCATCCACAATAGCAACATAAGTAGCAATACCGGTTTTCGCCGAGAGTTTACCGTTATATTTGAATTCATAACTGTATTCGCCATAGTCAAATGTAACTTTGGGAGTATTTCTCACATCGGGTAAGAATACTGCAACTGCTTTTTTATTTGATGGAATGAGGTCTATGTCATCACCTGTATACAAGCAGACAGCAGTCTGTGACTCTCCGTATCCGTTATCAGCACTGACAGTAGCTTTTGCATTATCGGTATCTGCCACAACCATAGACTCATCATCAGCATAATCAGAATTAAGCTTTAACGACATACCGCCTATACTGAATTTAAGTTTACTGCTTAAACTTGATGACTCAACACGAAAAGTAATGGTAAAAAGTTGAGATGGAAAACTTTCACCGCTTAAAACAATATCGTTATGATTATTTGCATCAAAATAAACGATGCGAAGTTTATTTGCTTCTTTTTCAAGATTATAGCTTATATCACCACCCAAAAGGCGCTCTGCCGTGCTGACGTTTGTAACGGCGATACCATTGGGAACATTTAAAACAAGGTCAATAAGCTTATAGCCTTTATCATTATCCCACTGGTCGATACTGATGGTAGCGTTAAAAGTTTCGCCCACCTCACCCGTGATTTTTGCAGGAAGTGAAAGTGTTACCTTTGGCACACCGGGGGTTATGGTATCGTAATCTCTGTCATCCTCATCGTTTCCACCGCCAATATTCTCGTCGCTGTCCACATCTGACATATCATAAAGAGGCATTTCACCATTCAAAAAGCGATCATAGGCAATAAGTGCATATGTGGCCTGATCGGTAGCCATATCATTGGAATCACCTGCATGTACATGCTTAAACATGGCATCATCTTCTACGTAATAGGATAAAAGATTTTCAACAGCGGATATTCCGTTTTTTATAAATCTCATATCACTATCGGGGTCAATTCCCCATGTAGCACAGGCAACGATTACCTGAGCTGTACTTTCGGAAGTTTCGCCCGAGCCGTAAAGGAAACCACCTGTCTGAAGTTGTTCCACAGACAAACGCTCAAATGCTTTCTCAGCGGCATTTTTTACCTCTTCCTCATTTCTGTAAGGATATAAAGCCTGCAAAACCATTGCAGTAATATCTACATTGAAGGACGTGCCGGACATAGCCCAACCTCCACCTTCGAGCTGTTTATTAAGAAGATGGTCTATACACTGTCTGCGTATAGTAGAATCAGTTGTCTGATAATCAGCTGTATCTAATGCAATAAGTGTATAGATTACACCATTAATCCCTTGCTTCTTAACCCAATTGAAATCATTATAAGGAGTAATAAGATTCCAGTTGCCAACAAATGTAGAATCTTTACCGATAGAAGAAAGTGCAATAATCAAACGGGAGTTATCTGTAGATTTCGATTTATGAAGTGCTCCGTTAAGGTTAAGACTTGCCGCTTTTTCATTCACATATGTAACAATGCGGTCATAATAGTCGGTAAAATACTTATCATCTTTATCGAAATATTCACCACGCGCAAGACATAAAACTGTCCATTCACCTGCATTTGTTCCAAAACTCGGTTCCTTTACTGTATCAGCAAGTTGTGCCAGAGTAGTGTTAAGAATATATGGTACCTCATCTGCAGTATACATAGCAGTTACAGGCACATAAGAAGTATCGCTATCCTCTTTTTCAATGAACACACCACTGTTTTCCAATGAAGCATCGCTTATTTCCTCAACAGCACCCATTGACAACGGTGATGTTGTTAATACCATTGTAAGAGAAATTAAGACACTTAAAAACTTTTTAAACATAATAAACTCCCTATTGTTTTAGTATTTTAAGCTAATGTATCAAATACAGAAGCCTGGTTGGATGTCTTACGGTTGATCTGCAATACGTCAGCGTTGTTGATGATTGTATCAGTACCTGTGATTGCAGTTACGTTAGCAACTTTTTCCCTGTACTCAACGTTTGTTGTCTGAGAGAATACAGAAGCCTGGTTGGATGTCTTACGGTTGATCTGCAATACGTCAGCGTTGTTAACGATACCGTCAGCAGTAACGTCACCATAAAGCCAGATAGTAACATCTTGGCTAACATTGTCGTCTGTTACAACAATTTCATATTCTCTTGTGGCGTGTTTGGATTTGGAAACTTTAAGAGTATATGTACCTGCTTCAACTTCCTCGAAAGTATATGTGTTGGTAGCAAGGGTTGTAGCTACAGTTTCTCCGTCAGATATAAGTTCAACTGTAACTGATTTGTCAGCATCACCAAATGATTCAATATTACCCAAAACTGTATATGTTGCAGGCAAGGGTTCTCCACCTTCTACCACAACAGTAGCAAAACTGGGAGCGGAAACGATAGAACCACTGTATTCAGCACCATATCCTCCGTCACACCAAAGATACCAGGTTCCTTCTGTGAGTGCAGGTAAAGTAGCTTCGCCACATTCATCGGTAGTAATAGTCCCTGTAGCATCTCCAAAAGAAGTTCCGTAATAAATATCATAGTAAGCTACATCTGAAACCGTTAATCCTCCACCGAATCCGCCACCACTCAAAACAAGTTTTACAGGAGTTTCAGCACCTGCTTGTGTGGTGTATTTATGTGTGAACTCACCGTTTTCATCTGCAAAATAATGGAATCCTGTTGCAGAATCTCCCCAGAAAGCCCAGCTTGTATAACCTGCAATATCATAAAAATCTCCGGGATATAAGCAAAGATTATCAGCAGTAGCACCCCAACCTTCATATACTTCGGGATATGTACCATTGTAATAGTAATTTAAGTTACAGTCCACAAAACCAAAAAGTCCTTCCTCGAAGAAAATACTTCCTGGGCCACCTGAAACTATTACATCATTCCAGTCAAGTCCTAAAAGTGTTTCATGTGTGTAAATGTACAGATGAAGTGCAGTAATATCGTATACGCCGTCGCCGTCGCCATCAAAATAATATTCATCGAGTCCGTATTCACCAAGGTCAATTGCTTCAAGTTCTGAAACGGGAACTTTAACAAAAGCCACCTTATCACCGTTTGCACCGTCAATATACTGTCCGTCAAAGCTTATTGAAATAAAAACATTTTCTTCCATAGCACCTGCAGATATCGGAAACATAGCAAGCACTGTCATTAAAGCAATCATGATACTTAAAAGTTTAATTTTCATTTTCTTTTCTCCTTTAATTCTGCTTCTTCCAAAGCTCTCGGCCAGGGACCAAGGTAAGCTTTTATCCTCGAGCGAGTAGCTTCGTCAAAATCGTCTTTTTTGGGAAGTCTTCCCAATACTTCAAACTTTTCTTTTAATAAGCAAATTGCCCATTCCCGCTTTTCGCCTGACAAAAAACCACCTCCAAAAAAAATACCCTTTTAACCAAACAGGTTAAAAGAGTACAACGGATAATCAAACAAAAGCCTTAAAGAGAAACCAATAAAGCTAAAGTCAGCGATATATCGGTTGCACTCTTCACACCAAAGCTTGTGTTAAACCTAAAAAGACACGACAGGTTTCCTGACTTATGACGTCGCCAAAGCGAAAAAGCATCCCTTCTCGGAAAATCCAATGGTAATGATACTTTCTATCAGTCAAATACAGTAATGGCGGTTGTTACGGATTCTGACCGTATTCCCTTTTTCATTTGAAAATCAAAACCGCATCTTCTCAATCGGTATTCAGTTTTCTACATTATATCATCTATTTTTTAAAAAAGCAATATAATAAAACAAAGTTTTTTCTTTAACAAAACAAAGGCGGTGGAATTTTCCACCGCCTTAAAATTATCTGTCAAGAATAAGTTTTGTGAGTTCAACGGGGTTAACGATTTCGTTACCTTTGTAAACACGCATATTACCGGAAGCAATTTCGTCAATGAGGATAACTTCATCATTGTTGTAACCGAACTCGAATTTAATATCCCAAAGGTCAAGACCGATTGTTTTAAGGTCATCAGCAACAATCTTTGTGATTTTGAGAGTCTGTTCTTTCATGCTTTCAAACATTTCTTCGGACATAACGCCAAGAGCAGCAAGTCCTTCAGAAGTTACCAGAGGGTCACCTTTTTCGTCATTTTTGAAAGTACATTCAACGTATCCGCCTTCCAAAGGTGTACCGTCTTTAATATACTCACCATATCTGCGGATAAAGCTTCCTGTAGCAACGAGGCGGCAGATAACTTCAAGTCCGTGACCAAATACCTTACCGGGCAAAACTTCCATAGTAGCTTCGTCAACGTCAGCACTTACGTAATGAGTTTTGATACCTGCTTTTTTAAGCAAATCAAAATAGTATACAGAGGTTCTGAGGTTAGCTTTTCCGATACCTTCAATTTTAAGTCCTACAGAGTTTTCACCGGGATCGAAAACACCATCTTTACCTGTGCAGTCGTCTTTGAATTTGAGCAATACGTTGCCGTTATCAAGACTGAAAACGTCTTTTGTTTTACCTTCGTAAATTTTTTTCATACTTTTGCCTCTTTTCAAAATTTCTATCAAAAATAATATACCACAAAAACTTGAAAAATTCAATATTTTTTATAAAAATATTTTTGTTATTTTGCAAGTTCGTCACTAAGCTTTTCAAGTTGTGCTAAGCTTTCATCATTCAGTGCAGAGAGAATCGTAACGTCAGCGTCAATATACTCAAGATTTTTCGAGTTTTCAAGCATCTTTTTCATAACTTTTGTAGCGTTTGGCGCCCATGAACCATTTTCAATGAAAGCTACTTTTTTATTCTGGAAGTTTCTCTCAGTAAGATGGTTTATAAACTCACGCATAAACGGGAACACTTCGTTATTGTAAGTAGAAGCGGCAAACACTACCCTGTCATATCTAAAAGCATCTTCCACAGCTTCTGCCATATCGTCACGGGCAAGGTCATTTACTGCTACCTTAACGCCTTTTGCTTTAAGCATCTCAGCAAGTTTTACTGCAGCTTTTGCAGTGTTACCGTAAATAGAAGCATAGTTAATCACAACGCCTTCAGTTTCGGATTTATAACCCGACCAGATGTCATAAAGGTTAAGATAGTATTCTAAATTTTCAGACAGTACAGGACCATGCAACGGGCATATTTTATTTATTTCAAGAGCTTTTGCTTTTTTCAGGACGTTCTGCACCTGAGCACCATACTTACCTACGATACCGAAATAATATCTTCTTGCTTCACAAGCCCATTCTTCATCTGTATCAAGTGTACCGAATTTTCCGAAAGCATCAGCAGAAAAGAGAATTTTCTCCTTGCTTTCATAACTCATAATAACCTCAGGCCAGTGAACCATAGGAGCTGTGATAAAATTCAAAGTATGCTCGCCGAGAGAAAGTGTATCCCCTTCCCCTACAACGATCTGCTTATCCTTAAAATCGTCACCAAAGAAGTTTTTCATCATAGTAAAAGCTTTAGCAGAAGAAACAATTTTCGCATCGGGAAAAGCTTTTACAAAATGTGTAATACTCGAAGAATGGTCAGGTTCCATATGCTGTACGACAAGAAAATCAGGAGCTTTATCATTCAAAGCGTTTTTGATATTTGAAAGCCATTCTTCCGAAAATCTGCCGTCAACGGAATCCATAACAGCAATTTTTTCATCAATAATGAGGTATGAATTATACGCAATTCCGTCGGGAACAAAATACTGCCCTTCAAATAAATCAATATGATGGTCGTCAACGCCGATGTATTTAATGTTTTTTGTAATCATTTTATTTCTCCTATCCCAATAATACGTCTGTTACAAGCATAAGACAAAATCCAACAAGCAAAGCGTATGTAGCGCCCCGCTCATGACCGTGTGCGTGAGTTTCGGGAATCATCTCGTCACTTATAACGTAAAGCATCGTGCCTCCTGCAAACGCAAGAGCAAACGGCAGAATAAACGACGCAACCGAAACTGCAAAATATCCTATAAGCGTACCAACAATCTCAACAAGTCCCGTAATCATAGCAAGTACGAATGTGCGACCGGGTTTTATCCCTGCAGAAATCATAGGTGCAATTATAACCATACCCTCAGGAATATTCTGTAAAGCTATACCACCTGCTATTAAAAGCGCCTGAGAAGTATCACCAGAGCCAAATCCGACACCTGCCGCAATACCCTCAGGAAGATTATGAATAGCAATCGCCATAACAAACAAGAGCACTTTACTTAAGTTTTCGTTATAGTTCCCTTCAGGGGTAGCGCCTGCAATTTTGTGAAGATGCGGTACAAGCTTATCGATAAGGCTTAGAGCGATTGCACCGACAAAAATTCCTGCAACAGTCACAACAACCGCATATTTTCCTCCGTATTCAAGAGACGGAACAACAAGTCCAAGCACCGCCGCCGAAAGCATTACTCCCGCTGCAAATGATAAAACGATATCAGAAAATTTATGAGATATATTTTTAAATATAAAGCCTGTTAAAGCACCGAAAATGGTAGCGCCACCGACACCCAAAGCTGTCAATAAAACAAGATGCATAATATTCTCCTTATATCAAATTTCCCACAGTACTAAAAAGTACTGCGGGAAAAGATTAAGCTTCGCTGAATTCTTCTTTGCCTACACCGCAGAGAGGGCAAACAAAATCATCAGGCAAATCTTCAAATTTTGTACCGGGTTCAATGCCGTTATCGGGGTCACCCAAAGCTTCATCGTATTCCCAGCCACAAACGTCACATACATACTTTTTCATAAAATTTTCCTCCTTAAATCATATAATAATATTATTATTTCTTTTTTTATTATTATAACATAAAAATCGAAATTTTCAAGTCTATTTATACAAATAAAATCCGTTGCCTTTGATTCTTTGAGATTCTGAGAACACAATGAAAGCAGTTTCATCAATTTCGAGAATTTTATTCTGGAATGCTTCGCTTTCGCTTTCTTTCAAAGCACAAAAAAGCATCTTTTTCTCAGTATTTGTATAAACGCCTTTCACGTCAATAAGTGTAACACCTCTGGGAGAAGTATTTACAAGCTTACTTGCAATTTCCTCACCTTTTTCAGTAATAACAAAAGCAAGTCTTGAAACGTTGAACTTCCCTATTATAAAATCAATAGAAAAAGTTGAGATTAAAAGCGCCATAATACCGTAAAGTGTAAGTTCAATGTTTTTAAACACTATAAGAGAAACAACAATAATTATACCGTCAACAAACAAAAGCATCTTACCAATCGGAATGTAACTCATCTTAGTCTGGATAATTCTTCCGATAATATCGGTACCGCCCGTAGATGCACCCGCAGCGAAACTCATACCGATTCCTATTCCGTAAAGGCCACCGCCAAAAACTGTAGCAAGAATAAGATTATCGGTATATATAGGAACAAGGGTGAAAATTTCGGTAAACATAGATAAAAGTGCAATTCCTATAAGGGTTTTGAAAATGAAATTTTTGCCTAAAACCCTTAATCCAACTAATAAAAAGAGGATGTTAATAGCAAAGAAGCTAATACCTGGATTTATCCCGAAAGTGTGGAAAAGTATAGTAGAAATACCAGAAGCACCGCCACCGACAATCTTATTAGGCGTTAAGAAAGAACCGATAGCAAAACCCGTTATTAAAGTACCTGCAATAGTTAAAAGTGTGTTTTTGTTTTTCATTGTTGTCCTCTGAATATTTTATTTTATCTCTTCAAAATCAGCTGCTCCATGTTTGCAAAGTGGACAGATAAAATCAGGCGGCAAAGTATCGCCTTCATAAACGTATCCGCAGATTTTACAAACGTAGCCTTTTTTCTTGTTGGTTTCAGGTTTTGGTTTGATGTTTTTCTGATAATAAGTGTAAGTTACCGCATTCTCATCGGATATAACTTCGGCTTCGGTTACTTCACAGATAAAAAGTCCGTGTGTCTGAACGTCAACGTAATCTGTTACCTTAAGTGAAATAAAAGCGTTGATATTATCTCTTAAAACCGCCAGACCATTTTCGGAAGTCCAGAATACAACATCTTCAAACTTATCGCTGTCTTTACCACTCTTAAAACCAAAGTTTTTAAAAGTTTCAAAAGGTACACTTTCAGTAAGGCAGTTGATATTCATCTTTCCCGATGCTTTAATAACGTCGTGAGAATAGTTAGCCTTGTTGATACATACAGCCACGCGATTAGGAGTATCGGTAAGCTGCATTACGGTATTTACAATAAGACCGTTATGCTTATTGCCATCATTTGAAGTAACAACGTAAAGCCCGTATGAAATTTTAAAAAGTGCCAGATTATTAATACTCATAAAATCACTCCTTTTTTATATTGTAACATAAATTTTGTGATTTAACAATATTTTTTTAATCTTCGATTGCAGCTTTTCTTGAATTAATTTTCTTAAAGATTTCCATATCAAATTTAGGCTCACGTTCATAAGTATAAAGACCGTTTTTCTCCTGCTCCACGTCATAAAGCTGAGTATAGCAAAAGCCAAACATATACTTATTATCTAAAAGTAAGTCTGTAAGTCCCTTGTAACGCTCTATAAACTCTTCGGGAGTCTCGGGAGCATTACCATATCCCCAACTTTCCTTACGGTCATTTTCGCTACTGTAAGCATCCCATTTAATTCCGCCGTATTCGCTTACAAAAACAGGCTGTCCTTTTTTGTAAGTATAAGTTTGTTTGAAAAAAGGGTGTTCCATTTTACCATAAGACGATAAATCGAAATCTCCCGTTTTTGCAAATCCGCCAAAATTCTTTTCAAGATGTTCAGGCAAACCGTAATCGTGAAGATCGTATATATCGGTTACAGAATGGTATCCACCGCTCGTATCAATGCAAGGGCGCGTGTTGTCAAGTGCTTTGGTAACGTTGTAGATAGTTTTAAGTGTCTTTCCGCCCAATTCCGTTTCGATATATTCCCAGGTTTCATTAAAAGGACACCAGCCCACAATCGAAGGATGGTTAAAATCCCGTTCTATCGTCTCCATCCAGCCAAGTAATGCATCAGAGGAAGTTACGTTATCCATATAATCTTTCATACCCCAGTTGGGATATTCATCCCATACGATGTAGCCTAACTCATCGGCGTAGTATAAAAATCTCTTTTCAAATACCTTTTCGTGAAGTCTTGCGCCGTTAAATCCTGCATTCATCGAAAGTATTATATCTCTTTTTAGTGCTTCATCGCAGGGCGCAGTATAGATACCATCTTTATAAAAACCCTGATCAAGGACAAGGCGCTGAAAAACAGATTTGCCGTTAATTAAAACCTTATAATTATCAAGTGTTACTTCCCTTAATCCAAAATAACTTGTAACCTTATCTTCACCGAAAGTAAACTCAATATCATAAAGTCCGCCTTTACCCACTTCCCAAAGACGTTTCTTACTCAAAGGTACAGTAACAGAAAAGTTATTATTTGCATAAGTTTTTGCAGTTCCCACGTCTTCACCGTCAAGGTAAACCTTTGCAGATACTTCTCCTTTACCAACAGTTTTACCCAAAACAGTAATTTCAGCCGCTTCTACCGATGGATAATACTTAACGTCAGTAATATAGTTATTTGGAACAAATTCAAGCCACACCGTCTGCCAGATACCCGTTGTACGCGTATAAAAGCATCCGAATGAATAGGATTTACAGGACTGTTTTCCCGAACATTGCTTGCCGCTTCTCAAATCGTCTTCAGCGTGAACAAAGAGTGAGTTACTTCCCTCTTTTACAAATTCGGTGATATCAAAGGTAAAAGGCGTGTATCCACCGGTGTGACTTCCGACTTCAGTGCCGTTTACGTAAACTTTAGTTTTATAATCAACCGCACCGAAATGCAAAAGCACCCTTCCCTTTAAGTTTTCTTTAGAAATCTCAAAATCACGTCTGTAACACACAGCAGGGATAAAATCCTTGTAATTTATCCCCGAAAGCTCGCTCTCAGGGCAAAAAGGAACGATAATCTTCTTGCTTAAATGTTCCCTTTTATAGAGTTCCTTATCAATTGCACAATTTGAAAAATCAAAATCAAATTCCCATTCGCCGTTTAAGTTTATCCAGTTTTCTCTGAAAAACTGTGGGTTGGGATGTTCAGGTCTACTGATATTCATAATAATCACCTCAACAATATCTTACCACCCACCAAAAAAGGCGTAAATACATTTTACTACTGAAAAATTGACTTTTTCTACTGTTTTTGTTAAAATAATTTTGAGGTGGTTTTATGGAAATTATCAAAATCAGAACCCTCTGGCCTGAAAAAAAGGGGTTTAATCTTGAACGCGAAAATATCGGTGACGAATATATTTTTATCCACTTTCATACTCCCGTAAGGATATTGACCGATAATGGGTATGTAACAACGTCCAGAAACTCCTTTATAATTCAGGATAAATTTTCTCATCAGAAATTTGACTCAGCAGAATGTGATTTAATCCACGACTGGATGCATATCAAAGGAAATCTCGATGATATTATTAAAAAAGCAGAACTCAGATATAACACAATATATGAAATCGCAGATGGTAAGTCGTTAACCAATCACTGGCGAGATATAGAGCTTGAAACTATACAGAAAAAGCCATTTTATGATATAGTAATTGACAAAAAGCTGGAGCTTTTATTTTTGACGGCAGGAAGAATTTCAAAAAGCTCCCATACAAATGCTGACTCAAGGCTTTACAAAAAACTTCTGGAAACCCGTTCAACCATACATAAAAATTACTACAAGGACTGGACGGTTGAAAAAATGGCTTCCCTCTTACCCATAAGCCCATCGAGATTCTATGACCTTTATAAAGAATTCTTTGGTATATCACCTAAAAAGGATTTACAAACAGTAAGAATCGAACACGCAATCAACTTACTTAAAAATAATATATCTGTAAAAGAATGTGCCGAGCAGATAGGTTATAAAAACGAATACTACTTCATAAGAAAATTCAAAGAAATAACGGGACAAACCCCCGGCCATTATAAGTAAAAAAAGGATGCCATAGGCATCCTTTAAATTTTTACTTTAACTACTATCTTTTTAACTTTCTCAACATTTCCGTCGTAAGAAAGACCGGGAGCATGTAAGTCGTTAGGATAGAAAATTGCAAAATCCCCTTTGTTGAGTAAAACTCTTACTGCATCATTTTGGGTTTTAAAAAGCTGAAAATCCTTTTCAGTGTCGTATTCGGTATCAGATGTTGCTTTGTCAATTTCGATTACGTCAATTCTTTCCTTGCCTTCAAAAACAAACTGCAAATCGATATAATTCTTATGTCCTTCGAACACGTTACCCTCGGGGTTTGTATCATATTCAGAGATGGGTGCATAGAGATTATCACCGTCAAGTTCATATCTTCCCGTGGGGAGATTTTCTGCTACAGCTTTCTTAATAAATTCAAAAGCTGCTTTAAAGTTCTTGTGCATACCGTAATAGATTTCTGCGTTTTTAATGTTGTCAAATACCATTTTTATACCCTCTTTCAATTTGATATAATAATTATACCACTAAATAAAAATTTGTAAAGAGAAAGCCGTGCAAAAGCACGGCTTTTAAAGGCGCGGTGAGTTAAGAAAACATATGCCTGATATAATTCTCTTTTGGACAGCTACTTTGTCTCGGATTTTGTAATACATCAAGTATTACTGCAATCCTGCGACTTTGTATCTGCCTCAAAACAGGATTATTCAGGTGGTTACAGTTTAAAAAGAGAAAATTCCCATTCTCACAAAGTGCAAAACGGAGTGAATACTTTGTGTATTCACGAGTATTTTCACAAAGTGAGGGTGGGAATTTACCTTTTTAAACCATATTCTTTCTTATCTCACTGCGCCTAATACTAAAGTTTCTTTTCTTCCTCTTCCTGAATTTCAGGGAATACAGAAATCATAGGTTTAATATCCTGACCTTTTTTAATTCTATTAATGTAGTTTCTTGTAATTTTCAAAACAAGACCTGAAAGTGCAATTACACCAATCAAGTTGGGTACCATCATAAGACCATTGAATGTATCGGAAATATCCCATGCAAGAGAAGATGTAAGCAAAGCACCACACATAATTGTTACAAGGTGGATAACTTTATAAACATATTTGGATTTTACACCAAAGAGGTATTCCCAAGCTTTTCCGCCGTAGTGGTCCCAACCGAGAACAGTTGTGAAAGCAAAGAGCAAGATAGCAATAGCGATAAATCTTTCACCCCAGATACCAAAGATACCTGCAAATGCTTTAGCAACAAGTGTTGCGTCAGAAACACCTTCAAAGAGCAATGCGCCACTTTCAAGGTCGATAGCGCCTGATGTAAGAACAACAAGTGCTGTCATAGTACAAACAACCATTGTATCAGCAAATACTTCAAAGATACCCCAAAGACCCTGTTTTACAGGCTCAACAACATTGGAGTTGGAGTGTACCATAACAGAAGAACCAAGACCTGCTTCGTTGGAGAATACACCTCTCTTACAACCATATGTAACGATATCTTTAACAACGATACCTGTAACACCACCAAGTGCTGCAGGAACTGTAAATGCATATTTAAAGATAGAAGCAAATGCAGCACCAACTGTATTGAAGTTAACACCGATAATAATAAGGCTTCCAACAACAAAAAGTACAACCATAAAAGGTACTACTTTTTCAGCAAAGCTTGCAATTCTCTTAAGACCACC
Organism: Oscillospiraceae bacterium; assembly: GCA_045121595.1. Classification (GTDB taxonomy): domain Bacteria; phylum Bacillota; class Clostridia; order Oscillospirales; family Ruminococcaceae; genus Fumia. Next base: position 70,115 of record JBGVGI010000094.1, on the reverse strand, counting down.
GAGGATAATAAGAGCAGCAATAACGACAAGAACGATACCAATAACTACATGGTATACAGAAATACCTTCGTAAAGCACTTTAGAAGAAAGTGCAGGAATATCGAAAGCGGAAACCATATTCACAACGATTTTGTTGATCTGTCCCATAGCACCGATACCAAATGATGCAAGGATACAGAAGATGGAGAACAAAACAGCAAGAACTTTACCAACTACTTTGAAACCTTTTTTGGAACCCAAACCATCCTGAAGGTAGTACATAGCACCGCCTGACCATTCGCCGTCAGCATTTTTTCTGCGGTAGTAGATACCCAAAACATTTTCAGAATAGTTAGTCATCATACCAAGGAAAGCTGCAATCCACATCCAGAATACAGCACCGGGACCACCGCCAACGATAGCAGCAGCAACACCAGCGATGTTACCAACACCGATTGTAGCAGCAAGAGCAGTACAAAGCGCCTGGAACTGAGAAATAGATTTACCCTTTACGTGACCGGAAACGTCTTTTTTGAAGATTTTACCGATAGTCTGGGAAAACCAGTGTCCAATGTGAGTTACCTGAAAAACACCTGTGATTACTGTCATCAATACACCTGTTGCCAAGAGAAGGTAAAGACCTTTGCCCCAGACAAAACTGTTGATGACGTTGTTGATGTCTGTCAGTGATGCCAAAAAGTTGTTCATAAAAATTTTCCTCCATGTATTTGCCAAGTAAAATAAAAAACGGAGTTTTTGCGCACAAAAACTCCGAGAAAAAGACAAAGCCCGTTAAAGACTTTTTCTCCGTCCTTTTGCCTGAGAGATTAACTACTTTCGCAGTCTTACACCTTCGGCACCCTTTCTAGAAGGACTTCTCCGGAGTGCTATCCGTCTGCAGTCTTTGCTTATAAGCACCTGAGAGCGTTACTCCTTCGGCAAGGCAAAAGCCTTTCTCCTGCATACTTCACTTAGCTAAATATTAAATTTGAGATTATTATAATACTTTTTTTACAATTTGTCAACACATTTTGACTAAATTCTTGCAACTCCCGTTTCCTTAGCAGTTTTTACAACAGCCTCGGCAACAACTTTAGCTACCCTTTTATCGAGTGCAGGAGCTATAATGTTGTCTTCAGTGATTTCATCATCAGGAATAAGAGAAGCAAGTGCAATTGAAGTTGCAACCTTCATTTCTTCGTTAATACAACTTGCTCTGCAGTCGAGGGCACCCCTGAAAATACCGGGGAAAGCCAGAACATTGTTAATCTGGTTAGGAAAATCGGAACGGCCTGTGCCTACAACCCTTGCCCCTGCAGCTTTTGCAACATCAGGCATAATCTCGGGAGTGGGATTTGCCATCGGGAACAAGATGGGGTCTGATGCCATAGATTTTACCATTTCGGGAGTAACAAGATTTGGTGCAGAAACTCCGATAAAGACATCAGCACCACAAAGTGCATCAGCAAGACTTCCCTTTTTACCTTCAAGGTTTGTAACTTTTGCGATTTCTTCCTGAGCTTCGTTGTTGTTGCTGTCACCTTTACAGATAATGCCGAATCTGTCGCAGAATGTGAGGTTTTTAACCCCCATATTCATAAGATGCTTACCGATAGCAATTCCTGCAGAGCCGGCACCATTTATTACAACTTTTACTTCACCTATTTGTTTTTTAACAAGTTTTAAGGCATTAATAAGTGCCGCTGCAACAACTATCGCAGTACCGTGCTGATCGTCATGGAAAATAGGAATATCGCAGATTTCCTTAAGCTTTCTTTCAATTTCAAAGCAACGAGGTGCAGAAATATCCTCAAGGTTTACTCCGCCAAAAGACCCAGACAAAAGATAAATTGTACGAACGATTTCATCAACGTCTTTACTCTTGATACAAAGAGGAAAAGCATCTACGTCTGCAAATTCCTTAAAGAGGGCACATTTACCTTCCATAACGGGCATACCTGCCTCAGGACCTATGTCACCAAGCCCTAACACCGCTGTACCGTCTGTAACAACTGCAACAAGATTAGAACGTCTTGTAAGCTCATAAGACTTATTGATATCTTTTTGAATTTCAAGACAAGGTTCAGCAACACCGGGAGTGTATGCCAAGGACAAATCTTCTCTTGAATTGATGGGAGCACGGGAAATTACTTCAATTTTTCCGTTCCATTCATAATGCTTTTTAAGTGATTCTTCTCTGATATTCATATTAGTCCTCCCAAGGGAATTTGTACTGCGTAAGACCTAACTCGTCACGCACTTCACTGATTTCTTTCTGAACCGATTCGTTAATCGGCACACCGTCTTTTCTTGCAAGGCGAATAAGATGTTCTTTTTCACCTGCAGAATAAATGCGTTCAGCACCGGGGGCTTTTTTAGAAGCACGTACGGAACGGATGATGTCCCCTGCTTTCTTTCTGCAAAGCTCCTCACCAAGGAAGTGGTCTGTATCAATAGCAATAAAGAAATGACCCAAATGATAAGGAGATTTATTTCCGTTTTCGTCCTTGCCATCCAAAGCTTTACCGTAGCTGCCATCCTGCAATACCGCAGAAAGAAGCTCAACCGCCATCGCATAACCGTAGCCTTTATATCCACCGAGAGCTTCACCAATACCGCCGAGCGTTGTAAGAGCTGCAGTACCGTTTCTTATCATCTTAAGTGCAACACCTGCATCACCTTCAACGGCTTCGCCATCAAGACCTACGATTGTACCGGGATGAACGTCCTCACCAATTCTTTCGTAATACTCAACCTTACCATTCTGTGTAATGGAAGATGCACAGTCAATAAGAAAATCAAAATCTTCATCTGTCGGAATACCGATTGTCAAAGGGTTAGTACCAAACATACCCTCAACACCAAAAGTAGGCGCAACAGAAGGTCTTGCATTTGTACCTGTAATACCGATGCAACCTCTCTTACAAGCCATACTGGGATAATATCCTGCAATACCATAGTGGCAGGAGTTTCTTACAACAACCATACCCATACCGTATTCTTTAGCTTTATTTATTGCCATTTCCATAGCCTTGTATCCGATTACCTGACCCATACCGTCGTGTCCGTCAATAACAGCGGTAGTGGGAGTTTCTTTGATAATTTCAAAGTTTGTAACGGGGTTTTGAATTCCATCTTTAATTCTGTCAAGGTAGACGGGTTTGAAGCGGTTTACGCCGTGAGATTCAATACCTCTTTTATCAGATTCCAAAAGCACGTCTGCGCAGATTTTAGCATCCTCTTTTGGTATTCCATAACCCACAAAAGCGTCAATAACAAAGTTTGTAATAGTGTTCCAGTCAACAATTTTCTTAGCCATAATCAATTCTCCTTTTTTACAAAAAAAGAGTACACTTATCCTGTAAAAAATAAGTGTACTCCAAATCTCTAAGGGTATTATAACTCATAAACTATATTTTGTCAACAGATTTTTTAAAAACTAATGAAGCAACTATCAAAGCGGTTACACCAGCCACCAGTTTTCCTACGATTACCGGTAAAATATAGGCGTTATCAAAAGCCATGGTGAAAGCAAGATGGCTTCCCACTGTAAAAGCACCTGACACTGCAAACGCAGAATTTAACACTATTCCCTTTTTGTTCATCTTATCCATCATACCAAATGCCGTAGCACTTGTGGCAAGTGAAGAAAAAATCCCTAAAACGGATTCACTGTTAAGTCCTGTTTTTTTACCGATAAACAAGAGAGGCTTTTTCAAAACTTTTGAAAGAATAAACATAAAAGGAAAAGTACCTGAAAGCACAACTGCCGCATTAAAGCAGATATATGCACCCTCTTCAAAAGTCGCAATACCTTTTATAATTTCTTTTCCACTGAGAAAATTTATAATTCCCAAAACAAGTCCGACAGTAACAATAATCTTGATTATCACACCAAATACATTAAAAATTTTAACACAGATTTCAGGAAAAAGCAAAAGACCCACCGCGATAATTCCTGAAAAAATGATAATCGGGATAAGATTAATAATAAGCAATTTAAAGGAAATTCCTACGATAATTCCCGATACTAAAAGTCCTAAAGGAATAGTCACAACACCACAAAGAAGACCGAATAAAAGGTCAGAATGATATTCTTTGGGTACTACACCAAGTGCAAACGGAATAGTAAAGGAAATGGTACAACCAAGCATTGAAGATAAAACCATAGCGTTAAATGCACCGATTTCAGAATTAACAGCCATTTCATTTGCAAGTGGAGCTCCACCCATATCGTTAGCAAAAAGAGAGGCAGGTATAATAGATGGATCGATATGTATAATTTCCGACACAAACTTTGAAACGGGTACGAGTAAGTCTGCAATAAGCGGTGAGATTACTATCATACCTATCATTGAAAGTGCCATAACACCCAGTAGCATAAAAGCTTTTTCAAATTCTTTACCTATGCCTAAACGGTTTCCAAAAATTCTGTCAATACCGCCGATAACAGCAAAAATCAATATAACAATTGTTAAATAATTCATTATTTCACCAGTTTAAGAAGCGTTTCGCCTTTTTCAATATACTCGTCAGCGACAGCTTTCATTTCTTCCTGACCGTAGTTAAACGGATCATAAATTGCAACAGTTTTAAAACCTGCTTTATTTGCAGTTTTAATCGCAACACAAGAGTCCTCAAACACACAGGTTTCTTCAAGAGTAGTTCCAAGATGCTCTTTTGCGAGTAAGAAAATATCAGGCTCTTCCTTGCCTTTTCCTATATCGCCACAAGATAAAAGCTCGGAGAAATATTTTCCTAAACCGAGTTTTTCTATTGCCACCATCAAAAGTTTTTTATCGGTTGCAGAAGCAAGGCACATCTTGACGTCACGGCTTTTAAGCTCATCTAAAAACTCATAAACACCATCTTTAATTTCAACTGTTTCTGCATAAAACTTCGTAACATACTCATCCCAAAAGCTGTTAAGTTCTTCAGTGCTGTCACCAATTCCGTAATTTTTGTGAATAAGATCCAATGCATCTACCGCAATCAGTGTGCGTACTGCTTTATCATCTTCTTTTGTCGGACGAAAGCCTTCTCTACCTAAATATTTTTTGCCCATATCTTCCCAAAGCATATCCCACACTATAAGAGAATTTATAAGCGTACCGTCCATATCAAAAATAGCGCCTTTAATTTTATTTATCATCTTCAACACCCATTTCATTCATAATTAAATTAAACATTACTTTATAGCCCTCGTCATTCGGATGAAGTCCGTCTGCAAGGAGTGAATCAACAGTAACAGAATTCTCTTTACAGTAATCAGAAAATTTATCATACAGACTCAGAAAAGAAAAACCACATTCTTTCTGTGCTTTGTAATAAAGAGCGTTGATATCCGGCATATCGATAATATGCCAGAAAATATCCCCGTCAGCTTCTCTTGACTGAGAACAAGGAATATTAGCAACCAAAACATAATATTTGCCTGATTTTTTAAGCTTTTCATTAAGCTCTAAAATATCTTTATAAACAGACTCAGTAAAAGTTTCCTTGTCGGGTTTTTCGCCCCAGTCAAAAAACCAATGTCTGTTATTCGTTCCGATAGTGCAGATGATAATATCATCTTTCTCATCTACAAGAGTATCGAAATGCTTTGTCACAAAGCTTATATTAACGCCACTACAACCGTTATTTGTAACAGTACAGTTATAATTTTCTTCCATATATTCCTTGAAAAGCTTAGCCCAACAAAATCCGTCAGGATTTCTGTGCCAGTCAGAATTATGAAGTTCATCAAAAACTATGTATTCTCCACTTTCCTTATACCCGGTACCACCCATACCATGAGTAATAGAGTCACCTAAAAGCTTTATATTAACGGTTTTTTCAGAATTTCTTATAATGTTCACAATATTCTTCACTTCAAATCCTCCTCGTGTAAAAGAACTCCATTTTCAACCAAAACTTTCTGTAATACTTTTACGTCAAGTGTAGAAAAATCGTCGGTCATTGCAGCGGCAATTCCTGCGGCCTCACCTGTTACTGCACAACAAGGAATAACTCTCATAACGTCCCACAAGGTTTCGTTAACGGAAGTACATCTTCCTGCACAGATAAGGTTTTTAACCTTACTGCTGTAAAGGGTCCTGAAAGGCACTTCATACACGGGTCCACGTTTTTTCCAATTTGAAACCATACCGATTGAATCTTCAAAATAGGTATGTTCTTCTTTGTCCGAAAGAACGTATTCACCTATAATTTTCCTTGTCATTCTTATCTGTGGAATGGTAGAAATAGTAACAGGCCACACAGTTTCATCGTCTTTTCTTCTTTTAAGAAAATCGTTATATGTAGAAGTATGAGAAAGTATCGTCTGTTCGGAAAGCTCTTTTCCGTCAAGTCCTGAAAATCTTCTGTTAATAAGAGGTTTTTGCTCATTTTCTTTGGTTTTTTCTTCTTCGGGAATATCGGAAAATCCCAAAAGATTTAAATTGTAGCCACTCTTATCAACGTAATAATACCATGCAGCTAAAACGTTGCCCTGATTAAAAGTATCGGTAGGAGCACTTGAAAATTTTGCAATATCGCAGTCTCCCGTTGCATCAACAACGGATTTAACTTCATACGCTTCCCTACCCGATTTATTTTCAGTAATTATGTATTTAATTTTATCTTTTTTCATTTTTACGTCGACGGCGTAAGTTCCGTACATAATATCAACACCGTTTTCAATAAGAAGCTTCTCTGCAAGGATTGCGAAAATCTGAGCATTGTATCTTACTTCAAATCTTTTGTCCTTTTCAGTACGGGTACCGACGTTGTCAAGCCAGTTTTCAGGATAATTGTTCTCTGCCCCATGTTTAATCGAAAGTCTTAAAAGTTCTTCGGCAATACCAAAAGAAACCTGCCTTCCCATACCGTCACATAAAGGAAGATAGATTGTTATAAGACCTGCAGTGCCAAGGCCACCTAAAATATACTGCTTTTCAAAAAGCACCACTTTTTTACCTTGTCTTGCCGCAGCCAAAGCTGCAGAAATACCCGCAAAACCTCCACCGCAAACTGCAACGTCATAGGAAGACTTTACACTTGTTTTAAGATTTTCCCTGACTTTCATATCATTCATCTCCGTTTTTACTCAAAACAAATACCGAAACCAAAATAAGCACTATTCCTGTTGCAGGAATAAGACTGAGCTTTTCATTTAAAAACATAACGCTTATAATAGTTGCGGACATAGGCTCAATAATACCGAGTGCCGACACAGTACCCGCAGGAAGATGCTTCATAGACGAAGTATATAAAAAGTACGGTATAACACAGGTAACAACGCCTATACCGATAATAAGCGGTATTGCTTTTATAGGATTCTCTGCAGTTATATTCACAAAACTTACGGGATTGCAAAAAGCAAAAGCTAAAGCTCCCATAAAAATAAAACTATACATACTCGCAGAAACAGGGTTCATATCCATCATCATTTCGTATTTAGCAAATATGTTATATATACTGTACATAACACCTGCAAGAAGTCCCAATAAAACTCCCCACAGACTGAACACCATATCAGTCAGAACTCCTGAAACGAATATAGAACCTAAAATTATAAAAGATATACAGACAAGTTTTATTACCGTCATTTTTTCTTTAAAAAACAACACTGAATAAAATGCAACAAATACAGGGGCTGTATACATAAGTACAACTGCAGTAGATACTGTCGATGCCTCAATAGAAGCAAAATAGGATACTGCCGTACCAAAAATTGAAAGTCCGCTTAATCCGAAAAATACAAGTTCCTTTAAAGAAATCTTAAAAAGTTTCTTATTCTTGATAACGGCATAAGCAATCATAAAAAAGGCAGCTACAACACCGCGCATTGCGGTCATCTGTATTGGTGTATACCCCATAGGTTTTAAAAGGTTAAAAAATATACCCGATGTTCCCCATAAAACCCCAGCTACAACTATGTAAAGTATCGCTTTTCTTTTAACGTTCAAAAGTATATCCTCCAACAATAAACCGCCACTCAAAGCGGCGGTTTATTTAGTTTTTCTTCCATGTATGTGGCATTAAGATAATCATAATCGGGAAAAGCTCAAGTCTTCCGCAAATCATATCAATCGTAAGAATAATTTTTGATAAAACTGAAAAATCCGCAAAATTACCCGAAGGACCAACCATTCCAAGACCGGGACCGATATTATTCATAGTCGCAGATATAGCGGTAAAGTTAGTTTCAAATCCAAATCCATCTAAAGAAATCAAAAGGAATGAAACTACATAAATCAAAGCAAAACATACAATATATGCATTGACGTGTTTTACTGAATCATCGTCAATTTTCTTGCCGTTTATATTAATAGTCATAACACTCTTAGGATGAATAAGAGACATAAATTCACGTTTTAAAGATTTAAAGAGGATGATCATTCTTGAAATCTTTATACCGCCACCTGTTGAACCTGCACAGGCACCGACAAACATAAGAATAAATAAAATACCTCTTGAGAAATCAGGCCATAAATTAAAGTCGACAGTAGCAAAACCTGAAGTTGATATAACGGTAGCAACGGAGAAAATTGAATGATGAAACGCTTCGAAAATATTATCAAACATACCATAGTTATTCAGTGTAATGAGAATCGAAGAACCAAATACCAAAATTAAAAAGACACGAAGTTCTTCATTTTTTAAAACTGATTTAATTTTTCCTGCGATAATAAGAAAATATAAAGTAAAATTCACAGAAAAAAGTATCATAAACACAGTTACAACGCCCTGAATATACATACTGTATCCACCAAGGCTTGAGTTTTTAATACCAAAACCACCGGTACCCGCAGTACCCAAAGCAGTAGTTATAGCATCAAAGAAAGGCATTTTGCCAATAAGCAGGAATATAACCTGCAACAAAGTAAGACCGATATAAATGCCGTAAAGAAGCTTTGAATTCATATGAGCTTTCGGCAAAATCTTTTCAACCTGAGGTCCTGCAGACTCCGCTCTGATAAGCTGCATATTGTTGCCGCCAGCCAATGGTGCAAGTGCCATAACGAAAATAAGCACTCCCATACCACCAATCCAGTGGGTAAAGCTTCTCCAGAAAAGCATACATCTGCTTAACGCTTCAACGTCACGAAGAATTGTCGCACCCGTTGTGGTAAATCCTGACGCCGTTTCAAAAATGCAGTCGATAAACTTCGGTATCTCTCCCGAAAAGAAGAAAGGAAGTCCTCCGATAATACTAATTATTATCCAGGCAATTGCAACAGTAGCAAGACCTTCCCTTGCGTAAAGAGAATTGCTTTTAGGTTTCAAGAAAACAAGGGGCAAACCAATTACAACGCTTATAGCAATTGCAGGAATAAAAGCAAGACCCGAAGCTTCTTTGTAATATAAAGCCACAAGCATCGGCAAAAGCATAGCAACTGCGTCAAACAACAGAATATATCCGTTAAGTTTAAAAACTAATTTCTTGTTCATTTATCTCTCCGATTCGCCGTCAAGTATCTGTTCGATACGGCTTATTCCTTTGTGAGTTGTAACAACGATTACTGTATCATCAAGCTGAATGGAATCTTTACCCATAGGTGTAAAGGTTTTACCATTACGTGTAATACACGCAATAAGTGTACCTTTTCTGATGTTAAGTTCGGCAAAAGGAATACCAACAACATCAGAATTCTGACGAATTCTGAATTCAAGTGCTTCAACTCTGTCGTCAACAATTCTATGCATAGATTCCATACTTGAATCCCAGGAGTTCTGCATTCTGCGTACATACTGCAAAATTCTGTCGGCAGTGATTGTTTTGGGATAAACGATACTGCCTATAGACATACCCTTTAAAACACCGTCAAAGTCGAAATGCTTGATTTTGGTAATGATTTTAGCATCGGGAACCTGCTGATAAGCGTACATAGACATCAGAATATTCTGCTCGTCAACACCGGTAAGACTCAAAATTGCATCGGCATTTTCGATGTGCTCTTCGTGGAGAAGATAGTTATTGGTACCATCTCCGTGAATTATCATAGCTTCGGGCAAAATCTCACTTAATTCTTCACAACGTTCTTTGTCAATTTCAATTATCTTTACCTTGTGTCCTGATTCTATTAACATTTTGGTAAGATAATAAGTAAGCGTTCCCCCACCCAAAATAACAACGTTTTTGATTTTATTGGCAATAGCACCAACCTTGGTAAAGAAATCATTAGCTTCTTTAATCGGTGCTACAAAAGAAATCTTATCCCCTGAATGAAGCACAAAATCACCGGTAGGTACGTAAACGTCATTACCACGTTCAACCGCACAGATAAACACTGAAGTTCTGAAAGCCTGACGGAGTTCATAAAGCCTTAAACCCGCAATTTCAGAAGTTTCAGGGATTTCATACTTCATAATTTCAACGCGTCCCTTAGCAAAGGTTTCAACCTGAATAGCACTCGGGAAACGGATAAGTCTTGAAATTTCTCTGGCAGCCGCACGTTCGGGATTAATATGAAGACTAAGTCCCAGATCGTCTTTAATAATATTAACTGCATCGGCATAAATAGGATTTCGAACACGGGCAATTGTATTCTTTGCTCCGAGTTTTTTAGCGATCAAACAAGTGAGCAAGTTAAGCTCATCAGAACGCATCATAGCAATCAAAAGGTCACAGGTATCAACCTTTGCTTCTTTCAAAACAGAAACCGATTCACCCTGTCCCTGAACACACATAACGTCCAGAGCGTTACCGACTTCATCAAGTTTATATATATCATTATCAATAACAACAATACTATGTTTTTCTGCAACAAGTTCTTTGACAAGTGTTGTTCCTACTTTACCGCAGCCTACAACTACAATATTCAATCAAAACACTCCTTTTGATTCAGTTTAATTAATTGTACCACTTTCAAAGAAAATTATCAATATATTTATAAAAAAAAGAACGCCAAAGGCGTTCTTTTTTAAGCTAATTTAACTCGTTTTTTAGTTATAACCTGAACCGCAACCACGATTACTACAAGAGCAATACCGATTGAGTCGGTAACGATACCGGGATAAATCAGGAGTAAACCTCCGACAATGCTCATCATACGCTGATACCATGGCATATGGTGAAGCATATAACCTTCAAGTGAAGCCGCAACCGCAAACATACCGATAAGTGAAGTAATAGTAATAAGAATTACTTCAATCGGAGTAGTGTCGATAAGAAGCATTGCAGGGCTTAAAGCGAATACGTAAGGTACAATAAACGCACCAATTGCAAGTTTTGTGGCGGTAACAGCAGTCTTCATCGGATTAGCCTGAGCAATCGCAGCACCTGCATACGCCGCCAGAGCAACGGGAGGTGTAAGGTCTGCAACGATACCGAAGTAGAATACAAAGAAATGAGCTGCAATGATCGGAACACCCATAGAAACAAGAATAGGTGCACAAGTAGCCGCCATAATACAATAGTTTGCAGTGGTAGGAACACCCATACCAAGAACTATACAACAAAGCATTGTAAGGAATAAAGCAATAATCAGCTTGTTTCCTGCCAAAGTAACGATACCGTTAAACAAGAGATAAGCAAGACCTGTAACACCGATGATACCTGCAACTATACCTGCAACACCACATGCAACAGCAACGGTAATCATACCCTGGGCACCTGCCGCCAAAGCTTCAAAAATACGCTTGGGAGTGATACGGTTTTGTTTGTTGAACAAACTAACGATAATAACAAGAACAATTGCAATTGCAGCTGCATAAGCAATACTGCGTGTGGAAGTACCAACAAGATAAATAAGAAGTACCAAAGGCAAAAGCAGATAAGATTGCTTAAGCAAAGGTAAAAGTCTCGGAAGTTCTTCTTTGGAAAGACCGCGAAGGCCTTCTTTTTTCGCCTCAAGATGAACAGTGATAAACACACCTGCAAAATAAAGCACCGCAGGTAAAATTGCACGTAATACTATACTTGAGTAAGCCACACCAACTGTTTCTGCCATCAAAAATGCTGCAGCACCCATAATCGGCGGCATAATCTGACCACCCGTGGAAGCAGAAGCTTCAGCAGCGGCAGCAAACTCCGGTTTGTAGCCTGTTTTCTTCATAAGAGGAATAGTAACAGCACCGGAACCAACAGTATTTGCAACTGAAGAACCTGATACCATACCTTCAAGTGCACTTGCAACTACCGCAACCTTTGCAGGACCACCTGAAAAACGTCCTACAAGTGCATTTGCTATATTGATAAAATAATCACCGATGCCTGTACGTTCTAAGAAAGCACCGAAAATGATAAACATAACAATATATTTAGAGCAAACGTTGACGGGAGTTGAAAGAATACCTTCTTTAGAGTAAAAAAGCACACGAACGTTTTCTACGATACGTTTGAAGAAATCAGGATTTGTAGAACCCCAGATAAGTGCGTATATGAGTAATGCACCCGCAACACAAAGGATAGGTAAGCCTACGCTTCGACGACAAAGCTCTGCAAGACAGAGAATACCAATAATACCTATAAAAACTTCGAGTGTTGTGATATTAAAACGAGCACCTATAGTCTCCGCATTTACTGCGAAATACAAAAATGAGCCGGTGCCAAGTAACATCAGTACTACGTCATACCATGGCATACTGTTAACTTTCTGTGTTCCCTTTTTTACGGGGAATACGAGAAAACCGATAAAAACGATAAATGCCATAAAGGTTGTCAAACGCAATTCGTCAAGCCAAGTTGCCCACAACGTAACGTAAATACAAAAGAGAGAGAATGAAGCCAGAATGCAGTTTACGATAATTTTTGGAACGCCTTCCCAGACACGGGTATTTGACTCACGGTCAAATTTTTTCATTACCGCATCAATATCCATCGGTTCCTGGACTTGGGATTCTGTCTTTTTCTTAAAAAGTGACATAACCGAATTCCTTTCTTTAAATACGAGAAAATGTTAAAGTGGCTGCGGCGAAAGGTTGTCGCAGCCACTTAACAGATTTTTAAAAAATCTTACTGAGCGTCTACAGTTACGCCTTTTTCAGCAAAGTATTTTGCAGCGCCTTTATGGAAAGGAGCAGTCATGCCTTCAGTAGCATTTGCGATAGAGAGCTCAGCACCTTTTGCATGGTTAGCTGTAATGTCTTCAATGTTTTCAAAAATTGCAGCTGTGAGGTTGTATACGTCTTCTTCAGAAGCGTCAGCATTTACGATAAGTGTAGCTTTAACTGTTACTGTCTGAACGTCAGCATCCTGACCGGGATATGTACCAGCGGGAACGTTATATACAGTGTAGAAAGGACAGTCAGCCATCATCTTATCAGCAACTTCGCCATCGATAGGAACAAGGTATGCAGCGTTAGTTGTGCAAAGCTCTGTGATAGCGGGTGTAGGAGCACCTGCTACGATGAATGCAGCATCAATTTTACCGTCTTTAAGAGCATCAGCACTGTCAGCAAAAGACTGATACTGAGCATTGATATCTGCTTCTGTGAGACCTGCAGCAGCCAAAACGTCTACAGCATTGAAGTAAACACCGGAACCGGGAGCACCGATAGAAACTGCTTTACCTTTAAGGTCAGCAACGGATTTGATTTCAGGATCCATTGTTACAAGCTGAACAGCTTCAGCATAGAGACCTGCAACTGTACGGAAGGATTCAATTTTACCTTCAGTTTCGAAAGAACGTGTACCTGCCCAAGCATAGGACATAACGTCAGACTGAACAGTACCGAGCTGGTAGTTACCTGCGTCAATACCCAAAATGTTAGCTTTAGAGCCGTCAGTGGAAACAACGTTAACTGTTACACCTGCATTGTTTGTGATGTAGTTACCCAAAACTCCGCCGTAACCGTAGTATGTACCTGCAGTACCGCCTGTACCCATTGTCATTTTTGTTCCTGCAGAACCTCCGCAAGATGTTGCTGCCAAAGCCATAACAAGGCTAAGAGCAATAGCGAGAATTTTTTTCATAAAAATTACCTCCTGAAAATTTAATTTTTTACGCCATTGTATATTATACACCATACAGATAAATTTTTCAAGTTTTTTTGCAAAAATAATCAATTTGTTTTTTATTTATTTAATATAACCTACGTCCATTTTAACGTCGGTACCAGAATTGTTATCATCACCGTAATAGGCATTGTAAATGGCATTTACGTAATCCCCTCTTGCATCGCCCCATGCGGAGTTAGAAAGATAGATAATGTCAAAGTCCTCTTCGGGAAGCTGAACGTGAATAGTTCTGAAACCTCTCCAGCCTCCGTTGTGAGTAATGCGTTTTTTGTTGTGCCAGACGGTTACGTTACATCCAAGACCCATAGTACTCTGGTCAGAAGGAGTTAAAATTTCTTCCCATGATTTCTCAGATAACATCGTCTTATTCTTAATAGCAAGGTTTAGAGCGTAAACGTCGTCAACAGTTGCTACAATGTCGCCAGCCCCCAAAGCATACTCACAGACTCTGTCAGTTCTGCCGTCAGGCTCATAACCTGTAACTCTGTTTTCAATTTCAAGACCCTTAAAGTCGACAACCGCACTCTTCATTCCTAAAGGCTCAAAAACTTCTTTTTTCATATAATCAGCATATCCCATTCCAGTAACTTCTTCAATAATCAAAGCAGGAATAATATAGTTTATATTTGCATAAATATGCCCTTTTCCTGGTTCAAAATGCACAGGAAATTCCGAAAGCTTTTTCAAGGCATTTCTGAGTTGCTCTGAAGTAGCCCCCTCTTGCTTTTCTTCCATCGTTGCATCCTGAGTAAAATCAGGCAAACCGCTGATGTGGTAAAGAAGATGTCTTATCGTAAGACGTTCATCAAAAACTCTTGCCTCGGGCAGATAAGTACCGGGGTGTTTATCAACGTCTATCAAACCTTTATCGTGAAGCTTCATCGTGCCGATAGCACAAAAGGGTTTTGAAAGAGAGTACAAGGTGAACATCGAGTCCTTTGTAAAAGGTGTTTTATTTTCAACGTCTGCATATCCTATGAATTTTTCATAGATAATCTTATCTTTTACAGTAACCCTCAGAACACCTGAGTTTTTATGCTCTTTCGTATATTCTTCGATAAACTTATCCATTTTGGCAGAAAAATTTTCCATCACATTTTCACCTTTAAAAAATAAACCCCACCCAAAAAGGTGGGGTTTTGAAATTAGTCGTCAATACTGTTATTTGTAGCAGTTGCAAAAATGGCTTCAACTTCTGCAGAAGGTTTCTTATCAATCAAAGTAACAACTACCGCAGCGATTGCACCAATGATAAATCCGGGAATGATTTCGTAGATACCTGTAAGAGCACCGAGTGTAGCACCACCGGAAACAGGCAACCACAACCATACCATATCAACAACAGCACCTGCGATTATACCTGCTACAGCGCCTTTGTATGTAAATCTCTTCCAGAAAAGTGAAAGCAAAACAGCAGGACCAAATGCAGCACCAAAAATACCCCAAGCATTGGAAACAAGGTCCATAATAGCCTGTGCAGCTTTACCTTTACTGCTGGCAATAAAGAAAGCAATTATTGCAATAACAATAACGATTGCACGGCTTACCCATACCATTTCTTTGTTGGAAGCATTCTTTCTTACAAGCGGTTTGTAAAGGTCGCTCGAGAAAGAGGATGCAGCAACAAGAAGTTGTGAGTCCGCAGTAGACATAGAAGCCGCAATAATAGCAGCAAGTAAAATACCGGCAATAAATGCAGGGAAAACGTCACGTGCAAGTTCAACAAAGATAAGTGACTGTTTACCTTCAGCAAGTAAAACAGCAGAAAGGTCTGTGCCGTTTGAGTATACAAACATTCTTCCAAGATAAGCAATAACGATAGCAGCACCAAGGGAAAGAATAACCCAGATAATAGCAACTGTTGCGGATTTCTTAACCATAGAAGGTTTCTTGATAGCCATAAATCTTACGATGATATGAGGCATTCCGAAGTAACCAAGTCCCCATCCAAGACCTGAAAGAATATCTTTCCAGCTTGCATTGAAGAAGTTAGCAACAAATTCAAACTGTTCACCGTTAGGACCAGTATATACAGTTGCAAGAGCTGCAACGTCAAGATTTCTTGTGAAGCCTACAACCAAAGGAACAATAAGCAAAGCACCAAGCATCAAAAGTCCCTGGAAAAAGTCAGTCCAGCATACTGCACTGAAACCACCGAGGAAAGTATAAACAACAACGATAGCAGCAAAGATAAGCATCGCTTTACCTCTTGCAAGTTCGGGTACGAGTGTTGTGAAAACGTCAGCACCTGCAACGAATGCAGAAGCTACGTAGATTGTAAAGCAAACAAGGAAAACAACTGCGCATATTACACTAAGAACGTGACTCTTGGATGCAAAACGGTTTGAAAGATACTGAGGAAGTGTGATAGCATCACCTGAAGCTTTAGAGAACTTACGAAGTCTCTTAGCAACCAGAATCCAGTTGAGTGCAGTACCGATTGCAAGACCGATACCAATCCAAGCCTGACCAAAACCAAAAGCTAAGATACTACCGGGAAGTCCCATCAAAAGCCACGCACTCATATCGGAAGCCTGAGCACTCATTGCAGTTACCCAGGGACCCATAGCGCGTCCGCCAAGGAAATAATCCTTTTCAGTTACTTCTTTAGACTTAAAGAAGAAAAAGATACCTATAGCAATCATTGCTACAAAGTACAAAACAAATGCTAAAATGTCCATAAAATTTACTCCTTTTTTTAAAATCCTTTGTATTATAACATACTTTTTTATAGAATGCAATACAGAACGCAGTATAGACTAAATTCTATACTGCGTTTTCGTAAGTTCTTTATTTAAGGTAAATAACAATAAACTAAAATATATACTAAAAATCAAACTTTAATTTGGGACAAGAAGAGTGGCATTGTATTTTTGGCATAATTTTTAAGTGAATAGTCACCGTTACACAGACACCAGTCGTATAAAAGTGCTCTTTCACACATTGCATATAATTTAACTATTTCATTGACTGTAAGATTTTCGGATATCTCGCCCTTTTTCTGTCCGTCGGAAACAATCTTCTTTAAAAGCTTATAATACACTCTTTTACTGTCAAGGAGATGCTTTTCACCTTTCGTTACAAGCTGAGTCGAATAAAGTCTTGTCAGAAGATCAAGGTCTATTCTGTCCTCTATCATTTCAAAGAGTTTTGTGTTTAAATACAAAAGCTTGTCAAAACTGTTCATATCCTCAGGCAGACTATCCTGCAATCGCTCGTACTCCTCATCAAAGATATACGAAAGAGAACCAAGCAAAGCATCCTTACCCTCAAAATAGTGATAAAACGAGCCTTTTGAAGTACCCGACTCCTCGATTATCTCTTCGATGGTGGTGTTGTCATACCCTTGCTCGTAGAAAAGATCCCAAGCGGCAGTAATAATTTTACCTTTTGTGTTTTTTTGATTTTTCTTAGCCATAATCTACCCTTTTCTGCATTTTATAAGTCTGAATACCTGCTCTGCGGTATCCGAAAGATTTTTATATGCATTTTCAATATTCATTGCTTCTTCCAAACTGCAAGGAGTTCTGACAATTGGGAAAAAGGCATCTATTCCATGATTGTTACAAGAGTTTGCTTCTTTGGTAACGGCACCTGAAAAAGCGATAACAGTTTTAGAATGCTTTTTGGCAAGTTTTGCAACGCCAATCGGTGCCTTTCCCATATATGACTGGGCATCAAGACACCCTTCACCCGTAACAACTATATCAGAATCAATAATATACTTTTCAAGCCCTGTTTCTTTCATTACAAGTTCAATTCCCGACTGCAAAGTGCCACCAAGGTATGACAGAAAAGCAAAGCCCATTCCACCTGCTGCACCCGTGCCGGGAGCATCTTTATCCGCAGAAGGCAAAACCTTCTTTGTAAGACGTGCGAATTCATCAAGCCATAAATCCATATCCTTAATCATTTCGGAATTAGCACCTTTTTGAGGTGAAAAAACAGCACTGCAACCATTTGCACCGCAAAGAGGATTTTTAACGTCACAAGCAACAGAAAACTCGCACTCTGAAAGTTTTGGATTTGCATTATCCGTAACAATCTTTTTAATATCTTTAAGTCCTTTTGCACCCAAAGAAACAGATTGTCCGTCTTTATCCAGAAACTCAAACCCAAGTGCCTGAAGCATACCAACTCCGCCGTCGTTGGTTGCACTTCCACCAATGCCTATAATAAACTTACGACACCCGATTTCAATTGCATCAGAGATCATCTCACCTACCCCGTACGTGGTAGTTTCAAGTGGATTTCGTTCCTTATCGGAAATAAGAGTTATTCCTGCAGCTGCCGACATTTCAATTACAGCTGTTTTCGTGTGAGAAATATAACCATACTGAGCAGATATGGGTCTTCCGAGAGGATCTTTTACAGAAACCTTTCTGTATTCCCCGCCGTTAGCCGATACAATTGCTTCAACGGTACCTTCCCCACCGTCAGCTATCGGACAGATATTTATAACAGCATCAGGAAAAACCCTTTTTACTCCTTCTTTTATAGCTTCTCCCGATTGAAACGTGGAAAGACTACCCTTAAACGAGTCAATAGCAACCGTTACTTTCATTTTAACTCCTAAAGCTCTTCAGCTAACGTTTTTCGTTTTTTCCAAACACCTGACACAAAATAGATAATACTTGGTATCGCATATCCGTATGGTGCCAGAGCATATCCGAGTACAAATCCGTAAAATCCCCAGTTAAACACAATACCAAAAAGATAGCTGAGCCCAATTCTTAGAATTACACCATCAAGCAAAGCGAGGACCATACACATCTTCGCATGTCCTATGCCCTGAATAAAGGCACCGCTTCCGCGCATAATTGCAAATGCGGGGAACATCCAGATGATAGCCTTTATAAACGTTCCCGACATTTCGTGAACAAGCGGGTCATCAGAAAACATCATAAAAAGTTCTTTCCCGAAGCACAGATACAAAGTAAGGAAGAATACCGTCATTATAAGTGAATACAAAAGTGCGTAATAAACGATTTTCTTCGCACGTTTTTCCTTACCTGCACCGATATTCTGGCTTATCATCGGAATAGCGGCGTGTTGTATTCCCTGAGATATCTTGTTTATTATATCGTCAATTCTCACGCCAACGCCGAAAGTTGCCGAAGCAACAACACTTATGTCATTGATAATAGAATTTACGTACAACATCGAAAGATTAATAAATCCCGACTGAATTGCCATAGGTGTTCCGAGTCTCACAATCATACCTGCATAGTTTTTTTCAATTTTAAAGCTATCTTTTTTAAAATCAAAATAGAATTCTTTCTTATGTCGATACAGATAGAATACCGAGAAGACGAACGAAACCGCCTGACCTATGATCGTAGCATACGCGGCACCTGCAACTCCGAAACCTAAGACACCCGTAAAAAGAATATCAAGTAAAAGGTTTGTAAAAGATGCAATCACAATAAATAAAAGCGGTCTTTTCGAATCCCCCATTCCCCGTAGCACTGCAGAAACCATATTATATCCAGCAGTAAAAACAAATCCGAAACTGCAAATAACAAGATAATCAACAGACATCTTAAAAGATTCATCAGGAATATTAACAAGATTCAAAATGCCATTTTTAAAAAGCAAAATCACCGCCGAAAAAACTACGGCAATAAGCATCAGAATATCAAACAAAGTGCCGATAATATTACTAATTCTATCTTTCTTATCCGAACCGAGTGCCTGAGATACAAGCACTTGTCCTGCATTCGACACGCCAAGACACACCATAGTAGCAAAATTGATAATCTGACTACTCTGTGCAACCGCAGAAAGCCCTGCAGTACCTACAAATTTTCCTACAATCATCATATCAATTGTACTGTAAAAAACCTGCAAAGCATTGGAAAGCATAAAAGGAAGAGTGAAAAAAAGTAACTGTTTTGGTATATTTCCTTTAGTAAAGTTTTTGGTCATACTCCCGTTCACTGAAAACACTCCAGAACTAATTTTAATTAGACTTAATAATTATACCAATACAACTAGAAAAATGCAAGTAAAACTGTCATATTTTAGTGACGAATTTTGTTGACTTTTGGCTATTGTTGTGCTATACTTCTCTATATTAAATGACTTTGGGAGGCGAACGTCATAACAGCATTAGAAGATAAAATTCTGGCAGAGGGTAAAGTATTACCCGGAAACATATTAAAAGTAGACTGTTTCCTTAACCACCAGTTAGATGTTCCGTTTCTTATGGAAATGGGCAAAGAAATAGCAACTCTTTATAAAAATGAACCCGTTAATAAAATCCTTACTATTGAAACTTCAGGCATTCCCATTGCTTTTGCAGCAGCTTATTATATGAATGTTCCCGTAGTTTTTGTAAAGAAAAACAAATCGGGTAACATTTCAAATGATGTTTACTCTTCAAAAGTTACTTCTTTTACCAAGAAGAACGTATATGATGCCGTTGTAAGTAAAGATTTTCTCCAAAAAACTGACAACTTACTTGTAATTGACGATTTCCTTGCGAAAGGAAATGCCTTAAATGGTCTTATTGACATTATAAATCAGGCGGGAGCTACACTTTGCGGATGTGCTATCGCAATAGAAAAAGGATTCCAAGGTGGCGGTGACGAATTGCGTAAGCAAGGAATCAGAATTGACTCTTTGGCTATTATCGAGCAGATGACAGAAGATTCACTTTCGTTCCGCAAATAAAACAGTTTGTAATTTTTATTACATAAATTTGCCAAAAGGCAGGAGGTTTTTCAAATGAAAAAAATTATTTCCATGCTCATGGTTGCTGTTATGCTTTTAGCATCTCTCAGCATGCTTACAGCTTGTGGCAACGGTGAGGAAAAAACTGCAAACGCTGATTTCAAGATTGGTTTCATCTTCTTGCACGATGAAAACTCTACTTACGACAAGAACTTCTTGGAAGCAGCAGAAGAAGCAACAGCTGAATTGGGTCTCACTCCCGATCAGGTAATCTTCAAGACAAACATTCCTGAAGGTAATGAATGTTACGAAGCAGCAGCTGACCTTGCAGACCAGGGTTGTGACGTTGTATTCGCAAACAGCTTCGGTCACGAGCCCTACATGTTGAAGGCTGCAAAAGAATTCCCCGAAGTTGAATTCTGCCATGCAACAGGTACAACAGCTCACACAGAGAACGTTGCTAACTTCCACAACGCTTTTGCTTCTATCTACGAAGGCAGATACCTTGCTGGTATCGCAGCTGGTATGAAGCTCAATGAAATGATCGAAAGCGGCAAAATCACAGCTGAAGAAGCTAAAATGGGTTACGTAGGCGCTTACACATACGCTGAAGTTATCTCCGGTTACACTTCCTTCTATCTCGGTGCAAAATCCGTTTGCCCCTCTGTAACAATGGAAGTTCAGTTCACAGGTAGCTGGTATGACGAAGCTCTTGAAAAAGAAGCTGCTACTAAACTTCTCAGCAACAACTGTGTACTTATCAGCCAGCATGCTGACTCCATGGGTGCTCCCACAGCTTGTGAAAACGCAGGTGTTCCCAACGTTTCCTACAATGGTAGCACAAAGAGCGCTTGCCCCAACACATTTATTGTTTCTTCCAGAATCGACTGGGCTCCTTACTACAAATACATCATCAACGCTGCTTTGAACGACGAAGCAATCGTTGCTGACTGGTGTGAAGGCTTCGAAGTTGGTTCTGTAAAACTCACAGAAGTTAACGAAACTGCTGCAGCTGCAGGCACACAGGAAGCTCTCGATGCTGCTAAAGAAAAATTGATCGCAGGCGAAATCAAAGTATTTGACATTAATACATTCACAGTAGGTGGAGAAAAATTGGATTCCTACCTTGCTGACGTTGACACAGATCCTGAATATACAAAAGATACAGAAGTTATTGCTGACGGTTACTTCCATGAATCCGAATACCGTTCTGCTCCTTACTTCGATCTTCAGATTGATGGTATCACATTGCTCAACAGCATGTTCTAATACTTGTCGGTTTATAGGGCGGAGTATATCTCCGCCCTATATTAAGTTTATAACTTTTTCTTTTAATAAGCATTAGGTAATGACAAGGTATGCTTATTAAAGGAAAAAGAAATAATTTTTATGGAGAAAATTATGGAACACAACTATGCCCTTGAATTAAAAAATGTAACAAAGACTTTCGGTAGCGTTGTTGCTAACAACAATGTTTCACTGAAGGTTAAAAAAGGTGAAATTCTTTCGATTCTTGGCGAAAATGGCAGTGGAAAAACAACTCTTATGAATATGGTTTCGGGTATTTACTATCCCGACAACGGCCAGATTTATATTGATGGAAAAGAAGTTACCATCTCCTCTCCTAAGGATGCTTTTAACTATAAAATCGGTATGGTACATCAGCATTTTAAACTTGTTGATGTTTTTAACGCTACCGAAAATATCATTCTTGGTCTTGAAGATGAAAAAGGATTCGATTTACCTAAATATGTTCAGAAAATTAAAGAGATTACTGATCAGTACGGCTTTGAACTTGACCCATACAAAAAGATATACGAAATGTCCGTATCTGAAAAGCAAACCGTTGAAATCATCAAGGTTCTTTTCCGCGGTGCTGATATCTTAATTCTTGACGAACCCACAGCAGTTCTTACTCCCCAGGAGACAGTAAAGCTCTTCAAGGTTCTCAAAAATATGAAGGAAAACGGAAAAGCTATCATTATCATTACCCATAAACTTCATGAAGTTTTATCACTTTCGGATAACGTAACAGTTCTCCGTAAAGGTGAGTACGTCGGCACTGTAAAAACTTCCGAAACAAACGAATCGGAACTTACCGAAATGATGGTAGGTAAAAAGATTTCCCTGAATATCGACAGAAGCGAACCTGAAAACCCTGAGGATCGTCTTATCATTGATAAAATCAGTTGTATCAATCGTGAAGGCGTTAAACTTCTTGATAACGTTTCCTTCGTCGCAAGATCGGGAGAAATCCTCGGCATCGCAGGTATTGCAGGAAGTGGTCAGCGTGAGCTTCTTGAAGCTATCGCAGGACTTCAGCATCTCGACGAAGGAAAAATGGTTTACCTTGATCCTAAAACCAAAAAAGAAGAAAACCTTCGTGACAAAACACCTATGCAGATTCGCCAGTTGGGTGTACGACTTGCATTTGTTCCTGAAGACAGACTTGGTATGGGACTTGTAGGAAATATGGACATCGTTGACAATATGATGCTCAGAAGCTACAAAAAAGGTAAATCAATATTCTTACAAAGAAAACAGCCTAAATCTCTGTCCGAGAAAATAATAGAAAGCCTTGAAGTAGTTACCCCTTCCGCCAATACACCTGTAAGAAGACTTTCTGGGGGCAACATTCAGAAGGTCCTTGTAGGACGTGAAATAGCCTCCTCCCCTACTGTTCTGATGGCCGCTTACCCTGTTCGTGGCCTTGATATTAACTCATCATATACTATCTATAATCTTTTAAACGAACAGAAGAAAAAAGGCGTAGCAGTAATTTTTGTAGGCGAAGACCTTGATGTTTTAGTTGAATTATGTGACAGAATTTTAGTTATAGGGTCAGGAAAAATTGCCGGAATAGTGGATGGTAGAAACACAACAAAAGAAGAAATCGGTCTCCTTATGACCAAATCTTCTTATGAAGGAGGTAACGAATAATGAAAAAGGTTAATACTTTTTTACTCAAAACCTTCTATAAATCTTCTTTGCACATCGCAAAAAGGGATAACATTGTGTGGTGGAAAGCCTGGATCATAAGAATTATTGCTGTTATAATCGCACTTATGGTTTGTGGCGTTATTACCATTTCCCTCACAAAATTAAACCCAGTCAAGATGTACCTTACAATGATCGAAGGCGCAGTAGGTACTCCAAGGCTTGTCTGGAACCTATTTCAAAACACTGCTATTTTGCTTTGTGTATCTCTTGCCGTTACTCCTGCATTTAAAATGCGATTCTGGAATATTGGTGCTGAGGGACAGATTTTAATCGGCGGTCTTACTACTGCCACCTGTATGATTTTCCTCGGAGAAAAGCTTCCCACTCCTGTACTTATTCCCGTTATGTTTGTAGTGAGTATTATTTCAGGTGCTTTATGGGGTCTTATACCCGCATACTTTAAGATGCGATTCAACTCCAACGAAACTTTGTTTACTCTTATGATGAACTACATAGCCATTCAGATTGTAGCTTATTTCACCCTTGAATGGTCTGTTCCTAAAGGTTCAGGTACACCGAGAACTTTGGAATTTGGTCAGTTACCTACCCTTTTCGGACAGAAATACTTAATCAATATTCTTATAGTTGCTGTTCTCACCATTGCAATGTACATTTATCTTAAGAGTAGCAAACAAGGATATGAGATTTCCGTTGTAGGTGAAAGTGAAAAAACTGCTAAATATATCGGCATTAACGTTAAAAAAGTAATTTTAAGAACAATGGCAATTTCAGGTGCAATTTGTGGTATCGCAGGTTTTCTGCTTGTAGCAGGAACTGACCATTCACTTAAAAGTGACACTGCTGGTGGCAGAGGCTTTACAGCTATTATGGTTTCCTGGCTTGCAAAATTTGACCCCATCTTTATGATTCTTACTTCACTGCTTATCGTATTCTTGGAAAAAGGTGCATCAAAAATTTCCGAAGTATACAGAATGAACTCCTCTTTCTCGGATATCATAACAGGAATTATAATTTTCTTTATTATCGGTTCAGAATTCTTTATTAACTACAAAATCAAGTTCAACAAAAAAGAAAAGGAGGAAAACGTATGATAGCAACCATTATTCAGCGTGCAGTTATGCAGGGTACTCCTCTTCTTTTAGGCTCAACCGGTGAAATTTTAACCGAAAAAGCAGGTCACTTAAATCTTGGTATTCCCGGAATTATGTATGCTGGTGCTATAAGTGGTGTTGCTGGTTCTTTCCTTTACGAGAATTTTTATGCAACCCCCTCTACCATCAATCCCTATCTAGCCATTTTGATTCCCCTTATCTGTTCTTTGATTGGCTCTTCACTTATGGGACTTATTTACTGTTTCCTCACCGTTACATTACGTGCCAATCAGAACGTTACAGGTCTTGCTCTTACCACCTTTGGTATTGGTATCGGTAACTTCTTCGGTGGTTCACTTATTAAGCTTGTTGACACTGATGTTCCTTCGATTGCTCTTTCTGCAACAAGTACAATTTTCAAAACAAAGCTTCCCTTTGCCGATAAACTCGGATGGTTCGGAGATATTTTCCTCTCCTACGGATTCCTGGTTTACGTTGCTATTATAGTAGCTATTGCGTGCTCTTACATTCTTAATAAAACAAGAATGGGACTTCATTTAAGAGCAGTCGGTGAAAGCCCAGAAACAGCAGATGCTGCAGGAATTAACGTCATCAGATACAAATATGTTTCCACTTGTATCGGTAGCGCGATCGCAGGTCTCGGCGGTTTGTATTACGTAATGGACTACGCTAACGGCGTCTGGTCAAATAACGGTTTTGGTGATCGTGGCTGGCTTTCCATCGCCCTTGTAATTTTCTCAATGTGGCGTCCTTCCATTAGCATCTTAGGCTCTATCCTTTTCGGTTTCCTTTACGTAATTCCCACCTATATTCCCGATATTACGGTAAGCACGAAAAAGCTTTTTGAGATGCTTCCTTACGTCGTTACAATCATAGTTTTAGTTATTACAAGTATCAGGGATAAGAAAGAGAATCAGCCTCCCGCCGCACTCGGACTCCCCTACTTCAGAGAAGAACGATAAAAATAAAACGGTAACTGCAAATCAGTTACCGTTTTTTGTTATCCTGTTTTAATTAGAATGCTACTTTCATAAAGAGCGCTACACAGCAAAGAATTAAAGCGCAAGGTACATATAAATATCTACCGAGAAGGTACCATACTTTTCCATATTTTTTACCATCGCCCTTGTTTATTTCATCGAGCAAATCCTGTTTTTTCATAATCCAGAACCAGGAAATCGCGCCAAGAGTAGCACCAATAGGAATTATGTAAATTGAAACTATATCCATCCATGGACCCCAGTTAAAAATAGGCTCCATATTGACACCAATGCCAAAGCAAATAATACCGATTATTGCCAAAGCCCATATTCTGTTAATCTTAGGAAATCTTGAAATCAAAGATTCACCGACAGCCTCAAACATATTCTGCAAAGAGCTTATACCTGCAAAAATCATCGCAACGTAAAGGAAAATTGCAAAAATCTGTCCAAAAGGAATGTCCTGCAAAATACGGGGCAATGTTACAAACAACAAAGAAGGTCCTGCGCCTATATCGAGTCCGTATGCAAAACAAGCGGGAATTATAACAAGCGCAGCTACCATAGCAGCAATAGTATCAAACAAAGCAGTTCTTGCGGCAACCCCTACCACGTTTTCGTTATCGTCAAGGTAGGCACCATACACTATCATTCCGCTACCCGTAACAGAAAGTGAGAAGAAAGCCTGACCCATTGCCCAGATCCAGGTCATAGGATTTTTTAACATCACCCAGTCGGGTGTAAACATAAACTTGTACCCTTCTGCAGCACCCGGTAAAAATGCAACGCGGATTGCAAGTATAAGGAATACGCAGAAAAACACAGGCATCATAACCTTATTTGACTTTTCAATACTCTTAGCGCCGAGGAAAAGAGTAAAAAGTGTAACTGCTACAACAATGATATGAAAAGGAACAACTGAGAATTCAGTAGTTGAAAAACTCTCAAACCATGAAGCTGTATCAATAGTCATAAGTTCGCCTGTAAGTGAGCTCCAGAAAGCCTTCAGAACGTATGAAATGATAACAGCATACCCGATTGCAATACACAAAGAACCTGCCAATGGCAAGAAGCCTAATACTCCCCCTGCCTTCCCCATTTTTTCATTTCTTGTTGCCCAGGCATTTTTATAAGAACCGAGAGTACCCGTCTTGGAACGACGTCCGATTGCATACTCGGCAGAAAGTCCAACGATACTGAAAAGAGCAACAAAGAAAAGGTAGGCTAACAGAAATGCTCCGCCACCATTTGCACCCATTTTTGCGGGGAATCCCCATACGTTTGCCATACCAACGGCGGATCCTACTGCCGAAAGAACAAATCCCCATCGGTTAGAAAATTTAGAATTTTTCTTTTCCATAACAATACACCTACTTACAGAATTTTTCTATATAATTATCAATAGCAGATTCAATAATTTTTATAGATTCTTCCCTTCCGCTAACCTCGTTTACTGCTGTTTCTTTATGCTCAAGATTTTTATAAACCTGAAAGAAATGTTTCATTTCATCAAAAACGTGGCTTGGAAGTTCGCTGATATCCTTATACATATTGTAGTTAGGATCGTTAAACGGAATAGCGATAATTTTTTCATCGTTTCTTCCATTGTCAATCATTGAAATAACACCGATAGGATATGCCCTTACAAGTGTCATCGGCTCAATCTGTTCAGAGCAGAGCAAAAGCACGTCAAGTGGGTCGTTATCATCACCATAAGTACGGGGAATAAAGCCGTAATTAGCAGGATAATGAGTTGACGTATGCAAAATTCTGTCAAGCATAAGATATCCTGTTTCTTTATCGAGTTCATACTTTTTCTTACTGCCTTTTGTAATTTCAATAACGCAGATAAAATCATCTGCATTGATTCTTTTAGGGGAAATATCATGCCAGATATTAGACATAAAGCTACCTCACAATTATTTATACTCTTTTGCAAGTTTTTCAAACGAAGGCAATGACTTTTCAATCATTTCAGTGGATACACAGTAAGAAATTCTCACATATCCGGGATAGCCAAAACTATCACCTGCTACGAGTAAGAGTTCATATTTCTTGGCTTTTTCGCAGAACGCATGGGAATCTTCCTCCAAAGCCTTAACAAAAAGATAGAATGCACCGTCAGGCTGTGCTACCTTGTATCCGTACTTAGAAAGTGCGTCACAGAGAATATCTCTGTTCTTTTTGTAGATAGAAATATCAGAAGTTTTTCCAATACACTGAGGCACGATTTTCTGGAAAAGACTTGGAGCACAAACAAATCCCAAAGATCTTCCTGCACCACAAACAGCAAAATAAACCGTCTGCCAATCATTCACGGTGTTAGGTACCAACACGTAGCCAATTCGTTCACCGGGAAGAGAAAGAGATTTACTGAAAGAATAGCAAACAATAGTGTTGTTGTAGTAATTAGGAATAAAGGGTACTACTGTATCGTTATCATAAACAAGTTCTCTGTAAGGCTCGTCAGCGATAACGTAAATATCCTTGTTATATTTTTTCTGTGCTTCATCTAAAACTTCAGCAAGTTTTTTAATAGTTTCGGGTGACAAAACAACGCCCGAAGGATTATTCGGAGAGTTTATGATTACAGCTTTTGTGTTTTCATTGATAGCAGCTTTAAATGCATCAAAATCAACCTGAAAATCTTCCTCACGGCATTTTACAATCTTTGTATTCATACCCGCCTGACTGATGAAAACAGTGTATTCAGGGAAAAATGGAGCGAGTACGATAACTTCCCCGTTTTCTTCGGAAATTGCAGAAAGTGAGATGGTAAGAGAAGCTGCCGCACCAACTGTCATATAAAAGTTATCACCTGTATATTCTGTGCCGAAAGTCTTGTTAACGTAATCAGCACAAGCGCGTCTTACGTCAGGCGCACCTTGAGCTGAAGTGTATCCGTGAAGTGCCACGGGGTCAGTATTCATAACGAGATCAGCAAGTGCCTCTTTAACACATTCAGGTGCGGGTACACTGGGGTTGCCTAAACTGAAGTCATATACGTTTTCCGCACCAATTTCTGCTTTTCTTTTAAGTCCGTACTCAAAAAGTTCACGAATTTCACTACGTTTGCTTCCAAGTTCATACATTTTTTTTGATACCATTTTTATATCCTCCTATTATAAATCAACACCTAAAAACTGTTTTGCGAGAATTCCAACAAGGAATGAAACTACTGCAACAGTTACACTGATAAGTGTCATTTCTAAAAATCTCGGTTTGAATTTTTCGCCTTTTGCAACCGAAATATAATATGTAAATCCTGCGATAATCAGGACAACAATGCCAATCATTGAAAAGAGTGCAGTCATATACTGACTGTTATCGAAAATAAGATAAGGAGCTATAAGTAAAGCTACTGTTATAAGATAAGCAATACCTGTGTAACAACAAGATTTAAAAGCATCGTTTCTGCCCTCACTTCGTGCCGCAAGAAATTCACTTGAAGCCATCGAGAAAGTAGCGGAAATACCCATTATAAGTCCCGAAAGTGCTATAAGTCGGGTATTCTGCATAGCAAAGGTAAAACCTGCAAGTGAACCCGTAAGCTCAACGAGTGCATCGTTCATACCAAGCACCATACTTCCAACGTACTGTAAGCTTTCTTCATCAAGCATTTCAAGAAGTGCCTTTTCGTGTTCTTCCTCCTGCTTTCTTATCATAATACTTTCTTCGATTTCGTTAGTTAAGATTTCGTACTCTTTCTGAGCACCCTCTTCCCCGTTTTCCATAAGTTTCACTGCAAAAGTAAAACCTAACACACGTGCAATAAGCTTAAAGAAAAAGATTTTTCCTTTTTGAGGTTTAAGTTCAAGACCCGTGTATTTTTTCCAGATTTCATAATGTGCCTTTTCTTCTTCTGAAAGGCGTTTTAACGTCTTTTTATTTTCCTCACCTTTTGCAAATTTTGCAATCTCTGCGTAAATAAAGCTTTCAGTAAGCTCATTTTGTTGCATCCTTTTCACAATTTGCAAGGCTTTTTCCGAAATCCCTGTTGTCATAAATTTTACTCCTTTTTAAGCATCACGCTTTTTATATACCGTCATTGGAATTAAAATCCCGTTGAAAGTCTCTGTAATTGTTTCCGACGCTGTATAACCCGAATTTTTTAAAACTGCAATTTTTCTCTCATCGATGTCTGCAACCTGAAAATACAGATCATCAAACTTATCTTCATAATATTTAATAAGTGCAGGTACACATTTATCAAACTCTTTACAGCTAAAGAAATCGGCTCTCATACCTTTATCTGATTTCTTAACACTCATAAGAGCACCGAACACGTTATCTTCATTTACAGCACAGCAATAGTTTTCCTTAAGGTACCTTGGAAAAAGTCCCATACAGGATTTCTGTGAAAACAAGGCTCTGCCGACAATACCCGTATTTATATCGAGAACCGATATATCATCAATAAAATTCACAAGCGGAATTATTGGAATTCTCAGTTCAGGCGTACCTTCCGCAATCTTCAAATTTGAAAACGGCGTATTATACATTTCTTTAAGATAATCGGAATATTTCTTTTCAAATGAATTTACCATAACGTAGGTACCGGGGATAAATTCAAATCCGTAAGATGAATAAACTTTTGCAGCAATGGGATTACCCGTACCGAGAAAAGCAATTTTAACTCCGTTTTCATGAAGATAATTCATAGCTTTTTCAAAAAGAATTTTGGATATTCCTTTTCCTCTTGCTTTTTCAGACGTACAAACGCCTGAAACACCTGCCATTTCGGGAAAAGCTTTTGAAATTGTTGTATGAACGGTACCGAGCAAATCGTCGCCTTCGGTTGCCGAAAAAACAACGTCAGTATTAAATTTGTTTTCAGTGCCGTCTATCTGTACTCTCTCAAGTTCTGCTTCCTCTTTACCGAAAACATCACTCCAAAGTGACAAAACTTTTTCACTGCAAAAATCAGTTATGATTTTCATTTTTATCACCTCTTATATTCTAATAAATTATTATACCATAAAAATAAGAAAAACACAACAAAAATCGGTGTACAAAAGCACACCGATTTCTTTATTTAACTATCTTTTCGATTTTTTCAAGCTCTTCCCTGATTTTAATACTCTGTGGGCAATTAGTTTCACATTTTCCGCATTTAACACAACTGTCAAGTTTTTCTTTGTATACAGTAAATCTTTCTTTTGTATCAGCGTGTGAAAATTTAGCACCCATATAATCGTTATATATCGCGAAAAGTTCAGAAATCGGAATGAACGAAGGACAAATTTCCGCGCAATAGTTACATTTAGTACACGGAATTTGCTTTGTTTTTCTTATTATTTCACGTGCTTTTTCAAAAACTTTTAATTCCTCTTCTTTTACAGGAACGAAATCTTTAAAAGTTTTTATATTATCTTCCATCATTTCGGTATTACCCATTCCAGATAACACCATAAACACTTCAGGAAGACTCGCAACAAAGCGTAGTGCGTGAGAAGCCTCAGTTCCATCTCCAAGAGTTTTAATAACGTCAGATGCCTCTTTTGGTAAATTAGCAAGGGTTCCTCCTTTGACGGGTTCCATTACAATTACCTTTTTGCCGTGCTTGACTGCAACGTCGTAACAAGCCTTACTCTGCACCGTAGGACAGTCGTAATCAAGATAATTAATCTGCAACTGAACGGCTTCTATATAGGGCTGTTCAGTAAGTATTAAATCAAGATATTCGGCAGTATCGTGAAAAGACATAGCAATATGCTTTATCTTTCCCTGACTTTTAAGTTTTTTTACAATATCGAAGGTATTACATCTTTTATGTTTTTCATAGCCCTCGTGGTTCATACAGTGAAAAAGATAAACGTCAAAATAATCTACACCGCAAAGCTCAAGCTGACTCTCAAAAAGAGGTAAAACGTCCTCTTCCTTTTCAAAACACCAGTAAGAAAGCTTATTTGCAAGAAAGTAATCTTCTCTTTTATATCTCGAAGTAAGACAGTCTTTAATAGCTTTCTCGCTCTTGCCGTCGATATATCCGTGTGCGGTATCAAAATAATTAAAACCTGCCTCGATAAAAGTATCAATCATTCGGTTGAATTCAAGTTTATCAACTTCATTATCAACCATCTGAAGTCGCATACATCCAAAGCCGAGTTTTCCTTTAATCTTATTGTCTAACATATACTTTACCTACTTATTCAAAAAAATTATTATTCATATAATTATTTTTGAAAATTAATAATATCCCCTACCCCGTCAAACACATATTTCGGTCTGTACGGGAATTTTTCAATACCTTCACGCGTTGTAACACCCGAAAGCACTAAGATAGTATCAACGTTGGATTCAATACCTGCGATAATGTCAGTATCCATTCTGTCACCGATAAATGCAATTTCGTCACTGTGACAGTTAAGCTTTTTGAGTCCGTGACGGAGCATCAGAGGATTAGGTTTGCCAACAAAATAAGCTTTTCTGTCTGTTGCAATCTCAATAGGAGCAATCAAAGAACCCGTCGCGGGCATAATTCCGTTTGCAGTAGGTCCTGTAATATCAGGGTTAGCACCAATAAGCTTAGCGCCTTTAAGTACGAGTTCAATAGCCTTTTCAATTTTTTCAAAACTGTATGTACGGGTCTCACCCACTACAACGTAGTCAGGGTTTACGTCATTCATATAAATATGCTGATCGTAGAGTGCTTTTGTAAGTGCCGCTTCACCGATTACGTAAGCTGTACAACCGGGGTTCTGACTACTTAAAAATGCCGCAGTTGCCATAGCACTCGTATAAAAATGGTCGGGTGACACAGAAAGTCCCATTCTCTCAAGCTTCATGCTTAGTTCGTGAGGAGTTCTTTCGGGACTGTTTGTAAGGAAAACAAATTTCTTATCGTTTTCCTGCATCCAGTTCACAAATTCGTGAACACCAGGGAGAATTTTCTCACCGTGGTATATTACACCGTCCATATCACTTATGAAACCTTTTTTCTCTAAAATTTCCTTCATTTTTTTCTCCTTTATTTTATCTCAATTTTTGGAAGGCTCCAATGATATTTAGTAGCTAACATCCTGATTACAAAGATAAAAAGCATCGAAATAACAGAAGCTACTAAAACGTTTTCTATAAAAGTTCTCAGGACAAAGTAAAGTGTACTTCCAAATATTGAAGCCAAAGCATAAATATGTTTTTTAAATACAAACGGTGTTGTATCCGTCAGAATATCACGGAAAATACCACCGCCAACACCTGTCAGCATACCAACAACAACGACGATTACCGCATTTTCTGCAAATCCGTTCAAAAAAGCTACCTCGGAACCGATTACCGAAAAAGCGGCTAATCCTATAGCGTCAAAAATGTTGTTTATATGTTCGATTTTAACTTTAATAGTGTCAAAATCATTCTTATTTATATACGCTATGACAAATACCACAACTGCGGTAACTGCTGCAATCAAAAGCATTATTGTGTTGCTGAAAATCGAAGGTGGATTAATTCCCAGAAGAATATCTCTTAATATTCCCCCACCGAATGCCGTAACCATACTTACAAATACAACACCAAATATATCAAGACTTGCGCCGATTGCAACAAGTACGCCCGATATTGCAAAAGCTATAGTACCAATAATCTCTAAAGCTTTTATAATTTCGTTCATATATATCCCTCCAACGGGATTATATCACAAAAATAACAATATTGCAAACTAAACATTCGCAGGAAACACAGTTTTATCGTCACCGAGATGTTCATCTTCAACTTCACTGATACATTTCCAGCTACCGTCGTATTCATAAACCGTAACCGATGCATTGGGAATCCACGGCACGTTCTTCATACTCACTATATCACCATATTTGATTATAGTCTGTGAAACACGGATAGGAGTTGCGTGAGTTGCCACAGCAATCGTTTTCCCGGGATTCTCTTTTGCAATTTCAGTTAACGTTGCCATCACTCTGTCACCTAATTCTTTAACCGACTCACCGCCACTGCAACGCGCATTTCCGATATCCTTTAGCCATACACCGTATTCTTCTGAAAAATCCTTCTGCAAGTCGTCAAATGGCATTTTCTGCCACTCACCTGCAAATATCTCTCTAAGACCTTTATGAGACTTTATTTCCTTACCGATAAGCCTTGAAACGGGCATAGCGGTAGAATAAGCGCGTACTAAATCGCTTGAATAAATTTCGTCAGGTGCATATTTTTTAACGATATATTCTGCGGTTTTAACAGCTTGTTCCATACCTTTTGGCATAAGCTTTGCATCATACTGACCCGCAAAATAGCCTTGGTTGTTGGCTTCACTTTCCCCATGTCTTATTAAAACCAATCTCGTAACGTCGCAAAGTCTTTGATATGCAATTCTCGGATTACCGTCTTCAAGATAGATAATACCGCATCTTGAAAATCCAAGTTTACTTAAAACGTGCTGCATAGTTTTATTATCTTCGTGGGTATCAATTCTTA
Organism: Oscillospiraceae bacterium; assembly: GCA_045121595.1. Lineage (GTDB taxonomy): Bacteria > Bacillota > Clostridia > Oscillospirales > Ruminococcaceae > Fumia. Next base: position 36,036 of record JBGVGI010000094.1, on the reverse strand, counting down.
AATTTGAAATAGTGTTTTTACAGTAGTCAACTGCCATTTTAACAACGCCTTTCACAGTCCCATCGCTTGCAATTCGGTGAATTGTTCCGTAAGGTGCATCAGAAAGCCAGTTACCATCTTCAATATACGAATATGTAGGGTCTTCACCTAAAATAAAAGCGAATACAAAGTTTATTTCACCTTCGTTTTCTCCTACAAAAAGCTCACCCTTTTTAATATCCTCTTCCAGTAACTCCACGCTCGGTTTGTTGTTTCCCCACTGATTCGGGTTACCGCTATTGCGCATATATTCTCTTGCTTTCTCGTAAACTTTAAGAATTAAGCTTAAATCACTATACTTTGCTTTTCTGATTTTCATATAGATTCTTCCTTTAATATTTTCTCCAGAAGGCATTTACACCCTAAAAAAACGTCTTTATACGTTACTTCAAAATCCCCCGTGTACCACGGGTCGGCAACGTCTCTGTCAAGTCCTGCAAACTCAAGTAATCTGTACACTTTGTTCCCGTCATCATTACCAACGATACGCAAGGTATTACGCACGTTCATATTATCCATACAGACTAAATAGTCATATTTATCATAATCTGACTTTTCAAGATGAGTAGCTCTTTTATGAGAATATGATATCCCAAGTCTGTCCAAAATCCTTGCAGTTCCATGGTGTACGGGATTTCCTATCTCTTCATAGCTTGTACCGGCAGAGGCTATATTGAATTCATCAGCTCTGCCAAGTTTTTCAACCATATCCTTAAAAACAAATTCCGCCATGGTACTGCGGCAAATATTCCCGTGGCATATAAATAAAACACTTTTCATAAAAACATCAACCTGTAACTTTGACTTTTTTTACTCCCTTGTATTGTGATAAAATCCAATAAAAAGCCGTTTCCATATCAATTTCATGGCCACCATCAAAAACATCAAGAAATACGCGTGCATCCGGGTATTCTGACATTATTTTTTCGTATAACTCCAAGCTATGTGTCACCGGAACAACAGTATCAAACTTCCCATGGAAGATTTTAAGATTTGCCTTTGCGATACTGTCAACGTATGACAAAGGAGATCTTTTTTTCATTTCATTAATATCGTCACTGCAACAAGCTAAAACATGTTCACAATAATCCTTGTTTTGCTTTGTCCATTTTTCAAGGTCAGTAATCGGCACATACGCCCCAATTGCTTTAAAATATTCCTGGCAAAACCCTGCCATCAATAAAGACATATGTCCGCCACCACTAAGCCCCAACAAGAATATATTATCCTTATCAACATTTTCGTTCTTTATAACATAGTCAATTGCATCCTTTATATCCTGTTTGGCATACTCCGAACCACACGCTTGTGTGCAAATAGGATTTGTTTTTGAATTACTGCCCCTGAACTCAGGTAACAATAAATTAAAATCGTACTTTTCAGCATAAGGTAACATATTATCAATTTGATTAAACCTATCGTGACTCCATGTATGTAATCCTACCAACAATGGTCTTTTATTGCTTGTACTCGATTTGTAAAATAATGATGGCTGCGTTGAACCATCAATAGTTGACCTTACTAAAATTTCTGTTTGCTTCATATTCCTTGCGCCTTTCGATATCTTTTACAGACATATACCATATCAAAATTATTTCATAAATCAATATCAACGTTATATTCATCATCAATAAGTATTGATAGTATATTAAAATGCCTCCGGACAAAGTCCCGCTGAAATAAAGTCGTTGTTTTTCACAAGTCCCTCTCCGTATCCTGCGCTTCTCATATACTTTTCAAAAGGTTCGATTTCTGCAGAAATACTGCCAACATCTTTACCAATATTCTTTATTATTTTTCCATCAGGGGCAACAATCATTGAACATCCGCCATTCTCATCGGTGTCCATAGAATACGAAGACCTCGCAACATACGCATTACATCTGAACGCAGTAAGTTTTGCCTGAGCACAAATTATATCAGTCCGTTCTCCTCGCTGATAACCGGGAATAAGTATAATATCTGCATTTCCTTTGGCTATATGCTCTATCTGTTCATTAAAATATACATCATAACATGTCATAAAAGCAAATCTGATACCATCCACTTCGCACAAGCATTTACACTTACCTGAGTCATTTCCCTGTGATACACCAAGTTTAACCTCTGAGGGTGGCAGATGTTGTTTATCATAGATGAATGAAACGTTTCCTTTTTTATCAAACAAATATGTACTGTTCTTTATTTTTCCATCACGCTGTTCCAATACATTTATTGCGACATACGCAGATTTTCTTTCCGCAATTTCAGATGCTTTTTTTAACATAATTTCCGCACGTGGCATAGCTTTGATTTCATTTTCCGCATCCGAAAGTCCTCCTGCGTTGGAATATTCGGGGGCTACTATAAGTCCACCTTCGGGAACTTTTTCCAATTCGCTCAGTATAAACTCCGAAATTTTTTCATCAGGGTTTTCTCCTGAAAAATATTTTGGTTGTATTACAGTTACATTTAACATTTGTATATACCTTTCCTTTCAATATTTTTCGACAGTCTTTATATAATCTGGATACCAGTCTTTTTTGATGTTAGTTTGAATAAGTTCATACCATACATCATCAAAGGATTTTCTTATTAATCTGTGTCTTATAGTATTCATTATCATTTTTCATTTCTGTGATTTGCAGTTTTATAAAGTTCACGCCATACGTCGGTATGTGCTTCACAATCAAGGTAATGAGCAAATATACTGTCGCCCCTTTGTATCTCGGTCAAATCAAGACTATCGTTGGCTGCTTTTACGTACTGTTCTTTCATCTTTTCACAAAACGTATGCCATCCTATACGCCAGGTTCCGTCGATAATCGATTTGTTTCTTTCGTAAAAAGAATTCATTATCTGTTCTTTTTCTCTGACTTTGGCAAGTTCAATACCAAATTCCGTATTCACTGTAGGAATAAACTCAATTTCATTTGTAATTGTATCGTATCTTACCATCAAAGAACTATTCCATGTGTCGGGGCAATCATCAAAGTCAGCGATAAAATGAAAATTTCCCTGTCCGTAAAGGATATGACTTCCGTTATAATTGTCATAACAGGAAATACAATGGGTATGTTGGCAAAGCACCACGTCTGCTCCATTGTTTACCATTTCCCTACAAGCCTTAATCAATCTTGGCGAAGGATAGGTGCAATGTTCTTTTCCGCCGTGATAAATCACTATAACCCTGTCCGCTTCTGCTTTAGCTTTTCGGATATCTGCCATAGTTTCAAATTCGTCAAACGGACGACTTCCCATACGATCTTCAAGGGCATAGGAATACTCGTGCTCACATACCGCTATTAAAGCAACTTTTTCGCTTCCGTTATCCACGATGTAATTTTTGCGCGAGTCATCATAGTTTTTGCCAAAACCCGTGTGAGGAATTCCAGCTTCATCAAGCGCTTTTATCGTATCAGTAACACCTTCTATTCCAAAATCGAATATATGGTTGTTACTGAGTCCGCATATAGTAACACCAAGTTTCTTCATAAGAAGGGCTGTTTGTTTACATACTTTCAGATTTGCACCGAATTTCTTTATCGGTTTATCAGATTCTGTAATAGCACATTCAAGATTGACAAAGCAGATATCATTTCCGTTAAAATACGGTAACGTGTCATTGAATAAAACGTCCATATCAAGATTTTCAATGTAGGTAAGATTCTTTGTCTGGTGGCAAAAATCACCCAATAATAATGCTTTCATAATATTTTCTCATCCTATTCTTTTAAGTTTGTTTACGAAGAACTTAATAAACGCACCTGTACCAAACATTGCAATAACCGTTCCCTCTCTTATTCCAACAATCTTAAAATCAAAGAAAATAAGAGAAAGCACTACGGCGAGAGCAACAAAAAGTATATCTGCTACTATTTTTGTATTACTGAAATCACGATTTAATTTCTCGGCGATAACCTTAACTATACCCTCACCGGGATTCATAACTTTATCAGCTATTACCATAATTGAAATACCAAAAGCCAGAACAGCTACACCCATAATTGTCATAAGAAGTTTTACTATGTAAAGGTTTGTATGTATATGAGAAAATAACCATACGCCAAAATCTGTAAACCACCCAAAAATAACAGAAACAGGAATCTGCAAAAATTGTATCGGACTAAATTTTCTGCCGAGAATAATAATTTGTGCCAGAATCATAACAAGATTCCATATTGAACTCCACGTGCCTAAACTAAGAAAATCAAACTTCAAGCTGATTACGTTAGGTACTGACGAAATTGTCGAAAGGCCAAGCTCTGCGCACTTCGTAAGTGCTATTCCAAGTCCCATAAAAAACGAGCCCACAATCACAAGTGTGTAATCTTTAAAAGCTCTCATATTTTTCTCCACATTAATAAAATATTAAATTAAAATTTGTCCGTCAACAGTCATACCATTTAATTAAAATATCTCTCGACCCATTCTTACATAATACATCTCATTAATTGCCGATACCGTAGCCAGAGAGCACACCATCACAAAACTGTATATTGGTTTAATAAACCCGAATGTAAATGGTAAAACAAAGAGCAAAAATCCCGTGGCTTTATTCAAAATAGTATGCACAGATACAAGCTTTTTGTCAGAAATCAAACCCCAAACGACGTTACCGATTTTAATGATTGATATAATAATAATCCAAGTCCAAAGCCAATCAGGAAATTGCATTAACGGCAGTATTTTTATTAAGCATACTGTAATAAATACAATATCTGCAACCGTATCTAACCTTGCTCCAGATTCACTGACACTTTTTGTTTTCCTTGCGACTATTCCGTCAATCATATCAGTAAAACCGCAAAACAGATACACGGCATAAAAGCCAAAAGAAAACACTGTACAGTACAACAGACCTATACTACATAAAATTCTGCTTATCGTGATTATATTCGCAAACTGCTTTCTCACCATATCACCCATTTCTATAATTTTGACAAGTTTTATATGCTTAAATCTAATCACAACTAAAACTCTTTATAGAAATTATTCTAAAAGCCACCATATAATAAATCCACATTAAAATAATTATATCATAAAATATCCGATGTTACAAATATTTCATTAAAAAATTACTTATCTTCCCACTGGTTTAAAATTCATATTTAAAATAAAACAAAGCACTGCAAAAGCAGTGCTTTGTTTTAGTAACTAACCAACTATGATATCCTCACATACTATAAAATTATGTTTCATTGGACCAGAGCCTTTTCCTAAATCGAGACCTTCAGCAAGTGCATTGCTGATATACTCTTTTGCTTTCTTTACAGAATCCACAAGATTAATGCCCTTAGCAAGATTCGCGGCAATAGCGCTTGACAAAGTACATCCCGTTCCGTGTGTGTTAGAATTATCAATTCTTTTACCTTCAAACCATATAAATCTGCCGTTTTCACACAGAAGATCACTTGCATCATTTACACTATGACCTCCTTTTAACAGAACACTACATCCATAGTTTTTCTCAATGAATTTCGCAGCATTGATCATATCATCCTTATTGTCGATTTTCATATCAGATAAGATTTCTGCTTCAGGAATGTTTGGAGTTACAAGTGTTGCAAGAGGTAATAGCTTTTCAACCAATGTTTTTATCGCATCTGTCCTTATAAGAGCCGAACCGCTTGTCGCTACCATCACAGGATCTACTACAATGTTTTTTGCATCATAATATTTTAGTCTGTCTGCAATTACATCTATCAACTCACTTGATGATACCATTCCAATTTTTACGCTGTCAGGAAATATATCTTCAAATACTGCATCAAGTTGTTCTTTCAGGAATTCAGGTGTCGAATCTGAAATTGCTCTTACGCCAAGAGTATTTTGGGCAGTAAGTGATGTAATCGCACTCATTGCATAAACTCCATTCATAGTTATGGTTTTAATATCTGCCTGAACGCCTGCACCACCACTTGAATCACTACCGGCAATAGAAAGTGTGGTTTTCATTTTTGTCTTAAAACAAAAACTCCCAAAATCAGTTATATAATAATCTGAAATTTTTTTCATTTTATTTTGCATCGGTTCGTGTGAATCATAAACAGCCGCAACCTTAAAGCCATCATCTTTAGCAGTTTTCAGTGCGTGAAACGCATCCTCAAAAACTACCGTTTCAGTTTTTTTAGTTCCAAGATGTTTTAGAGCTTGTCTGTAAATTTCAGGGGTTTCTTTGTTGCAACCAACTTCTGCACAAGTAAATATTTCTGAGAAATATTCATAGATTTTCAATCGTTTCAATACATCTTCCGCAATAGGTCTGTCTGTCACAGTTGCAACACACATTTTAACACCTGACCTCTGTAATCTTTTTAAGAAGTCACTTACACCCGGTTTTAGAGTTACTTTTGTTTGATATATTTTTGCAACCATATCATTTATTCCTTCTACAATTTCCTGAACAGAAAGCTTGATATCATAATGATTGCGGTAATATTCAGCAGCTTGTTCAAGTGTAAAAGTCTTAAAAACTTCTGAAAGGTTTTCTTTTGGATCTATACCGAAAGATTTAAGATAATCTTCTCCAATTGTATCCCAAATAAACATAGAATCAATTAAAGTTCCGTCTAAATCAAAAATTGCACCTTTTATCATCCAATTACCACCTTTTCGGTCAGTTCTTTTAAGTTCTTGGTTGCCAGTTCGATATCAACTGCCGCAAAGATTGCACTGATTACTGCTATACCTGAAATACCACTTTCTTTAAGTGTTAAAACGTTATCGGCACTAATTCCGCCTATTGCCACAACAGGAATATTTACCGCCTTACATATTTCTTTTAATGTTTCATAACTTACGTCTTCTGCATCCGCTTTTGAACCCGTCGGGAACACGGCACCCACGCCAAGATAATCCGCACCTTCTTTTTCGGCAAGTAAGGCTTGTTCTACCGTTTGAACTGATACACCAAGTATCTTATTTTCACCGAGAATTTCTCTCACGTTTCCGGCTTTCATATCACTTTGCCCCACATGAACGCCGTCTGCATTTATCTTTTTTGCGATTTTGACATTGTCATTGATAACAAAAGGAACGTTATATTTTCTGCACAAATTCTGTATCTCTGATGCTTCGTTAAGAAAGCTTTCTTCATCAAGGTTTTTCTCGCGAAGCTGAACAAAGGTAACACCACCTTTTATTGCTTTCTCAACCTGCTCATATAAGGTTTCACCATTAAGCCACGCACGATCTGTTACTGCATATAAGAGTAATGATTTTTTATCGCACTTCATATTTTGCTCCTTTAGTAAGTTTTTCTGCATCCATATTGTATATTGCATCTATAATGTGATTACGAAGACTTGAGTTTCCTTCGCCATCTTTCATATTTGATACTCCAATCTCACCCGCAAGTCCCATAAGACACACCGATGCCGCTACAGCTTCTGTTATATTATCAGGATTTGCAACTGCATAAGCGGTAGCCAAGCCTGAAAGCATACAACCCGTTCCTGTAATACGACTCATAATTGGTGAGCCATTTCGGATTACATAACATTTTTTGCTGTCAGCCACCAAATCTATCGCACCGGTTATTGCGATAATCGCACCGGTTTTTTCAGAAAATGCTTTTGCAAACTCTACCATTGATTCAAGATTTGCTTCTGTTACAATATCTGCAACGTCTGCATCCACACCCTTAGTTGTTCCGCTTCCAAGAGCAAGAGTTTTAATTTCCGATATATTTCCTCTTATAACATCGGGCTTGATTTCTTCCATAATGTTAACTGCTGTTTCTGTTCTTAGTTTACTTGCACCTGCACCTACAGGGTCGAGAAGTACAATGTGTCCAAGTTCTTTTGACTTCATACCGGAAACAAACATAGCTTCAATACTATTTTTGTTCAATGTTCCGATGTTGATATTAAGTCCATTACAGATGGAAGTAATATCAGCAACATCCTCCGGCTCATCCGACATAATTGGACTTCCACCCGACGCAAGAAGGGCATTTGCAACATCATTAACCGTAACATAATTCGTGATGTTGTGGATAAGCGGTGATTTTTCCTTCACGTTTTCAAGACATTTTCCTAACATTTTTTACCTCTTTCTGCCGTAATTATCGGCTGTTTATTAACTTAATAACAAACCTTGCCAAACAAAAAAGGAAGCTACCGATTTGGTAACTTCCTAAAAGTTCTTTGTTCCTCCTGAAGCTATAATATCAGGCATCCCTACGTTGGCATTATCCAAATCAGGTTCTCGGTCGAAGGTCGCACCTTCCTCTCAGCCTGTAATACAAGCTCCCGTTTATTAAGTTTAAAATTATTATAGCAATTTTTCAAAAAAATTTCAATAGTTTTTATCAAATAATTCTGTTATTAACACATAGAGCCTTCTCAAGGGTTCAAATCCCTCAGTTCAAAACAAAAAAGAAAAGCACCACTTTCGTGATGCTTTCTTTTTTGGAAGAGCTAATGGTTTAGATGCCACTAATTAAATGAAGCATTTGCCTTTCGGCAAATATGAAGCAGTGGCTTTGCCACTATGATGCAAATTCGCTTTGCAAATTTATGAAGCAAAGCGTTCCTTAATGTGCCGCAAGGCACACTTCATTAGCGAAGCGACTCCATATCCGTAGGATGCTTAATGTTCCAAAGGAACGCTTCATTGAAAAAAGACTTGTCGATTGACAAGTCTTTTTTTCTGGCTGGGGTGGAAGGATTGACATTTTGCTCCGCAAAACATTTCCCTTGCGCTAAAGTGCAAGGGCCTCTCCGCTAAAAACCTCTCACCGAGAGGTTTTCTTTACGCTTCAAGCCTTCCCAAGGGTTCAAATCCCACTATCTTAAACCAAAAACAAAAACCGCCTCTTACGAGACGGTTTCTCTTTTTGGCTGGGGTGGAAGGATTTGAACCCTCGGAATGTCAGAGCCAGAATCTGATGCCTTACCACTTGGCGACACCCCAATATAATATGGCTGGGCTAGATGGATTCGAACCATCGAGATGCAGGAGTCAAAGTCCTGTGCCTTACCGCTTGGCTATAGCCCAATGTGGGGTGGGTAATGAGAGTCGAACTCACGACCTCCAGAGCCACAATCTGGCGCTCTAACCAACTGAGCTATACCCACCATAATTGGCGCGCCCATCAGGACTCGAACCTGAGACCTACTGCTTAGAAGGCAGTTGCTCTATCCAGCTGAGCTATGGGCGCAACTAAATCCGTCTATTGACGGATTGGAGCGGGTGATGGGAATCGAACCCACGCGACCAGCTTGGAAGGCTGGAATTCTACCATTGAACTACACCCGCACAAGGCTACCAAAGCGGCAAAGCCCTTTGCTTTAACGTTGCTTTGTTCGGCAACAGATAACATTATAGCAAAACGAAAGCCTTTTGTCAAGCCTTTTTTAAGGAAAAATTAATCATTTTTTATCTTTTATAAAACTGACTATTTTTTGCAAAAGATTTGATTATTTTTTGATACATTTCTTACTCTGTAAAACGTAGACTATTCTTGCAACGGCAGTCTCAGAAAGAAAATGTCGCAAAAACACCGCTACCTTCATCAAAAATCCGGGTACTATAACTTTTTTACCTTTAAACATCTGCTTTATCGCATAGTTTGCCACGTCATAACTTTCAAAAACTACAAACTTTGCGATTTTTTCATTACCCGTTCCAAAGCTTACTTTTGCAACGTCACCAAATTCAGTATGAACAGGGCCTGGACAAAGTACACTGACTTTAACCTTGCTTTTTTCTCTCCTGAGTTCTTCGGAAAGTGCTTCGGAAATACGCAAAACGTAAGCTTTCGTACCGTAATAAGCGGCAAACAAAGGACCCGGGAAGAAAGCCGCAATTGAAGCAACGTTAAGAATATGCCCGTATCCTCTCTCTTTAAACTCACGTGCAACAAGTTTTGTTAAAATATGCACCGCTTTTACGTTTGTATCAATCATTTTAAGCTCGGTATCAAGGTCATTTTCACAAAAATCGCCAAAAACACCAAAACCTGCATTATTGATAAAAACGTCCACTTCTCCTGCCCTTTCAGCAAGACGTACACAATCTTCTTTATTGGTAACGTCAAGGCACAGAATTTCAACATCTGTAGAAAGTTCTTCTTTAAGCTTTAAAAGGCGGTCTTCCCTTCTTGCCACAGCAATTATATCATAACCCATATTGGAAAGTATAACAGCCATATCTCTGCCTATTCCTGAACTCGCACCTGTAATAAGAGCTTTCATAAATTCACCTCAATTATAAAAAAAGCGTTTGCCAAAAGGCAAACGCTTTTAATCTGCTATGATTATTTAACCATGCTTGCAACTTCATCAGCGAAGTTGTCTTCTCTCTTTTCAAGACCTTCGCCTTTTTCAAAACGAACGAATTTCTTAAGAGTAAGGTTGCCACCCAATTCTTTAGCAGTATTTTCAACATATTTTGCAACAGAGATATCATCATCTTTGATGAAAGCCTGTTCGAGCAAGCAAACTTCTTTATAGTATTTAGCAATTCTGCCGTTAACCATTTTTTCTGCGATAGCAGCGGGTTTGCCTTCGTTGATAGCCTGAGCTGTGAGAATTTCTTTTTCTTTAGCAACTGTTTCAGCGGGTACTTCGTCTTTGGAGAGGAACTGAGGGAAAGCAGCAGCAACCTGCATTGCTACGTCTTTACCACAAGCTTCATAGCCTGTGCAATCAGTATCGAACTGTACCATAACACCGATTTTACCGCCACCGTGTACGTAAGGTACCAAAGCACCTTCCAAACGTTCAAAACGACGGATGTTCATATTTTCACCGATAACGAGAATTTTCTCACGAAGAGCTTCAGCAACAGTCATTTCTGTGCCAACGCATGTCATATCGTTGAGAGCAGCGATATCAGCGGGGTTTTCTTTAATAATTGTTTTTGCAACGTTGTTAACAAATGTTACGAAATCAGCGTTTTTAGCAACGAAGTCTGTTTCAGCGTTAACTTCCAAAACTACACCAACGTTACCTTCAACGATGGAAACAACCAAACCTTCAGAAGCGATTCTGCTGGATTTTTTAGCAGCAGCAGCAAGGCCTTTTTCACGAAGAAATTCAATTGCTTTATCCATATCGCCGTTAGCTTCTGTGAGGGCTTTTTTACAGTCCATCATTCCGCAACCGGTTCTTTCACGAAGATCTTTTACATCACTTGCAGTAAATGCCATAATATATTCCTCCTAATCTTTGAAAATGCCCGAAGGGGTCTTCGGGCATCTATAAATTCAATTACTCAGCAGCTTCTTCAGCAACTTCTGCTTCTTCAACGGGAGCTTCAGCTGTTTCGTCACTGCCCTGACGTCCTTCCAAAATCGCACTTGCCATAGCACCTGCAATAAGTTTTACAGCGCGGATAGCATCGTCGTTTCCGGGGATAACGTAGTCAACTTCGTCGGGGTCACAGTTTGTGTCAACGATAGCAACGATCGGAATATTGAGTTTTCTTGCTTCAGCAACAGCGATTTTCTCTTTCTTGGGGTCAACAACAAAGAGTGCTGCGGGCAATTTCTTCATATTCTTGATACCGCCGATGAATTTTTCGAGTTTTTCGATTTCGAGTTTAAGTTTGATTACTTCTTTCTTGGGAAGCAATTCAAATGTGCCGTCTTCTTCCATTTTACGAAGCTGAGCAAGTCTGTCGATTCTGCGAGTGATGGTTTTGAAGTTTGTCATCATACCGCCGAGCCAACGTGCATTTACATAATGCATACCGCAACGTTCTGCTTCTTCTTTAACGGAATCGCCTGCCTGTTTTTTAGTTCCTACGAAAAGAACTTCACCGCCGTCTTTAGCGATGTCACGGATGAACATATAAGCTTCATCCAATTTTTTAACGGTTTTCTGCAAGTCAATAATGTAGATACCGTTTCTTTCTGTGAAAATGTACTGAGCCATTTTCGGGTTCCATCTTCTGGTCTGGTGTCCGAAATGTACGCCAGCTTCCAAAAGCTGTTTCATTGATACTACTCCCATGGTAGACCTCCTAATTTGGTTATTTTCCTCCGTACACAAAAGCTGTGCACCGAACTACTTCGGCACCTTGCACATCCTACATGTACGTGCGTAATGCGTATAATATTTTAACAGAAAGATGTCAATTTGACAAGTTTTTATCGATTTGTTAACAAAAAGTTTACAAATTGGCTATGTAAAGTAAATTCCTTTACAACAAATCAGACATACGATAAAGTCCCGCCTTATCGCAATCCGCCATATATGCTGCGGCGTTTATAGAACCAACTGCAAAAATTTCTCTCGACATAGCAGTATGGGACAAAGTAATAATTTCATCGTGTCCTGCAAAGATAATTTCGTGTTCACCAACAATAGTTCCGCCACGGATTGAAGAAATACCTATTTCTTTTTTCTCACGTTTTCTACGAACGGAATGTCTGTCGTAAACGTATTCCTTGCTGTTCCCTACTTCTTCGTTGATAGCATCAGCAAGAAGTAAAGCTGTACCGCTCGGAGCATCAAGTTTTCTGTTATGATGCTTTTCAACGATTTCTATATCGAACTGGTCACCCAAAAAACTTGCAGCTTTTTTTGCAAGTTCTGCAAGAAGGTTAATACCAAGCGACATATTAAAGGAAAAGAATACGGGGATTATTTTTGAAGCATCCTCAATTTTCTTAATCTGTTCGGGGTTATAACCTGTTGTAGCAATCACAACGGGAACATTATTCTTAACCGCATATTCCAAAAGCCCGTCCAGAGAACTTGGATGAGAGTAATCAATAATTACGTCGATCTTCTCTTTGCATTCCATAGCAGTTTTATAAACGGGAAAACCGTTTACGGGTTCAGTATTAATATCCACCCCTGCTGCAACAACTAAATCTTCTCGTTCTTTGAGACAGGAAAAAATAACGTTTCCCATTTTTCCGTTAGCACCGCAAAGCAATACGTTTTTCATATGTACTTCCCTTTCTTTTACTCCAAAAGCCTGAAACTTTACGTTTCAGGCTTTTGATAGACTTATATAACTTTATGAGCTTTCATTGCATCGAGCAAAACTTTTCTGTCTGCTTCCGTCATTTCATAAAGAGGCATACGGCAGAAACGTGTTCCATAACCCATAGCAGCAATAGCTTCTTTTACGGGAATGGGATTTACGTCGATAAACAAAGCATTAATGAGATCAAGATAATCAACCTGAAGTTTTTCAGCTTCTTTGATTTTTCCGTCAAAGAAGAACTGACACATATCGTGTGTTTCTTTAGGACAGATATTCGCAAGTACCGAGATAACGCCTTTACCGCCTAACGAAAGTGTAGGTACTATCATATCGTCGTTACCTGAATAAATATCAAGATCATCACCGCAGAGATGTCTGATTGCAGCAACCTGAGAGATGTTTCCACTTGCTTCCTTAACAGCCACAATATTGGGATGTTTGGAAAGCTCCTTACAGGTAGCAGGAGTGATATTAAGACCTGTTCTTCCCTGAACACTGTAAAGAATGATAGGCAAATCAGTAGCATCAGCAATTGCGTTGTAATGAGCTATAAGGCCTCTCTGAGAAGTTTTATTGTAGTAAGGTGTTACAACTAAAATACCGTCAACACCCAAAGCTTTAGATTCCTTTGCAAGTCTTATAGCATAGGAAGTTTCATTACTTCCTGCACCTGCGATAACGGGTACTCTTCCTTTTACGTGATTCTGAACAAACTTAATCGACATAACGTGTTCTTCGTCACTCATAGTGGAAGATTCACCGGTTGTACCGCAAACAATGATTGAATCGGCACCATTTGCAATCTGCCAGTCGATAAGTCTGCCAAAACTTTCCCAGTCGATAGAACCATCGGCAAACATGGGAGTAGCGATAGCAACACCTGCGCCTGTAAAAATAGTTTTCTTCATTGGTACGCCCTCCAATTATTTATATTTAGTCAAGATATCCTTTTGCAGCAAGAAGTTCTGCGAGTAATACGGCACCACCTGCAGCACCTCTCAAAGTGTTGTGAGAAAGGCAAACGAACTTGATATCATACTGTGTATCGGGACGGAGACGTCCAACAGATACTGCCATACCGCCTTCGATATCTCTGTCAAGTTTTGCCTGAGGACGGTTATCCTCTTCAAAATAGTGAAGGAACTGTTTAGGAGCTGAAGGAAGCTCGAGTTCCTGAGCAGGACCTTTGAATTCAGCCCAGATTTTCTTGATATCTTCAATTTCGGGTTTCTTGTCAAATTTCGCAAAAACAGCAGCTGTATGTCCGTCGGAAACGGGAACACGCAAACACTGAGCTGTAATAGAAGGAGAAGTTGCATTTACGATTTCATTGCCTTCAACCTTACCCCAGATTTTGAGAGGTTCTTTTTCACTCTTTTCTTCTTCGCCACCGATATAAGGAATAATGTTGTCAACGATTTCAGGCATTGTTTCAAAAGTTTTACCTGCACCTGAAATAGCCTGATACGTACATGCAAGAGCAGCGTTAAGTCCGTAAATTTCCTTCAAAGGATGAAGCGCGGGAACGTAGCTCTGGAGTGAGCAGTTAGATTTAACAGCAATAAAGCCTTTAGTAGTACCAAGACGTTTTCTCTGAGCAGGGATAATTTCAAGGTGATCTGCATTGATTTCAGGAACGATCATAGGAACGTCAGCAGTACCACGGTGAGCAGAGTTATTGGAAACTACGGGAATTTCAGCTTTTGCGTAAGCTTCCTCGAGTTTTTTAATTTCGTCTTTAGGCATATCAACTGCACAGAAAACAAAATCAACTTTTTCTTTGATTTTATCAATGTCAGCAGTAGCATCAAAAAGCACCATATCAGCCATAGAAGCCGGTACGGGAGTTTTCATTGCCCAACGTTTTTCTACGAGTTCTTTATAGGGTTTTCCTGCACTTCTGCTTGAAGCAGCCAAAGCTGTAACGGTAAACCAGGGATGGTTTTCTAAAAGTGTCGCAAAACGCTGACCAACCATACCGGTAGCACCGATAATTCCTACATTCCATTTTTTCATAATATGACCAATCCTTTCAAAAAGACACCGTAAAAACGGTAAAAATTTACTTAATTAAAAAAACCGGTTGAAAACCGGTCGTCAATCGAGTATAATAGTAAAGTGTTGCGACTATGTACGGATATATTATCCGTTTAAGTTACGGCAGCTCTCCATCATAATCCTATGACGACAATCCTGTATCTGTTAAATACAGGCTCAGGCTGTGAGTTTCCCCGCACTCCGCCTTCGGCGGTGACCCCTTTCGGTAACTTTCAAGGGTTTGGGAAACCTCCCGATACTTACTTTTGATAACCGCGACCTCTGACCTTTTTAAAAATATTTACTTTTCTAATATATAATATCATTTTAATAAATAAGTGTCAATTGTTTTTTAAGAAAAATTTAATAAAAAGGAGATAAAAAGTGAAAACTGAAGATTTTTTCTACGACTTACCCGAAAGTCTTATTGCACAAACCCCTCTCTCAAAACGTGATAACTCAAGACTTTTAGTTTTAAACAGACAAACAGGTGAAATTTCTCACCGACATTTTTATGATATCGGAGAATATCTTGAAGAAGGCGATTTACTCGTTGTAAACAACTCAAGAGTTTTACCTGCCCGTCTTTACGGTTATAAAAAGGATACCGGTGCCAATATGGAATTTTTGCTTTTGGAGCAAAAAGAAAAAGACACCTGGGAAGTTCTGGTAAAACCCGGCAAAAAAGCTAAACCCGGTGCTGAATTTGTTTTTGGCGACGGATTACTTTCTGCCGAAGTTTCAGAAGTACTCGACGGCGGTAACAGACTTGTTAAGTTCTCTTATGATGGGAATTTCTTTGCAGTCCTTGACGAAATCGGTCAGATGCCCCTTCCCCCTTACATAACAGAAAAGCTTGAAGATAAGGAACGCTATCAGACTGTATACTCAAAAGAATTAGGTTCTGCTGCAGCTCCTACTGCAGGTCTTCATTTTACACCTGAGCTTATGGACTCCTTGAAAGCAAAGGGTGTAAATATCGCAGAAGTTACCCTTCACGTGGGGCTCGGTACTTTCAGACCCGTAAAAGTAAGAGAAATAACCGAACATAAGATGCATTCGGAACATTATATGCTTTCAGAAGAAACCGCAGACCTTATAAACAAAACTAAGAAAAACGGTAAAAAAGTCGTTGCAGTCGGTACTACCGCTTGCAGAACACTTGAAAGTGTAGTAAAATTTGAAAAGGAAATAAAAAAATCCGACGGATTTACCGATATCTTTATCTATCCTCCGTATGAATTCGGTTGTATAGACGGGCTTATCACAAACTTCCATCTCCCTGAAAGTACGCTTATTATGCTTGTTTCTGCTTTTGCGGGATACAATAACACAATGAACGCTTACAAAAAAGCCGTTGAAGAAAAATACAGATTCTTCAGTTTCGGTGACGCAATGATCATTATTTAAGAGGTGCAAAATGTATACACTTATTAAAAACGAAGGTACTGCAAGACGAGGAGAATTCAAAACTGTTCACGGTACGGTACAGACCCCCGCTTTTATGAACGTAGGAACATCCGCTGCTATTAAAGGCGGTATTTCTTCTTACGACCTTGTGGATTTAAAATGTCAGGTGGAGCTTTGCAACACATATCATCTGCACGTAAGACCTGGTGACGAACTTATTAAAAAGCTCGGCGGACTTCATAAATTTATAGGATGGGAAAGACCTATTCTCACAGACAGTGGCGGATTTCAGGTATTTTCTCTTGCTCAGCTTCGTAAAATAAATGAAGAAGGCGTAACGTTTAACTCACACGTTGACGGCAAGAAGATTTTTATGAGTCCTGAAATCAGTATGCAAATTCAGTCAAATCTCGGTTCGACTATTGCTATGGCATTTGACGAATGTGTTGAAAACCCTTCAACCCACGAATACTCTGCAAAATCCTGCGAACGTACAACACGTTGGCTTATCCGTTGCAAAGCTGAAATGGAAAGACTCAATTCCCTTCCTGATACCATAAATCCTCATCAGATGCTTTTCGGTATCAATCAGGGTTGTGTATACGATGATTTACGCGTAGAACATATGAAAGAAATCGCAAAATTAGACCTTGACGGATACGCAATAGGCGGACTTGCAGTAGGCGAACCCAAAGAAGATATGTACAGAGTTATTTCTGCGGTTGAACCCTATATGCCAAAAGACAAACCCCGTTATCTTATGGGTGTAGGTACTCCCGGGAACATCATAGAAGCGGTTTACAGAGGTGTTGATTTATTCGACTGCGTTATGCCAAGTAGAAACGCAAGACACGGTCATTTAAACACCTGGAGCGGAATAAGAAATATAATGAATGCAAAATATGCAGACGACCTCTCCCCCATTGATCCCGAATGCGGATGTCCCACCTGTCAGAAACATTCAAGAGCATATTTAAGACATCTTTTCAAAGCAAATGAAATGTTAGCTATGCGCCTTGCAGTTATGCATAACCTTTATTTTTATAATACTCTTATGGAAAAAATAAGAGAAGCGCTTGATAACGGAACATATAAAGAATTTCACGATAAATATGTGGATTTACTTGACACAAGAATTTAAGGAGATTTTATGAGCTTAACAGAAATAGTATTAACAGCCATAGCACTAAGCATGGACGCTTTTGCCGTGTCAATGACAAACGGTATGATTTACCCAAAACTTCCTCGAAGAAAATGGATAATTGCTCCCCTGTTTTTCGGATTTTTCCAGGGTTTTATGCCGCTTTTAGGATTCCTTGCAGGTTCTGTTTTCTCAAGCTTTATCGAAAGATATTCAAGCATTCTCGTATTTATCATTTTAGGATTTATCGGCGGAAAAATGATTTACGACGGTTTCTTTGAAAAAGAAGAGGAAAACAAAAGCGAAAAACTCACTGTTAAGTTAATCACTTTACAGGCTATTGCAACAAGCATTGACGCCTTTGCTGTGGGAATTGGTTTCTGTGCAGTAAGAACAAATATCATGTTAGCTGTTTCTTTAATTGCTCTGATTACTTTCCTTTTAACCTTTATCAGTTTCATTATCGGAAAGAAATTTGGTGATATCTTAGGTAGTAAAGCGCAGATTTTTGGTGGCACAATCCTTGTTATACTCGCTATAAAAGCATTGTTTTAACCAAATGCATTAAATAAAATTTGTAGGAAATAATAAAAATTGCACTTCTTTTGTCGAAACAATACAAAAACTATTGACTAATCAGTAAATATATAGTAAAATGTACCTATCCAAAAACGAAAGGAGCAATCTTTTATGGATGCACGTGCAATTGTTATTAATTCTAAACGAAACAAGGAAATCCAAATTAAACTCATTCCAGGCCATTTTGCAAC
Organism: Oscillospiraceae bacterium; assembly: GCA_045121595.1. Lineage (GTDB taxonomy): Bacteria > Bacillota > Clostridia > Oscillospirales > Ruminococcaceae > Fumia. The sequence goes on along the minus strand of JBGVGI010000094.1, from coordinate 17,712 downwards.
GAGCCACTCACACGTTAACTATTATATTGATATGACTGCCGTTAAGACTAATCATCTTATGGCAAAAAATACAGCAAGAGAACTTGCTTCAAATTATCTCAGTACCCCCGTTGACACAATAGTATGTCTTGACGGAACTGAAATTATCGGAGCGTTACTTGCAAACGAACTTTCAAAAGCAGGTATCGGTGCAATCAACTCAGGTACCGGAATTTCTGTTGTAACCCCCGAAATCAACTCTTTTAACCAGATGATTTTCAGGGACAACCTCCAGAGTGCTATCTGGAACAAAAACGTTTTGCTTTTGGTAGCTTCAATCACAACGGGTAAAACCGTTAACCGTGCGCTTGACTGTGTTCGTTACTACGGTGGACGTACTGCAGGAATTTCCGCACTCTTCTCAAACGTTGACAACGTTCAGGACGTTAATGTAAACGGACTTTTCGAAGTTGACGACTTGCCTAACTACGAAACCTTCAGTGCTCACAGTTGTCCTTTCTGTAACGACGGAATCAAAATTGATGCGATTGTCAACAGTTACGGATATTCAAAACTTTAAAAATTTAAGACCTCTCTTGCGAGAGGTCTTTTTTTATTTCTCTATTTCTTTAATAAGAAGTGTGATAAATGACGGGAAACCATGGTCAAGACTTCCTTTAAGCCCTCTTTGTTCCCATAAAGTTCCCGTTGCAAGAGCCATATCATAGAAAATATCGAGAATATATTGTTTGGCAATATCATATTCTTTCCTCTTCAGGAGCAGTTCAAGCTTTAAATAAATACCCATAAAGAGCCCGGATGGTTCTGCATTATCGGGAAGCTTTTCATTTCCCAAAAAGAGATTGTTAATATACTCGTTACTTTCATCGGCAAGTCCGAAGTAAAGTGCATAATACTGTGTAGTTTCGGAAAATTCATCAGTATTTTCAAGTTTTCCGTCGACACGCATTGCCCTGTCTTTAAACATCTTACCGTCATAAGCCATATCGAGTATAACGTCTTTTATTTTCTGTGATTTTTCAATAAGGCTTTCATCGTTATAGATAATCCCCATTTTCTTGAGAATATCGAAATAAACCATATTGGTAGGCCAGCTTACGTCGTGTGTTCTTCCATTAAGCTTAGACCATTCAAGAAAATTCCAACCGTCAAGTTTTTCAAGAAGTGAGTATTCATTCTCAAACTTCTCAAAATATCTCAGTGCTTTATAAACGATATCTCTGTATTTTTCTTTTTCGCTCATTCCATCGCGGAAGGTAAAATGCTCGTAAAGTTGCTTTAAAAACCACATCATCCATTGAGGGATAAACATTCCGTTAAGGTCTTCGGACGGATAGCACATCTCGATAATGCCCGATTCTCTCTGTCCACCCATGAGAAAGTTTTTAAGAAAAGCTTTTTCTACAGTATTTTTACCTGTTAAACAGTATTCAGCTTCAGCCATATATCTGCCGTCACAAAGGTATCCTCCACGTTCTCTTGACGGACAGTCCATAAAAATATCAAGAACATTATGCCTGAAACTACGCACTGCAGCATTGTAGATAACTTGTAATTTTTCGTCCTTACATTCAAACGGTTTTATAAGCCTTTTCGGGAATGCAAATTCATAAATTGAAACCGAGTTTACCAAAACATCATTATCAAGATGTAAAATTTCCCCATAAAGCGCAGTTACGGGCATTATACTGTAAAGAGTATGTCTACCCTTGGGAATGGTAAATTTAACGGCATTACAAGAGTTTATATAGCTTAAATTAGGTCTTTCATTATCAAGTTGTTCGGCAAAAGCTAAAATAATGCTTCCACCTTTTTCGGACTCAACCTCAAGCTTGAAGAAACCACATTCAATATTGTCGAAACGGAACGTTTCAAGCATCTTGTCACCATTATCGTCAATATGGGATCTTATATATGTCTCGTAAGGTTTTTCTTCTATTTCATCATACGGAAATATATCAATAGTTTCGTCAGTAAAGAAATGGAAAAGTGGTTTTCTGGGCTCATCTGTAATCTTACATTTTTTAAGATTTCGGTTATTTAAAACAATTTCGTCAAAGTCACTGTAAGGCACGTCGCGTGACAAAAATTCCAAGTTATGTAAAACTTTTGAAATTTCGGCTTTTTCGGTACCCCTTGTCAGGTCCCAACATTCCAGAAACTGACGTTGTTCAGAATATCTTGTAACCTTTTGGATATAACTTTTGTTTTCAAAGTATTCAAATCCACTTACACCGGTAGCGGCAACTACATCCCCACTACAAATGATTTCCGCCTGTAAAAAGGATACGTTCTTAACGCCATTAAAACTTTTGCAGTTATATCCTACTGTTCTTATGAGAATTTCAACATTTCCAGGAAGATTTACTGTATCAACAGAAGTAAACCCCCTGCCCTTTCTCGCAGGGCCGAAATGAATCAGTTTGTTGTCCGCAAAAACCTGATAAAAGGATGAACCGGTTATTTTTAAAACAGGGTTTTCAAGGTTTTTACAAATAAAAACTGTATTCATGCAGATATTCATTTCTTTTTCCTTGCCTTTTATCCAAACAGGTATAGCCTTACTGAACATATAAATCCTCCTATTTATCTGCGTATTGCAAAACCTTTATTATCGGAACTATCAATATTCCGCAAAAGAAATTAGAAATCCCGTGGGTTATATCAAACGGAAAACCTGCCACAATCCAGGCTATCATACCCTTAAAATCAAGTCCGAAAAGAAAAGCTTGTGCAGGTGCATAAAATACACCGTACAAAAATCCGTGCAGTGAACAGACTATCATATATACGATACCCTTAAATTTTTCGGGAATTCTTTTCGGAATGAGCATCGTCATTCCCCAAAGTATCGTCCAGATATAAAGATACGGAATCCACCAGGTACCAAAGCCAAAGAAAAGTCCTGTAAGGAATACAAAAACGTATATCGGAAAAAGTGCTTTTTTACGGTACACAACAGTAGTTGCCACGATAAACACACCAATAAGATGGATATTTGGAAAGCCTTCCATTACCATCTTTGAAGCATACATCAAAGCTCCCAGCATACCGAAAACCGCAATTTCCTTAGCTGTGAGTTTCATCATTTTTGCACCTTAAGGGCATAGCTTTCACCATCGACAACTTCAGTTGTGTCAATACCTGATGTAGCATAACTGCCGTCTATATAAAATGCCCAGTATCTTCCGTCAAGGTCGTAATCCGCCCTTATACCCATAACTTTTTTGATATAAAGGCCGTATGCACCTTCTTCACCCTCAATAACGTTGAGTTCTTCAAGTGCTTCTCCCAAGATTGTTTTATCGGTTTTAATAGTATATGTAGTTTCGTTTCCGTCATAGTCAGAAACCAAAAGTGTAAACTCGGTATCTCCCTCACCCAAAACAGTATCTTTAAGCGGTGTAGGAGAAAGCTCAACACTTTCTTCAGGTACTGAAGTTTCCACTGATTCGGTAACTTCTGTCTCCACGTAAACAATGCTTTCCTCTGCGATTGACACCTCAAAAAGTTCCACAGATTCTTCGGAAACTACACTTTCTTCAGGTGCTATGGTTTCGTCTTTTTCCACCTCTGTAAGAATTTCTTCGGATACAGATATTTCTTCAGAAACCTTTACACCCTCAGTCATTTCACCATTACAAGATGCCATAGCCACAACAAGCACAGTTGCAAGGAGTAATGACAATAATTTTGCAAATAATTTGTTTTTCATAAACTCCATTCCTTTCGGATATATTCCCCTAAAAAAAGGCACTCGCAATTTATAAAAAGGGTTATTCTGCTCGGATATTCCGACTTCAGTGCATCTTTTCCGCCTTCTCAGAAATTCCAATGACTTGTCCTCTGTTGTGGCACAGAGTAGGAAAAGACTTATTGCACCTTACGGCGACGGGCTCGTGCAGGATTTACACCTGCTTCCCCGAACAAGATAAATTGTATCATACCTGATATATTTTTGCAAGTAAAAAAGCACCTTTTTAAGGTGCTTTTAAAAATTATTCAGCTTCTCTCAAACCTGCTTTGATAGTATTCAGTTTATGCTCTTCCCAGGTTTTCGCATAATAAAACGCTTTTGTAACCTTATCGGTACAGAAGAAATAATCATCCGTCGCGTTATCGGGATACAAAACAGCTTCAATAGCCATTATACCTGGGTTATTGATGGGACCCGGCATAAGTCCGTCGGTCTTATAGGTATCGTATTCATTCGCAAGTGTCGGATTAAACGCCATAACAACGTCGTTTGCGTAATTTGACGTGGGGTTAGCCTGAAGTTTAGGGAAGGTTTTACTGTTTTCCAGTCGGTTCAAGAAAACCTTTGCTACTTTTCTCATATTCTCCTTGTCAGGGGCTTCACCCTGTACTACAGACGCTAAAGTGAGAACCTCATTTAAGCTTCTGCCTGATGCTTCAATCTCAGCCACAAGTTCATCAGTTACCCTTTTTTCAAAGTTATCAAGAAGCTTTTTAACCACTGTTTTTGCATCTTCATAAAGATAAAACTCATAAATATCAGGGAAAAGATATCCTTCATATCTGTAAAAAGTATCGTCGGAAACGTAAGGCTCATACTTAAAATCAGGATATTTTTCATTTACAGCCTGAATAAAATCCTCGTATCGGCAGACACCTTTTTCGTTAAGTCTTCGTGCCATAAGTTCGATACTCATTCCCTGCCAGAGATTAACAGTAGTTACTTCACCTGTTTTCTTTGGCAAAATCATTTTGGCAGACGTACCATTTCTGTCAAACGCTTTATAAGGATAACCTTTGGTATTCTCAGTCTTCATTTTACCGTCATTTCCCATATCGTAATTTATTCCGTCAACCTGAATGATACTCTTTTGCATAACACCGTTGTCTTTTAAGAAATACCAGTCACCCGAAGATTTAAGCCAACCTTTTCTCATGGTTCCGTCAGAGTTTAAATAGTACCACTCACCCTTGTCATAAAGCCAGGAGGTTTTCATACTTCCGTCATTATTAAGGTAATACCAGGCGTTGTCATAAATCCATCCTGTCTGCATTACACGGTCTTTGAAATAGTACCAGGTGTTATCAATCTTTTTCCATCCATTTTCGATATAAGTACCGTTATGAATATAAGTCCAGTTATCGTTTGTTTTAATCCATTCTGCTTTTGCGGAAACTGTCAGCATACTTACTGCCAGAGCAGAAAAAATTATAGCTTTAATAAACTTTTTCATAGTATCTCCTTTCATACAGATAATTTTATCATATTTAAACTTTCTTTTCAACCTGTAAGATATGGAAATAACAAGGTCTCCCCTGCTATTTCATCTCCTGTTCAAGATTATAAAATTCATCACAAGTAAAAAATTCTATGAGGGTTATACCAAGCCCGTCACATAGCATCTTGATAGTGACAATACCAGGATTTTTGCTTTTTCCGTACAAAATATTCTTAACCGTAGACGGAGAAACCCCCGATTCTGTCGAGAGCTTATTGATGGTAATCCCCTTCTTTTCACAGAAATATAAGATTCTGTTTCTGACAGTATTATACGTATCCATTTTGCACAAACTTTCAAACCATATAATAAAATTATAGGTTATCAGTATTGACAAAATAGGCTATATATGATACAATATAGGCTATAAAAAGTCTAATATTATTCAATGCGTAATGAACCCCTTAAGCTAAAACAAATGATAAGAAAAAGAGATTTATACTATTTACACCCAAAATCATTACTGCATTGAAATAATAAAAAGTCGGAAGAATTACTTCCGACTTTTCTAATTTATTTAAGATATTCATCAATAGCTTCAGCAGCAGATTTTCCTGCACCCATCGCAAGGATTACCGTGGCAGCACCCGTTACGGCATCGCCACCTGCATACACTCCTTCGCGTGAAGTAAGACCGCTTTCATCCTGTACCACAATACAACCTCGTTTGTTGGTTTCAAGATTTTTAGTGGTATTTTTAATAAGCGGATTAGGTGAAGTACCTACTGCAATAATAACGCAGTCACAATCGAGTAAAAACTCAGAATTTTCTATTTCAACAGGACTTCTTCTGCCCGAAGCATCTGCTTCACCGAGTTCCATCTTAACACATTTCATACCGCTTACCGCCCCATTTTCGTCACCTACGATTTCAATGGGATTTGTAAGCATCAAAAAGTCGATGCCTTCTTCCTTTGCGTGTTCGACTTCTTCAAGACGCGCAGGCATTTCAGCTTCGGAACGGCGGTAAATAATGCTAACGCTTTCAGCACCAAGACGAATTGCACAACGTGCAGCATCCATCGCAACGTTACCACCGCCTACAACGGCAACTCTCTTAGCTTTCTGGATAGGAGTTTCGCTATCGTCTTTATAAGCTTTCATAAGGTTTACACGGGTAAGAAACTCGTTAGCGGAATAAACGCCCCTTAAGTTTTCGCCAGGGATATTCATAAATCTGGGAAGTCCTGCACCTGTACCGATAAATACCGCTTTGTATCCATCATCAAAAAGTTCATCAATCGATAAAACTCTGCCGATTACCATATTGGTATTAACTTCAACACCTAATTCTTTAAGATTTTCAATTTCTTTTGCAACGATACTCTTAGGCAAACGGAATTCAGGTATACCATATACTAAAACACCACCTGCCGTGTGTAAAGCTTCAAAAACAGAAACTTTGTATCCGCGTTTTGCAAGGTCACCCGCACAGGTAAGTCCCGCAGGACCTGCACCGATTACAGCAACCTTTTTACCATTTGATTTGATATCAGAAACTCTTTTCGGGGCATTTTTGATATACCAGTCAGCAACAAATCTTTCAAGTCTTCCGATTGCCACGGGTTCGCCCTTTATTCCTCTTACACACTTGCTTTCGCACTGTTTTTCCTGAGGACAAACTCGTCCGCAGACAGCAGGAAGTGAGCTCGATTTTGCAATAATATCGTAAGCACCGAGAAAATCACGTTCTTTAATTTTTGCAATAAACTCAGGAATATCAATGCTTACGGGACAACCGCCAACACAAGGTTTATTCTTACAGTTAAGACAACGGTTAGCCTCGTCTACTGCTTGTTCTTCCGTATATCCGAGTGCAACCTCCTCAAAATTCCTTCTGCGGATTTTAGGGTCCTGCACTGGCATTTCGTTTTTATTTAAAGCCATATTTGCCATAAATTTTCTGCCTTTCGTACTATTTAAAAAGATTACAGTGTTCTTCGCGTTTTCTTGTCTCAAAATCGCGATATGTAGCAGAACGCTTCATTGCTTCATCAAAATCAACGAGATGTCCGTCAAAATCAGGTCCGTCAACACAAGCAAATTTAGTTTCTCCCCCCACTGTAAGACGGCAACCGCCACACATTCCCGTACCGTCAATCATAACGGGATTCATACTAACGGTTGTCTTAATGCCGTATTCCTTTGTAAGAAGTGATACAAACTTCATCATCACGAGAGGACCTATTGCAATAACTTCGTCATACTTTTCTCCTGATTCAATCAGGGATTTAAGTGCATCGGTAACGAGCCCTTTTTCTCCGTAACTTCCGTCGTCAGTACGGATAAGAAGCTTGTCACTTACCGCTTTAAACTCATTTTCTAAGATAACTAAATCACGGTTTCTGAAACCAACTATTGAGTGTACCTCAGCACCAAGTTCGTGAAGCTTTTTAGCAACGGGATAAGCAATTGCAGAACCTACGCCGCCACCAATAACTGCAACCTTTTTAAGATTATCAAGTTTTGAAGGTGTGCCGAGAGGTCCTACGAAATCTTCAATGTATTCCCCTTCGTTTAACGTATTGAGCTTTGCAGTTGTAGCACCGACAATCTGGAAAATGATAGTAATAGTACCGTTTTCCCTGTCATAATCTGCAACGGTAAGCGGAATACGTTCGCCATCCTTGTCAACCCTTAAAATAATAAACTGACCGGGCTCTGCTTTTTTTGCAATGAGTGGTGCGTAAATCTTCATAAGAGTAACTGTAGGATTAAGTTCTTTCTTTTCTTTTATAAGATACATAATGAATCTCCAAACATAAAAATTGCATTTTCAAAAAAAATAAGATATAATAATTATATTACATTTTAAATTAAGTTACAATATCAAATTTCGGCAAAATATTATGATACTTGCCCACAAATTTAGCAAAACTTCCAATTTTTAAAAGAAATGGTGATTTTATGAAACTTGTTATCTTAGATCATACCCTCATAACCAGAAATACTCTCAAACTCAGGTTTGATGAGGTTTTTGATGATTGTAAAGTTTATCCCTTTACAGCTAAAGATGAGCTTCTTGAACGTATTCACGATGCAGATGCCATATTCTGTAACCGTGTTCCCATATCAAAAACCATTATGGAACAATGCAAAAATTTAAAATACATCGGAGTATTCGCAACAGGCTACAATCTTATTGACGTTGAAGGTGCAAAAGAGCTTGGCATCACAGTCTGCAACGTACCCGAATATTCTTCCGAAGCCGTAGCACAGCACACCTTTGCATTAATACTGGAAATTACAAACCGTATTTGTGCACTTAACGAAACTGTAAAATCAGGTAACTGGAATGATGAAAACATCATTAAAGTTCCTCTCAGTGAGCTTTATGGCAAAACACTCGGACTCATAGGATACGGAAACATTGCAAAAACCGTTGAAAGAATGGCAAAAGCCTTCGGTATGAAGGTTATCCACTGCAGGAATACAAAAACCGAAGACTCCGTAACGCTTGAAGAACTGTGCAAAAGCTCTGATATAATTTCAATTCACTGCCCCGCAAACGACAACACAAGAAATATGATTAACCGTGATATTATATCGCTTATGAAAGACGGTGCCATACTCATAAACACGGCAAGAGGAAATATTACAGACGACAACGCCGTTGCCGAGGCACTGAACTCAGGAAAACTTTATATGGTGGGCGTTGACGTTATGAGCAAAGAACCCCCAACTTCAGATAATCCACTACTAAATCACCCTCGATGCATAATTACCCCTCACGTTGCCTGGGCACCTGAAGAAACAAGAAAACGCCTTATTGACATTGTTTTTGAGAACTATATGGCTTTCCTTGAAGGAAAACCGCAAAATGTTGTAAACAAATAACGGATATGCCTTTGGGCATATCCGTTTTTACATTAATTTACTTTAATAATTTCTGTCAGAGCTTTAGCTTCCGTCACAAGGCTTTCGATTTTGTCGTCAGGCATAAATTCCAGTAAAAGGTTATGTTCACCATCAAAACAACTGAGGTATTCCTTCCATAATTCTACCGCTTCTTTGAGAGGTTTTCTTGAGTCGGAAGTCCAGTTAAAAACGTGTAAATTAACAGTATATTCCGCCAGAAGTCTTGCGTATTCAAGATTCTCTTCGGCGTTTCTTATGGTTTCAGGCTGCCAATACATCTTAAAACGTTTACTGTTTACCGTCTTCATCAGCTCAAGTGCAGCATCTGCTTCATCGGTAAAAGTACCTCTGTGGCATTCAAGACAAAGAGTAACGTTTTCTTTTTCAGCAATAGAAGACGCTTTTATACACTCTTTAAAAAGTTTTTGCTTTTCATCTTCAGTGTAATCGGTACTGCCTTTTGTCCCACACCATATTCTCAACACGTCTGTACCAAGTATTTTTGCTGCATCGATAAGCAAATTAAGTTCTGCGGTATCATTTACACCAAGTTTAAAATAAGTACCGTAAGAGCAACATTTTATATCATTTTTCTGCTGAAGTCTTACTATATTCTGCAGTTTTTCAACGTCATCACAAGGCGCATGAACGTCACTGCCCCATTCTATAACTTCAAGACCGCATTTTTTCATCTCTTTGATTATTTCTTCAGGAGTATTAGCCCTGAAAGAAATAGAACAAAGCCCTTTTTTAAAGTTCACTTATTTCACCCATTTCAATGTGTATTTTCTGTGTATCAACGCGATATACACGATAACGGCCGTTGCGGTTAAAGAAAACTCCTTCTTCCAGGTAATCTCCCCAAAAGCTGTACTTACAAAAACTGCCGTTATATTTAACCATAATACTTCCTTTTTCAGCAATTATATCTGTATTGTCCTTACCGTCAAACAAAAATACAGGTAACATAATACCATCAGCACCATCAAAAAATACGTCTACTCCATCTCTGCTGACAGTATATTCAGCAGTAAATAAAAACTCATCATCAAGAGTACAATCAAAGATTGCAGAGAGTTTATCGGGAGTTTTGTTTTGACTTTTCAAAATATGTTTTGCGCCTTCCTGAGCAGAGGTTACAAAGCCTTTATTGAGAACGTATTTTGCAATGAATTCCTGATTTTCATACACAGTTTTAACACCGCAAATTGACATAGGCATTCTATTAGGTATTTCAAGCTTATACTCCGCATCTTTTGAGGGAAAAGGTACAGATAAACATACACGGGGATCACAGTTTTTCTTGTGAACACGGCCTAAACCCGTTGCATCGTAATGGATATCTGCATTACAGTCTATTTCAATGAAATAATCACCGTTATTTAAAAACACCTTGTGAAAATACTCACTTGTTTTAGCAATATATCCCCCTATATCCGCTAACGCCGTTGTGGGAGCAATACTGTCATCAGCCGCTAAATAAGCAAGATATGCGTTGGAGGCGGAGGTTACCATATAGCTATTAAAATACGCATAACCTTCCCCACCAAGCATTAATAACGGATCATAATTATTTTTAATCTGGCTTACAGGCTCTTCATCAATCCAGTAAAGAGCAGATTTCTGCGCCTTTAAAGCTGCAGCTTTGAAAACACTAGCTTTCGGGTCACCTTTTTTGCTCAATAATGAAGCTCGTAGCTCGAAATAAGCTGCGAGAACAGTATCATCAAAAAGACATTGATTACTTCTTCCGCCAAAAGGCATTTCACCTGTAACTGACTGCATTTTCAAGGTAAGCTCATCAGAAATCTCCATCATTTTTTCAAGCTTTGGCAGATATTTACCATTATATCCCCAATATACCGACAAGGCAAGTAAAAGCCTTGTCATCAAATCATAAAGAAGAGGCTGATACGGTAACTCAGGATCAGCATAATCTCGATACAATCCGTCTTTATCAAGGCGTACAAGCTGTGATGGTATCTGATTATCAAGAAAATCCGTATAATCAAGTCCGCACAATTTACATCTTGCCTGTTCACTTACAGCACCGAAATATGCCCAGTTTGCAGGGTCCGGAAAATCTTTTGAAGCTATATGAGTATACACAGTTTCAATTTCAAAACTTGCAAGTTTTTTCTTCCATTCTTCGATTTTTTCTTTTTCAATAACATCGGTTTTTTCAAGTTCTTTAATTGCGCAGCTTACCTCACGGATAGTAAAATTATTATCCGCCTTCATAACGGTTATAGGATGATCAAAATACTTAAAGCAAATATCAAGTATCTCGATAAACTTTTCTTTAAGGTCAAGCCTTCTTCCATGAGCCATAAGTATACCTATATTGGCACCAAGTCTTGGAAAACCAACTTCAGTAAGACCTTCACGATTTACAAGCTCTATATACCTCTCGATATGTTCGACGTTATAAGTCGCTAAAATCCTTTCCATAATATCAAGATAAACTTCTCTCATAGATTTTCACCTCTAAAAAATATTCTTATTCTCTCTGTATTGTCGCCATACGTTTTCAAAAAAATCATCCCCCTGAGGAATTGGTCTTACATCACGCCATGAGGATACGAAACTGTTTTCTTTTAAAACTGTTTCTTGAATTTTAGAGCGTGTATTTCCCTTTTCTTCTGTAAAACGGAAGATTTCCTCCAAGCCACTGCGAAGCGTACCTTTTTCATCAAAGTAAAGACTTGAACCTCTGGTATTGCCGATTGTTTCAGAATAATCTATCATAGCAGTTAACACGGCAAGCTGAGTGTAAAGGATATCTTTTAATTTGTAATAGAGATAAATCTGAGATTTATCCTTAACACCCACTTTGTCCAATGATTTTACTACAAGTGTAGTTTTATCTGAACTTTCTTTTAGCTTGTCTGTATTTCTTATAGCACCGGCATTATCACTCATTTGCCTTTGAGCAGCTGCAATAAGCAGATTTACATTATCATCATTGTTTATAATATCGCATATTTCATTTCTGTGACGTTTTTCAGCATCTGCAACAACATTTTTGAACGTGTCATCATCTGTTACCTTGTTGCTATTTTGAGAAATGTACTGTGCCGCACGAAGTGAGCCTACCTGACCTGCATTAAGTGCAGAGCCACCGGGTCTTGTAACACCATGAGTTCCCGCACATTCTCCTGCCGCAAAAAGACCTTTTATATTTGTCTGCCACCACATATCAACAGCAATACCGCCGTTGTTATGCTGAGCACAAAGGGCAATTTCCAGATACTCTTTACCGATGTCAACGCCCTTACCTTTATATAATTCTATTGCAGGTGTATTCATTTTTGCAAGTCTTTCAATTGGTGTGCCGAACAAAGCGTTTGCACGGTTTAAATAATCAAAAGCTTCATCGGATAATTTACTGTACTCGATTTTCTCCATACCAAACGGATTCTTGCTAAAATCAAGATAAACTCTGCGCTTTTTAAGTACACATTCACGATAAACAAGCAAATCTATAACCGAGGACCCTTCTAAAACTTTTTTGGAGTCAAAAGGCCACTGATAACCTTTTAAGAAAACCATTGATAAAGCTTCGTACTCATCCTCGAAATAATCTGACAGAAACTCATATTCAGTGCCATTTTCATCTACAGAAACAAATCTTGGCAAAACCTGCATATACGTGCCCGAGACATTCCATCGCGGATTAACTGAAGCTAAGCCATACTGCCATTCGGTAAGATTTTGTGCTTTTGCACCTGCAAGGAGGGCAAGACTTGTTGTTCCCGTATGACACTTTGGATAAACGCTATCAGCGTATATTCCTGCAGGTCCACCGGTAGCCATTACAATATCAGCACACTTAAATGCCACAAAGTCACCACTTGATTTTTCGATACATAAAAGACCGCAGACCGAGTTATTATTCTTTAAAATTTCGATAGCAAGATAACCACTGAACACTTCAATTTCCAAATTCTTTGCATTGTTCTGCAAAGCCTCTGTCATAAACTTTGAGGTAAGAGGACCTGCAGACGTTGCTCTTGCATAAGGGTCATGGTCAGTTTTATAGCCTACATACTCGCCATAGCGGTTTACGGGAAATGCTACACCCAGTTCACATAAATTCATAAAGGAACGAACAGACAACGCCGCTTCGCAAAGAGCATTGTCACCGTCAACAGAACCACCCGCAAACAGGTTTTCAGCCATTTTATAAACACTGTCAGGACTGTCCCCCGAAAGCCCCAACTTATAATAGGTCTGCTTATCAGAGCCTGTATTGCGTGACGTACCACAACCTGTTGCTTCGGTAACAATGGCAACGTTTTTTCCGAATTGTTTTAATCGGCAGGCAGCATTATATCCTGCCGCACCTGTGCCGATAACTATTGATTCATATTCAAAAACTTTCATTACAATCTCCTGATATGGAATCCGCCGTCAACGTCTATTGACTGACCTGTAACATAAGGTAAACTTCCATTACATAAAGTCCACACGGCACTTGCAATATCCTCTGGTCTACCCCATCGTTTAATGGGTAAAAGTCCCCCTTCGATAAGCGCATCATATTTTTCTTTTACCTTATCAGTCATACCTGTAGCTATTATACCGGGACGGATTTCATTAACCATAATGTTATACTCTGCAAGGCGGTCTGCAAAAAGTGTAGTTATCATAGAAACTCCTGCTTTGCTTATACAGTATTCACCGCGTGAAACAGAACTTGTATACCCTGACATTGAAGAAATATTTACAATACTTCCCTCTTTGTTATTTTTCATAATATTTGCGACTTTCTGTGTTAAGAACAAAGTTCCTTTGGTGTTTATATTCATAACGAAATCATAGGATTCTTCGGTCATTTCAAGAATATCATTTCTTACTTTAGGTGCTACCCCTGCCACGTTTACAAGGATGTCGATTTTACCATATTTATCCATAGCGCTTTTTACATAGTTATCTCTGTCCTCTTTATTGCTTAAATCACCCTGAAAATATGTAAATTCGCCATCCAATTCTTTTGGCATTTGAGGAGCTATATCCATTCCCACAACTGCCACACCGTTTTCAAGCAAAATTTTTGCAGTTGCATATCCTATACCACCTGCAACACCTGTAACCAATGCTACTTTCATTATTTTACACCTCCGCACAGTTCTTTATAAATCGGCAGATACAAATCCTTATCCCTTATAACACAACCTGGTGTACCGCCGGGTTTTCTCATTATTTCAGTACATTTGGAACAACAAATGCAGACCTTGTCTTTATTCATACCGCCGTTTTTAAGGATATCATTTGCAAAATCAGGATAAGCAAAAATAGTTCTTCCAAAACCTGCAAAGTCAAATTTGCTATCCCCGATAAAAGCCGATACCACGTTTGGTGCCACCACACCAAGATATGAAACAGCCGAGCAGATAATTGCCATTTCAGGGTTAAGTTCTTTTAGCCTTGCAGTACCTTTTAATACCCTTGCAACGCCCTCCAAAGGATGCTCAGGTGGTTCATATCCACCCTGAGTATAAGGCCTGTTTACATGGGGATTAAAATATGGATTGCCCATAGTGATATTCAGTAACCTGACACCGTATTTATAAAGCTCCTTAATAAGCCAATCAGGTTCAGTTACGTCGAAATCAAGGCTACCGTCATTTTTCACACCAAAGCCGTAAGGATATGAAAATCCGTCATACACATTCAAACGGGATGACACAATAAAATCCTTTGAACAACTATCTATTGCGCCCTTGACACTTTCTCTCAAAAGTCTTGTTCTGTTTTCCAAACTTCCTCCATATCTTCCCTCTCTGTTATACGCCGAAAGAAGCTCAGAGTTAAGATATCTGTGGCAACACTTGATATCCACACCGTCAAAGCCTGATCTTTCGGCAAGTTTCGCAGCATTTACAAGCGCTTCACTTACACGGTCCAGATACTCATCACTAACGATACGTTCAGGAGTGATAGGATTTTCTTTTTCAAAAATCGGGTTGTTATAGGCAATCAAAGGCGCAGAAACACCCATAGGTTTTGAATATCTGCCTGAATGGGTTGCCTGCATAATAACAACGGGCTCAAATCCGTTGGTTTTCAGAGCGTTATTCTTTATATCTTCAACCTGTTTTTTAAAATTGTCGAGATTTTTCTCAGTTATGTAAAGCTGACGGGGATTTGCTCTTCCTTCCTCCATTACCGCAGTTGCCTCAAACCATATCATTCCGGCACCGCCTTTTGCAAAACGGGTATATCGTCTTTGCGTAAGGATATCGGGAGAACCATCAACCGTTCCGTCACAACCTTCCATTGCCTGGCATACCAGACGATTATGTACAGTTTTATTTTTAAAATTATAGCTTTCACTCAAAACAGAGACGTCATCGCTAAACGGCAGATTAACATCCAATTCCCTGTTCTGTATATCAAAATCTTCCTTTGCAGTATATACTTTTCTTATCATATTACATCCTCCTAAGGATAATTATATCAACTTTCTTTTACAAAGAATATATATATCAAGCAAAATTTTATGTAAATCTTGCAAAGAGCAGATTTTTTATATATAATGATACCGAGGAGATGATTATATGAACGAATTATTGCAAAAATCTTGTTTTTCAACTGATTTGGATCAAAAAAACGAGCATTATCACGATTGTCATCAGATTATTCTTATCACGAAGGGTGAAATAAATTATTGTGTAAATAATGTAAAAGGTATCGCCAAAGAAGGACAGATACTGATTTTCAGCAGATATGAAAACCATTCTATTGATATTTTAAGTAATGAGTATGAAAGATACATTCTATGGCTTGAACCAGGATACAGTGCCGTCCAGACGTGTGTAAATTCCCTGCTTTTTAACAGACCTAAAGATTTTAACAATGTTATTGATTTATCCGAAAATTTTGACGTGTTCAGAATGATTTTCTCCCGTATCGTAAATGAATACAACACACCCCATACCCTTTCAAAAGATTTACAGGATTTACTTATAAGCGAATTATTGATTATGATATACAGACAGCTCCCTGATATAGATATGTTTAACGAGAATATCCACATCGTTCAAAAAGCTTTTGAAAGTGATTGCAGCAAACAGTACACGATTAAAGAGTTGGCAAAACAGTTAAACATCAGTCCTTCTTCCCTGTCACATCTTTTCAAGAAAATTACCGGGTTCACAATTATGGGATATTTATTCTCCTGCCGTATGGCAGAAGCAAAACGGCTTCTTACTACAACAGACTTACCCGTAGGAGAAATTGTGGAACGTTGCGGATTCTCCGACAGCAGTAATTTTTCACGGGAATTTAAAAAAGCAAACGGAATAACACCATCAAAATTCCGTGCAATAAACAACCGAAAAAAGGCATAAAAAAATCCCTATGGCTTGTTGCCATAGGGATTTTACATAACACTTAGAATACACAGTACTCAGCCATATAAGCGTCCATTTTCTTAAGCATTTCAGCATAAGAAGGATCTTCTGCAAGGTACTCTCTGATGTCTTTTACAGTAACGATAGCATGAACGTCGATACCAAATTCTTCTTTAACTTCCATTACTGCAGTTTTTCCTGCATTCTGACCTACTTCGCAACGGTTAACAGAGATAAACATATCTTTAACTGTAACGTCTGCAGCGTTTAAAAGGATCGGAACTGTTTCTCTTACAGCAGTACCCGCTGTGATAACGTCTTCGATAATAATAAGCTTGTCACCATCTTTAGGCTGATAACCTACTAAAGAACCGCCTTCGCCGTGGTCTTTTGCCTCTTTACGGTTAAAGAAATAGGGTTTATCAATATTGTATTCACGAGCAAGAGCACCTGCTGCTGCAGTAGCAAGAGGGATACCTTTGTAAGCAGGACCGAACATTGCATCAAAATCATCGCCACAAGCTTCCTTGATACAAGCGGCATAAAATTTTCCGAGTGTATCAATCTGTTTACCTGTGCGGTAGTTACCTGTATTTACAAAATACGGAGAAAGACGTCCGCTCTTTGTTTTGAATTCACCGAAACGCAAAACGTCGGCACTCATCATAAATTCAATAAATTCTCTTTTAGCTGCTGATAACATAGTATTAACTCCTTTATGTTGTTTTACAAATTAATTTTACCATAAAAAAACGAAAATGGCAACTTGTTTTTAAAAAAAGACGAGTTACTTATTTTTCTTATACCCCAGATAGCAAACACCAATCATCCTCACAACTATAAGAGAAATTCCTATGTAATGATAGCTGTATAAAATTTCGTTATTTAATATAACGCCTGAGGCTATCGTGACAAGTGTTGACACTCCACCAAACGCTGAAAGAGTCGAAGGATTAACCTTTCCGAGTGCAAAGTTACTTATACCCGTTGCTATAATAGTGGAAATTACCGAAAGAAAGAAAAATCCTGTTATATTTTCAAAACTCATAAACGGTTTAAAATAGTCTGAAATATTGCCATTAACGAGGTGAGCGATGATATTTAGGTCAGTTTACAAGGAACTACACGCAGACCGTGAAACGGGCTGCTGACAACAAACGGCGCTATGCTCCCGGCTGGGTGCATAGCACCTGTTTGTTGCGGGGGTTTCCAAAGGGGGCAGCGCCCCATTTGGCACACGA
>JBGVGI010000093.1:0-1657 GCA_045121595.1 Oscillospiraceae bacterium | reverse complement strand
CCTAGATTATTCACGATTTTGTCGTGAAAGTGGCTGAAAGCCACATAACTTCTATATTTTAATTGAATATTGCATTTCACCTAACAAGTGAATAGAAAAAGAGCATCCAAATGTGGTAAAATTTAGGTGTCGAATCCAAATATATACCCAAAGGAGCCCTTTATGAGTATTGTAAACACCTTATCACTGAAAAGCAATAGACAGATTAAAATTAATTTCGATGGAGGCGATTTATCCTCCGATGCAGGCTTGCTTCTTATCAAAGAATTCGTAAGCAAACTTGGCATTGACAGACTTTTTGGTCATTCATTTAAGACCAACGATTCTGCATTATTCAGATATCACACTGATAAGGAAAACCTTCTTCAGATGATATATATGATCATTGCAGGTTACTTTGAAGACGATGCTTCGGATGAACTTACAAATGATCCGGTGTTTAAAGCAGTTCTTGAAAAAGACGCTTTGGCATCACAGCCAACAGTTTCAAGATTCTTCAATCGTATGGATGAAGACACATTGAATCAGTTTCTCACTATCGGAAGAATACTAAGAAAGAAAATCTACAGTATACAGCTGCCAGAAGCTGTCATTCTTGATTTAGATTCAACACTTCTTGAAGCTTATGGCAAACAGGAAGGCAGAGCCTTTAACTTTCATTATCAGAGTAATGGATACCATCCACTTGTGTGTTACGATGGAATCACTGGAGATTTGATTAAAATCCAGTTGCGTGATGGAACCCAATATTCCTGTACCGGAGTTGTTGATTTTCTTCAGCCAATCCTCAAAGAATATCTGGACGATTATTCAACAATCAAGCTCTTGCTCCGTGGTGACAGCGGCTTTGCAACACCTGAATTATATAAGCAGTGCGAAGAAAACGGCGTTAGTTACGTTATCCGACTCAAAGGAAATGCAACTCTCCGAAAGGAAGCTTCTTTCCTTGTTGATGAACTGGATGAAATCACCAAGAAAAACAAGGTGGATTATGCTGTAGTCTATGGTGAATTCATGTATCAGGCATCTTCCTGGCCTTATAAAAGACGTGTTGTCTGTAAGGTGGAAAAACCTGAAAACCAGATGACTTACATGTTTACATTTGTTGTGACAAACATGGATTCATCACCAGAGTACCTCATCAAGTTTTACTGTAAAAGAGGACTGATGGAAAACTTTATCAAAGAGAGTAAATCAGGTTTTGATTTTGCTTCCGTAAGCAGTCATTCTAGAGTAGTGAATGCAAACCGGCTTCAGGTACATGCACTTGCTTATAACATATTTAATTGGTTTAGACGATTGGCGTTATCTGCAAATATGAGAAAACAACGCATAGATACCGTCCGTTTAAAACTGCTGAAGATTGCTGCAAAAGTAACCCATTCAGCAAGATATATAACATTCAAGCTGTGTAGCAGTTGCCCTTATAAGAACGAGTTCTACGAGACTCTTTCCAATATCAGCAAGCTACATGTACAGCTGGAATAGCAACTATTAACGAACCTTGACAGCTCAATAATCATTCATAAAACTGTCACAGGGATACTATACCCTTTTGTCAGGAGTAAAATGATTAGTTGAGTCTGCATGAATTATTTTTATGATTCATGGGTCAGTTTTTAGGAAAGAAACTGTTCCGTGAATAATTTAGGATTAT
>JBGVGI010000092.1:0-78869 GCA_045121595.1 Oscillospiraceae bacterium | reverse complement strand
CCGTAGTTGGCATTGTAGGAAAATCCAAAAGTTTAGATTTTCCCACAATGCTTATCTTTTGGTCTTTGGTTCGGAATAGTGTAGTGCTGGCGGTCTATCTCTTGTTTTCGGTTGCTTGCTTCCTTACCGTACATGAGCATTCTCAACGGGCTTAAATAGTATGAACTTATCGTATGCTATCTCCATCCACCTGAATTTGCATAATTTCAAATTCGGATTTGGCTTAACTTCGGCTTAAATTGGTTTAAGGTTTGGCTTAAACACCTTAGATAAGTCCTGTTTAGTTCAGATATAGCAACTTATAGAAAGTTATTAGTCAATCGGTTTCATTGTGGGGAAGAGGAGTACGTCGCGGATTGCGGCGGAGTCTGTAAGGAGCATACACATACGGTCGATGCCGAAACCGATACCACCTGTGGGGGGCATAGCGATTTCAAGAGCATTTAAGAAATCTTCGTCTGTATGGTTTGCTTCTTCATCACCCTGAGCAAACATTTCTTCCTGAGCTTTAAAACGTTCTCTCTGGTCGATGGGGTCATTAAGTTCGGAGTAAGCGTTTGCCATTTCCCAACCGTTCATAAAGAACTCAAAACGTTCTGTATAAGCGGGATCTTCGGGTTTTTTCTTGGTAAGAGGAGAAATCTCAATCGGATGGTCCATAACAAATGTAGGCTGAATGAGATGTTCTTCTGCATATTCTTCAAAGAACAAACTTAAGATATCACCTTTCTGATGTCTGTCTTCAAATTCGATATGATGCTCTTTAGCAAGTTTCTTAGCTTCTTCAGTATCTTTAACCTCGTTAAAGTCAACACCTGCATATTTCTTAACAGCATCCACCATTGTAATACGTTCAAAGGGTTTGCCGAGGTCCATTTCGATACCGTTGTAAACGATTTTTGTTGTACCCAGAACCTTAGTTGCAACGTGTCTGAAAAGGTTTTCTGTAAGGTCCATCATACCGTGGTAATCGGTATAAGCCTGATAGAGTTCCATCAAAGTAAACTCGGGGTTATGTCTTGTGTCAAGGCCTTCATTTCTGAAAACTCTGCCGATTTCGTAAACTCTTTCAAAACCGCCTACGATAAGACGTTTCAAGTAAAGTTCAAGAGAAATACGGAGTTTGAAATCTTCATTAAGTGCATTGAAATGTGTTTCAAAAGGACGTGCAGCCGCACCACCTGCGTTGGAAACGAGCATAGGAGTTTCAACTTCCATAAAGCCCTGGTCATCGAGGAAGTTTCTGATTTCACGGATAATTTTTGAACGTTTTGCAAAAGTATCCTTAACTTCAGGATTTACGATAAGGTCAACGTAACGCTGACGGTATCTTGTATCAGTATCCTTAAGACCATGGAATTTTTCGGGCAAAGGACGCAAAGATTTGGAAAGAAGAGTAATTTTCTGTGCGTGAACAGAAATCTCACCTTTCTGTGTTACAAAAACAAAACCTTCAACACCAACGATATCGCCGATATCCCATTTTTTGAAATCAGCATATTCATCAGTACCGATATCATCACGTTTTACGTAAACCTGCATACGGTCACTGCCGTCACGGATATCCATAAAACTTGCTTTACCCATAATACGGCGGCTCATCATTCTACCTGCGATAGAAACAGTTTTGCCTTCAAGTTCTTCAAATTTTTCACGGATTTCTGCGTTGTGTGCAGTAACGTCATACTTTGTGATTTCGAAGGGGTTTTTACCTTCTTCTTTCAAAGTGCTAAGTTTTTCTCTGCGGATACGCAAAAGTTCATTTAAGTCCTCTGTCTGCTCGATGGGAGCGTTTACAACGTCACTCATATTACATTTCCTTTCTAAAAGAAGGATAGAGCCATGCCCTATCCCTGCTTTGAAAAATTACATCATGATTTCCAGAATTTCGTAGGAAATTACAGCACCGGAAGGCACTGTGATATCCACTTTATCCCCAACCTTATGTCCGAGCAAAGCTTTGCCAACGGGAGATTCGTCGGAGATTTTTCCGTTTGCAGGGTCAGCCTCAGTAGAGCCGACGATATGGAACGTTTCTTCTTCATCAAACTCAACGTCTTTGAGTTTAACTTTACTTCCAACGTTAACAACGTCGGTATTAAGTTCGTCAACGTCCAATACTTTAACATTCTTGAGCATTGTTTCAATCTGCAAAATTCTTGCTTCAATCATAGCCTGCTCATTTTTAGCTTCATCATATTCACTGTTTTCGGAAAGGTCACCGAAAGAAATAGCTACCTTAATTTTATCGGCAATATCTTTTCTTTTAACAGTTTTGAGCTCTTCAAGCTCGTTTTCGAGATTTGCAAGACCTTCACTGGTCAGGATTACGGGTTTTGCCATAATAATTACCTGTCACGGCTTTTTGCCGTCCCTTTCAAAAGTTTTGCTGTTAAAAACAACACCATCGGATAAATCCAATGGCTTTTAAAAACTCTACAACATTTTGATTATATTATATAGTAACCTTTTTGTCAAGTAAAATTTACGAGGGAGAAAATTTCTCCCTCATTTTTATTTAACCATTTCCAAAGCTTTGTTTACGATGTTTTCAGCAGAAAGTCCGAAAAGCTTCAAAAGTTCAACTGCAGGACCTGAGAATCCGAATTTATCTTCAACACCGATTCTCTGAAGTTTGCAGGGAGCTTCTTCACAAACAACTTCTGCAACGGCACTGCCAAGGCCACCGATAACGTTATGTTCTTCAACTGTGAGAATTTTTCCTGTTTCCTTTGCAGCTTTAACAATAATATCGCGGTCGATAGGCTTAATGGTATGAATATTGATTACTCTTGCATTAACGCCTTTTTCTTCTAATTCTTTTGCGGCAATCATTGCTTCATTTACCATAAGACCTGTTGCGATAATCGTTATATCGTTGCCTTCTTTTAAAGTAATGCCTTTGCCAAGCTCAAACTTATAGGTTGCTTCATCGTTGAACACGGGAACTGCAAGTCTTCCGAAGCGGAGGTAAACAGGTCCGTTATGACGTGCTGCAGCTTTTACAGCGGCACGTGCTTCAACGTCATCAGCGGGGTTTATAATTGTCATTCCGGGGATAGTACGCATCAAAGCGATATCTTCATTACACTGATGTGTTGCACCATCCTCACCAACAGAAATACCAGCGTGAGTCGCACCGATTTTTACGTTAAGATGAGGGTAACCAATAGAGTTTCTGATAATTTCAAAAGCTCTTCCTGCCGCAAACATTGCAAAAGAACTTGCAAAAACTGTTTTTCCTGTTGCCGCAAGACCTGCTGCAACGCCCATCATATTACCTTCTGCAATACCACAGTCAAAGAAGTTTTCGGGTACTGCTTTTTTGAAAGTCTGTGTCTTTGTAGCAGCCGCTAAGTCTGCGTCAAGAACTATAAGATCCTTAATTTCTTTCTGAAGCTCAACAAGAGCGTTACCGTAGCTGTCACGGGTAGCGATTTTTTTGATTTCTGACATCTTTACCCCTCCTTAGTTAAGTGCATCGTAAGCTTTATTTAATTCGTTCATAGCTGTCTCATACTGTTCTGCATTGGGAGCCGCACCATGCCATGAAACCTGATTTTCCATAAAGGAAACGCCTTTACCTTTAACACTTGTCTGAACGATAACAGTAGGTTTACCTTTAACTGTTTTAGCTTCGTTGAAAGCTTTTTCAATCTCGTCAAAGTTATGAGCGTCGATTGTAATAACGTGCCAGCCGAATGCCGCAAATTTATCCGTAATGGGATAAGGGGACATAACCTCTGCTACAGTACCATCAATCTGGAGATTATTGTTGTCAACGATAGCGACAAGGTTATCAAGCTTATAATGAGCCGCAAACATAGCAGCTTCCCAAACCTGACCTTCTTCGATTTCACCGTCGCCTAAAATTGTATATGTACGGTAATCATCGCCTGAAATTTTAGCAGAAAGCGCCATACCGCATGCGGCAGAAATTCCCTGACCCAGAGAACCGCTTGACATATCAACGCCGGGAATATGCTTCATATCGGGGTGACCCTGAAGCATTGAGCCTATATGGCGGAGAGATTTAAGTTCTTCCTCGGGGAAAAATCCTTTAAGTGCAAGAGTTGCATAAAGTGCGGGTGCAGTATGTCCTTTTGAGAGAACAAATCTGTCACGGTTTTTCATATCGGGATTTTTGGGGTCAACGTTCATCTCCACAAAATAGAGATATGCAAGATCGTCTGCGATAGAAAGCGATCCTCCCGGGTGACCTGATTTTGCATTAAAGGTGCCTTCAATAACTCCCATTCTTATTTTACAAGCTTTTTTCATAAGTTCTTTTTTCAAAGCTGCATCCATTTTTATTACCAACCCTTTCTTTTACCGTCTGTTCTTTCTCAGAAATTCCGTGAAAACATACGGTAAATCACTGTCAAATTCTAAATACTCACCCGTTTTAGGGTGTACAAATCCAATAACCTTTGCGTGCAGGCACTGACCTTCAAGCGAAGTGATAACTTTCTTGGGACCGTATACGGGGTCACCCGCAACGGGATGTCCTAAAGATGCCATATGCACTCTTATCTGATGGGTTCTGCCCGTCTCAAGCCTAAGCTCAAGATAAGTGTACCCTTCAAGTCGTTCAATTACTTTAAAATGGGTAACGGCTTCCCTTCCGTCTTTTGCGACAACCGCCATTTTCTTGCGGTCTTTAGGGTGCCTTCCGATAAGAGTTTTTACAGTACCCTCATCTTCCTTTACGTTACCGTAAACCACCGCATGATACATTCTCGTGAAACTGTGTTTTTCAATCTGACTTGCAAGATTTATATGAGACGTATCATTTTTTGCAACTATCAAAAGTCCACTTGTGTCTTTATCTATTCTATGCACGATACCTGGGCGGATTACTCCGTTTATCCCCGAAAGCGAATCCTTACAGTGATACAAAAGTGCATTTACAAGGGTGTTATCTTCATTTCCTGCCGCAGGGTGCACAACCATTCCCTTAGGCTTGTTCACAACAAGCAAATCGTCGTCCTCGTACACAATATCAAGCGGAATATCCTGAGGTACAACGTCAAGCTCTTTAGGTTCAGGTAAAGTAATCTCCACCCTGTCACCCAATTTGAGCTTTGCGTTTTTAGAAGCGGTACTGCCGTTTAATTTTACGGCACCGTCAACAAGCATTTTCTGTATGGCAGAACGTGTTTTACCCTCAAGCTTTTCGACAAGAAAAACGTCTATACGTTCACCGCCAAAAACGTCTTCAACTAAAAACTCAAGCACTTTACTTTTCTCCCGACGCTTCTTTTTTCATATCAAGAACGAGATACAAAAGAAGCCATACAGTACCAAGTGTGACGCAGATATCAGCAAAGTTGAAAACAGCAAAATTTATTAATTTAAGATGAATATAATCCACCACAAAGCCTCTGTAAATTCTGTCAATCAGATTTCCTACACCGCCACCGATAATGGTACATACAGAAAACAACAAGTGGTTATTGCTTTCAAGCTTACCTGCCAGTACAAGCAAAACTGCAACGAGCAAAACCGCTGCGGTAAGACCGATAAGCACCCATTTTTTGCCTTCCATCATACCAAAAGCCGCACCGCGGTTTTCGATGTAAGTAAGATGGAATATATCGGGGATAATCGGTAAAGAACCGATAGGCTCAAGTTTATCCATAGCCAAAATCTTAAAAAACTGATCCAACACAACAAATGCCGTCGACATCAAAAGTGCGATATGCCTTTTCATATTTTACCTCCGCACAACAGTAAAATCAGTTGCCGCAATAAATTGCGGCAACTTATATTAGTTATTGTTATTTCTTCCGAATTTAAGTTCGCCGAATTTTTCTTCAAACGCTGTTTTACGGGCAGGTACGAAAGTAGGTTTTTCTTCCTCAACTGCAACCTTTTCAAAACGCATTGTAGAAACGTCTTCCTCTTCTTCCTCTTCCTCAACGGATACAAGAGCAGGTGCTTCGGGCTCTTCTACGGCGATTTCTTCTGCCTCTTCTGCAGGAGCTTCAAATAAAGTTTCATTAACTTCTTCAAAAGCTTCCTCTTTTACCTCAACTTCAGCAGGTGCTTCTTCTTTTTCTTCAACTTCAGGCAATCCTGTGATAAGATTGAGGTGGCGTTTATAAGTAGCAAGAAGTGTGGACTTGAAGTCGGAAACTTCTTTTTGCATTTTTGTCAAAGCTTTTTTCTCTTTGTCAACCTGCTTCTGGATAGCATTGATAGCTTCCTCAGCCTGTTTCTGAGAATCGTAAACCAAACGGTCAGCGCGGGTTGAAGCTTCAGCTATCATAGCTTCAGCTTTCGCCTTAGCTTCATTGATGATGGTATTTCCCATCTTATGTGCACCGAGGAGCGCATCTTTAAGGTCTGCTTCGTCCTTACGGTACTCATTGATTTTTTCAGCCAAAACTCTCATTTTAGCAACGAGTTCTTCTTTTTCAGCTTCCAGAGTAGCAATCTGACGATTCAACTCGTCGATATGATTATCTACGTCTTCAGGGCGGTAGCCAAATGCTGATTTTTCAAAAGTTTTCATTGATTTGCTCATAACAAATTCCCACTTTCCCAAAAAATTATCAGTTTATATAAGCTTCAAAAATTACGCTTATTCTTCCCTTACGCGTTTCGTTACCTATCTGTGTAAGCCTGAATTTTCCATAACCGCGTACAGAGAGAATATCCCCTTCACTGAGTTTCACAGTTCCCTGATTTTTCTCAAGGTAATTTAAACACACACATTTTGAGGAGATAAGAAAAGACGCTTTTTCACGACTTACCCCCGTCACCAAAGAAACCGCCGCATCAAGTCTTAGTGATGCGAGTGTCCCCTTTATGGGTTTAAACTTCTGTAAAACTTCTAATTGACTGTCAATCCCTTTTATAACTGTAACCCCGACGCCACCTATTTTATCTATCTGCGTCGAAATCACTTTTTCTATGCGTTCAAGCACGTAAACGTTTGCCTTGCCGTCAGCAACTATTATGTCGCCAAGCATCTCCCTTTTTATCTGCTGTGCCATAAGTGTCCCGAGAAAATCTCTGTGAGAAAGCTTAAAGCTTTCAGGATAGGTCACTGTAAAAGCTGATATCGGGAAATATTCGTCGAGTGCTTCATAACCGTCGGGGAAAACTCCAAGCACTACCCTTTGTGCATCAGGAAATCCTCCGTAAAACCTGTAAGAAACTTTACTCTTTTTTACTATCGGTTCGGCAAGAGCACGTTCGGTTTCATTCAAAAAGCTTGAAAACCTCATAACATCCTGCCTTTGCGAGAGTTCGATAAGGTTTCTTATACCGGCAAGAAAATATTCTTTTTCTTTCAGTTCTTTATCCATTTAGAAATAAAGACCGCTGCTTTCAAGTTCGTCAAGCAAATCTCCCATAAGATTAACGTTGGAGGGAGTAATGATGTAAGTGCTGTTAGCAACTCTTTTTACTTCGCCACCGTTAGCAAAAGCAACGCCACTCAAAAAGTCGAGCAAACGTCTGGAAAGCTCTTTGGAAGCAGATTCAAGATTAAGCACAACAGTACGTTTCTGGTTAAGATGTTCAGCGATTGTACGTGCATCTTCAAAACGTTCAGGTTTTACAAGCATTACCTGAAGCTGAGTAGTAGCGTGAATGTTAACAACCTTACCTCTGTTTACCTGAGCAGGTTCAGTGACAGTTGTCTTAACGGGTTCTTTTTTAAAAGGCTCATAAGGTATTTCAGTTGAAGCACCGTAGCCGCCTTCTTCCTCTTCTTCCCACACTTCTTCTTCAGAAAACATACCTTTCACTTTGTCCATCAAGCCCATAATTAATCCTGCCTTTCAAAATAATTTATGATATCCGACGTTCTCCGAAAAGAGCACGTCCCAACCTTACCTGTGTAGCACCGCAGGCTATCGCCTCGCAGTAGTCACCCGACATTCCCATAGACAAAACGGAAAAATCAGGGTTTAATTCTTTGCAGAACAAAAACAGTTCCTGCATTTCTTTAAAATAATCCGCACTTGAAAGTCTTGGCGGTATAGCCATAAGCCCGCAGATTTTTAAGTTTTCAAGTTCTTTTATACGTTTTAAAGAATCTGTCAGATTTTCTTTTAAAAATCCGCCTTTTGTTTCCTCGGCACCGATATTCACCTGCAGTAAAACGGAGGTTGTTATGCCACGTTTTATACTTTCCTTTGAAAGTGCCTCGGCAAGATGATAACTTCCAACAGATTCAATCATACTTACATTATCTATTATATCGCGAATTTTGTTTGTCTGCAAGTGTCCAATGAAATGAATTTTATCTTTAGGTGCCTCATAATGTGGTAATTTTTCCTTAAACTCCTGTACTCTGTTCTCACCAAGGAGCGAAACACCTGCTTTAAACGCCTCGTTAACTATTTCATACGGCACTGTTTTGGTAACTGCCATAACCGAAATATCTTCAGGGTTTCTGCCGGATTTTTCGGCAGCAGACAAAATATTTTCACGGATAACTTTTAAATTCTCATAAATGCTTTCCTTATACGAGAGGTTTTCCATCATACAAATCCTTACCCTTCACAATTACGTCATCATAAAGTTCAAGATAGCCATCAGTATTATTAAAATAAGTTTTACTGATTATAAAATCGTCTCCCTCGTAAAGCTTGTCTATCTTTCTGAAATAGATTTTATTCATCGTTTTAATATAGACACCCATTTCGTCGTCCTTAAAACGCAACGCTTTTTTGGGGACCTTAATACCCTTGTGAGGAGTTATCATAACCTTAGCCGACTGTACCCTTGTGCTCAAAAGAAAATCATTTACAGTGTCACCCCTGAAAATAACCTTGTAAGCCTTGGTTTCTTCATCAAACTCCACGGATTTTACAGTAACGGAAACGGTGGATTTCTGGTTGGGAAAACTAAGCTCAGCCTTGTTTCCCGTTTTAAGATTGTTTGCCTTTTCTTCGGGAACAACCGTCACGTAAAACCAGTTATGGTCTTTTACAACCTTAACAGACGAATCGTCCGCTTTATATCCTTCATAATTTTCAATATAATTTTTAACCTCAGAAGCCTTGAGCGTATAAAGATATTCTTCGGTGAAAACAGATTCACCGCCGTCGATATGGTCAACGAAATACCCGGCAGCCGTAGAATAAAATGCCTTTTCTGAAGTACCGAGCGAAGACTTGAGAGAATCTCTCTGCGATTTGAGATTGTTTATGTTCTCGGTATAGTCTGCCTCACCGTTTAACAAAACGTCCCTTTTTGCATACGCCTCAGTAAGTCCTGCGCGAATTTCAAAAAGGTCTGCAAAATTTTCATTTTCACGTGCAAGAATAAGTCTGTCGCCGTATTCGCCTATTGCATTGTTTAAGATCTCAGGTTTTACGATATCGACAGAATCACTCTGCCCCTGAATTTTTTCCAGAGTACCAAGAGTGTTCTCAATGTTTTTGAGCTCACGCTCTGTATCAATAGCTTTCTGGTTCTGATAAAGGCTTCCGAGTTTTGTTTTGGTGGAAACCTTTTCACCAACCGAATAATTACAACTCATAATACCGTTTTTTCCAACGGGTATCACAGTTTCTTCCCTGAAAAGAATTCCTTCAACCGGAATAGATTCGTAAACCGTCTGCTCATAGACTGTCTGTGTTGCGTAATTATCACCGTCGAAACGGAAAAGCTGACAGACAACGTAAACTATCATAAAAACGGCAATTACAATTGTCGAAATTCTTACAACCTTTGCAGAGTTCACTTATTCCACATCCTCATCAGCAGACAAAATAGAAATGGATTTCGAAGGGATAATTGTTGAGATCGCGTGTTTGTAAACAAGATTCTGCTTACCGTCGCAATCCAAAACCACAGTAAAACTGTCAAATCCTCTTACAACGCCCCTGAACTGAAAACCGTTCGTAAGATAAATCGTTACAGCGATTTTTTCCTTTCTTGCCTGATTCAAAAAGACATCCTGCAAATTAATATTTTTCATCTATTTTTCCTCCTTTTCTCTATCTCACGGAACTGAAAATAGGTATATATATCATTTTAGCACAAATCAAGAGAATTTTCTATGATTTTTACAGATTTTTCAAAAACTTTTTCAAAGTTTTTTTCTTCGTCAGGATAAATCCAGTTTATGCGCTCATCTTTCCTGAACCACGTAAGCTGCCTTTTAGCATAATTACGGGTACCCTGCTTTAATTTTTCGATGCAGATTTCAAGCGGTAATTCCCCATCTATAAAGGGTCTGAGCTCTTTATATCCTATAGCCTGAGCAGAGGTTTTAAGCTCACCGCTCAGCACCTTTTTTGCCTCGTCCAAAAGTCCTTCACTCATCATAATATCAACTCGTTTGTTGACTCTCGCATAAAGGTTATCACGGTCTTTATAATTAAGTCCTATTATGCAAAAGTCATACGGGGAAGGTGCATTTCTGCTTTCTTTCACCCAATCGGACATTTTTTTACCGGTAAGGCGGAAAACTTCAATCGCACGGACTATTCTGTAAATATTGTTCTCGTGGAGGTTTTTTGCAGATTCAGGGTCAATTTCCCTGAGCTTTTCCAAAACGTAAGCGTTACCTTTTTCCTTAGCTTCGTTTAAAAGTTCTTCTCTTAAAGCTTCGTCACCGCCACTGTCACCTAAAGTGATATTATCAAGCAAAGTGTTTATATAAAGCCCCGTGCCACCAACGAGTACCGGAAGTTTTCCTCTTTTATGGATATCTGCAATCACTTCGGTTGCAAGTGACACGTATTCGGCAAGGGAAAAACTCTTTTCAGGCTCTAAAAAATCCATAAGGTGATGAGGTACGCCTTCCATTTCCTCTTTTGTGGGTTTAGCGGTAGCAATATCCATACCCTTATAAATCTGCATTGAATCGGCAGAAACTACTTCGCCGTTAAAATGCTTTGCAATCTTAACACCGAGTGCCGTTTTTCCTGAAGCAGTAGGGCCTACCACAGCCACAAGCGGAATTTTTTTCATTTTTATACCACCTAAACAATTCGTCCAAAAAGCTTTTCAATTTCTTTTTTGGTGTAACGCACCATAACGGGTCTTCCGTGAGGACAATAACGTACGTTATCATCGGAAAACACAGTGTTAACAAGATCGCAAAGCTCTGCAATATTGTTCTTGTCGTGTCCTTTAACTGCACTTCTGCAAGCAATTCTGTGAAGAATATCTTCAATCTTTTCTGGAAGATTTGATTTTTTATTCTGCAAGAGTCCTGAAACAACGTCCATAAACATCTCTTTTGAATCGGCTTTTGAAGCAACGGCAGGTACTTCTCTTATAAGTATCGTGTTGAGTCCGAAGTCCTCAACGGTAAATCCAAGTTTAGACAAAAGCTCAGTTTCCTTCATAACCGTTTCACATTCCTGTCTTGAAAGAGAAACGGTAACGGGGGTAAGAAGAAGCTGTTTGTCAAGCTCCTCAAAATCATTTTTGAGCTTGTTGTAAAGTATTCTTTCGTGCGCCGCATGTTTATCAACGATTACAAATTCTTCATCGGTCTGCACTAAAATATAGGTCATAAAAATCTCACCGATAACGGTAAAGGATAAGCTTTCTTTTTCTTCCTGTTTTGGAATTTCGGGTTCTTTTTGCATTTCAGGTTCTTCAGCCACGGGGCTGTGGAACTCAAACACCGTGCGAACGTCCTTCATATCCTTGTGGGAAGCGGCAAAGCTTTTATAATCAAAATCAGGTTTAGTTCTTACCACGGTGGGTATTGATTCCTGAACGGCAGATACCCATTTATTACTGAATGGAGTTGCTATATCAGGGGGAGTAATTTTTTCTTCTTTTTTTGTTTCAGTAGCATGGCTTATAAGCTCATTATCCTTTGCAATAGCGCTTTTTACAGCAAAATAAACTGCGTCAAACACCGCGTGTTCGTCAACAAAACGGACTTCAATCTTAGCGGGGTGGACATTAACGTCAACCCTGTCAAACGGCATTTCAAGTTCCAAAACACAGGCAGGGAATTTTCCCACCATCATAGCACCCTTGTATCCTTCCTCAAGAGCAATACCGCAGGTGCGAGTTTTGGTATAACGGCCGTTTATGAAAAAATGCTGCATCGAGCGGTTAGCCCTGTGAAACATCGGCTTTGAAGTATATCCCTTAACTTTAATCCCGTTAAACTCATATTCCACGGGAAGCATTCCGTTTGCAAAATCACGCCCGAACACGGTGTAAATAGCGCTCAGAAGCTCACCGTCACCAGGGGTTATGAAAATCACCTTGTTATCTCTTATAAACTTGATGGAGATCTCAGGATGAGAAAGGGCGATTTTTTCAACTATACTCGCAACGGCATTAGCCTCAGTAACGTCTTTTTTTAGGAATTTAAGTCTTGCAGGAACGTTGTAAAAAATATCCCTGACAGTTATCGTAGTGCCGTCGGGACAACCCGTTTCACGCACTTCATCAATTTCCGACGCACTGATACGCAAGTAAGTACCGAGTTCTTCGTCTTTGGTCTTCGTCATAAGTTCAACCTTTGAAACTGCCGAAACAGAAGCAAGAGCCTCACCCCTGAAGCCTAAAGTTCCGATATTGTCAAGGTCGTTTTTCTCTTTCACCTTGCTCGTAGCATGGCGTAAAAAGGCAGTAGGAGCGTCAGAAGAAGCGATACCGCAGCCATTATCGGAAATTCTGATAAAACGTATACCGCCGTTTTGAATTTCAACGGTAATTGAAGTTGCTTTTGCATCTATTGAGTTTTCAATAAGTTCTTTTACGATAGATGCAGGGCGTTCAATAACCTCACCTGCCGCAATAAGCTCCGAAACCTCTTTCGGAAGTACACGAATCTGCGCCATCACTATCCTCCTTTACTCAAGTCCGTTAAGATAATTTTTAAGCTCGTAAAGAGTGTCAAGAGCCTCTCTCGGAGAGAGATTATCAACGTCAACTTTTCTTAATTCTTTTATAACTTTTTCACTCTGTTCATCTTCAAATGAAATCTGTGAAGCTTCCTCAATATGATAGGTAAGGTCGGGTTTACCGACGCTTATCTCAAGCTCCGACAGAATTGTTTTTGCTCTTTTTATAACCTTCTGGGGAACACCTGCAAGTTTTGCAACCTCGATACCATAGCTCTCGTCTGCTCCGCCTTTTACAATTTTTCTTAAGAAAATTATCTCGTCACCGCGTTTTTTAACGGCGATATTGTAGTTCACAACGCCTTCATACTCGTTTTCAAGTGCAGTAAGTTCGTGGTAATGCGTTGCAAAAAGTGTCTTGCAGCCTAAGTTTTTCTCGGTAGCAATATGTTCAACTACCGCTTTTGCGATACTCATACCGTCAAAGGTTGAAGTACCTCGTCCGATTTCATCAAGTATCACAAGACTGTGAGGCGTCGCATTTTTAAGAATATGTGCAACCTCACTCATTTCCACCATAAAGGTTGACTGACCCGCAGTAAGGTCATCCGAAGCGCCTACACGGGTAAACACCTTATCGGTAAGGGAAATCACCGCATCCTTTGCGGGGACGAAACTTCCCATCTGCGCCATGATAACAATGAGCGCCACCTGACGCATATACGTTGATTTACCTGCCATATTAGGGCCTGTAATCACCGCAATATTATTCTTTTTGCCGTCAAGGAAAACGTCGTTCGGAATAAAGTTTCCTTCATCAAGAATAGCCTCAACAACGGGGTGTCTACCGTCTGTTATGCGGATTTCACCGTTTACAGACATCTGAGGGCAAACGTAATTTTGCTCTTTTGCAACCTGAGCAAGGGAAGCTAAAACGTCAAGCTGAGCTACTGACGAAGCAGTTTTTTCAATTCTTTCAAGATTTTCAAAAACTGTCTGTCTTATCTCGTCGTAAAGCTTTGTTTCAAGCGCAATCATCTTATCGGTTGCATACAAAACCTTACTTTCAAGCTCTTTTAATTCTTCGGTTATATATCTTTCGCAATTAACAAGAGTCTGTTTTCTTATGTATCTGTCGGGCACCATATCAAGATTTGATTTGGTAACCTCGATAAAATATCCGAAAACTCTGTTATAGCTTATTCTTAAATTCTTAATACCCGTTTCTTCTTTTTCACGTTGTTCGATATCTGCAAGATATCCTTTTGCGTTGGTGTGAATTGACTTAAGCTCGTCAAGTTCTGCATTATAGCCTTCCTTGATAACTCCACCGTCTTTTAAAGAAACGGGAGGCTCGTCACTTATAGCGTTGTCGATAAGTGCACGGAGGTCTTCCAGGGTATCAAGGCTTAAATCCACTTCCTTAAGCAACGAAGACGTAAAAGTACGGCTTAAAGCCTTTACGTCGGGAAGATGGGAAGCAGTGTAGCTTAAGGACTTCATCTCCCTCGGATTTATCGTCTTATAAACCACCTTGGTCATAAGGCGTTGAAGGTCGTAAACACCGCTTAATGCTTCCATAAGCTCAAGACGGTCGATATTTTTCTCCAAAAGCTCACCCACTGCAGACTGACGTCTTGTTATCTGCGGGATATTGGCAAGAGGCTGGTCAAGATATTTTCTTAAAAGCCTTTTACCCATAGCGGTTTTGGTTTTATCAAGCACCCATAAAAGTGTACCGCGTTTTTCACCGGTACGCATAGTTTCGGTAAGTTCAAGGTTTCTTCTCGCAGTAAAGTCAATAGAGAGATACTGCTCGTCGTTATAGCAGGAAACGTCGGTAATTCTTCCTGCTCCCTCTTTCTGGGTTTTAACGAAATAATCAATAAGACTTCCTACCGCAAAAACAGCTTTTTTTCTGTTTTCAAGTGAAAGCTCAAAAAGGCTCTGCTTTTTAAAGTGAGAAAGCAACGTCTTAACACAATAAGATTCGTCGTAAATTTCGTTGTCAACTGCACCGACAACAGAATTAAGCTTCTGTTTTATAAAAGCTCCTGCTTCTTTACAGTCAAAGAATTTTTCGTTTACTAAAATTTCTACGGGTTTGAATTTTGAAAGCTCGTTTATAATACCGCGTTCGGGGTCACCTTCACTGCTCTCGGTGAAAAGCACCTCGCCCGTTGATATATCGGCAAAGCAGATACCGTATCCGCTTTTTTCGTAATAGATACTTGCAATATAGTTGTTTTCACCTTCAGGAAGCATATTGCCGTCAACGACAGTACCGGGAGTTGTAATTCTTATTACTTCTCTTTTTACAACGCCTTTAGCCTCATACGGGGATTCCATCTGCTCACAGATGGCAACCTTATACCCTTTTTCGATAAGCTTTTTAAGATACACGTCACAGGCATGGTGAGGCACTCCGCACATCGGGGCGCGTTCTTCAAGACCGCAGTCCCTGCCTGTCAGAGTAAGCTCAAGCTCTTTTGACGCAAGTAAAGCATCGTCAAAGAACATCTCATAAAAGTCACCAAGTCTGTAAAAAAGGATATAGTCCTTGTGTGCTTCTTTTATTTCCATATACTGCTGCATCATCGGTGAAAGTTTGCCCACAGTAAAATCCGCCTTTCAAAATTTTAATGTCATAAAACAGAAAAGAGGGTTGCCAAGCGCTTATGGTAACCCTGTTTTTTAAAATTAGTGACAACCACCGCAAGTTGAACAGCTTCCGCTGCAACCTGTAGGAATTTCGCAAGTTTCGGGGTCTTCGCCGTTTACACACATAGTGAGAATAGCGTTTACCTGCTGCATAATTTCGTCCATTTCCTGTTTTGCGATATTGAATTCCATCATACTTGCGTTACCCATAACTTCTGTATAGATTTTCTGCAATTCTTCGTTCAAAGCCTGAAGTTTTGCATCGTCACGTTCGGGTTTCTGCATTTCGTTGTTCATTTCAAGCCTTTTAAGGTTAAACTTGCCGATACCATCCTGCAATTCCTTGTCGTTGTCATTAGCTTCTTTAGCAGCCATAAGTCTTTTGTACTCGGGCATATTCTGAATTTCCTTGCCCATTTCTCTTGCCATTTCAATAAGTTTCATTTTCTTTCTACCTTTCTGTTATTTTTCCTGTAACAGAGCGATTATTTGCAGAAACTATCTCAACTTCTGCATATTCGCCCACCATTGACGGGTCACCCTCAAAATCAATAATAATATTGTTTTCAGTGCGTCCTGCGAGTAAGTACCCGTTATCGTCAGCGGTGCGTTCAATAAGCACTCTGTATTTTTTACCAATTTCTTCTTTATAAAGCTCATCGGTTATTTCCCGCTGAGCAAGTAAAAGCTCGTTAAACCATTTAGATTTATCTGCAGCAGAAACAGGGTCGTCCATCTCTGCAGCTTTCGTCCCCACTCTTTTTGAGTAAATAAAGGTGAAAAGCGAAGCATATTTCACTTCTTTGATAAGACTGAGAGTTTCCTTAAAATCCTCGTAGGTTTCGCCTGGAAAACCTACTATGATATCCGATGTAAACATAACACCGGGGATTTTCTCTTTCGCGTAATCTATAAGCTTTAAATACTCAAAACGGCAGTAATGCCTGTTCATAAGCTTTAAAATTCTGTCACTTCCGCTCTGGACGGGGAGGTGAATATGGTTACATACCTTTTCACATTCCGCCACCGCATCGATAAGCTCTTTGGTACAATCTCTCGGGTGAGAGGTCATAAAACGTATCCTGAAGTCCCCTTCTATCGCATTGACTGCCCTTAAAAGTTCGGGGAATGAGATATCGTCTTCAAGGTCTTTACCGTAAGAGTTTACGTTTTGTCCCAAAAGCATAATTTCCTTATACCCCTGAGAAACGATTTCCCTTGCTTCTTTTAAAACGTCCGAAGATTTTCTCGAACGTTCCCTGCCTCTTACCAAAGGCACTACGCAGTAGGTGCAGAAATTATTGCAGCCGTACATAACAGGAAGACTCGCCTGAATAGGGTTTATTCTCTTTACGGGAAGACCTTCCACAATAACACCGTCAGAATTTTCTATATCAAAAATTCTTTTGCCACGTCTTAACGCATTATAAAATATTTCGGGAAAACGGTACAATGCATGGGTGCCGAAAACAAAATCAACCTGAGGATAACTTTTTTTGATTTTAGCCGAAATATGCTCCTGTTGGGTCATACATCCGCAAAGCCCTATTAAGATTTCCTCTCTTCTTGCCTTGCAGTGTGAAAGCTCACCGACAAATCCGAAAACCTTTTTCTCGGCATTTTCCCTTACGGCACAGGTGTTATAGATTATAACGTCTGCAAGATTTGTATCATCGGTAAAGCCAAATCCCATTTCAGAAAGCATACCCATAATCTTCTCGCCGTCATTGACGTTCTGCTGACATCCGTAGCTTCTGACCAACGCAAGAGGAGACCTTTCTTCGCCAAAACGCTTAATTAAAAGGTCTTTGCATTTTTGCAAAAAATCCTGTCGGTACAGACATTCATTCTCGTTTTTAACATTGCTTTTTACGTCCGACAAAACAAAAACCTCCAGCGTTTTTTAATTGCTTTTACATCATTATAATTTTACCACTTTTTAATAAAAAAGGCAAGGGATTTTTTACAAAAAAACAAACACTTTTCCGAGTATGGAAAAGTGTTTTAAAAAAACTATTTTTCTTCTTTTAAAAGTTTTTCAAGCTTGTCAAGACGATGGCGTAAAAGACAAAGTTCCTGTGAAACGGGGTCGGGGATATGAATCTGGTCCAAATCCTCGCAAACTTTAATACCATTTTGTTTTACAACCCTCGCAGGTACGCCGACAGCGGTAGAATTCGGGGGGATTTCCTCTAAAACTACTGCGTTTGCGGCAATTTTTGAGTTATCTCCAACCTTAAACGGTCCTAAAATTTTAGCACCCGTGCCGACTAAAACGTTCTTGCCGAGTGTGGGATGACGTTTGCCTTTTTCCTTACCCGTACCACCTAAAGTAGCGCCCTGATAGATAGTACAACCGTCACCGATTTCGGTGGTTTCGCCTATTACTACCCCACTGCCGTGGTCGATAAAAACGCCTTTACCGATCGTTGCACCAGGGTGAATTTCAATTCCCGTAATGAGTCTTGCAAACTGTGAGATAAATCTCGCTGTGAAAAACCATTTGTGTTTATAGAAAAAGTGGGCAGGTCTGTGAAGCATAATCGCGTGAAGTCCCGAATACAGCAAAAGAATTTCAAAGGTATTTCTTGCTGCGGGGTCTCTTTCTTTAATCGCATTAATATCTGCCCTGAGTCTTTTAAACATTGACTTCATTCCTTTGCAAATTATTTATCACTTAAAAAATGTTCCTTGTTCTTGATAAGATATTCGGCACCGGACAAGAGCGTTATCGCAGTAGCAATCCAGATAAGTGTATTGCTTATCAAAGAAAGGGTACCTACCGTAAAAAATGTAACAAACGGAGAAACGGAAAGTATGCACAGAATTATCACAATGCTTGCCATAGTCATAGCGGTTTTGAGTTTACCGAGCTTACTTGCGGCAATTACAGTTCCGTTATCGGATGCTACAAGTCTTAAAGACGTTACCAAAAATTCTCTTGCCATCATAATAACAATCGCAACAGAGGAAGCAAGATCCATTTCGATAAAAGCAATAAGTGCCGAAAAAACGAGTATCTTATCGGCAAGAGGGTCTAAAAACTTACCAAAATTCGTGATAAGGTTATGCTTTCTTGCAAGATGTCCGTCAAGAGCATCGGTAATGGATGCAACTGCAAAAACTACAAGTGCCAAAAGATAATTAAAAGGCACAGTCTTACAAAGCAAAAAGAAAAGAAAAACAGGTGCTAAAATAATTCTTACAATAGTAAGCTTGTTAGGTGTATTCATCTGAGCCACTCCTTTAATTTACCGCAGAACCCAAAAGGTCCACGTCAAGTGTATCTTCAAGCACAACGTCGACAAAATCGCCGATATTCACCTTTTTATCCGACGTAAAGAAGATTTTTCCGTCAATTTCAGGAGCATCACTTTCGCTTCTGCCAAAATAACACTCACCAAGACGGTCAAAGCCTTCGGTTACAACGGTAATGGTTTTGCCGATTTTCTGCTCATTTTTCATTATCATTGAAGTAATCTGTGCATCGGTTATAATCTCTGCACGATGGGTTTTTATATCCTCAGGAAGCTGATTTTCCATCTCACCCGCTACAGTATTTTCTTCGGGAGAGTAGGCAAAACAGCCGAGTCTTTCAAAATCCATTTCTTTTGAGAACTCGCAAAGCTCTTCAAACTGCTTTTCGGTTTCACCCGGAAAACCTGCGATAAGAGTCGTTCTCAAGGTAATTCCAGGCACTTTTTCTCTTATCTTTTTAATAAGAGTTTCAAGCTTTTCGCGGTTGCCAGGACGGTTCATATTTTTAAGAATTTCGCCGTTACAATGTTGTATCGGCATATCAAGATATTTTGCAATTTTTTCTTCTTGTGCCATAACTTCCAAAAGCTCATCCGTAATTCTTTCAGGGTAAGCATAAAGCACTCTTATCCATTTAAATCCGTCTATTTTACATAACTCACGAAGCAATTCGGCAAGTTTATATTCGCCATACAAATCCTCACCGTATCTCGTGGTATCCTGAGCCACTACGATAAGCTCTTTAACACCCTTTTCGGCAAGAGATTTTGCTTCGTTTACAATATTTTCGATGGGACGGCTTCTGAACTTTCCTCTGATATAGGGGATTGCACAGTAAGAACAGCGGTTATCACAGCCTTCTGCAATCTTTATATAAGCATAAAAAGGCAAGGTTGTGAGAAGTCTTTCGCCTTCAAGCGGCAAACAGGTTTTATCACCAAAAGAAGTTATCTTTTTATCCTTTAAAACGTCTTCTAAAATTTCAACAATTTTATCGTTACTTCCGATACCTACAACCGCATCCACTTCGGGCATTTCTTCAATGATTTCTCCGCGGTAACGTTCTGCAAGACAACCTGTTACGATGATTTTTTTAATTCTTCCCTCGTTTTTTAAGGTGATGAATTCAAAGATATTTTCGATAGCTTCCTGCTTTGCACTTTCGATAAAACCACAGGTGTTTATTATAATAACGTCACTGTTTCCTGAATCGGGTTCTAACACAAACCCTCTGTCTTTGATTTTTTTGAGTAAAATTTCTGCGTCTACCTGGTTTTTGGGACACCCCAGAGAAACCATTCCCACCTTTAAAGACATATTATTCCTCCGTAAATTCTAAGATAGCATCGGTTATCGTGCTATAATCATAGCCTCTCCTTAAAAGAGCCGCAATAGTTTTCTGTCTGCCCTTTTCATCGGAAAGATACCCTATATATTTTTTCTCAATAAGTTCTTTTAACGGGTCGGTTGTCACCTCAAGGGAAGCAATTGCTTCCTTTGCCGTATTTCTGTCAACGCCCTTTAAAATCATCTCCTGCAATACTCTGTGAGGACCGCGTTTTTTTACGGTCGTAAGATATTTTGCAAGTTTTTCGGCATATCGCTCGTCATTCAAAAGGTCGAGTTCTTCCATTCTGTCCGCAATTTTTTCGGCAACAGATATATCCACACTTTTTGTAAGCTTTTTAATAAGCTCTGCTCTGCAGTGGTCTCTGTACCCCAAAAGATAGAGGGCATACTCTTTTCCGCGTCTGAAATCGGCGGCAGACTGAATTTCGTCCTTTAAATCCTCATCGATTTCCATGCCTTTTTTCAGGTGAAAATCAGCGATAATTTCGATATCGAGAATAGTCCAGTACTCGCCGTCAAGCTCAAGCTGATAGCGAGTACCTTTTTTCTTAAAAACGTCTGTGATTACCATTATTCGAAGTCTTCAATATCAGCTTCAACGTCCAAAACTATATCTGTAAGTGCGTCGGAGCTGCTTTTAGCATCTTCTTTAGGCTCTGCATCCTTGCGGATTTCAATGTTACCGCCCTTTGTTCCTTTAGAAGGAGCAAAAACAAGTTTGTCCATATTATCCCTGATAATCTGCTCAATTTCATTGGCAACGTCGGGATTTTCTTTAAGGAACTGACGTACCTTTTCTTTACCCTGACCAATTCTTTCGTTTTTATAGCTGTACCAGGAACCTGATTTAACCAATACGCCCAAAGCCGTACCGATATCAATAATTTCTCCTTCGTAGGAAGTACCCTCGCCGTAAAGCAAATCAAATACACATTCCTTAAATGGAGGTGCCACC
Source organism: Oscillospiraceae bacterium (assembly GCA_045121595.1). Taxonomy (GTDB): domain Bacteria; phylum Bacillota; class Clostridia; order Oscillospirales; family Ruminococcaceae; genus Fumia. The sequence continues at coordinate 57,857 of JBGVGI010000092.1, read as the reverse complement.
TTATTTTTAACGACTTTACATTTAGTAACGTTACCGATAATTTCGTTGCCGTCTTTGATAGCTTCACCTTTTCTTACGTCAATACGAACGGTTGCAAAATATTTAAGTGCACGGCCGCCCGTTGTAGTTTCGGGGTTACCGAACATAACGCCGATTTTTTCTCTTATCTGGTTAATGAAGATTGCAACACAGTTGGATTTACCGATAATACCGGTAAGCTTTCTCATAGCCTGAGACATAAGTCTTGCCTGAAGGCCTACGTGGCTTTCACCCATATCACCTTCAATTTCGGCTTTTGTAACCATAGCCGCAACTGAGTCGATTACAACGATATCGATAGCACCTGAACGAACTAATGCCTCGGTAATTTCGAGTGCCTGTTCACCCGTATCAGGCTGAGAAACCAGCAAATCGTCAATCTGCACGCCCAAAGCTTCTGCATAAACGGGATCAAGTGCGTGTTCAACGTCGATAAAAGCTGCAGTTCCGCCCTGCTTTTGTGCCTGAGCTACCATCTGCAAAGCAACGGTTGTTTTACCTGAAGATTCAGGACCGTAAATTTCAACGATTCTTCCTTTCGGAACACCGCCTACGCCGAGTGCGATATCAAGTCCTAAAGAACCTGTGGGGATTACGTCAACGTTGAGTGTTGTTGTCTGTCCGAGTTTCATAATAGAGCCTGCGCCATAAGCTTTTTCAATCTGGTCGATTGCCGTCTGCAACGCCCTCATTTTGGCAGACTGTTTTTCGTCTGTCACTTTATTTTCTTTAATTTTAGCCATAATGTATCATCCTTTCTAAAAGCGTTACGGTTTTATTCCCGCAACACATCTTATTATACCATTGTAATCTTTCGTCTGTGAGATATCCTTAAATCCATTTTGCAAAAGGATTTCTTCCACCAGACTATGCTGACCATCGCCTATTTCATAAATAAGCATACCGCCTTTTTTAAGCTTGTCACTGTAAATACGGGTAAGCTCTCTGTAAAAAAACAAGCCGTCCTCTTCGCCGTATAAAGCCATATGAGGCTCAGATTTTACTTCTTGCTGAAGATTTTCCATATCCTCTTTTGTAAGGTAAGGAGGATTTGAAACTATAAGGTCAAAATCATCATCCGTATTGCATTCAAAAGCGTCACCTAAAATACAGTTCACACAAGCTTTAAGCTTGTCACAGTTTTTTGTAAGATAGCTGAAAGCTTTTTCGGATTTTTCAACGGCAGTTACTGTCGCATCACATTTTTCAAGCTTTAAAGTAACTGCAATACAACCACTCCCGCTACACAAATCGAGCACCTTGGGGTTAGTTTTATTTCCAAGAAACTCAAGAGATTTTTCCACAACGATTTCCGTATCGGCTCTCGGGATAAGTACACCCTCACCAACAAAGAATTCCCTGCCGTAAAAATCCCACGACCCTAAGATGTACTGAAGCGGATATCTTTCTTTTCGCTTTGAGATTATACTTTCAAGCCGTATTTCCAAAGCCCTTGAAACTTCGACCTCTTTACCTGCTATTATATCACTGTTACTGACCAAAAAAACGGACTTTACTATTTCACGGGCTTCAAAAGAAAAGTCCTCGGTCACCTCTTTTAAGGCGTTTTTTACGTCATCGGTAATTTCTTTAAGACTTACCACTTATCTTCACCCTCAACCTCGGGCAAAACGGGTTTCATAGATGCAATTGCAATCTCAATCTGGTCGTCGTCGGGTTCTTTAGTGGTAATTTTTTGTATCTGAAGTCCGGGGAAAGAAATAATCCTTGTAAAAAGATTATCGTATTTTCCTGCGAGTTTAATAAGCTCGTAAGCTATTCCCACAACAACGGGAAGCAAAGCGATTTTCAAAAGTGTTCTGACAAGAGGGTTACTCCATGTTACAACTGAGAACACCAAAATACTGAGTGCAAGTGAAATAAAGATAAAACTTGTACCGCATCTGGGGTGAAATCTTTTTTGTTTTCTTACGTTCTCAACAGTGAGTTCTTCACCTGCTTCGTAGCAGAAAATCGTCTTATGCTCTGCACCGTGATACTGGAAAAGTCGTTTCATATCAGGGATAAGTGAAACGAGTGAAAGATAACCTATAAAAATCAAAATCTTGATAATCCCCTCCACAAGCGAGAAACTCCACGGGGGTAGAAAGCCTTTTACCGCCGTTACCAGTACAGTAGGCAAATACATAAAAAGCACTACCGAAATGGCAACGCCGAGCACTGAGGCGATAACCATAATTATCTTCATAAGCCATTCGCCACATTTTTCTTCGAGCCATTTTTCAAATTTACTTTCAGTTTCTTCTTCGAGTCCCTCAGTAGAAATTTCCGCCGATTTCATAAGACATTTGTAGCCGTCTATCATACTGTAAACAAAATTAAAAGAGCCTCTGATAAACGGAACTTTTGAAATTTTCTTCGGAGGTTTGTTATCCCACTCCTCAAGGTAAACCGATTTATCAGGTTTTCTGACAGCCATAGCAGATTTACGGGGTCCGCGCATCATAACGCCTTCCATTACTGCCTGACCGCCAATTGAAGTTTTAAAATTTTTTCCCATTATTCTGTTCCTTTCTCGGGTTCTTCAGGTATATTGAAGGGGATTGTAATTATTACCGTTGTTCCAACGTTCAAGGTGCTTTCGATATCAATAGTACCGTTATGCATAGTAATAATTTCATTTACAACCGCAAGTCCTATACCCGAACCGCGTCTTGTGTGATTTGCCTTGAAAAACTTTTTCTTTATCATCGGCAAATCCTCGGGTGCTATTCCGCAACCCGAATCCGAAACGGTGATCATAATATTTTCCTCACGTGCAAAAACCTCGATTTTAACACGTCCTCCCGCATCGGAATATTTGATAGCATTGTCAATTACGTTTATAAACACCTGACGAAGTCTGTTCTTGTCACCGTAAATTACGGGGAGCATTTCAGGCTCGTCATAGATAAATTCGATATCTTCTTTTCTTGCCTTCTCGGCATAAATAAGTGCCGCTTCGCCAAGCTCGGCAAGAAGGTCCATTTTCTGTATATTAAGACTGAATCTTCCACTTTGAATACGAGAAAAATCGAGAAGCTCTTCAACCATTTCGGAAAGTCTTTCGGTTTCCGAGCTTATTACCCTCATACCTTTTTTCATCGTGGTAACGTCGTAGTTTTCGGTGTCGATAAGGGTTTCCGCCCAACCTTTGATTGCGGTAAGCGGTGTGCGAAGCTCGTGGGAAACCGAAGAAATAAACTCATTTTTCATCTTTTCGTTTTTCTCAAGCTCATCTGCCATAAAGTTTACAGTTTCGCAAAGCTCACCGACCTCGTCCTCGGAAGTTTTATCGATACGGCTTTTAAAGTCACCACCTGCAATTTTTCTTGCGGCAACACCGATTTCTCGTACGGGTTTTACGATGCTTCTCACAAACAGAAGACCCGATATAAATACAAGTGCCAGTACCGCCAGTACGGCAAGGGCAATAATCGCCACAAGCTGAAAAATCATAGTGTCCACGTGTTCAAGCGAAACCACAAACCTTAAAGCCGAAATCTCGTTGTTTACCACACCCGCAAGTTTTGTAACCGCCATAATTTTCTGGCCGCCCATTTTACCGATATAGTAACCTGTTCCGTCAACGCTCTCTAACGCATCGCTATAGTCGGGCATACGGTCTTTTTTTGAATAAACGAAACCGCTTGAAGTAATTGAAACGTTTCCGTAGATATCTATTGCCATAAGCTCGATAAAATCCTTGTCAGGAAAAGATTCAACGTAGCTTCTCATGGTATTTGAAAAGCTGTTATTCTGGGAATACTGCGTAATCATATCAGATGCAGACTCCGCTTTATAGTTCAGTGCCTGACGCACCGAAGAGTAGTAATAATTTCTTATAAAAATTCCACTCACCGCCACAACGGTAAGCAATATAGCAAGAATAACGGCAAAGCTGTTAACAAACCAACGCTGTGCAATACTCTTAAAAGCCACCAGGCACACTCCTTACTTCTCGCACCATTTGTATCCGTATCCCCAGATAGTCTGGATAAATACGGGTTCAGACGGTTCATCTTCGATTTTTATTCTTAAACGTCTGATGTTAACGTCGACGATTTTATCGTCGTTATAATAATTCTCTCCCCAGATTTCGTTGAGGATTTTGTTACGTTCAAGAGCAATACCCTTATTTTTCAAGAGAAGCTCCATAATCTGGTATTCCACCTGAGTAACGTCGATAAGATTACCGTTTTTTGTAAGTGTACGGCCTTTGTGGTCAAGCACGAAAGGACCGCTTTTTATATAAGAATTGTCATTTCTGCCGACAGTTGACATACACACTCTGCGATAAATCGCATCAACCCTTGCCACAACCTCTGACGGGCTGAAAGGCTTTGTCACGTAGTCGTCGGCGCCAAGCATAAGACCACTGACTTTGTCCATTTCCTGAGTTTTCGCAGAAAGGAAAATTATTCCCAAAGTAGCCGATCTTTTTCTTAATTCCTTGCATACGGTGAAGCCGTCCATTCCTGGCATCGTGATATCTAAAAGTGCCACGTCGAAATCACCGTTTTGTTCGTCGTAGACACTGATTGCATCCTCACCGCAGTTTACGTCAGTAACGGTGTAGCCTGCCCTTTGAAGATTTATCACCACGAAGTCGCGGATAACGTCTTCGTCCTCACAAACCAAAACTCTTTTCATCGGGGAACTCCTTTCTTAAGGTTAAAGTATTCCTTTACCTTTGATATAGAAAGTGCGAAAGAGGACTCCGCACCTGATATTTTAGCGAGATAAACTATCTGCCCTTCGGCATCAATAAGCTGATACTCGGAGGGGATTTTTTTGCTGAGCCAGTCACTTCTCGTAGCAACGCGAAGGTGCAAAAGCTCGTTGCCCAAAACCTCATTTTCGGCATTGTATTCATAAAAAACGATTTCGTTTTCGGAAAGTGCTTTTGCCGAAACTCTGCCTATCCAGTTTTCAGGATAGGTGAAAATATAACCGAGTGCCGTGTTTACAAAAGCAGAGCTTTTTTTAACGAAGCCTACGTCGGTAAAATGATACCAGTCGGTAAGATACAACGTACCTTCCTCGGTTTCGTCGTAACCCGGCATAGGTCTTACCCCGGGAATTTCGATAATCCCGTCGTTTGTCAGGTCCATACTGTTTGCCACGGGGGCTCTGTCAACGGGATATCTCTGCGGTGTTTCACCGTCATAGGTAAGATTTACAAGGGCGGATTTTTCCTTATCATAAGTAAGAATTTCAGTGGTCATAAGCTCTGTACCCTTATAACCATCAATAAATACCGCTTCTTTACCCTGTGCAGTGTTACCCCTTGCAACGGTAACGTAATGGGTTATTTCAGGATTTACAGTAACTGCACCGATTTCCTTGAAATCATTGTTTTCATATCTGTAAGCCCTTGCCCAGATTTTCACTTCAGACTCGGGATTTTCGACGATAAAAATATCGTCGTTTCCGTCGGAGTCCATATCGTAGAACTCCTTAACCTGATAATTACCTGAGAAAACGGTGTGCATTTCTTTTCCGTCAAACTGCAAAATCTTAATAAGATGTGTGCCGTCTGACGTGTAGTTAAGTCCTACCGCCATAATGGGTACGCCCGTACCTACGTTGAGCAAAGAAACGTCTTCAATCTGTATGCCGTCGAGAACTGTTTCGGATACGAAAACCCATTCCCCGTCCTTTTTGTCGAGGATTTTCAGTCCGACGGGTGCCGAAGAAACGGCAGACGCCGTCTGGAAAAACACTACTGCCTCGTCACCGGGCTCATCGTCAACATTTGCAAGAAGTATCGCAGAACGGTTTTCACCCCTCTGAGGATATACAAGCTTTATACTGTTTTCAGGATCAGACTTTTTAAGCACTTTCCAGATATCATTCTGTTCATCGGAAAGTATCGGCGGGCGCAGAAGACTATCCACGTTTCTGCCCGTAAAGGTGCAACCGCCAAGAAGAAAAGTCAATGCAATAAGTAAGCACAGAAATCTTTTCACAGTTTCCTCCAAAATTATCTTTTGTCAAGTGGTAAGTATTCTTTCTTTTTAACGATAGATTTATATGCGGGACGAATAATTCTTGAACAGGTCATAAACTCCTCAATTCTGTGAGCACTCCAACCCGCCATTCTTGAAACGGCAAACAACGGAGTGTAAAGCTCAAGCGGAATTTTAAGCATACGATATACAAATCCCGAGTAGAAGTCGACGTTTGCACAAACAACCTTGCCGTCGCCTTTTTTCTCGAGGAAAACTTCGGGAGCGAGTCGTTCAATGCGTTTTAAAAGCTCAAACTCGTCAAGCATACCCTGTTGTGTGGCAAGTTTTTCGGCACTGTCACGCAAAATAACGGCTCTGGGGTCAGAGAGTGTGTAAACTGCGTGTCCCATACCATAAATAAGGCCTGTGCCATCGCCTTTTTTCTTGTCGATAATCATTCTAAGGTATTCTCTTACCTCGTCGTCGCTTTCCCAGTTCTTAACGCCTTTTTTGATTTCTTCAATCATCTGCACAACCTTGATGTTGGCACCACCGTGTCTGAAACCTTTAAGCGCACCAACAGCGCCCGAATAAGCAGAATAAGCGTCGGTACCTGCGGAAGTGAGCGCACGACAAGCAAAGGTGGAGTTGTTACCGCCACCGTGCTCAGCGTGGAGCATAAGACAAATGTCCAAAAGAAGTGCCTCGTCTTTTGTATATTCCCTTGTGGGACGAAGGGTAGACAAAATGCTTTCCGCCATACTTTCTTCAGGGCGGAGAGGATGATAATAAGTAGACGCGTTATCATAGTGACCAATTTTCGTCTGATAAGCATTTACCATAATAACAGGCATTCTGGAAATGATATAAAGTGCCTTGCGGAGCTCACCTTCAAGGCTTGACTCATCGGCAAAATCATCGTAAGAATAAAGTGCTAAGATACTTCTTCCGAGTTTATTCATAATATCTCTCGAGGGAGCTTTAATTACCATATCCTGAATGAAATCTGCAGGTAAAGTTCTCGCCTGAGATAAAACCACTCTGAAAAAGTCAAGTTGTTTTCTATCGGGGAGACTACCGAACAAGAGAAGGTAAGCTACCTCCTCGTATCCGAAGCGTTGTTCTTCCCTGCAGGAGTTAACAAGGTCTTTTATGTTAACGCCGCGGAAAGTGAGTTCACCCTCAACGGGTTGTTTTTCACCTTCGTTGATAACGTAACCGTGTACGTTACAAATCTGGGTAAGACCTGCAACGACACCCGTTCCGTCACTGTTTCTCAAACCTCTTTTTACGTCGTATCTTTCGTAAAGTGCAGGGTCAATATAGTTGTATTTTTTAAACTCCTCAAACAGAGTGCTCAAGGACTCTTTTTTGACAAATCCGCCTGACATTTTTACCGCCTTTCTGTATTGCTTTTTCAAAAAGCATAATACTTTTCCATTCTATATAGTTAATTATATTTTATAATATTATTGCTTTAAAGTCAATAGAAACTGCCACTTGTAAATAAGAAAAAAATGTTGTATAATCATTAGGTGTAACCGACAAATAAAGCTTTTTGGAGGAATTATGCAAAGAATTTTAGGATATATGAGAAAAGCCATTCAAGAATTTGACTTAATCGAAAACGGTGACAGAATAGCAGTTGGAATTTCGGGCGGTAAGGACAGTATGATACTCCTTTACGGATTACATCTGTTAAGGCGTTTTATCGGTATCGATTATGAGATAGTCGGTGTTACCCTCGACCCGCAATTTGGTGGTAAGGAAACCGATTACAGTAAAATCGAAGAATTCTGCAAAAATATTAACGTCCCCTATCATATCATAAGAACGCAGATAGGACAGATAGTCTTTGACGTGAGAGAAGAAGAAAATCCGTGCAGTTTATGTGCAAGGATGCGAAGAGGTGCTCTGCACGATGCCGCAAAGGAGCTTAACTGCAATAAAATTGCCCTGGGGCATCATTACGACGACGTTGTGGAAACCTTTATGATGAATCTTTTCAACGAAGGCAGACTCGGGTGCTTTTCGCCTAAATCCTATCTGTCCCGAAAAGATTTGTGGATGATAAGACCGCTTGTCTTTGCGCCTGAAAAGGACGTAAAGAAAGCATCATTAAAAAACGATATTCCGATAGTGAAAAGTGTCTGCCCTGCCGACGGGCATACTTCAAGGGAAGATATGAAAAACTTCCTTGATACCCACGAAAAAGACAGTGATGCCTTTAAATACCGCATTTTCGGAGCTCTCAGAAGAAGTGGCATTGACGGATGGGGCATCACGGGAAAAAGTAACAGAAAATAAAAGACTGTGCGATGCACAGTCTTTTTTTTGCGTCATAAATCCTCCCGTTAACCGTAGGGAACGACCTGTGTGTCGTTCCGCCCAAGAATGAGGTATTTCAATTCCGTCCCGATTTTATATTAGGGTTGCAAGGAAACGTTTTTCTCTCCCTCAGTCAGTCTTATGACTGACAGCTCCCTCATCAGAGGGAGCCTTTATCACCACACCGTAGGGAACGACCTGTGTGTCGTTCCGCCAAGCTTTCGCTTTGCTCAAGCCTCCCTCACTGCGGTTCGGGCCACGGCTCGGCTCTGACAGTCCACCGGACTGTCATTCACTCCCGAGCCCGTCAGGCTCTCGTTTCACTCAAGCCTTCCCCTCAAGGGGAAGCCATTCAATTTTGTTTCGCCCACGCGAAACAAAAAAACCGCTTGTCAAAAGACAAGCGGTTTTCTTATTAACTTTTAACCGTTAAGATTAAACGAGTCTGTCAAATACAGAAGCCTGGTTTGTAGCTTTACGGTTGATCTGCATAACGTCAGCGTTGTTGATGAGTTTATCAGAACCTGTGATAGCAGTTACGTTAGCAACAACGAGTCTGTAATCCTGGTTAGCAGCCTGATCAAATACGGAAGCCTGGTTTGTAGCTTTACGGTTGATCTGCATAACGTCAGCGTTGTTGATCATACCGTCAGCTGTTACGTCACCGTAGAGCCATACTTCAACGTCGAGAGCAACGTCTGCGTCAGCAACTACAACTTCGTATTCTCTTGCAGCATGTTTGGATTTTGTTACTTTAAGTGTGTAAGTACCAGCAGCTACGTCTGCGAATGCGTAAGCACCTGTTTTACCGGAAACTGTTGTTGTAGCAACTACAGCACCATCAGCGATGAGTTCGAAAGTTGCATCAGCTGTAGAACCGGATTTCTTGAGGTTACCTGTTACTGCGAAACCTGCGGGAGCGGGAGTTGTAACAGTAACTACACATTCAGCGGATTCTGTGGAAGCTGTTGTACCTTCAAGTGTGCTTGTAGCAACTACTTTATAAGTACCGGATTCAGTAGCTGTGTAAGTAGCTTCTGTAGCACCTTCGATAGCAGCGCCATCTTTGTACCACTGGTAGGAGAGTTCGCCGTCGTCTGTGAGGATAGCTTTAGCTGTAAGAACAACTTCGCCTTCACCTTCAGCTGTAGCTTCGAGGTTTGTTGCAAAGTAAGGAGCCTGAGCTTCGATTACTTCAGCATAAGCGAGGAATTCGCCGAGGAATACCCAAGAACCTGTAGCTGTCAATTTGATGTACTGAGCTTCGATAGCTTCGTCAACCATAGCATCAGCAATGATGTAACCGGATTTGTTTGTAACTGTGGATGTCCATTCGGAACCAAAGTCATACCAAGTTTCTTTATCAGCAGAGTACTGGAATTTAACTGTGTCAGGATGAGCAAGACCGGAGTTACCTGTGGACATGAAGAGCATAGCTACTCTGTAGAGTTCTGTAGCTTCGCCGAGATCGAAGATGATTTCGGGGTCATCTGCACCAGCATATTCAGCGTTACCATAGTAAGCCCATGTGGAGAGAACGCCGTTTGTCAATTCTTTGCTGTCAGTATCGGGATAAGCGCCCCACATACCGGAGATCCATTCGTAGGAAGTGCCTACAGCAACGTTCTTGAAGTATGTGTTTTCTTTAACAACAACGGAATCTTCTGCAGTAGCTGTAGAGCCGTCAGCAAAAGTCTTAGTAGCAACTACTTTATAAGTACCAGCGTTAGCGCCACCCATCATTGTGTAGAACTGGCTTTCGCTAACTTCTACGTCGTTTCTGTACCATTTGTATACAACTGTTTCGCCTTCAGCAGCTTCAACAGTTGTAGCCATGAGTGTCAAGTAACCGAAAGCAATTGTGATTTCGTCATCGTAGTTAGCGATTTCAACAGCGATTGCACCGGGTTCTACGGGTTCTTCGGAAGGTTCGGAAGGTTCAGAAGGTTCTTCAGAAGGTTCATCTGTGCCACCTACTGCCAATACGCCGTCATATTCTGTAGCTTCGGGTTCAGCGAATACAGAGATTTCGGAGATAGCAACACCGTTCCAACCGTCTTCTTCAGCAGCTTTGTTGGAGTGGATTGTGAATCTTACACCGTCAGCTGTGATAGCTTCTTCAGCGCCGAAAGCGTAAAGTCTTGCGTTAGCAGCGTAAGCGTAATCTGCTTTATCAGCGATTACAACCCATTCGCCGTCGATCAAAGCTTCGATTGTGATAGAACCGATACCTTTAACAGCGCCACCGAGGAGTTCGTCAGTGGGGTTAACTGTAGCGATGCTGATTTCTTTGAAGGACATACCGTCTTTGAGGTATTCAAATTTAGCATCAGACATAAATGTAGGAGCCTGTTTGTAGGAAGCGCCGTCACCCAAAACAACTGCGTCTGTCCATGTGGAGAGATCAGAAGTACCGCCGTAAGCAAAAGTAGGAGCAACTTCGTATGTAGGAGTCATACCTTTGATGAGGGAGTACTGGATGGGAGCCATGTAATCTGTAGGTGTGTAAGATTTTCTGGGAAGAGCATAAGCTTCGATTTCACCGATGAATTTGTAATTTGTACCACCGTTGAATGTGAATCTTACGTATTTAGCTACGATTTCTTCTGTAGCTCTTACAATAATTGTACCAGCTGTGTTTCCTTTGTATACGTCTGTCCAGTCAGCGTCGTCAGAATCTTTAACAGAAACTGTTACGTTGGGAGCAGCGATACCAGCTGTGCCGTTTGTAGCAGTGATAACGAGTTCAGCAAATGTTGTATCTTCGTCGAGTTCAAAGTCAACAACTACTTCAGCCTGCTGGGGGTTAAACATGTTAGTACCGTAACCGCTTTCGTGAGTACCGTTTGTAAGTTTTGTGCAATCGGGGTCACCGTTTGTGCCCTGGTACCAAGATTCAACGTTATGTGTGTATGTTTTGCCGAGGAAGAGGTTATCGTTGTCGGGAACTACTTCGAGAGTACCGTCTACAGCATTACCTGTAGCGTATTTGAAAGCTTCAACTTCTTTGATGAAGCAGAACTGTTCAGTTTCAAGAGCAACTTTGATGTTCTTAGCAGCGAAAGCTTCTTCAGAACCAACTCTGAAGTTTGCGTTAGTAACTGCGCCATCGTAAATTCTTACCCATTTAGCATCGTCAGCTTCCTGAACGTAGATTGTAGCTTTTTTGGGCAATGTAACGCCAGCGCCTGTATCTGTCAAGAACTGCATGTAAAGTTCGCTTACGTTTGTAACATTTTCCAAGGGGAATACGATTTCTACTTCTTTCTGTTTTGCATTCAAATAGTCGGAAGCGTACCAGGAACCACCTTTAACACCGTCTGTCAAAGCATTACCAGCGTCTTTGGAACCGCCGTTGAATGCAGTAACGTTATGTGTATAAGATTTACCGAGCAAGATGTTGTCGTTTTCCATCAAGTAGCCTGTAGCAGGTTTGTTAGTTACTCTTTCGTAAACCTGGATTTCGCCGAGGAAGCAGAAACCGCTGTTGAAAGTAAATCTCAAAGCGTCAGCTACGATTTCTTCTTTAGCTACGAGGAAGTTTTTAACTGCGAGAGCAGAAACTTCAGCAATTTTTGTCCAGTTGTCGCCATCAGCATATTCGATAACAACAGTGGGAGCACCGATACCGTCTCTACCAAAGATTGTGTAGAGGTCGATTTCAGCAACGTCAACTGCTTTATCGAAGTTGAATGTGATTACGGGGCTTTCGTTGGAGAAAGCACCGAAGTTGGTAGTGCTGTTGTAAGAAGAACCCCAAGAGAGGTTACCGTCTGTAAGTTTTGTTGCAGCGGAGTCGTCAGTGTTACCATTGTACCATTTTGTTACACCTTCGATTGTGTAAGTCATACCTTCAACAACGTTTACAAGGGGAGTTGTTTCGCCCATTGCGTAACCGTCGTTTTTAGCTTCAGCATAAACTTCGATTTCATCGATGAATGTGTAAAGACCGTCACTTACTGTTTCAATTCTGAGTTTGTCAGCTGTGATAGCTTCGTCAGAAACCAAAGAGAAACGAGTTGCAGGCACTTTTGCATCGTAAATCAATGTTTCTTCTTCGCCATTGATAGCATAAACAGCGAGATAGTGAGGGTTGTGGATACCGGAACCGGTATCTTCCAAGAATGCGAATTTAACTTCTTCAAAGTCTACTGTTTCTTCGAAATCAAATACGATTTCAACGTCACAGTTTTTAGCAGCGAAGTATTCAACGTCTTCTTTATCCCACCATGTGCCTGCGTAAAGGCCGTCTGTGAGGAAGCCGTTGTCTGCTGCTGTGTTTGCAGTATGCCATTCGCCTACGTTTGTTTCGTAGGATTTGCCGAACAACAAGCTGTCGCTTGTTATTTCAGGAACTTCTTCAGATACTTCTTCAGAAGTTTCGCCTTCAACTTCTTCGATTACAGTGTTATCTTCAACAACTGCATCTTCAGCAAAAGCTGTAGGCATTACGCTCAATACCATAAGCACGGAAAGCATGATAGAGAGCAAACGTTTTGTGAATTTGTTCATTACAATTCCTCCATTTCTTTTTTTACTCTGTCGAGCATGTGAAAATTTAAGTGCCATTTTTTCACCATACAATCATTATAAACAGAATACAACCTTTCGTCAAGAAAAAAATTTAATAATTTTACTATAAAATGCAGTTTTTCGGGGGTCAAAATTAAAGTTCTATTTTTCGCACAAATCGGAAGGCTTTTCTTTGTGCAAAATGACTTATCTATTTGTTGGATTTAAAAAAAGCCTCCCCTTACCCAAGGGGAGGCTTTTAGAAGAGGGTTATTTCTCTTCAAGCTTTTTGATTATCATTTTTGCCGCTTTGTAGATATCACCGCAACCGAGTGTGATTACAAGGTCACCTTCTTTAACGTTTTCTGAAACGTAATCGGCAATTTCTTCAAAGGTATTAAACCAGTGGCATCCGTCAATTTTTTCGGCAAGGTCTTTTGAATAGATATTATAGGTATTCTTTTCCCTTGAGCCCATAATCTCAGACAAAACAACTTCGTCTGCAATACTGAGTGCTTTTGCAAAATCGTCAAGGAGCATAAAGGTTCTCGAATAGGTAAAAGGCTGATGCACCGCCCATACTTTATTGAAAGGAAGAGATTTCGCAGCATTCAAGGTTACTTCAACTTCTGCAGGATGATGAGCATAATCGTCAACAACAGTAACACCTTTTACTTTTTTAAGAAGTTCAAAACGTCTGCCCGCACCATGGAAGTTATCAAGACCTTTTATACAGTTTTCGGGAGAAACTCCGCATTTAATTGCGGCGGCACATGCGGCAACTGCATTTAATACGTTGTGTCTGCCAGGAACGTGCAAAATAACGGTACCTAAGTTTTCGCCATTGTTCATCAAATCAAACTGTGAGTCAACGCCACCAAGAGATTTTACGTTTTCGGGATAAAAATCGTTATCGGGAGAAAATCCGAAGGTTACTTTATCCTTATTTACGTCTTTGACAGCTTTCAAGGTGTTTTCGTCGTCACCATTTATAATAAGAAGCTTCGTGGTCTTTTCAGCAAACTTTGTAAAGGATGCGATAAGGTTATCAAGGGTTTTAAAATAATCGAGGTGGTCTTCGTCGATATTTAAAATGATAGAAACGTCGGGGTAGAGTTTTAAGAAAGTATCGACAAACTCACACGCTTCGCAGACCATATTCTCACTTTTACCGCGTCTGCCGTTACCGCCTATCGAGGGAAGCTTACCACCGATTACACAGGTAGGGTCTTTATCTGCATCAAGCATAATCTGTGTAAGCATTGAGGAAGTGGTGGTTTTGCCGTGAGTACCGCTGACACAGACGGTGTTTTTATAACGGGCGGTGATTTCGCCTAAAATTTCACTTCGTTCAAGCACGGGAACGCCACTTGCCTTTGCGGCGATAAGCTCGGGGTTATCCGCCATAATTGCCGCAGTGTGGATAATAAGGTCGGCACCTTCGATATTTTCAGCTTTCTGCCCCAAAGTAACGGGGACACCCATTTCACGCACGAGTTTCAAGGTATCGGTTTCGTTATTATCGGAGCCCGTAATATAATATCCCTCACCGTGAAGAATTTGGGCAATCGGGAACATACCCGAACCGCCTATTCCTATAAAATGTATATGTTTTTTGTTATCTAAAATCATAATTGCCTCCTAATTAAGTCCACTGTCATTGTTGCCAAAAATCTTTTCGATATGCAATCGCAAAGCGGTATTTTCGGGATTTGTAAGCCTTTTATCAAAAGTTAAAAGGTTTTTTGCCTCGGCTCTTGCAGTTTTGAAAAGCGCACTGTCTTCTAAAAGGTCCGCAATACCGAACTCGGGAAGTCCGTGTTGGCGGTCACCGAAGAAGTCACCTGCACCGCGGAGTTTCAGGTCCTCTTTTGCGATAATAAAGCCGTCGGTGGTTTCTTTCATAACGCCAAGACGTCTGCGGTTTTCTGCGCCCTCGTTATCGGACACTAAAATACAGTAAGACTGATGAGAGCCTCGACCTACCCTGCCCCTTAACTGATGGAGCTGAGAAAGTCCGAAACGTTCGGCATTTTCAATCATCATAACGGTTGCATTCGGCACGTCAACGCCGACTTCAACAACGGTGGTCGAAACTAAAACGTCTATATTGCCGTTTTTAAACTCCGACATAATTTTATCTTTTTCATCGGGTTTGAGTTTTCCGTGCAGAAGTGCTACGTTATATCCCGGGAAATAACGTGTCTTTATAATCTCGTAATACTTAACCGCCGCCATAAGCTCCGACTCGGTTTCCTCGATAAGAGGACATACCACATACGCCTGACGCCCTGCGGAAAGCTCCTTTTCAATAAAGCCGAGGGCACGTTTGCGTTTATCGGAATGAACGGCAAAGGTTTCAACTTTCTGTCTGCCTTTCGGGAGTTCGTCAAGCACCGAGATATCAAGGTCACCGTAAACGATAAGGGCAAGTGTTCTTGGAATAGGAGTTGCCGACATAACAAGGTGATGGGGTTTCAAACCTTTTTTACTGAGTTCACTGCGTTGCCTTACGCCAAAGCGGTGTTGCTCGTCGGTAACGACAAAGCCGAGTCGGTAAAACTCGGTATCTTTCTGCACCAGAGCGTGAGTGCCCACAACTACATCATATGTGCCGTCACTTATTTTGACACGAAGTTCATCTTTTTGCTTTTTGGTAAGTGAGCCAGTTAAAAGCACCACTTTAGCTCCAAGCGGTTCTAAAATCTTTTTAAGGGTGGCTTCATGCTGTGCGGCTAAGATTTCGGTCGGTGCCATCACCGCCGACTGATAGCCTTTCTGGAAAGCGGCATAACAACCTGCCGCCGCAACCATAGTCTTACCCGAGCCTACGTCACCTTGCAAAAGGCGGTTCATCGGTACGTCTTTTTCGGTATCGGATAAAATTTCTTCAATGGCACGTTTCTGTGCACCC
Organism: Oscillospiraceae bacterium; assembly: GCA_045121595.1. Taxonomy (GTDB): domain Bacteria; phylum Bacillota; class Clostridia; order Oscillospirales; family Ruminococcaceae; genus Fumia. The sequence continues at coordinate 42,110 of JBGVGI010000092.1, read as the reverse complement.
GTAAGTTCAAACGGCAAAGCATTATAAAAGGCAGTTATATCAACGTCGGTAAAAGAAACGTTGGTTTTACCCTTTTCCCTGCCTTTTAAAAGCATAAGGGCGGTGCTCAGTACAAAAAGCTCCTCGAAAACAAGACGTTTTCTTGCATTTTCATACTGTTTTTTGCTTTCAGGGAAATGGATCGTCTTTATTGCATCGGAAATGGGCAAAAGGTTAAATTTAGTTATGATATTCTGCGGTAAAATTTCCCTGACCTCGTTAACGCAACAAATGGCTTCTTTCATATTATTTACAACCATTGTGTTGGAAAGTCCTTCGGTGAGGTTATAAACGGGTCGCATCACGTCACCGTCGGATGCTTTTATAAACGAATTAAGGGTAAGCCCGTATCTCCCCGTGGATGACGAAAAGCGTCCGTATATAAGATAAGTTTCACCGACTTCAAAGCCTTTATAGGCGTATTCGTTATTGAAAATCGTCAGGGTGAAAACCGAAAAGCCGTCCGCAAGGGTGATTTTATAAACCGTCATATTCTTACGGATTTTTGCGGGGGGAAGCTTTCTTATAACCTTGCCCTCTACGATGACGTTTTCGCCCTCGTCACATTCCGACAAAAGTTTCGGAGACGTGTAATCTATATAATTTCTCGGATAAAACTTAATGAGGTCCTCAACAGTTCTTACCGAAAGCTTTTCATAAAGCTTTCTGCGTTTTTCACCGACGTTTTTAAGGACTGACACCGAATCGGAAAGTTTCAAGATTACACCTCCTTAACAACTAAGGCGTGAGGAGAACCCCACGCCCGTTTTTTATTCTACAGAAATAATGTAGTAATATACCGGCTGTCCGCCGTTTATGAGATTTATTTCAAGATTGTCGTTAAGCTTGGAACGAAGCATTTCATAAGCTTCTTCAGCCTGTTCATCCTTGATATCGTTACCATAAATTACGGTTACGAAATCACTGTCTTTTTTAACCATTGATTTTGTGAGTTTCAAAAGCGCACGGTTAAGGTCAGTATCCACAAAGGAAAGTTTACCGTTTTCCATCGCCAAAAGTTCGCCTGCTTTGATGTTGTGACCGTCGAAATCACTGTCACGTGCCGCAAAGGTAATCTGACCTGTCTGTACTTTGTCAAAAGCTTTGGTCATATTGACACGGTTTTCATCAAAGGAAGCATCGGGGTCAAACGCAAGCATTGCGGAAATTCCCTGAGGAATAGTTCTCGTCTGCAAAACGCATACCTTTCTGTCGGCAAGTTTAATTGCCTGTTCAGCCGCCATAATGATATTTTTATTGTTGGGAAGAACGAAAACAGTCTTGGCAGGTGTCATATGGATAGCTCTTAAAATATCGTCGGTACTGGGGTTCATTGTCTGACCGCCCGTTACAACGTTATTTACGCCGAGGTCTGCAAAAAGCGTCTGAACACCTTCACCTGCTGCAACTGCAACGAAACCGAAAGGAATTTCAGGGTCTACGGGAACGTAAGACTCATCTTCCTCCATTTTATCAGCTTCAAGCACCTGACTGGAATGCTGTTCTTTCATATTTTCGATTTTCATATTCACGAGCATACCGAATTTAAGACCTTCTTCAATAGCGTTACCAGGGTGGTTTGTATGAACGTGAACCTTGATGATTTCTTCGTCGTCAACCACCACGACACTGTCACCGATGGACTCAAGATAAGCTCTGAGTTTCAAAGGATTTTCTGCATCTTTTTTCTTGTTTACTATAAACTCGGTGCAATAAGCAAATTTGATATCACCACTTGCTTCTGCAACGGCAGTTCTTTTTACTGTCTGGGTTTTGGGCGTTGCTTCAATGGGTTTTATGGGTTCTTCACCCTTAAACACGTTAAGCATCGCAGAGAAAATTACAAGGAAACCTTTACCACCTGCGTCAACAACACCTGCTTTTTTCAAAACGGGAAGCATTTCAGGGGTTTCGTTCAAAGTAATTTCCGCTTGATTTACGATAGCTTCAAAAACAGTGAGCGCATCGGTGTTTTCCTTTGCTACCTCTCTGCCCTTTTCTGCCGCAACTCTTGCAACAGTTAAAATCGTACCCTCAGTGGGTTTCATAACAGCTTTATACGCTGCCTCAACGCCTGAAGTCAATGCGTTTGCAAGGTCAGTACCGTCTGCTTCTTCTTTGCCTTTAAGGCCGTTTGAAAAACCTCTGAAAAGCAAGGAAAGAATAACACCTGAGTTTCCTCTTGCGCCACGAAGTAATGCAGACGCCGCAGTTTTAGCAGTAGCTTCAACCGTCGGGTCTTTGAGCAACTTAAGTTCTTTTACGGCAGCACCGATTGTCATTGACATATTAGTACCCGTATCACCATCGGGAACGGGGAAGACGTTAAGTTCGTCTACTTTTTGTTTCTTATTCTGAATATCATAAGCTGCGGAAATAATCGCATCTCTTAATAAACTTCCGTTAATCACTGATAATTGCACTCCTTATCGGGGGTTAGTTAGTACGCATACCGTCCACAAAAACGTTTACGTTCTGTACTCGGATTCCTGTAACATCCTCAACAGTATAACTTACCTTATGAATAATACTCTTAACAATTTCGGAAATGTTGGTTCCGTAGGTAACGATAATATGAAGGTCTATAACGAGTTTTCCGTTCCTTGTGCGGATTTTAACGCCTTTTGAGCTTTCATAATCCTTGCGGAATTTGCTTAAAATTCCCTGTGCGGGGTCGGAAACTGACATACCTGCAACGCCGAAGCAACTTGTTGCGGTTGCACCGACGAGATTAACAAAAAAGTTTCTGGAAATATCAATTGCACCAAGGTGATTTTCCATCTTTACCATTGAATTACCTCCTTTTTGTATTCCGTCTACATTTATATAATTACTGGATAAACTGAAAATAATACCTACATACAGATTATATTTTAATAAAAAATCTCTCTTTTGTCAAGTTTAATGAAAACATATTGCTTTTTGAAGATGCATAATATTTTAGCGAGGTGGTTATTTTGCGTACACGTTTAAAAAGACGTTTTAATATAAAACCCTTGATTTCAGGGGGGTTAACAATATTTGTTTTCACCGTTTTATCGGCAGTGACTTTAAAATCAATTCCCTTGCTTGGAAGTTTCGGACAAACTGTCAAAGTAGCTTCGGCACTCCTCGTTATGCCTGAGGGTGCGTTAGAACTTTTATCGGAAGAAAAAGAAGTTTCAGAAGAGCCGTTGCCCGTTTACGAGGAAGTTTCTGAAGAATCCGTTACGACAAGTGAACCCGCTATTGCCGAGGAAAACAAGGCTGAGCTCGTTCATAAAACCTATACGGCAGCACCGTCGAAAATATACATTCCGCTTGAAAACGGGTTTATTAAAAACTGCACCTCACATACTGCGGAAGAAATCATAGGGGCAATTAAAACTCCACCCGCTTTTACAATAGAAGATACTGATAAGCCTCAGGTACTTATTATGCACACCCACACAACCGAAAGTTATTTCCCCTTTGAGGGCGAATACTACGACAAGACCTATTCTTCCCGTTCTACCGATAATTCACAGAATATGGTGGCGGTTGGTGAAAAAATAAAAACTAAGCTTCAAGAATACGGCATTTCAGTTCTGCACGATAAAACTCAGCACGACTATCCGTCCTACAACGGCTCTTACGACCGCTCGGCGGTAACCGTAAAAGAGTACCTTAAAAAATATCCGTCGATTAAAATTGTTCTTGACGTTCACCGCGACGCAATAATCTCGGGCGACACCGCTACTGCCCCGATTGCCGAAATAAACGGAAAAACCGCAGCACAGGTTATGATAATCAACGGTTGTGCAAACGACAATATAAATTACCCCGACTTTTTTAAAAATTTAAGTTTTGCCGCCGATTTACAAAATCAGCTTGAAATGGATTATCAGGGACTGACACGCCCTTTACTTTTCGACTACCGCAAATATAATCAGCATCTCACGACGGGGTCGATACTTTTAGAGGTAGGCGGTCACGCAAATACTTTAGAACAAGCTTTGTATTCGGGTGAATTAATCGGTAATTCTCTGGGCAGACTTTTAACAGGATATATAAAAGGAGAATAACCTTGCGTAAATTTATCTTTGCATTTTTGTCCTCGTTTGTAATAATTATGACGCTAAGCGGATTTTTGGTGGCGGGATACCGCACAAAATCCGCTTTAACTCCGATAAGCTCCCCCGTTTCTCTGAGAATTTCCGAAAACGGGGAGCATTATATTATTATATTTTGCGGAGAAGAGGTTCTTTTGTCCCGTAACAGTACTAAAAAAATGACGAATTTCTTTGAAAAAGGCCCTCAGTATATCCCTGTAACTACTGTAATTTCAAAATATATCACCGATAAACTCGATATTTTTTATCGTTTGTGACAAAAATCTTTTTTGTTTTACAAGTAAAATTATTATTTTAGTAAAAATTGAAAATTACTGTTGACAAATGAATTTTGATTTGATATAATAATTTAGCGTTCAAAAAACGAGATGATCCACTAGCTCAGCTGGCAGAGCATTTGACTTTTAATCAAAGGGTCCGGAGTTCGAATCTCCGGTGGATCACCAAAAAGACAGATTTCTTATGAAATCTGTCTTTTTTATTTTTCTTTGACCCCTTGTTTCACTTGACAAGGCACCTTAAAAAGCGGTATACTTAAATGTGGTTTTGGTGCTATTTTTAAAGCACTGTGAATACAAAATACAAAGGAGTGATATATTTGCATACAGTGATAAAAAACCTTAAGATAAATTACGTTGCAAAGGGCATTGAAAACGACTGTGACGAGGCAGTGGTGCTTCTCCACGGTTGGGGTGCAAATATTACGCTTTATGAAAACATCATAAACTTTGTGTCAACCAAAAGAAAAGTTTACGCTCTTGATATGCCGGGATTTGGCGAGAGTGAAGAGCCTAAAAAATCTCTTACTGTTGATGATTTTGCGGATTTCGTACTTGAATTCATCGAAGCTATGGGAATTAAAAAAGCTCTTCTCATGGGACACTCCCACGGCGGAAGGGTATCAATAAAAATCGCAAACAGAGAAAATCTTCCTTTTGAACTTACAAAACTCATTCTTATAGACAGTGCGGGAATTATCCCTAAAAAAACTCTTAAAAAGAAAATCCGTCAGCGCACTTATAAAATCGGAAGAAAAGTTTTAAGTATTCCGCTTATGCAAACGCTCTTCCCCGATGCGCTTGAAAACTTAAGAACCAAACACGGCTCTGCCGACTATCTTAACGCCACCCCCGTTATGCGTGAAACTTTGGTTAAGGTTGTAAACGAGGATTTGGAGCCTCTCTTACCCAATATAAAAGTTCCCGCATTACTTATCTGGGGTGAAAACGATACTGCAACTCCCCTTTCCGACGGGCAGACAATGGAAAAACTTATTCCTGACGCAGGGCTTGTCACAGTTAAAGGTGCCGGACATTATTCCTATCTTGAAAACTGGGGTACGGTAAGACGTGTTCTCGGCTCATTTTTGCAGATTCCCACCGAATAACGAAAGGAACTTTTCATAATGAATACTGTTTTTCTGGCAACAACTGTCGTTTCCTTTGTTTTTAACTTCTTTATTCTTGCTATATACTTTCTTCATATGTTTCAGCTCAATTCCTACAAACCGCACGAACAGAGAAAATGGCTGAAAGATAATTTTGCTTCGGCAATTATAGGCAAAAACCTTACGTCTATCGTCGCACTAATTGCCCTTTTCTTCGGACTTGTCGGCAAAATCGTTGCAACAGTTTTATTTGTACTCGGTGGATTTTTAAATCTCCCGAAAAAAGCAAAGAAACCTCTTGTATACACAAACCGCGTAAAAAGAATGATAGTAACTCTTGCAGTTTTAGTTGCAGTTATAACTGCTATTGCTGCTTTTATAAAAGCTTTATGGATATTACCGATTATTCTCTTTATCGCTCCGCTTATGGTACTTCTTTCAAACTTTATTAACAAACCCATTGAAAAATCCATCAACAACTATTATATAAACGACGCAAAAAAGATGATTGAGCAAAGCCCCGACCTTAAAGTAATCGGCGTTACGGGAAGCTACGGAAAAACGAGTGTTAAATTCTTCCTCAAAAAGCTTCTTTCTGCAAAATACAACGTGCTTATGACTCCCGAAAGCTTCAATACAACTTTAGGTGTTGTTAAGACTATCAGAACTTCACTTAAAGCTACTCACGAATTTTTTATCTGCGAAATGGGTGCCAAAAACGTTGGTGATATCAAAGAAATCTGTGATATTGTAAATCCCGACTTTGGCGTTATCACTTCCATCGGTCCTCAGCATCTTGAAAGCTTTAAGACTATCGAAAACGTAATCTTAACAAAATTTGAACTTGCCGATGCTACAAACCGTGACGGCATTGTATTTTTAAATAACGACAACGAATATATAAGCCGTCAGTCCGTTTTACAAAAATGCGTAAGATACGGAATTGAATCCGATTGTGACTACAAGCCGTTTGATATTACTGTTTCCGACAAAGGCTCAACCTTTAAAATGATAATTGATAATTCGGAACACACCTTCACAACCCGTCTTATCGGTGCCCACAACGTACTTAATATTGCAGGTGCTATTGCAGTTGCACATACTCTCGGTGTTCCCGTTGACGACCTTATTTATCAGACAAAGCTTTTAGAAAGTGTTCCCCACCGTTTACAGCTTATCAAAGGCAACAAAGCTCTCATTATTGACGACGCTTATAACTCAAACCCCAGTGGCGCAAAAGCGGCACTCGATACTCTCTCACAGTTTAATGGTATGAAAATTCTCGTTACTCCGGGTATGATTGAGCTCGGCGAAAAACAAGACGAATGCAACTTCATTTTCGGAACTCAGGCAGCAGAAGTCTGCGACTATATCGTTTTAGTCGGTGAAAAACAGACAAAAAGCATTTACGAAGGTATTCTGAGTACTGGCTATGATAAAGAAAAAGTTATCGTGGCAACAAACCTTAACAACGCATTAAAATCAGTTGAAAATATAAAATCGGGTGATTTGCAGAAAATTGTTTTGCTTGAAAACGATCTTCCCGACAACTACTAAGAAAGGGTGGCTGTAATGAAAATCAGAATCGGTGTGATTTTTGGCGGTATGACTGTTGAACACGAGGTTTCCATCATCTCGGCACTTCAGGCTGCAAACAATTTTGATCGTGAAAAATACGATATCGTTCCTATCTACTTAAGCAAAAACAACGACTTTTATATCGGTGAGGATATCGGCAATATTGAAGCATATAAAAATATCCCCGCTTTGCTCAAAAAGAGCAATAAGGTTATCCTTGTTAACGAAGATAACAAGCTTAAGCTCATAAGATACCCCTTTAAGAAGTTCGGCAACAATGAGCTTGATTACATCGACGTTGCTTTCCCCGTAGTTCACGGCACAAACGTTGAAGACGGCACCTTGCAGGGCTATCTTAAAACTTTAAAAATCCCCTTTGCTTTCTGTGACGTTACTTCTTCTGCTGTCGGAATGGATAAATATATTATGAAAACCATTCTTAAAGAGAATGATATTCCCGTTTTGGACTGCGTTAAATGTGACTGCAAAAAATACCGCAAAGACCCCGACGCTTTTATTGAAAAGGTTGAAAAGATGTCAGGCTACCCCGTTATCGTAAAACCGATTAACTTAGGCTCAAGTGTCGGTATTAAAAAAGCGTCTGACCGTGATTCTTTAGAAGAAGCGCTTGACTATGCTTTCCAGTTTGCGAAAGACGTACTTGTTGAAAAAGCTATCACAAACCTGCGTGAAATAAACTGTGCAGTTTTGGGTGACTACGAAGAAGCTATCGCATCCGAATGTGAAGAACCTATCGGCTCCGACGAGATTTTAAGCTACGAAGACAAATATATGAGTGGTTCTAAAAACGAAGGCTCAAAGGGTATGACAGACCTCAAACGAAAACTCCCTGCAGATATTCCCGATAACGTCAAGGCAGAGATTCAAACCCTCGCAGTTGAAACCTTCAAAGCACTCGGTTGTAATGGGGTTTCCAGAATCGACTTTATGATTGACACAAGCGAAAACAAGGTTTACGTAAACGAAATCAACACAACCCCCGGTTCTCTTGCTTTCTACCTCTGGGAAGCGACGGGCGTAAAATACAAGGACTTACTCGACAGACTTGTAAAGCTTGCCTTAAAACGCGAACGCGAAAACGAAAACATCTCCTATTCGTTTGATACTAACATCTTATCAGGTGTCAAACTCGGCGGCTCAAAAGGAAAACTGTAATGGTATTACTACGCAATACCGCGATATAATTCAAAGGACTTCCAAAAAGGAAGTCCTTTTTTGTTTAAGGCTCCCCTTGTCAGGGGAGCTGTCGGTGCAAGCCGACTGAGGGGTAGTAAAATTCTCTCCCTCCGTCTTTTGCTGCGCAAAATCCACCTCCCTCGTCAGAGGGAGGCTAATAGAAAAGGACAATGCAAACGCATTGTCCTTTTTAATATTGCGTGGATATTGTTAATTTTAATATTTAAATTCCAAATATTTTTCTGATTAAAGCTATTGGTATTAAAAACATACCAAAAATGAGCCCTATAGCAAGTTTTCTTATAAACAACTGTCCTGGTGCACAAATAACAATTTTATTAGCGTAAATTGTTTTTCCCGTAGCCCAATATCCAGCCACTAAATATATTATTAAAATAATTCCACCAATAATTTCCAAAATTAATTACCTCTTCTCTTATTAATAATTTCTTCATTCAATGCTTTGATGAATAATTTTTTGAACTTTCTCCATTTTCTATCATAAATCTGATAAAAACATTTATCTTCAAGGTCTTGTACCCACACTGTCCTTTCTAACCCTAAAACGTCTCCAGAGCCAACCACAAATGAATACCTTCCATTTTTCGAAATGATTTCTTTTCCAATTATCGGACCTCTTGACATTTTCTTAAGCTTTTTGAATTCTTTTTCATCAGCTTCAGAGATAAATTTCTCTTTTACCATATTCATCAGTTGTTCCGGTTCAATCCTTACAGTTTCTTTTCCGGTAACCTTATTGACAAACATATCAATACCCTTGTCCAAAATACTCATTTTAACCTCCTATAATAACCACCAATAATAATGTTACAATATGTAACATTATTATTGTAACAAATTGTTACAATAATGTCAAGAGGGTGATGAAGTGAAAGGTTTAAAAGAAATACGAAAACAGAAAAATTTAAATCAGTTAAAGGTGGCGTTAGATCTTAATATCTCAAGAGAAGCTCTTTCTCATTATGAAAACGGAAAAAGAGAGCCGTCACTTACTATGCTTGTCAAAATGTCCGAATATTTCAACGTATCAATAAACTATCTCATAACGGGTAAAGAATTCACCAAAAAATAAACCTGCAAGTTTAAGAAAACTTGCAGGTTTTTATTATTCCTCAGTTGTTTCTACAGGTATTTCGGTTTTACGGATTAAGACTTTAGAAATTCTGTGCTCGTCCATTTCTTCAACCGAAACCTCAAATCCGTTTTCAACGGGCAAAACTATCTTTTCGCCCTCTTCGGGGATAGTTTCAAGGTGTTCAAGCACCCAGCCCGCTACGGTGTCACTGTCGAAATCTTCCTCGACGGGGAGAGTAATTCCAAGCTCTTTTTCAAGCTTTTCAACAGAGGTTTTTCCGTCTACCATATAGGTATCTTCCGAGATTTCCTCGATTTCTTTTTCTTCCTCGTCCATTTCGTCCTCAATTTCGCCGACGATACTTTCAAGCAAGTCTTCCATAGTAACAAGGCCTGAAGTTCCGCCATACTCGTCGATAACGATGGCGATATGGATTTTCTCTTCCTGAAGCTCTTTTAAAAGCTTACTGCAAAGCTTACTTTCAGGAATATAAATCGGTTTTCTCAAAAGATTTTCAACACATTTTTCTTTATTACCGCTCAAAAATTCCTCGATGAGGTCTTTTACGTAAACGATACCGATGATATCGTCAAAGTCCTTGCGGTAAACGGGAATACGGGAAAATCCTTCCTCACGCACTAAATTAAGTGCTTCCTCAACGGTGCTTTCCGCAGTAAGCATAACCATATCGGGACGGGGTGTCATAATTTCCTTGACGTCTTTATCGTCAAACTGAAGGATATTTTCAATCATATCCTTTTCGTGCTGTTCGATAGCGCCCGTTTCCTCGCCTTCGTCGACAAGCAACATAATATCTTCTTCGGTAACGGCTTCTTCGTTGTCTTTTCCGCCAAGACCTATTACTTTCAAAACGCCGTTTGTACTTGCCGCTAAGAAAGCTACGAAAAACTTCATAACTTTACTGAAACCCCAAACGGGATTTGCAACCTTAAGCGCAATCTTTTCGGGGTTTTTCATAGCTATTCTTTTAGGAACAAGCTCACCGAAAATAAGTGTAAAATATGATAAAATCAAAGTGATTACTACAAGTGAAATACCGCCGATAATACTTTTCGTTATCGGTAAAAAGCTTAAAGCCTCCGACAAAATTCCTGCGAACTTATCAGCTGCAACAGCCGATGACAGAAATCCTGACAAAGTAACGCCTACTTGAATGGTGGCAAGAAAACTCGATTCCGAAGAAACAAGCTCCAAAAGATGCGTTGCCTTTTTGCTTCCGCTTTCCGCCATACGTTCAATTTTTTTGGAGTTTACCGAAATAATCGCAAGTTCACTCATAGCAAAAAATGCATTAACTCCTACTAACAATACAAGAATGACAAGACTAAGTAACAAGTCCCCTATACTGTCCATTTAAATTCCCATGACCTTTCTGCCCACAAATATTTTTTGAAGTTTCTGCTATGGGCAGGCAGAAACCTTATACCTATTTTACTTAAAATTTCTCAAAAAGTAAATAGCCAATATCTCGTTTATACGCCGTTTTTCGCCGTTTTTTAAAAGAAATCACCCTTTAATCGGCAATTTCAAAGTCTATCTGCCCGTCATTAACCGAAACGCCGACGCAGATAACAGAAATCTTATCCCCAACCCGATAACAAAGATTTCCGTAGTACTCTTTTATCTCCATAAGCCCGTCGTAAAGCCAGTCACCCGCGGGTAAGGATTCTATCCTCACGAGTCCCTCAACGCTGTTACTGAGCATTACGTAAAAACCAAACGAAGTAACCGAGGTTATCATACCTTCAAAAGTTTCACCTAACTTTTGCTTCATAAACTCTGCTTTACAGGAGTCTTCACAGTCACGTTCGATATTAACTGCTCTGATTTCTGCATCGGTCGACATCGAAGATGCTTTTTTGCAAAAATCGGCATAGCGTGATTTTATCTCGGAGAGGGTACGCTTTTTAGTAACCACGTCGGTTAAAATTCTGTGAATTGCAAGGTCAGGGTATCTTCTTATCGGTGAAGTGAAATGCGCGTAGTCGGAAAGTGCAAGTCCGTAGTGTCCAACGGGAGTTTCACTGTACTTCGCTTTTGACATCGCGCGAAGAAGCTGACGGTTTACTATCGGGTAAATATCCTCGCCTTTTACTTCGTCTAAAATTTTCGCCAGAACAGACGGCTCAGGGTTCTCTTTGATTTCTATGCTTTTACCGAGAGCTTTAAGCGTGTCTTTTAACGTGGCAAGTTTATCATTTTCGGGGTATTCGTGAATTCTGTAAACAAAAGGAATTTCAAGACGTTTTGCAAGAGAAGCCGCCGCCTCGTTTGCAGTGAGCATAAATTCCTCGATAATCTTTTCACTTTCACCCTGAGTCCTCGGTAAAATATCGGTAACGTTATCAGAACTGTCCACGATAATCTTGCTTTCAACAGTTTCGATTTCAGGGGCACCCCTTGATTTGCGGTTTTTGAAAAGTATATCGGAAAGCTCCTTCATCACCGCAATTTTCGGCAGAACCTCCTTGTATTTCGTGAGAATTTCTTCATCCGCATCACCCGAAAGGATTTCGTTTATCTCGGAATAAACGCCCTTAACTCTTGAACGGATTACCGTCTTTTTAAAATCGTAGTCAAGGATTTTCCCGTCACGTGATAAAGTGATAATCGCAGAAAAGCTCAGTCTGTCTTCGTTTGGATTTAAAGAGCAAATGCCGTTTGAAAGTTCTTTTGGAAGCATCGGAATTACTTTATTAGCGTAATAAATACTCGTACCTCTTTTAAGCGCTTCATTATCAAGTGTGCTTTTCTCTCTGACGTAATGTGAAACGTCGGCTATATGAACGCCTAAGATATAAAAGTCATCATATTTTTCAACGCTTACTGCGTCGTCAAGGTCTTTGGAGTCGGCGCCGTCAATAGTGAATATAATCTGATTTCGCAAATCTTCGCGGTAGATAAAATCTTTTTCGGCAATACCTTTTGACTGAAGATACAAAGCTTCGTTCTTAACTTCTTCGGGGAATTCAGGCGTTACTCCGTTTGAATGCAAAATCGCCTCACAACAAACAAGTGCTTTTTCTGAGTTACCAAAATTTGATACTGCTTTTACCCTCATATCACGGTGAGAATCCCCACGTCTTATAACCTTTGCGATAATTTTGTCACCGTCGGAAAACTTATACATCTTGCCTTCAAGGGGTACCTGGATACTTTCCATATTATCAGGAATAAAGAAAGCTCTTCCTCTTGAAATTCTCACGACACCGCAAAGCTCAGGCTTTGCCGTTTCAACAAAGGATACGACTTCGCCTTCTTTTAAGTTGCCGCTTCGTGACGACGATATGCGAATCAATACACTATCACCGGTGATAGCACCTTTAAGCTTTCTGCCCGGAATAAAAATTTCTTCGCCCGTAGAAAGCTCTGCAAAAGCATAGGTGTTGTGAATTCTTTTGATAATTGCTTTTAACAAAGCTTTTTTCCTTGCAAGGTAAAACCTTCCCTTTTTCTCGGTGATTTCACCCTTTGATTTACATCTGTGCAAAACTTCTTTTAAAAAAAGATACTCGTCTTTTCTTATTCTGCATTTTACAAGCAAATCCTTGAAAGTCATACCCTTACTGCCTGATTTTTTTATAAGTTCAAGAATTTTTTCCTCTGTAATCATTAAATCTCCTTTACAAAACAAAAAGCCCTGCGTTTTCGCAGGGCTTTACTTTTAAGCTTTTATTTGTTGTAAACAGCAACAACAGTAACAACGATTGTAAGTACGAAAAATGCAATTGCAGCAACTTTTGTAATCTTTGCAAGAACTGCATCAAGTGTACGGCCACTGTTTTTGTCAAGATAGGAATCGGAAGAGCCACCGCCCAAAGACTGACTCATACCCTGTTTGCCTTCCTGCATCATTACCAAAACGATGAGAACAAGACAAGCTACCAACAATAAAACTCCACATACAATTTCAATTACGTTCATAATTATTTTTACCCTCCGATGTTATTTTATCATTAAAAAAGATAATTTTTCAATTTAACTATGTTAGTATAGCATATTATTTTGAAAATAGCAAGTACTTATTTGAATTTTTTTAAAATTTTATACCATTTTAAATTTTGCAATGAGCGGTTTATGGTCGGAATACTTCGTTTCCTCAAGCTCATAGCTCTCTAAAACAAGGTTTTCGGAATAGATTATATTGTCAATACACTTGGTTGTCCAGTCATCACCCATATAGGTTTCAACGGGATTTTTGCTGTTGCTTAAAACGTTGCAGTCTTTGAAAACGTCAAATTCCTTGATATCTTCTACGTTAAAATCACCCATCAGAATTTTGTATTTGTTCGGGTCTTTTGCAAAAATTTCTGCAGCCTGCTGCATCTGTCGGTCTCTTACCCAGTAATAGGCGTATGAAAAATGAACGTTGTAAACAGAAATAATCTTTCCGTCTTTTCTTATAGTCGTTTTCATAATGCCGTCACGTTCAATCGACCCTTCGTACTCAGGAAAAGATATTTTTGTATTGAAAAGATAATTTTTACTTAAAAAGCCGAGTCCGAATTCACCGCTCTTATAATCCTGCTCTTTACCAAATCCCGTAAAAGGGTACACACCGTTTGAAAGTATATCAAGACAGCTTTTACCCATAACGCGATCGGTTTTCTCATCAACTTCCTGTAAAGCAATGACGTCAGCACGCATATGTCTTATCTGGTGTTTTTGTGACTCAATAACACCGTTTCCGTGAAGAATGTTCCAGGTTGCCACCGTTATTTCATTTTTAGGCGAAAATCCGACAAGCAACGGGAAAGACATAATGCAAACCAGAAAAATAACAAGTTTTTTCATTTTTTCTCTTCTTTCGTTTTTTATACATATACTATTATGCAGATTTTGTGGGATTTTGTCAATAAAAGATTTTCTTTTTTTCAAAAAAGTATTGTAATAAACAATAAAGTTATGTATAATAGTGGTGTATATAATTTTATATGAAGGAGAATTAAAATGTATAAAGATTTACCCGATAACATTGGCTTTGTGGCTCAGTACGACAGTGCCGTGGCTGACGCTATGAATCTCGAACTCAAAAGACAAAGACGCAATATCGAACTTATTGCAAGTGAAAATATCGTTTCCCCCGCAGTGCTTGCCGCTATGGGCACAGTACTCACAAACAAATATGCTGAAGGTTACCCCACTAAACGTTATTACGGCGGTTGCGAATGCGTTGACATCGTTGAAGATATCGCAAGAGACCGTGCAAAAGAACTTTTCGGTGCAGAACACGCTAACGTTCAGCCTCACTCAGGTGCTCAGGCAAACCTTGCAGTTTACTTTGCACTTTTAAAACCCGGTGATACTATTCTCGGTATGAACTTAGCTCACGGCGGACATCTTACTCACGGCTCTCCCGTAAATATGTCCGGTAGCTACTACAACGTTATCCCTTACGGAATTGACGACGATACTCATCGCATTGATTACGATAAACTTATGGAACTTGCTATGGAGCACAAACCCAAACTCATCGTTGCAGGCGCTTCCGCATACCCCAGAGAAATCGACTTCAAAAAATTCAGAGAAATCGCTGACGCTTGTGGCGCTTACCTTATGGTTGATATGGCTCATATCGCAGGACTCGTTGCAGCAGGTGTTCACCCCTCTCCCGTACCTTATGCTGATGTTGTTACAACAACTACTCATAAGACTCTCCGCGGTCCCAGAGGCGGTATGATTCTTTGTAAAGAAGCTTTGGCAAAACAGATTGACAAAGCAGTTTTCCCCGGATGTCAGGGTGGTCCTTTGATGCACATTATTGCCGCTAAAGCCGTTTGCCTCGGTGAAGCACTCAAACCTGAATTCAAAGCTTATCAGCAGCAGGTTGCAAAAAATGCCGCAGCATTGGCAAAAGCTCTCGTTTCTTACGGCTTTGAGCTTGTATCTCAGGGTACAGACAACCATCTTATGCTCGTTGACCTTCGTAACTTTAATATTACAGGTAAAGAGATGGAGCACAAGCTTGATGAAGTTTACATCACTGCAAACAAAAACGCTATTCCCAACGATCCCCAGAGTCCCTTCATCACAAGTGGTATCCGTATCGGTACTCCTGCCGTTACAACAAGAGGTTTTAAAGAAGAAGATATGGAAGTTATTGCTGAATGCATCTACAAGGTAGCTTCTGATTTTGATAACTCCAAAGAGGAAATCAAAAAGAAAGTTGAAGCACTCTGCAATAAATATCCTCTCTACGAATAATTTAAAGGCGTCGAAAGACGCCTTTTTTCTTTACAAACAGATAAAAAAATGTTATTATATTGTATAAAAGGAGGGATTTTGATGGCATCACCATTAGCAGACAGACTCAGACCGTCTTCAATTGACGAAGTCGTTGGTCAAAAGCATCTTTTAGGCGACAACAAAGCTTTGCGCCGTATTATCGAAAGCGAAAATATTCCTAATCTTATTTTCTATGGTCCCTCCGGTGTCGGAAAAACCACCGTTGCAAGAATTATCGCTTCAAAAACAAATAAAAGACTTCATAAATTAAACGGTACAAACGTAGGAATTTCCGATATAAAGGCAGTTGTCGACGAGCTTGATACTGTTGTAGGATACAACGGTATTTTACTGTACTTAGACGAAATACAGTACCTTAACAAAAAGCAACAACAGTCACTTTTAGAATATATTGAAGACGGAAGAATCACTCTTATTGCTTCCACTACCGAAAACCCCTATTTTTATATTTACAACGCAATTTTAAGCCGTTCAACCGTGTTTGAATTCAAATCCGTTCCGTCAGAGGAAGTTGAAAAGGCAGTTATACGTGCCTTTAAAATACTTGCTGAAGAACTCGGTACAGAAATTGAAACCGAAGACGGCGTTATCGGTCATATCGCAAAAAGTTGTGGCGGTGACGTAAGAAAATCACTTAATACCGTAGAGCTTTTAGCACTTTCCGCCGACAACAAAGATAACTCCCGCTACGTTTCGTTAGAACTTGCAAAAGAGCTTTCACAGAAAAGCTCAATGAAATACGACAGAGCAGGTGACGAGCATTACGATATACTCTCAGCTTTCCAGAAATCAATGCGTGGGTCTGACCCCGATGCCGCAATTCATTATCTTGCAAGACTTTTAGAAGCAGGGGATTTAACGAGTGCCTGCAGAAGACTTTTAGTCTGTGCAAGTGAAGACGTAGGTCTTGCCTACCCAATGATAATCCCGATCGTAAAATCGGCAGTTGACACCGCATTACAGGTAGGACTGCCTGAAGCAAGGCTTCCTCTTGCAGATGCAGTTATTTTAGTAGCAACCTCTCCTAAATCAAACTCCGGTCACGATGCTATAAATATGGCTATGGAGGATTTAAAAAACGGGATTTCAGGACCCATTCCCCGAAACTTACAGAATAAACATTTTGACGGCGAAGACCAGGCACAAAAAGGACAGTTTTATAAATATCCGCACGAATATCCCGGTCGTTGGGTCGAGCAACAGTATCTTCCCGATAATTTAAAGGACAGAGTTTACTACACCCCCGCCGAAAACAAGATGGAACAGGCATCCGCCGAATACTGGAAAAAGATTAAGAAAGGACCTTCCAAATGAGCCTGAAAGAAAGAATTGAACCATTGCTTTTGAAAGTTCAGAAACCCGCACGTTATACGGGTGGTGAGCTCAACAGCATTATGAAAGATAAATCAAAAGTCAAAACAAGAATTGCCCTTTGTTTTCCCGATAACTACGAAATCGGGATGTCACATCTGGGACTTAAAATTTTGTATTCCCTCATCAACGAGCGTGAAGATTGCTGGGCAGAACGTGTATACGCACCCTGGGTTGACTTTGAGGAGCTTATGAGAAAAAATGATATTCCTCTTTACGCTCTTGAAAGTCTTGACCCGATAAATGAGTTTGACGTAGTCGGTTTTTCACTTCAGTACGAGCTTTCTTATACAAACATCTTAAATATGCTTGACCTTGGAAAGATAAACCCACTCGCATCAGAGCGTACAAACGACGACCCTCTTATTATTGCAGGTGGCCCTTGTGCTATGAACCCCGAACCTTTAGCTGACTTCATCGACCTTTTCCAGATTGGCGAGGGCGAAGAAGTAATGTTAGAGATGATAGACCTTTTGCAAAAACACAAGGAAAAAGGGTTTGTAAAAACAGAGTTTTTAAAGGAAGCTGCAAAAATCCCCGGTATTTACGTGCCGTCGCTTTATGACGTAACCTATGACGATAATGGCGTTATTACTGCCATCACTCCCAAAGATGGTGCTCCCGAAAAGGTGACAAAACGCATCGTTAAAGATATGGATAAGGCTTTTTATCCCGAAAACTTCATCGTACCCTACACCGAAACAGTTCACGACAGAGCAGTACTCGAAGTAATGCGCGGTTGTATCAGGGGTTGCAGATTCTGTCAGGCAGGATTTATCTACCGTCCCTTACGTGCAAAATCCCCCGACACACTCTGCAGACAGGGTAAGTCCCTTTGCGAAACAACAGGGTACGAAGAAATGTCGCTCTCCTCACTTTCAACCTCCGACCATCCCGAGGTTGAAGAAATGCTCAATAAAATTCTTGATTACACTGAGGAAGCAAAAATCAACCTTTCACTCCCCTCTTTGCGTGTTGACAACTTCTCCGAAGAACTTTTAGAAAAGGTAAGCAAGGTAAGAAAAAGCGGTCTTACCTTTGCTCCCGAAGCAGGTACCCAGAGACTCCGTGACGTTATAAACAAAAACGTTACCGAAGAAGAAGTTTTAAACACCTGCCGTATCGCATTTGAAGGCGGATACACATCCGTCAAGCTTTATTTTATGATAGGCCTTCCCACTGAAACCGAAGAAGACGTTAAAGGAATTACGGCTTTGGGACAGAAAATCGTTGATATGTATTATTCTCTTGAAAATCGCAAAAAAGGTAAAGCGGTAAACGTTTCGATAAGCGTTTCCACCTTTGTTCCCAAATGTTTCACCCCGTTCCAGTGGTGTGCTCAGGATACCTTTGATACCATTCTCAGTAAACAGAAGCTTTTAAGAGATTCACTCACCTCCAAGAAAATTTCATTAAGTTGGCACGACGTTAAAACCTCAGTGCTTGAAGGTGTTGTCGCAAGAGGTGACCGCAGACTCGGTAAAGCTATATTAAACGCATGGAAAATGGGTTGTAAGTTTGACAGCTGGGACGAGTGCTTTGATTTTGAAAAATGGAAAAAGGCAATTGTTGATGCAGGACTTTCGATTGATTTTTATGCAAACCGTGTCCGCAAAGATGATGAAATACTCCCCTGGGAGCATATTGACGTGGGCGTTTCAAAGAAATTCCTCGCAAAAGAATTTGAAAAGGCAAAAAATGCAATCGTCACAGAAAACTGCAAAGAAAAATGTGCAGGTTGCGGTGCAAACCGTCTTTTAGAAGGAGGTGTTTGCATTGGATAAGAAAATAACTGTAATCGAAGGCATTCCCGTTTACGACGTACGTGCTTTTTACAAAAAATTTGACAGAGCAAAGTATATATCTCACCTTGATCTGTACAGAACCATTCAGCGTTCCTTCCAGCGTGCAAAACTCCCTATCTGGTACACTCAGGGCTTTAACCCTCATATTTACCTTAATTTTGCGTTACCTATTGCACTCGGTTACGAAGGCGTTAACGAAAGCTTCGATTTTCGTCTTACCGCCGATATCCCCTTTGATGAGGTGAAAGAACGCCTCAACGCGGCTATGCCCGTGGGAATTGAGGTAATAGAGGTTATGACCCCCGTAAGAAAGCCTACGGACATTGAACGTGCCGATTACGAGCTTTTGATTTCTTCCCCCGATGCAGATACTGAAGTTCTTTTTGAAAAATTACAGAGTTTCCTCGGTAAAGAAGTAATTGAAACTGTAAAACGCACCAAAAAAGGGCCAAAAACAGTTGACTTAAAGCCGATGATTTTTAAGTATGATATTTCCCATGATGAAAAAGTGAAGCTTAATATCACTTTACCCGCAGGTATATCACTTAACATAAACCCCACTCTTTTAACCGATGCTTTCGCTACGGATTCGGGTATTGAAATCGACTACAACAGTATCAAAAGACTTAAAATCATCTGCACCGACAAAACAGAATTCAAATAAAAGAAGCCAAGGCTTTTGCCTTGGCTTCTTTTTTATTCGCAACAACAATCACTGTTTTCGGCTTCATAGCAGCTGCTTCTGTTACCGTCGTACAAATCGGCACAGGAAAGCCATCTGGGATGCGCAAACTCAGGCCAGTAAGGGTTTCTGCAGGATGCAGAATAACTGCAACAACTCTGACCGTCACAACAAATCCTGCTTTCTCTGTTTCTGAGGCGACAGGAATACGCGTTGCAACTTCTTTCGTTACAGGACATTTAAAATCTCTCCTTTCGTATTCTTTGCAGAACACTCTGCCTTTTATTGTATGAATGAAAAAAGTCTTTGGTTCTGCCTCCTTATAATGACATATTTTTTAAGGTAAAAACAGTAAAATAGATATATATACATAAAAGGATTGGTTTTATGACGGTAATTTATATAGACGTCCTTATCGGTCTTAACATCTACGTTACCTTCCTTCTTCTGCTCACAACCGAAAGTTTTCTGAAAACCGAAGGAAAGAGTTTAAGACGCGCGGTTTCTTCACTGACAGGTGGAATATTGTCACTTATAATATTGCTTCCTGAATTAAACTTTATATTATCGCTCCTTTTTAAACTCATATCCGCCTTTATCATAGTCTTTATAAACTTCGGTTACGTTTCACAAAAACTGCTTTTGCAGAGAGTTATCGTTTTCTTTGGGGTTAGTAACCTGTTTGCAGGTATTATGATAGCAATATGGCAAATCTTCACACCGCCAAAACTCGTAATAAAAAACGGAGTTATTTATTACCATTTTTCTGCGGTTGTTCTTATTCTTTCCACCATCTTTGCATACGCCGTTTCCAAAATTTTAAATATTATATTTACGCGAAAAACCGAAACCGCAAATTTTTTCAACGCTCAGATATCGTTAAACGGAAAAAACACCCTCTTAAGGGTGTTTTTAGACACAGGCAACAAAGCTTTTTCAATAAACGGGCTTCCCGCTGTTTTCTGCGATGCAAAAAAGCTTTGCGGAGTTATCCCGAACGATATGCTTGAAAGGATAAAAAATAACGATATTCCCAAAAGCTCTATGCGTTTCAAAGTACAAATGGTTCCATTTAAAACAATAACCAAAAGTGGTGTTTTAATGGGAATAAAGCCCGATTCTTTTATTTTACTTGAAAGTGGTAAAAACGTTTCCTGTGTTGTCGTTCCGATTTTCAGAAAACCTGATGCTGAAGCCGATGCAATAGCAGGTGAAGCACTTTTAAAAACGGAGGTAATTATATGACTTTATTGGAAAAGATAAAACTTAAAATTCTTATTTTCTTAGGTTTTGAAGGAGAAATTGACTATATAAACGGTCCACAGACACTTCCCCCACCACTTTCAAAAGAAGAAGAGGAGGAGGTTTTTAAGCTTTTAGAGTCCACCCCCGACAAAGCGAGAGAAAAGCTCATTACACACAATTTAAGGCTTGTGGTATATATCTCAAAAAAATTTGAGTCTACAGGAATTAATATCGAAGATTTAATTTCTATCGGTACCATAGGTCTTATAAAAGCGGTTAACACCTTTTCTCCCGAAAAGAAAATCAAACTTGCTACCTATGCTTCCAGATGTATTGAAAATGAAATATTGATGTTTTTGCGAAAAAGCAGTCACCAGAAAGCGGAAGTTTCATTTGACGAACCTTTAAACATCGACTGGGACGGAAACGAGCTTTTACTGTCGGATATTCTTGGAACCGATGAGAACAGTGTAAACCGTGATATGGAAACAGAAGCGGAAAAAGATGCTCTTTTAAAATGTGTGGAGAGATTAAACGAAAGAGAAAGAGAAATCATAAAGCTTCGTTTCGGACTTTCAGGGAACGAAGAAAAAACCCAGAAAGAAGTGGCGGATCTCATAGGAATATCACAGTCATATATCTCAAGGCTTGAAAAACGCATCATTAAAAGATTGCAAAAAGAGATGGAAAAAGAATTTTAAATGTAACACAAAACACACCTTTTACATATTATGCAGTACAATATTTAAAAGGAGGTTCTTTTATGAACTGTTTTGGTGGAAACTGCACATGGATTCTCATTATTATCCTCTTGCTCTGCTGCTGTGGTGGTAACAGCTTTAGTGGTAATGGTTGTGGCAACAACTGTGGTTGCGCAAGCGATTGTGGATGCTGCTAAATAAGCAAAAAGGCGATGCAACTTATAGTTGCATCGCCTTATCTTTTAATCATCAGTGAGCATTTTCTTCAATATATTTTACGATATCTCCGACAGTTTTGATAACGTCAACCTGGTCATCGGAAATCTCAACGTCAAATTCTTCCTCAATTGTCATTACAAGATCCACAAGGTCAAGAGAATCAGCACCCAAGTCATCAATAACAGAAGCATCTGCTGTAACCTTATCCTCTTCAACATCCAACTGATCAACCAAAATGTCCTTAATTTTCTCAAAAATCATTAGTTTTCCTCCTTACTGAATCCAATCGGTTGTCTATATATAATTATATATTGATTAACGAAAATTTGCAATACCTTTTTAATAAATTTTATCGACCGGTTTTTCTCTTTCTTTTCGGAAGTGGTTTTTTCCTTACGGAATATCCAAACGTGCCAAGCTTCTCACCGAGTGCAAAATAGCTTCCGTGTGAATATGCTACAAGTCCGCATTTTTCAAGACAAAGTTTCCCGTTTTTGTCAATGAGCTTTTCATCAACGTTTACTGCAACGATTTTTGCTAAAAACATATCGTGCGTACCAAGTTTAATGACGTCTGTAACTTTACATTCTATATTGACGGGACTTTCTTCGATAAGCGGTGCAGATACCTCATGCGCTACGCCCTCGGTAAGATTACATTCTTTGAATTTGTCGGTATTCTTACCGCTTTTAACACCGCAGAAATCGGCGGCACGTACAAGCTCTTTCGTGGTAAGGTTTATAACAAATTCACCTGTGTTTTTAATCATTTCATAAGAATGTCTCTCGGGTCTTACCGATATATACGTCATTGCGGGAGAGGTATTAACTATTCCCGTCCAACCTATCGTTAAAATATTGCTTTTATCATTATCTTTGCAGGAAACCATAACGGGTGGCACCGGAGAGAGCAACGTGCCTGGTTTCCATACCTGTTTTGCCATAATTATTCTCCTTTGAGATTAAAATCTATATCAACACCGTGTTCTGAAAGAAAATCTCTGCATTTTGAAAAATGTCCGCAACCAAAAAATCCTCTTGACGCCGACAAAGGACTCGGATGCACCGATTTAAGAATAAGGTGAGATTTGTTTGTTATCAGGGCTTCCTTTTTCTGCGCGTCATTACCCCACAAAAAGAAAACTAAAGGTCTTTTGCTTTCATTTAAAAAGCTTATTGCGTTATCAGTGAAAGTTTCCCAACCTTTGTTACGATGTGAAGCCGCCTCACCTTCTCTTACTGTAAGCACTGAGTTTAAAAGCAGAATGCCGTTTCTTGCCCAGTCTTCCAGATTGCCGTGAGAAGGTTTTTTAATCCCAATATCGTTTTCGAGCTCCTTGTAAATGTTCCTCAAAGACGGTGGGATTTTCTCTCCCTTCTTAACTGAAAATGCAAGTCCGTGCGCCTGATTTTCGCCGTGATAAGGGTCCTGCCCTATTATAACCGCCTTAACGTTATTATAGGGTGTCATTAAAAAAGCATTGAATATATCCTGCTTTTCGGGGAAAATCTTATAATACTTTGCATCTTCTTTTAAAAAATCCATAAGGTTTTTAAAGTATTCCTTATTCTTTTCTTTTTCAAAAAAATCTTTCCAATCGTTATTAACAGTCACCATTTTAATCTCCAAATGTTTTTTACACTTAATATAGTATATCATTTCAAATAAAAAGTAAAGAAAAATACTTTACAAAAATGCGGAAAATGGTATAATAAGTATATATCAGTGTCGAAAGGAGGCAGATTATGTCGGAAAAAGCTAAGTTGCTTTACAAGCTTTATGAAAATGACGATAAGCTTTGCTTTTGCTTTTCAAAAGATTTAAGAATTCTTTGGTTAAACAAGAAGTTTAAAACTACTTTCCCCAAAGTTACGGAAGGTATCTTTGTTACAAGTTGCTTTCCAGGTTTTGATTTCACCTTTATTACAACGGGAAATGCACCTGACTACACCGTGAAAATCAAAGATAAATATGCTGAAAAATTCCTTGAAATTATTCCTTTTAACGACAATGAGTGCCTCTACGTCGGCATTTTACGTGCCGTTCCTGAAGATGCATCCCTTTCCGAACATAAAAGCATTGACCTGCTTTCATATTATATCCGCCAGAAAACGGGACGACTCTTTAACCTTTCAGAAATAATAAGCAACAATCTTGTTGAAAACAAAGATTACGAATCCTCCCACTATATGCGTGATATCGAAAGAATCTGGCGCAGTGTGTTAAAGCTTTCTTCGAACTTCAGTGCATACCACTCGATCCTTGAAGACCCGAGTGTTCACAAAAATCTCACGGATTTCGGGGATTTTATGACCACTTTGATGAATCAGGTTGAGAAAATTCTTGCCCCTTCAAAGCTTTCCTTTACTTTTGAGCCTGATTTCCACAACGGTCTTGTAATGCTTGACTCTAATTTATTTGCAACGGCAATT
Source organism: Oscillospiraceae bacterium (assembly GCA_045121595.1). Lineage (GTDB taxonomy): Bacteria > Bacillota > Clostridia > Oscillospirales > Ruminococcaceae > Fumia. The sequence continues at coordinate 18,000 of JBGVGI010000092.1, read as the reverse complement.
TTAAATATTATAAATATATCATATCTTTACACAAAAGAAGATGGATCTCTTATTTGCAAAACACAGTTTGCAAACGGTGAACTCATCCTGACACTCGAGGACAACGTAACGGATTATAATGAAATTGAGTCTTCTGACTACTCCGATTTTACATTACTTGATGCTACCGGTGAACCTCCCGCTATGAAAAAGATATATTATGATTTCTTGAAAAAAACCATTTATCTGCATGGCGGAAAAATTACCGTCACCGATAACAAACCTGGGGTTAAAATCGTTATTACTCTCGAATCCTCTCCGACAGACGGTATGTCAGTTTCAAGCTCTGCAACTTCCAGTTACCGTTCCATGAGCGGAAAACTCGGACTTGTGGATATTATGCTTTCAGACGTAACATATTAAAAGTTAATCCTCCCAGTGAGATTCTCACGGGGAGGATTATTCTATTTCGGCACTTAGCTTGTATTTTGAATGTTTTAACCGTACAAAGATTATTTTTTATTCTCTTACTTTATCCTTTACCATCTGTGCAAGTTTTGCGATAAGATCATTAAGTGGCATAGCACCCATATCTCCTGCTGCTCGTGAACGGACTGCAACCATTCCTGCTTCTGCTTCTTTTTCACCGATTACAAGCATAAAGGGAACTTTTTCAAGCTGCGCTTCACGAATCTTGTAACCGATTTTTTCGCTTCTGTCATCAAGCTCAACTCTGAATCCGAGTGCAGAGAGAGTATCGGAAACTTCTCTTGCATACTCGTGCTGACGTTCGCCGATAGGCAAAACCTTGAGCTGAATGGGAGCAAGCCAAAGAGGGAATGCACCTGCGTATTTTTCGATAAGGAGTGCAAGAGTACGTTCGTAACAACCGAGTGAAGTTCTGTGAATAATGTAAGGATTTTTTGTTGTGCCGTCTGCATCAACGTATTCCATACCGAATTTTTCAGCAAGAAGCTGGTCAATCTGGATTGTGATAAGAGTATCTTCCTTGCCGTGAACGTTCTTAATCTGGATATCAAGTTTAGGACCGTAGAAAGCAGCTTCACCAACACCAACAACGTAAGGAATTTCGAGGTGATCGAGAATTCTCTTCATTGTATCCTGAGCTTCGTTCCACTGTTCTTCGGTACCGATATACTTTTCACGGTCATCGGGATCCCACTGAGAGAATCTGTAAGAAACGTCTTCATAAAGTCCCAGAGTTTTGAGCATATAGATTGCAAGTTCAAGACAACCTTTGAATTCCTGTTCAAGCTGAGAAGGCAAACACATCAAATGACCTTCGGATATTGTGAACTGACGGACACGGATAAGGCCGTGCATTTCGCCTGACGCTTCATTTCTGAAAAGAGTTGAAGTTTCATTATATCTCAAGGGAAGTTCTCTGTAAGAACGTTTTTTGCTTAAGTACGCCTGATACTGGAAGGGGCAAGTCATGGGACGGAGTGCAAAAACTTCGTCGTCTTTTTCTTCGTCACCCAACACAAACATACCGTCTTTATAATGTCCCCAATGGCCTGAAAGCTTATAGAGGTCGCTCTTTGCCATCAAAGGAGTTTTTGTAAGCTGCCAACCACGGCGCTGTTCTTCGTCTTCAACAAATCTCTGCAAAAGCTGAATGATTCTTGCACCTTTAGGAAGCATAATGGGAAGTCCCTGACCAATAAGATCGGATGTTGTGAAAAGTCCAAGCTGACGACCTAAAAGGTTATGGTCGCGTTTTTTAGCTTCTTCAAGCTGTGTGAGATGTTCTTCAAGCTGTGATGCTTTGGGGAATGCAGTACCGTAAACACGGCAAAGTTGTTTACCCTTTGCATCACCTCTCCAGTAGGCACCCGTGCAGTTTAAGAGCTTAACTGCCTTGAGAGTACCTGTGCTCATAAGGTGAGGACCTGCACAGAGGTCAACAAAGTCACCCTGTTTATAGAAGCTTATATTTTCACCTTTATCTGCGTGTTCGTTGCAAAGCTCAACCTTATAGGGTTCGCCCATTTCTTCGAGCATTTTTACTGCTTCTGCAGGAGAAAGCTCAAAGCGTTCGATAGCGAGGTCTTCTTTAACGATTTTCTTCATTTCTGCTTCGATTTTTGCAATATCATCGGAAGAGAAAGGTGTTTCAACGTCAAAGTCATAATAGAAGCCGTTATCAATAGCGGGGCCTATTGTAAGCTTTGCAGTGGGGTAAAGGCGTTTTACTGCCTGAGCAAGTACGTGAGATGCAGTATGCCAGAAAGTCTTTTTGCCGTCAACGTCGTCAAATGTGCAGATTTCAAGATTTGCATCTTCTTCTACTGCATAACGCAAATCGACTACGTTTCCGTTAACTCTTGCAGAGCAGGAATTTCTGTAAAGACCCATACTTAAGTCTTTTGCAATATCGCCGACGGTAATGCCTTTTGCGTATTCCTTAACGCTTCCGTCTTTTAATGTAATTTTAATCATAATTTTTCCTCCTAAATAAAAAACACTTCACCCCAGATATGGGATGAAGTGTATATACTCCACGGTTCCACCCAAATTGTCAGCAAAGCAGACCACTTGAAAGCAATATAACGGTTGCTACCCGTTGCGCTTAATTCACGCACTCTCCGAGGTGGTTTCGAACTTTTCCGCCGTGAAACACTTTCAGCAAATGTATTTCTCTCTGAAACGGTTTTTGAAAAATCCGCGTCCTCTTCTATGATTTCGATAAATTGATTTTAACACTATTAAATTAACTTGTCAAGAGTTTAGTTGATTTTAAAGTTTTTTTGTGTTAAAATATCCTTTAGAGGAGTGATTTTATGAAAAACGTTGCAATAATCGGTGGCGGAGCATCAGGTTTTATTGCGGCTATAAAAGCGGCAGAATCGGGCGCTTCGGTTACGGTTTTTGAAAAAAATTCAAGAGTTTTGAAAAAACTCCTTGCAACGGGAAACGGCAGATGCAATATATCAAACCGTTTCTGTACTTCTGACAGATATCACGGAAATAATGTTGATTTCATTCTTCCCGCTATGGAAAAATTTGATACAGAAAAGTTTTTCTTTGATATCGGTATTCCTTTTTGTGAGCTTGAAAACGGAAAACTCTATCCCCGTTCGTTACAGGCAAGTGCCGTTTTGGATATGTTAAGACTCAAAGCCGAAGAACTGGGAGTAAACGTTGTTTGCGACTGCGAAATAAATAAAATAAAAGAAGGTTTTCTTTTAAACGATACGTTCAAAGCGGATGCAGTTATAATCGCTGCAGGTGGCGAGGCATCGGCACCTTTGGGCGGCACCGATTCAGGATACAAGCTTTTAAAAGCTCTCGGTCACAAAATCACAAAACGCCTTCCTTCCATCGTTCAGCTTAAAACCGACGTATCTTTAACAAAAGCAATGTCGGGGCTTAAAATGGATATGAAAGTTAAGCTTCTTGTGGAAAAAAAAGAACTCGCTTCCGATTTCGGTGAAGTTCTTTTTACTGATTATGGACTTTCAGGCCCTCCCGTTTTACAGATTTCAGGAACTGCTTCAAGGCATCTTGATATGGGAGAAAAGATTTTTGTGTCCCTTGATTTAATGCCCGATATGGAGGAGAAAAAGCTTTTCTTTTTCCTCAAAAATCGTTGTTACACAAACCCCGAAAGGAAACTTGAAGATTTCTTAACAGGTGTGTTACCAAAACGAATTGCACAGTGTATGCTGAAAGCATCGGGACTTTCTCCCCTTTCAATTTTAGCATCATCACTTGATGATGAAGAACTTAAAGCTTTAAGTCACACCCTTAAAAACTTTAAAATTGAAGTGCTTGACACCAACGGAATGAAAAATGCTCAGGTTACAATCGGCGGTGCCGACACCTCTGAGTTCGACCCCGAAACTATGGAGTCAAAGCTTATTAAAAATCTTTTCGCCTGTGGCGAAGTGCTAGATATCGACGGCGACTGCGGAGGCTTTAATCTCCAGTGGGCGTGGGCATCAGGTTACTTAGCAGGAGAAAACGCAAGTAAATAAAAAATAACGCCTTCCCTTTCGGGAAGGCGTTTACTGTTATCCTAAAGCTTTGATACTTTCTAAGATTTTTTCCATTCTTTCTTCGGCACGGGCAAGTTTTTCGCGTTCGCCTGCTACTACCTTTTCGGGAGCACGTGCAACGAAGCCTTCGTTGTTGAGTTTGCCTGAAATAACCTTGATATCGGTTTCACAAGCTGCTTTTTCACGGTTTAAGCGTTCAAGCTCTTTATCCTTGTCGATAAGGTCGCCCATAGGAATATGAACTTTACAGCTGTCGGTAACTGCAAGAGCTGCATTCGCAACGTCAAAACTTGCGCCAACGTTTACTTCAGAAGCAGAAGCAAGTCTTTCAAAGAAAGCAGCACCCTTATTGAAGGTGTCAACGTATTCTGTTTCAACGTAAATAGCAGATTTTTTGGACGGAGGAATATTCTTTTCGGTACGAACGTTACGGATAGCCTTGATAGCGTCCATAATTCTTGTAAATTCGCGTTCATCGTCAATGAAGTTGAGTTCTTCCATATATTCAGGGAATTTACTCATCATAATTGTTTCGCAGTCGTTAGGAATATTCTGCCAGATTTCTTCAGTGATAAAAGGCATAAAGGGATGCAAAAGTTTAAGTGTATTTGCAAGAACGTAAACCAAAACTTTCTGAGCATTGAGAGAAGTTTCTCCACCTGCCTGAAGTCTTGCTTTGGAAATTTCGATATACCAGTCACAGAGAACGTCCCAGAGGAAATCGTAAATTTTCTGTGCGGCAACACCGAGCTCATAACCTTCAAGGTTTTCTGTAACCTCTTTAACAAGGCGGTTGTACTGGGAAACCACCCAACGGTCTTCCATCAAAAGTTCTTGGGGAAGCTCAGGTTTTGTAACCTCGTCAGAAAGATTCATAAGGATAAATCTTGTAGCGTTCCAGAGTTTGTTTGCAAAGTTTCTTGCAGCCTTAACTTTTTCGTCAATATAACGTGTATCGTTACCGGGGCTTATACCACTTGCGAGCATAAAGCGCAATGCATCAGCGCCGTACTCTTCGATAACCTGCAACGGGTCGATACCGTTACCTAAAGATTTACTCATCTTTCTGCCCTGACTGTCTCTTACAAGGCCGTGGATAAATACAGTATCAAACGGAACTTTGCCTGTGTGCTCGATACCGGAGAAAATCATACGGGAAACCCAGAAGAAGATAATATCGTAACCCGTTACGAGAGTACTTGTAGGATAGAAATATTTATAATCTTCGTGATTTTCAAGCCAACCCAATGTAGAGAAAGGCCAGAGTGCAGAAGAGAACCATGTATCAAGGGTATCGTCATCCTGTTTGAGGTTTTTGCTTCCACACTTGGGACAAGTATCAGGAGTATCCTTTGATACTACCATTTCGCCACAATCAGCACAGTAGTAAGCAGGGATACGGTGACCCCACCAGAGCTGACGGGAGATACACCAGTCTTTGATATTTTCCATCCAGTGGAAATAGATTTTATCAAAACGGGAAGGAACGAATTTAACTTCGCCATTTCTTACAGCTTCGATAGCAGGTTTAGCGAGAGGCTCCATCTTAACAAACCACTGCTTGGAAACCTGAGGCTCAACAGTAGTTGCACAACGATAGCAGGTACCAACGTTATGGTCGTGTTCTTCAACTCTTACAAGATAGCCTTCTGCTTCAAGGTCAGCAACGATAGCTTTTCTTGCTTCGTATCTGTCAAGACCACTGTATTTGCCGTAGCCTTCAACGATATGAGCATCGTCTGTCATTACGTTGATAACGGGAAGGTTATGACGAAGACCAACCTCAAAGTCGTTGGGGTCGTGTGCAGGAGTGATTTTAACAACACCTGTACCGAATTCAACGTCAACGTAGCTGTCGGCAACTACGGGAATTTCTCTGCCAACCAAAGGCAATACCAAAGTTTTACCGATGATATCTTTATATCTTTCATCGTCGGGGTTTACTGCAACTGCAGTATCGCCAAGCATTGTTTCAGGACGTGTTGTAGCAAGTTCTACGTAACCGCTTCCGTCTTTGAAAGGATAACGGAGATGCCAGAAATGGCCTTTCTGTTCTTCGTATTCAACCTCTGCATCAGAGATAGAAGTTTTACAGTAAGGGCACCAGTTGATAATTCTTTCGCCTTTATAGATAAGACCTTTGTTGTAAAGGTTTACGAAAACTTCTTTAACAGCTGCAGAGCATCTTTCGTCCATTGTGAAGCTTTCTCTGGACCAGTCGCAGGAAGCACCGAGTTTTTTGAGCTGTTCTACGATTCTTCCGCCGTAAACTTCTTTCCACTTCCATGCTCTTTCCATAAATCCGTCGTAACCAATGTCTTCTTTTGTTACGCCGTCTTCTTTCATAGCGGCAACGATTTTAGCTTCGGTTGCAATAGCAGCGTGGTCAGTACCGGGAAGCCAGAGGGTAGAAAATCCCTGCATTCTTTTAAAACGGATAAGAATATCCTGCAAGGTTTCGTCAACCGCATGTCCCATATGGAGCTGACCTGTAATGTTTGGGGGCGGAATAACGATAGTATAAGGGTCTTTGTCGTAATCAACAGACGGTGTAAAATAATTTCCGTCCATCCAGAATTTATAGATGCGATCCTCAAACTCTCTGGGATTATACATCTTTTCAAGTTCTCTTGCCATTTTTGTCACAATCCTTTTTTATTTTATATTGCCAGAGATTTTACTTTTTCCTCCTCCGGCGTAACGTACAAAGTGTAATAGTGGTCAAAAATCACCATACCGGGTTTAGCACCTGTCGGCTTTTTAACGTTTCTGACCTGAGTATAATCAACGGGTACTAAGGCGGCGTCCCTTGCCTTCGAATTGTAAGCCGCAATCATTGCCGCTTCTTCAACAGTTCTATCGGGAAGCTCGTCTAAAGTTTTGCCGTTGGTAACGATAATAACGTGTGAGCCTGCATACCCCTGAGTATGCATCCAGATATCCTCCTTAAACGCATCACGCAAAGTGAGTTTATCGTTTTGCTTGTTATTCCTTCCGCAGAAAACTGTGTATCCGTCGGAAGTCATATACTTAATGGGAGGCTGGGATTTGAGCATTTTGTTTTTATTTTTATAGTTTTTGATGTATCCTTGCTCGGAAAGTTCTTCGCGTATTTCCAAAAGCTCACTTTCACCTGAAGTCCTCGTGACGGCATCAAAAACACTGTCGATATACAAAAGCTCGTCTTCACCTTTTTTAATAAGCTCTGTGAGTTTTTTCTCGGCGGTTGCCGATTTTCTGTACTCTTTATAATATTTCTGCGCGTTCTGTACGGGAGTCAGGGCAGGGTCTAAATCAATATAGATTTCTTCGTTGCCGTTATAAAAATCATATACCTTTACCGAAGTCTGACCTTTTTGCATACTGTACATATTGGCAGAAATAAGGTCACCGTAAATTTTAAGTTGTTCACGGTTTTCACAGTCCTTGAGTTCCTCACGTTGCATATTAATCTTACGGCTAATTCGCTCGGTTGTATTAAGAAGCATTTTAAGCAAATCGTTTGAACGTTGCTTCATCCTCTCGATACGGACTCGCTCAGAATAAAAATTGTCAAGCAGTTCACTCGGAGTTTCAAAGGTCTTGCTTTGCATCAAGGCACCGTACTGCGAAATCGTCACAAAGGAAAAATCTTTCGGTTTGCCACTCTCGTCACAAACCATGGTATAAACGTTTTCATTTCTTTCAAGATTTTCCTTTAACCGCGAGAGGTAAAAGATTATCTTTTCCCACTCGTCTGGTGTAAGTTTTGTTTTATCAGATTCTCTGCCTTTTGTTGCATAAAAGGCAATCTCTCTTGCAAGTACCGCAGAAAAGCCTTCAAAAGCCCCCGCAATACTTTTTGATATATCAATTCCCTTTGCATTTAAAACCGCATCTTTTATAAGTTCTTTATTAGCGTTTAAAAGATTAAGTCTTTGTTGCTCAGGCGGAAGTGAATAAACAATTCCCGGAAGTATCGGTCTTACCCCTGACATTTCAGAGTCGATACGCTTTATCGCATCAAGGATTTTTCCTCCTTCACCGATAACTATAATATTAGAATGGCGTCCCATTATTTCAACCGCTACGGTAATTATAACAGTGTCGCCAAATTCGTTTGTAGTTTCAAAATCAAGATACAAAATACGGTCAATGCCGTGCTGTCTTACCGCAATAAGCTTACCGCCGTTTAAGTGTTTACGCAAAAGCATACAAAACATTGGCGGTGACTTAGGATTTTCGATTTCCTGTTTTGTAAAATGTATTCTCGGACTGTCAGCACCCGCAGAAAGTAAAAGCTTAGCCGAAAACCCTTTTGCGCGAAGTGCAATGACTATCTCTTCACGGGAAGGCTGATATATTTTCTCAATACGGCTTCCCAACGCTTCTTTTTCAATCTGCGTTCTGACAGTATACAAAAAAGCTCCGTCTAATGCCATTTTTATTCCTTTCTGCCGTTAAACCGTTTTAAAAAGAGGTTTACAGCTTTCTGCTTTTATAAACTCGACATCAGGGAAAAGCGGTTTAAGATATTCAAAAATTTTTGAAACTATCATCTGTTCTGTTTCGTAATGCCCTGCGTCGATAAGTGTTATTCCGTAATTTTCGGCATCTACTGCTACGTTGTGTTTTACGTCACCCGTGATAAAAGCGTCAATTCCTTCAGCTACTACCAAAGGAAGGAAACTTCCGCCCGAGCCACAACAAACTGCAACGTTTTCAATGGGAAATCCCGCGTCATAAAATCTTACAGAGTCAAGTGCGAGCTTACTTTTAACGTGTTTTGCAAGTTCTTCACCACAAGAAAACTCCGCTTCGCACTTAAAAAGCAAAGAGTCTGTGCCGTCAACGGCCTTCTTATCTGCAAAGCCCAAAGCATCGATAAGAGTTTCATTGACACCGCCTGATGCTTTATCGAGGTTTGTATGAGCAGACAAAACCGAAATGCCCTCGCTTACGAGCTGATACACTACACTTTCAGAAGAAAGGCTCTTTAGCGGTTCAAAAACAACGGGATGGTGGGAAATTATGAGCTCTGCACCCATTCCTGCCGCTTCATCGCAGACAGACTGAGTAACGTCAAGGCAGATAACACATTTAGTAACTTCAAGAAAATCGTCACCAATAAGGACACCGACGTTGTCAAAGCCTTCTGCAGTTTCAAAAGGTGCCCATTTATTCATAGCATTTTTAATATCGCCAACTGTACTCAATATAATTCCCTCCTATCCTTTCTATTTTACATTTTAAAGCGCAATTTGTCAACTAAATCAAGGGTTTTTTGAAGTTCTTCGGTTACATTCTGTGCTTTTTTAAGACCTTTGATTTTCTTTTCAAGTTTTTCTTTGATATGATTTAAGTAATCTTCGCGTTCTGGATATGAAGAATCGGGCATTTTACCAACAAGTGAAAATAGTTCGTCGCATTCACGCACCTTGCCATCATATCTGGCATTTATTATGCAGTACCATTTATCGTTTGCAAAGGAAGGTGCTTCCGACAAAATCTCGTATCCGTTTTCACAAAGCCATTCTCTTAAAAAAGCGGCTTGTGTCATTGGTTGCAAAACTAAGTTTTTTCCGTCAAGCGGATGACGTTTTTTAAGAATTTCCGAAATTAAAATTCCACCCATCCCCGCTATTACTATGTCGGTAATGCCTTCAAGCAAAACGCCTTCAAGGCCGTCGGTAAGCTTTGTTTTAATTCTTTCCGACAGCGAATGCATAGCTATATTTTTTTTAGCAGACATCAAAGGAGCTTCGTTTATATCAGTGGCAATACACTCTTTCGCAACGCCCTGTTCCACAAGGTAAATTGAAAGATATCCGTGATCGGCACCAACGTCTAAAACTTTAGCGTCTTTTGTTATAAAATCTGCAATAGTTTTAAGTCTTTTATCAACAGTAATCATATTACACCTAAAAAATAAACGGGCATAAAGCCCGTTATTTTTATTTCTTACAGACCGGACAAATGCTTATTGATTTTTTCGATGAGAACGTTTACGTCCACGTCGTGTACTTCACAAGCATCCGCAATAGATTCGCCTCTTGCAGAAGGGCAACCTAAACAATGCATACCCATTTCAAGGAAAAAGGGTGCAGTGGAAGGTGCAGCATCTAAGATGTCTCCGATAATTGTGTCTCTTGTAACAACCATTTTTATTACCTCCAGATTTTATTTTTTATTTTCCATTTCATCAAGATTAAAGGGTGTTTTCTGATAAACGAAATAGTTAAGCCAATTTACAAACAAAAGGTTTGCATGTGAACGCCACGATAACACGGGCGGTTTTGAAGGGTCATCATCTTCAAAATAATTTTTGGGGATTTCAATCGGGAGTCCTTTATCAAGGTCCCTGAAGTACTCATCTTTAAGTGTTTCCCTGTCATACTCCGAATGACCCGTAACGAAAAAGCGTCTGCCGACTTTATCTGCAACGATATGAGCACCTGCTTCTTCGGAATAAGTAAGAAGCTCAACCTCGTCACATTTTTTGATATCTTCAATTTTTATATCGGTATGTCTTGAATGAGGAACGTAGAAAACCTCGTCAAAACCTCTTAAAAGCTGATGGTACGGATTTTCCATCTTATGAGGGAAAACACCGAACATCTTCTTTGGAAGATCGTATTTATCGATACCGTAATGGTAATAAAGCCCTGCCTGAGCACCCCAGCAAATGTGAAGTGTTGAGTAAACATTTGTCTTTGACCACTCAAAAATATCGCAAAGCTCTTCCCAATAATCAACGTCTTCAAACGGCATCTGTTCAACGGGAGCACCCGTTATGATAAGCCCGTCAAAACGTTCACTTCTTACGTCATCAATAGTTTTATAAAACTTAAAAAGATGCTTTTCGGGAGTGTTTTTAGAAACGTGAGAAGCCGTCTGCAAAAGCTCTAAATCAATCTGCAATGGTGAGTTTGACAGAAGTCTTAAAAGCTGTGTTTCAGTTTCAATTTTCTTGGGCATAAGATTTAATATAGCAATTTTTAATGGTCTTATGTCCTGATGGGTTGCGCGTTCTTCTTCCATAACGAAAATGTTCTCTTTTTGCAAAAGCGAATTCGCAGGAAGTGAAGCCGGTATATTAATAGGCATAATTATTCCATCCTTTATCTTTCGGTAAATACATTATACCAAAAATAAATTAACTTGGCAAGAGTACAAATTGCCGACAACTGTACTTCTGTCGTGTACACTTATTTTGATGCTTCTTCGATTGCGAGAGCAAGTTGAGCGGGGCAGGAAGTATTTCTGAAGCCACATTTTATATCTTTCAGAAGCGCTATAACTTCATCTGCGTTTCTTCCGATACACAGTGCCGCAACACCTTGTGTATTGCCACCGCAACCACCTAAGAATTTTACGTTTTTAACTATATTATCTTCAACTGTAACTTCAATTTTTTTAGAGCAAACTCCTCTTGGTGTGAATTCAATCGTCATTTTATCAGTCCTTTTTTATTTTCTAACTCTATTTTACTATCTTTTCACACTTTTTGCAACAGTTAAAGTCTTGATTTTAAAAGGAAATTTTGTTACAATATTATAAAGATACGCGCCTGTAGCTCAGTTGGATAGAGCGTCAGACTCCGACTCTGAAGGTCGTGCGTTCAAGTCGCATCAGGCGTGCCAACTTTTTTAAAAGGAGATTTTAAAATGTTTATTAAAAATTCTTTTGGCAAAACAGACGACGGCAAAGAAGTTTTCATTTTTGAAAACGAAAATAAAAATGGTATGAAAGTACGCATCACAAACTATGGTGGTACTATTACTTCCATTATCGTCCCCGATAAAGATGGTGTTAACCGTGACGTTGTTTTAGGATATGATACCATTGAGGAATATCAAAAAAACTCCGGTTATTTCGGTGCACTTATCGGAAGAAACGGCAACAGAATCGGCAAAAGCCGTTTTTCGATAAATGGCAAAGAATACATTTTAAACGACAATGAAAAAGGCAACCAGCTTCACGGTGGCATCAAAGGCTTTGACAAAAAGGTCTGGGATTATGAAGTCAAGGAAAACAATCTTTGCCTTTATTGTACAAGCTGTGACGGCGAAGAAGGCTTCCCCGGTAATCTTGAAGTAACGGTAATTTATACCCTCACCGATGAAAACGAGCTTATCATCTCTTATGAAGCGGTTTGCGATAAAGATACCGTTGTAAACTTAACAAACCACAGCTATTTTAACTTGAATGGTGATAATTCAGGTGACGTTTTAAATCACGATTTAAAAATCAACGCCGATTTTATCACTCCCGTTGACGATAAGCTTATTCCTCTTGGTGACATTCTGCCTGTTGACAATACTCCATTTGATTTCAGAGAATATCACAAAATCGGCGAACGCATAAACGCAAATGACGAGCAGATTAAACTCGGTGGCGGTTACGACCATAACTTCTTTGCAGGACTTACCGACGAGCTTTATACAATTGCGTCTGCAACAGGCGATAAAAGTGGTATTGCACTCGACGTAATCACAGACTGCGAAGCAGTGCAGCTTTACACCGGAAACGGCACTGACGTCGACGGAAAAAACAAATTCCATTACGGCAAAAACTCTGCTTTCTGCCTTGAAACTCAGGCTTGTCCCGATGCAATCAACCAAAAGAAATTCCCCACCACACTTCTCCCCGCAGGTGACGTTTACGAGCGCACCACCATCTTCAAATTTTACGTTAAATAACAGGAGAGATTTTCTTGAAACAAGAAATCATAAAACTTCAGTCACTCTTAAAAAAACATAAAATATCGGCGTATTTAGTCCCAACTTCAGATTTTCACAACTCCGAATACTTAAGCGATTATTTTAAAGAACGCGAGTATTTATCGGGGTTTACAGGTTCTGCAGGTACTCTTTTAGTAACACAGGCTGAGGCATTTTTATGGACTGACGGAAGATACTTCATTCAGGCTGAAAAAGAACTTGACGCTTCGGGTATTACCCTTTTCAAAATGGGTGAGGAAGGCGTTTTACCCGTAAAAGACTTCCTTGTTAAAACTCTTAAAAAAGGTGACGTTTTTGCCTTTGACGGAAGATTTCTTACCGCAAACACAGTTCTTGAATACAAAAAGGTTTTTCCGAAAGTAAAGTTTAAAAGCATTAATCTTGTCGATTTTATCTGGTGCGACAGACCCTCTCTCCCCGAAAAGCCGATTTTTGAGCTTGACGAAAAATTCTCAGGCGAATCAAGGGTAAGTAAGCTTACAAAAATCCGACAGAAAATGAGTGAATCAAACTGTAATGCTCATCTTATCTCCTCGCTTGACGATATTGCCTGGGTTTTAAACTTGCGCGGTGACGACGTCAAAAACACCCCCGTATTTCTTTCTTATCTTTATATCACCGAGAAAAACGCTATACTTTTCGTTTCTTTAAAATCTATTTCCGCGGAAATTGAAAAAAACTTAAAAAATGACGGTATAGATATAAAACCCTACTCCGATGCATTTAAGGAAATCAAGTTCCTTTCAAAAGGTAAAACTACTTTAGCGGATTTAAAATCAGTAAATTTCGAGCTTTTTGAAAACGTGGGCGGCAAAATCGTTGACAAAGAAAATCCTTCTCTTTTGCTTAAAGCGATAAAGAATTCAATTGAAATTGAAAATTTAAGAGCTTGTCATATTAAAGACGGCGTTGCCGTTACTAAATTTATGATATGGCTTAAAGAAAAAGGTTTTGGCGAAACTGAGATTTCCGCTTCTGATTACCTTGAAAAATTAAGAAGTCAGGGCGAAAACTATATTTCCCCGAGTTTTGATACTATTTCGGCATTTGGCAAAAATGCCGCTATGGTGCATTACTCCGCAACCCCCGAGTCAGATACTCTTATTGAAAGAAACGGGCTTTTACTCGTCGACTCAGGCGGTCAATACCTTGACGGCACAACCGATATCACCCGTACGCTTATCTTAGGAGAAATTCCCGACACTGCCAAGCTTCACTACACTTTGGTTCTTTGCGGTATGTTAAACCTTATGGCTGCAAAATTCTTATACGGATGCGACGGCAAAAGCCTCGACTCACTCGCAAGAAAAGAACTATGGAAATATAACCTTGACTACAAACACGGCACGGGACACGGAGTCGGATATCTTTTAAGTGTTCACGAATCCCCCAATGCTTTCCGTTACAGAGGAAATTCTGCGGTTTTTGAAGAAGGTATGATAACCACCGACGAACCCGGATTTTACCTTGAAAACAAATACGGCATCCGTATTGAAAACGAGCTTTTATGCAAGAAAGATATCAAAAACGAATACGGACAGTTTATGAGTTTTGAAACCCTCACTTGTACGCCTATCGACCTTGACGGTGTTGACGTATCAGTAATGAGCGATGAACAAAAAGCTACTTTAAACAATTACCACAAGTGGGTTTTTGAAAAGCTTTCACCATACTTTGATGGAGAAGACTTAGAAAAACTTAAAAACTATACAAGAGAAATTTAAAAACTCCTGCGGAAATCCGCAGGAGTTTTCTTTATGCTTTTTTCATTCTCACAATAACCGTTGATACAAACCCTATAACTCCGATTGATGCCCAAAGCACAAACACGCCGTTCCAGCTTACCTTTGCCATAACGTTTGCAAAGAGTATGTTGGCAAGTGCCGCAGCGGCATATCCCGAGCAGTCAAGCACACCATTTGCACTTGAAACCTTACCCGTTTTGCCAAGACTCGGAATGTAAATGCTCCAGAGCAAGGAAGAAATACAGCTTGTTGCCATCATTGCAACCACAAGCAAACCAATGCTGAACCATCTGTTATCTGTAAACATCATACCGAGGAAGAACGCAGTAGTAATTCCAAAGCAAACGTACATCATCGGCGCATCTTTTTCTTTTAAAATTCTGAAAATATAAAGTGCAACAAAAGGCATAAACGACCTTACAACCGAAATGCCCGAGAAAATACTGTTTGCAGTTACCTTATCAAACAAAAGATTATCGGTAAGGTAGGTAGGAATCCAGAAAGAGATTGAAGAACAAGCAATTTCAACAAGACAAGCTATAATAATATAATAAATGAAGTTTTCAATTTTGAATACGTCAAAAACAGAGCCGATGCTTCTTCCGACCGCAGTTCTGTAGATAATAGCGCCTTTTTTCTCCATATCTGCAATTTTGAAAAATGCAACGAAAGCACCCGTAATTGCAATTGCACCCGCTACAATAAACGCCATATTCCACTCGAAAATCATAGCAAGGAAACTTACGATTAACGGTCCTACAAAACCTGCAAACGAGAAGAAAACACAAATAAGTCTTGCGTGTTCGGCAACAGTATTTTCAGAAATTATCTTCATAAGAGGGCCTCTCTCCATTGAAAGAGCAAAGCCCAAAAGCGCAAACAAGGCTATCTGCACAAACTTAAACGGTACAAACGGGAAGGCTATCATCGAAAGACCTGCCAGAGTGTTGCCCCAGAAAATCATCTTTTTAGGCGAAAGAATATCACCTAAAATTCCGTTTATAAGCTGACCTATTGCGTAAAACAACATATATGTAGAGGATAAAAGTGCAATATGCTCAACCGTATATTTGTTGGTTTCTAAAAGTGAAGGAGTAAAAATACTCAAAAGATTTCGAAGATAATAGTTAATAATATACGTACCAATAGTAACGATACCTATACTCCACGCTTTTTTGCCCTCACCGGTCATCTTGTCGCCTTCTTTCAAAAAATTACAAAATAATTATATCAAAGTTTTATTAAAAAAACAAGACAATATATGCACAACAAAACCCCTCTTTATGAGGGGTTTTTAGGTAATATGATATTAATAACTATTCCTCAATCGCAGCCTTTTTCTGGTTAGCGGAACGGATGCGGTCGTAAACCCAGTCAGCAAGTTTGCGGGTACGGTTATAGAAATAAAGTCCGTTTTGCTCCTGCTCGATATCGGTAAGCTGTGTATAACAGAAACCACATACTCTGGGATGACTGAGAAGTACTTCAGTGAGTTTTTCGTAACGTGTAGCAAATTCCTCTTCGGTACGGGGTGCATCACCATATCCCCATGCGGTTTTGCCATCATTTACAACATTCGGGTTCCAGAAGGTTCCTCCGTACTCACTCACCCAATAAGGTTGTCCCTTATATTCCTCAGTACGGGCAGGTGCCTTGCCTCTGTATCTCGGGATAGGAGTATGGAAATACTCAGGATCATCAAGCATCGGTTTAAGATACTCTGCAAGTTTTTCAGGGTCCTGCTCATAATCATGAACGTCAAACATATCCGTTTCATAATGAACGCCACCACTGGCATCAATAACAGGACGGTAAGGGTCAAGAAGCTTGGTAATACGATACAAATGCTTATGAGTTCCTTCGTGAAGCACCATCTTATGATAAGTTTCGTTAAGCGGACACCAACCTACTACAGACGGGTGATTATAATGACTCTCTACTATTTCTAACCATTCGGGAAGCACTGCCTCGGTAGCTTCGGCACTTTCGAGCTCCATACCCGACGCCTCCTCTGCCCATACCATATAACCCATATGGTCTGCATAATAAAGAGAACGCTCTTCAAAAACTCTCTGGTGGAATCTCGCACCGTTAAAACCAAGATTTATTGCAAGTTCGATGTCGTTTTTAAGAAACTCAGCATCAGGAGCCGTGTAAATTCCCTTTTCATTATACCCCTGATCCAGAATCAAACGCATAAACACGGGACGTCCGTTAACAGTCAGACCCTTTTCGTTGAAAGAAATATCACGGAGTGCAAAATAACTTTCAACTGTATCCACTATGGTTTCATTATAAAGAAGTTCAATCTTAAGATCATAGATTTCGGGCGCAAGCACGTCCCACAAATGAATCTCGTTTACAGAAAGACTCATAAAGGCATTGTCACCTGTAAATTTAGCTAAAGCCTCTCCGACTTCTTTTCCTTTATAATACGCTGTAAGTTTGGCAGAATAATCGCCCATACGAAGCTGTGAACCCTTGAGAGTTACTTCGAGAATGCCGTCAGCGGCGTGAGGAGTCATCTTAGCCGATTTGAGATATACATTGGGAACAAACTCAAGCCAGACTGTCTGCCAGATACCGGTAGTTCTTGTATAAGCACAGTCGAGAGAAACGTATTCAACACACTGTTTTCCCGTAGGTTGACGATCCGAACGGGTATCGTCCTTTGCCATAACTACAATAGTGTTTTCTCCATCGCACAGAGCATCGGTGATATCGTGTTCAAATTTACAATAACCACCTTTGTGAATACCACACAATTTACCGTTAACCCATACCTTGGACTCGTAATCCACGGCGCCAAAATGCAAAATAGCGCGATGATTTGCAGGGCAATTGATATTCACTTTCTTTCTGTACCATACAGAAGGCATAAAATCAATATGTTGAATGCCTGAAAGAGCGCTTTCAGGGCAGAAAGGCACGTTTATTACACGGCTGAAATCACCTTTAAGGTGCATTTCTCTTTCCTCACCGCTTACACCAAAGTCAAATTCAAATTCCCATTCGCCGTTTAAGCAGTACCACTCGTTTCTCTTCCACATCGGAGAAGGATAATCGGTTCTGGGCATATTAGAAGAAGGATTTTTTAAAATCGGTTCCATCATAGCAACTCCTTTTTTATAATAACTTTCCTAACTAAATTATAGTGTAAAAATGTCGGTTTGTCAAAGATAATAGCATTAAAAATCCGCACAAAATCAAATCAATGCGGAGCATTGAATGTAATCGTTTCGAAGAAACGTATGTAATCCACCATAAGGTGGTATGTAATCAATCCGAAGAAATACGCCTCACGGTGATGACATTACATACGCCTGACGGCAATACCATACCAACCCTTCGGATTGGATAAAAAAAGAGAACGCAAATTGCGTTCTCTTATCTGGCTCCCCCTGCCTGGCTCGAACAGGCGACATCATGATTAACAGTCATGCGCTCTACCGACTGAGCTAAGGAGGAATATGCAAAACGGACTGATTGTCAGTCCGTTTTCTTTTTTGTGTTGGCACCGTTCTATCTTCC
>JBGVGI010000091.1:0-228265 GCA_045121595.1 Oscillospiraceae bacterium | reverse complement strand
GGGACGTCGAGGACGCCGTCCCCTACAGAGATTAAAAATCGCAATTTGATTAAAAACAAAAAATCTGCCAAGGCTTTGTGATGAGGTGGCAGATTTATGAAGAAAATTGCAGTTTTTGTTTTTGTGGCGGTTTCGGTTTTGTTTTCGACGGGGATGACAAAGGTGGAGACAGTCATTCCGGAATTTACAGAACTTCCGCCCATTTGTCTTTATACGAAAGAGGAATCTGAACTTGCAAAATACGTAGTTCAGCAAGAAGTGAGGGGTGCATCCTTAAAGCACAAAAGGATTATAACTAACGTTATTTTAAACAGAGTGAGAAGTGACGATTTTCCCGATAATGTTCACGACGTTATCTTTCAAAAAGGGCAGTTTACGTCTGCAAGAAACTGTAAAGAAAAAATCTTTACACCCGATAAAGTCACTGAACAAGCGGTTTTTGAAGTGTTTCATAACGAGTGTGAGGATTTATCCCAGGGTGCACTTTATTTCTACGCACCGAGGTGGACGGACGAAAAAACGGCAAAATGGTTTGAAGAAAACCTTACTTTTTTGTTTGAACTTGAGGGACACAGGTTTTTTAAATAGTGATATTAGCTGACGCGAGTTTTATTGTCTTACAGACAGTTAAATCAAAACGGAGCCCTTCTTTGGGAAGTGGCTCCGTTGATTTATTATTCTTCTGTAAGTTCCAGTGCTTCGATTAAAAAGCGGGGGCGTTCTTTGGATTCGATGTAAATCTTACCAAGGCCTTTTGATTAGGTGGCAGATTTA
Organism: Oscillospiraceae bacterium; assembly: GCA_045121595.1. Lineage (GTDB taxonomy): Bacteria > Bacillota > Clostridia > Oscillospirales > Ruminococcaceae > Fumia. The sequence goes on along the minus strand of JBGVGI010000091.1, from coordinate 227,491 downwards.
TGAAGAAAATTGCAGTTTTTATTTTTTTGTTTCGGGAAGCAAATTCCCTTCTTTATATATCCATAAACCAGTGATGCTGTTAGGACCATATTCATTTTGCATTTTTAACAGTTCGCAGAGAACAAGATATGCAGCGGCTTTTTTCGCATCTTTTTTAGAATTAGCTATTACTGATTTGCGATACCCGGTTTCATCGTTACATACAGTACATATACATACCCAATATGGAATGCCATCATAATCGTAGGCGGGTTTGTCACCCATATAATCGTAATATGGCATAGTACACTGTCCTTTTTCTGCCATTTCTTTGAGCGTGGTTATAGCATTATCCATCTTAAAACTTCTCACGTTGTAATCAGTTTTAATCAAATCGTTAAGCTTTGTATCCAGATTCAATGCTTTTGAGACAACCATTTCAAGAATTTCGGGATTCCAGTCACATGATATGGTAATAGCTCCCAAAATAGCCTCAAATAAATCCGCCTTAACCTTTACTCCGTTAATAACTTCGTTTTTAATGTCGCTTTTACTTAAAATCAGGTATTTTGCGATATCCCACTCTTCTATTATTTTTGAGAGAGCTTCATTGTTAACCAAAGCTTGTTTGATCATAGTAAATCTGTTTTCATGGATTCTGAAGCAATAATCATTTCTCAGACCGATGGAACCGCATCGCTTTGCGACACATTTTACCAGAAAAAAGCTTAAAACCTGATCTCCGATAAATTCGAAAATTTCATTACTGTTTTGTCCTGTTTCAGAAGCAGATGAACTTCGTCTGAAAATTTGTTGTAGGATAATTTTGTTTCTTATAGAATATCCCGTTTTTTCTTTGATAATCTTGTTTGCTTCGCACATTTCCTTTTGAGTGAGTTCTGTTTTTTCTTTCATTATTTTTCCTCCGTTTTATTTATTTTGTCAGAGAAAAAATAAAACCTTGTAACACAAACAAAGCCTATTGTAACAATAAGCCCTGACAGATGTTCAAGGTTATACATATAAAATAATTTTCATAAGACTTTCTGCTTTCGTTTTTCACTTTAATAAAAAATAAAAACAAATTGCATTATTTAACTACTTTAAATGTATCCCTCTGACAAACAGATTATATGATAAATGATTCCAAATGTCAAGCAATCTGATTAAAAAATCCGACAGAGATTTTCTGTCGGATTTACTTTATTCTGTAAGCTCTAAGGCTTCGATTAAAAAGCGGGGGCGTTCTTTGGATTCGATATAAATTTTACCGATATACTCACCGATAATTCCAAGGGAGAGCAGCTGAATTCCGCCGAGCATCCAGATAGAAAGCATAGTTGCAGTCCAACCTGCAACGGCAACTCCCATAAGCTTTGAAACAACCGAGTAGATGATGGCTAAAATACTTGCAATAAAGATTAAAAATCCCATTACGGTAACCCATCTTATCGGTTTAACTGAGAATGAAGTAATTCCGTCAAACGCAAAGGAAAGCATCTTTTTAAGGGGGTATTTACTTTCACCTGCGAAACGTTCGTGGCGCTCGTAGGTAACAGTTGAACTTTTAAAGCCTATAAGAGGCACGATGCCTCTTAAAAAGAGGTTTACTTCCTTGTAGCCTTCAAGGGCGTCGAGAGCGCGACGGCTCATAAGACGGTAATCGGCGTGGTTATAGACAACGTCAACTCCCATAAGCTTCATAAATTTGTAAAATCCCTGTGCCGTGGTGCGTTTAAAGGCGGTATCGGTTTCACGGCTGCTTCTGACACCGTAAACTATATCGGAGCCCAAGTCGTTTTCGTCGAGCATTTTGTCAACGGCATCGATATCGTCTTGTAAATCCGCGTCCATTGAAATTGCGATATCACAGTAATTTTTTGCGGTCATAAGACCTGCAAGTAAAGCGTTCTGGTGACCTTTGTTATGAGCGAGTTTGACACCTGCAAAACGTGGATTTTGTTTATGAAGAAAAGAAATCATCTCCCAGGTTTTGTCACGACTTCCGTCGTCAACGAATAGAATACGGCTTTTAGCGGTAACTCTCCCCTGATTTTCAAGGGTTGTAAGCTTTTCAAGAAGTCTTTTTGAAGTTTCGGGTAAAACTTCTTCTTCGTTATAGCAGGGAACGACTATATAAAGTGTTTTCACTTATATCACTCCTTTTCGGATTCGCTTTTATGACTTAAGGGGGAAACTCTCCAGAAAGGATTTTTCTCTGCGACCTTTTTCATAAAAAGCATATACAATGCGAGTAATACAAAACCGAGAAGTGTCAGCAAAGCACCTGCTCTGAGACCCGGTGTTTTGTAGTCAAAGCGGATGGTGGACTCACCTTTTGGTACTCTTACTGCCATAAATCCTGCGTTTACCTTTTCAATCTCTGCCTCTTTGCCGTTTACTGAAGCAGACCAGCCTTTTTCAAAGGGAACGCTGAAGAATACGAGTTCTTCGGTGGGGGTATTTATCTTGGCAGTAAAGCCGTGGTTGTCCGTTACAAAGCTGTGGCAGGAATTCTTTCTGCGGTTTTTAGCATCTTTTTCAAGACCGTCTGTAGTTAAAACGGGGTATTTGTCGGAGGGGAGCTTTTTAAGGATATCCTTATGCTTTTTAACCTGGTCTTTATCAAGATAAATTGCAGATACTAAAAGTCTGTCACGGTTTTGCTTGTCAAAGGAATTGAAAGCGTTTACGTCAACGTAGTAATCGTAGGTAAAGCCCATCGGGATATACGCACGGTTTTCGTAAATGTCAAATTCATTCTCGGTTTTCACAAAGTCGAAGCCTTTGGTATCGGGGTCTTTTTCGTTGTGATAGGTGAGAAGATATTTGGTGGAAGTGAGTGCTCTGTAGCCTTTGTAGCTGATGCTCGGGCGTGAGCCTACACTGCGGTTTGTGTTAAAGACTTCGTCAAAGAATTCAAAAATTGAAGCGGGGACTACCGAGTGGAACGCCTGAATGGTAGGCTTCTGCCAGAACATCGGGAAGTTGTCCATACATTTTTTGTCGGTAGTATCGTTTTTATACATATCAATGCGGTAGAATTCATCGTCGTCGTCAAAAACAGTGAATTTTTCTTCGCCGTTAAGACCCATTTCAATTACACGGTGACGGGTTGTTTCGTTGCCGTGACCCAATGAAATCATATAAATTGACGAGAATAAAATTATTGCACAAACAGAAACTGTAGTCGCCTTAAAGTAGTATTTTTTCGGAACTTTAGTGAGAAGATAGGTGAGGATAAGTCCCATCGCTACGATAAGCACGTACATCCAGAAACGGTCGGGGTATTTCGGGAGTTTTGCGAAAACGATTTTGCCGTTTACAGTGCTTGGGAAGATACCGATAAGTGCAAACGCAAGGGAAGATATTGCGGTCCATTTGATACCGAATTTCATATTTTCGGGATATTTTTCGAGTGCAATTATCGTCATCAACGCTAAAATGAGGGAGAGCATATAGTACCATCTTGTGTAGAAGGAGTTGTTAAATGCCGAGAAGGAAGCGTTGAAAAACGGTACGTAAACTACAACGAGCAAAATAAGGAAAAGGCGTTTTAACCAGTGTTCTCCGGGCTTTTTCATAAGAGCTAAGACACCCGTCATGGTGAACATGGGTAAGTAAATGCCGACTGACGACCATTTTGCGTTTGCGTCGGGGAAGAAGTTCGGATATGCGGGGATATCGGGGGGATAGAAGAAGCTGTGTGTGATAAGTCCATAACGCTGAACCGAACTGTACATAATACCGTTCCAGCCGAGCAGGAATTTTTCCGTACGGGGGTTGCCGAGTACCGAGATAAGTGCAGGTACCATTAAAACTGCGGCAATCATAACACCGAAAACGGCTTCTGCCACCATAGCTAAAAACTGTCTGAAGTTAAGGGTGAAGTCACCTTTCAAGCTGAGTCTTACAAAGAAATAGATAACCACGAATATTACTTCACCAAAGAAGAAATAGTAGTTTACTATAGCATTCAAGGCTACTGCAAGGGCAAAAACACCTCGGCGTTTGTTTACTATATTTTCTTCCAATCCCGCAAGAAGCAAGGGGAAGAATGCCATTACGTCGTGGAAGTGGTTAAAGAAGATGTTGTAAATCGAAAATCCTGAGAAAGCATAGAGCAAAGAGCCGATAAGAGCAAAGTTCGGGTCTTTTACAAAGCGTCTTAAAAATCCGAAAGAGGTAACGGCGGATACCGCCATTTTAAGCATTAAAAGCGGTGCCATAAGATAAGGCAAAAAGCTTGTCGGGAAAGGAATTGTAAGCCAGAAGAAGGGGCTTCCCAAGGTGTAGAAAGCATAAGAGCCTATAAAGTTTACACCGAGGTCTGTATTGAAATTCCAGAAAATATTTCCTTCCCTTATCGCAGTATGGCAAAGCTGATAGAAGGGAATCTGCTGCACGTTAAAGTCGCCGTAATATACGAAAAGCCCTTTGTCCATCGCCATAAACGGGATGAAAATTATAAATGCAAGGGCAAACGCCAGTGAAAATACGATTAAGTATTGTTTTTTTATTTTATCTGTTGATTTAAGCATAAAAACACCTCTCTAAAATAATATTGTAGCACAAAATATTGAATTTTACAAACTTTTTTGGTAAAATAAAAATAAAAAGGAGTTTTTTATGAAAGACAGTAGTTTTTTTGCTTTGGTACTTCGTATGAAGCATATTGACAGATGGGGTCTTATGCGTAATACTTTCAGTGATAATTTAGCTGAGCACAGTCTTGATACTGCGGTAATTGCACACAGTCTTTGTGTTATCGGCAATACTTATTTTAATAAAAATTTAAATGCTGAGCGTTGTGCTTTACTTGCGCTTTACCACGATACACCCGAGATTATAACGGGTGATATGCCGACTCCCGTTAAGTATTACAGTGAAACTTTACGTTCTCTTTATAAGGATATCGAAAAAGAAGCAGTAGAGGAACTTGTTTTGAAACTCCCCGATGAAATGCAGGAAACTTACTTTTCTCTTTTCTCCTGTGAGGGGGAGGACGAAGTATACAAGCCTTATATAAAATGTGCCGACAAGCTGTCAGCTCTTATCAAGTGCATTCAGGAATGTGAATCGGGTAACCGTGAATTCAAGGAAGCGCTTGACAGTCAGCTTAAAATTTTAGAGAAGATAGACCTTGAGGAATGCAAGGTGTTTATAAAACACTTTATCCCTGCATTTTACAAGAGTCTTGACGAACAACGATAATGGAAAGAACGATACTTCATTGTGACTGCAACAGCTTTTACGCTTCGGTTGAGTGTGTGTTTCATCCCGAGCTCAAAGAGGTTCCGATGGCGGTCTGCGGTGATGAAAAGGCACGTCACGGGATTATTTTAGCTAAAAATCTGTTAGCGCAAAAGTGCGGTGTCAAAACTGCGGAAACCATCTGGCAGGCTAAGAAAAAATGCCCTGAACTGGTGCTTGTAAAACCGCGTCACGATGCATACCTTGAGTTTTCAAAAAGGGTAAACGCTATTTACGAGCGGTATACCGATATGGTGGAGCCTTTCGGGATAGACGAGTCCTGGCTTGACGTTACGGGGAGTAAGCTCCTTTTTGGTGACGGCGAGAAAATCGCAAACGAGATAAGAAATGCGGTAAAAGAAGAAATCGGTATCACCGTTTCTGTCGGCGTTTCCTTTAACAAGGTTTTTGCAAAGCTTGGAAGTGACTATAAAAAGCCTGATGCTACAACGGTTATTACAAAAGAAAACTTTAAAGATATCGTCTGGCCGCTTCCTGTAAACAATCTTCTGTACGTCGGAAAATCCTCCGAGAAGGTTTTTTCAAAAATCGGTATTACTACAATTGGCGACCTTGCAAAAACTCCCGAAAGTCTTCTTTTGTCAAAACTTGGCAAGATGGGGGTACAGCTTCACGCTTTTGCAAACGGAAATGACAATGACGCAGTAGCTTCGATTTACGATAAAAGGGAGGCTAAATCCGTCGGTAACGGAATGACTTTCAAGCGTAATCTTTTAGGAATTGACGATATCCGTTCGGGGATTATGTACCTTGCGGATACGGTGGCTACAAGACTCAGAAAACACGGATATAAGGGGAGAACGGTTGCCGTTTCGGTAAAAGACCCACAGTTTAAAACTGTAAGCCGTCAGGTGACAGTTGACGAGCCTGTGTTTTTGGCTAAAGATATCTGTGATATTGCGACGGAGCTTTTGATTTCTTTCTGGGATTTAAATAAGCCTGTACGCGCTCTCACTGTGACAGTTTCAAAGTTTGACGAGGGTGACGGCGGTAAGCAACTTTCATTTTTTGTGGAACAAAAATGTGAAAAAGAGCATAAAAAACAACAAAATCTCGAGGAGACCATGGACAAAATCCGCACAAAGTACGGCTTAAACGCCATTTCCTACCTCAAGATTTTAAATAATGATATCGGTATTAACGATGAAGAATAAAACAGGCACTGTGCAAATGCACAGTGCCTATGTTTTTTAGTCATTTACGTAGGGGAGCAAAGCGATGTGACGAGCACGTTTAACAGCTACTGTGAGCTGACGCTGATGCTTTGCACATGTACCGGTTACACGTCTGGGAACGATTTTAGCTCTTTCAGACAATACTTTACGGCTGTATTTGCCGATTGTTTTGTAATCGATATTTTCTACTTTATCGAGACAGAAAGCACACACTTTTCTGCGGGGCTTTCTTGTACGGCTGTTTCTATCCATACTAAAAGTTCTCCTTTCTGATTAGAACGGCAAGTCGCCGTCATCTGTTTCAATTTCTTCGAAGTTGCCAAAGTCACCTACCGACAAAGAGTTACCGCGCTCAGGTTCATCGAACTTGGGGGGCTCTGTGGGGAAGGGAGTAGCACTGCTGTCGGACTGGGAAGATTTACTGTCAGCAAAGTACGCCTGATCTACCACAACGTCGTATGCAGTTCTCTTAGCACCGGTCTTATCTTCGTATCTGCGTGTCTGCAAGCTTCCTTCAACGGCAATCATTCTGCCTTTCTGGAAAAATCTTGAGATGAATTCACCTGTCTGACGCCATGCAACGCAGTTGATAAAATCGGTCTGTCTTTCGCCATTCTGCTGATAATTTCTTTCAACAGCAATAGTAAAAGATGCAACAGAAACACCTGAGGGTGTTGTTCTGAGTTCGGGGTCAGCAGTAAGCCTACCCATCAAAATAATGCGGTTCAACATACTGATGCCTCCATTATACTCTGGCTACGATCAAAGAACGGAGAACGCCATCTGCGATGTTAAGTCTTCTTTCGAGTTCAGCGGGGAAGCTGGGCTCAGAGTTGAAGTTGTAAAGTACGTAGTAGCCTTCTGTTTCGTCGTTGATAGGATATGCAAGAGTTCTCTTACCCCATTCTTCAACGCCTTCCAATGTGCCGTATTTAGCGATACGAGCGCTGAATTTTTCGATCAAAGCTTTAAGCTCCTCTTCGCTCTGCTGTACGCTGAAAATAACGACTGCTTCGTAGTTTTCGTTCAATTTTGCCATTTCAAAGCACCTCCTTCTGGTCTTCACGGCCCCGAAGCTTACTTCGTTCGGAGCAAGGAAATAAATTTACGTTTATGCCGTAAGCGGTTGCCCGTTTCGACATACGCATTATATTATATCAGTGTTTTATATAAAAGTCAAGTGTTTTTTTGAATTTAAAAAACCGGTTGTTTTTCGGGTAGATATGTGGTATAATTTTCAAAGAAAAAGGAGGTTTTTATGAAAGGAAAAAGATCAGTTTTCGGATATACCTTAGGTGAAGAAATAATGAACGCCGTAACCCACGGGATCGGTGCTTTGCTTGGTGTTGCGGGTACGGCGGTTTTAATAGTTTTATCTGCATTAAAAGGTGATGCGTGGTGGATTGTGACTTCTGCGATATACGGATTCACTCTCGTTTTGCTTTTTACAATGTCGACTATATATCACGCACTGAAACCAAACCGCGCCAAAAAGGTTTTCAGGGTATTTGACCACGCGTCAATTTACCTTCTTATTGCGGGGACTTACACTCCGATAACGCTCGGCGTTATGCGAAACGCACTTGGCTGGGTGCTTTTCTCGGTTGTATGGGGAATAAGTATTTTAGGTATCGTTTTAAACTCGATAAGTATAGAAAAATTCAAGAAAATCTCGATGATTTTTTATATTCTCACGGGTTGGGCGGTTATAATGGCTGTCAAGCCGATGCTTATGCTTATGAGTGTGAAAAGTCTTGTTTTAATGCTCCTCGGCGGTATCGCATACACGGGCGGAATTACATTTTTTGCGATGAAAAAGGTAAAATATATGCACAGTATATGGCACGTTTTTGTTTTGTTCGGTGCTGTTTTGCAATATTTTGCAGTTTTGCTTGAAATAACGAAATAGAAGTAGTATAATATATTTGATAAAATTTTAACAGGAGGCAGAAATTATGCGCGCAGTAATTTCAGTAGTAGGAAAAGACACAGTAGGAATTCTTGCAAAAGTCAGTGAAAAATGTGCAATGGTCAATGCTAACATCGTTGACGTTACACAGACGATTTTGCAGGATATGTTTGTAATGGTTATGATGATTGAAATCTCAAAAATCAACTGCGATTTCGGGGATTTGTCTGATATGCTTTCCAAAATGGGCAAGGAAATGGGACTTGACATTCACGTTATGCACGAGGATATTTTCAACTCGATGCACAGAATCTAAGCGAGGTAGTAAAATTGATTAACGTTCATGATATAATGGAAACCATCAAGATGATTGAGGAGGAAAACCTCGACATCAGGACAACTACGATGGGTATTTCACTTTTAGATTGTGCCGACAGTGATATCGATAAATCCTGTCAGAAAATTTACGATAAAGTCTGCAAAAAGGCAGAAAACTTGGTAAGCACAGGCGAAAGCATTGAGAAAAAATACGGTATCCCGATTATAAATAAACGTATTGCGGTGACACCGATTGCAATGCTTGCGGGTGTCAGTGGCGGTGACCCCGTTAAATACGCTCTTACGCTCGAAAAAATTGCGGGCACTGTCGGCGTAAACTTTATAGGCGGTTACTCGGCTCTCGTGCAGAAAGGTTTTTCTGCAGGGGATGAGGCACTTATCCGTTCTATCCCCGAGGCGTTGTCACGCACCGACCACCTTTGTTCTTCCGTAAATATCGGCTCTACCAAAACGGGTATTAATATGGATGCCGTCCGTATGATGGGTGAGATTGTCAAGAAAGCGTCAGAGCTTACCGCAGATAGGGACTGCATCGGTAGTGCAAAGCTTGTTGTTTTCTGTAACGCTCCCGAAGATAATCCATTTATGGCAGGTGCTTTCCACGGCGTTGGTGAGCCTGACTGCGTTATCAACGTAGGCGTATCGGGCCCCGGTGTTGTAAGAGCTGCTTTGTCAAAGCTTCCTAAAGATGCAAATCTTACTGAGGTTGCAGACCTTATAAAGAAAATTGCATTTAAGATTACAAGAATGGGTCAGCTTGTCGGAACTGAGGCATCTGCGGCACTCGGTGTTCCTTTCGGAATTGTCGATTTGTCACTTGCTCCTACTCCCGCAGTTGGTGACTCGGTTGCTCATATTCTTGAGGAAATGGGACTTGAGATGTGCGGTGCTCACGGTACGACTGCGGCACTTGCCCTTTTAAACGATGCCGTTAAAAAAGGTGGCGTTATGGCGTCTTCCCACGTCGGCGGACTTTCGGGTGCGTTTATTCCCGTTTCCGAGGACGCAGGTATGATAGATGCCGCACGTTGCGGAAATCTCTCTCTCGAAAAGCTCGAAGCTATGACCGCTGTTTGCTCTGTTGGTCTTGATATGATAGTTTTGCCCGGTGACGTAACCCCCGAGATTATCTCGGCAATTATCGCTGATGAAGCGGCAATCGGTATGGTAAACTCCAAGACGACCGCTGTAAGGGTTATCCCCGCTATCGGCAAAAAAATTGGTGACGAGCTTGAGTTCGGCGGACTTTTAGGTAGTGGCCCCGTTATGAAGGTAAACTACACAAGCCCCGAAACCTTTATCCACAGAGGCGGCAGAATTCCTGCTCCCTTACAGAGCCTTAAAAACTAACAAAAAGCACCCGTCAGGGTGCTTTTTTATTGTGTCAAAAAAATTTTTTAAAATTTTAAAGTTGTTACTTTTGTTACTTTTTTATGTGGTAAAATGAAATCAGAGGAGATAATTCCTCAATATTATTTCAGGAGGTAACAAATGCCAAGACCAACAAAAAAAGGACTTTCTTATTTTCCGTTTGATGCGGATTTTTTCAAGCAGGCAGGACCCAGTATACTATTATATGAAATCGGGTGTCAGGGAATTATACTTTATATATATCTTCTTTGTGAGATATACACGCATGAAGGATATTACCTCAAGCTTGAAAGGCTTTTAAAAAAATATATCTGTTCAGAGCTCGGTATAACAGAATCCGATTTTGACGACATTATTAAAGTCTGCACCGATATAGAAATTTTTGACAAAAGACTCTTTGAAGAGAAAGGTATTCTTACTTCACGGTACATACAAGACGTTTATCAATCTGCAAAACAGAGTATGCGAAGAACAGTTCCCGTAGTTGTCGACAGAGATTTATGGCTTATGGATGAAAAAGAAACCTTAAAATTTATTGTTTTCAGTGATGAAGTTGAGTTAACTCCGAGTTTATCAATAAAAGAAAGTAAACTAAATGAAATAAAACTAAACTAAATTAAACTAAATGATAAGAGAGAATAATAAAAAATAATAAATATATTGTTATAAAATAAAGTAAAAAAACAGCGTCTATAACTATTTTTTATTCCTTATATAGTGGAATAAGTACTGCTGAGCTACACCGCCGTGCTCTTTTGCATATTCGGGGAAGCCGTCGGGGTAGTATTCTGAGAGTACTTTTTTTATCCAGGTGTCAATGGGGAAGGCTTCGAGTCTGTAAAAGCCGAATAACAAGGCGCATTCTGCAACCTTGGGGCCGACGCCTTTTATTGACGTAAGTACTTTTCTTGCCTCATCTATCGGCATGGTGTAAATATCGTTTAAAACTATCTCACCGTTTGCCACTTTCTGTGCGGCATCGAGGATATATTTTGCCCTGAAGCCTGAACGCAAGGGTGCTAAGTCTTCGACGTCAAGCTTTGCGATAACATCGGGTGACGGGAAGAGATATCCGTTTTCTGCTTTCTCACCGAAGTTCTCACAAAGTCTTGCAATAATCCCTTTGATACGGGGGATGTTGTTATTCTGACTTATGATAAACGAGCAGAGAGTTTCCCACGGCTCCTGCTTTAAAATCCTTATACCACCTGCAAAGTCACAGGCGAGAGAAAGGGTTTTATCCTTTTTAAAGACTTTCTGAAACGCACCGTAGTCGGTGTCAAGGTCAAAAAAGTCCTTCCACACCGAGTTGAAGGTTTTTAAATCGGTATCGTGAAAGAATACTTCTTTTTCGGACAAAGCCGTTGCTTTTAAGTAATGCGACTTATAAAAACCCGTGAAAGTAAGGTTGTCTTCGGTTTCAAAGCGAAAGCACTGTCCGCAGTCTAAGGTATCGGCAAGTGAGAAGTAATCACATTTTAATAAAACACCGCCGTTTTGTTCTTTGATATTCATAAATTTTACCTTTCAAAAATACTTTATTTCTCTTTAAGAATATGATATACTAAAATAAGAAATTTTGCAAATATTTTTTGAAACGGAGAAAAGTTATGAAAGACAGTATCTATACAATACCCGTGAGTGAAGTTTTTGAGCCGAAATGCGGTTGTCCTTTATGCCGTCTTCAGACTATTTTGGAGGAAAGATGTGTCGATTACATAATGGGGGCTGCCATGATGGAGCCTGATATCAGAATCGTCACCAACGAAAAGGGATTTTGCAAAAAGCATTACGAAGATATGCTTGTTTTGAAAAACCGACTTTCACTTGCGTTGATGCTTGAAAGCCACCTTGCCGAAATTAAGAAAAACGGTATCAGCGACATAAAGAAAAAAGCTAAAAAGCCAACACTTAGTTCTGTAAACGATAGCTGTTACGTTTGTGAAACGGTGGAGCATGAGATTGAAAAGATGATAAAAACAACCTTGCGTCAGTACGCGCTTGAAGCGGAGTTCAGGGAGCTTTTCAAAGCTCAGGAATACCTTTGCTTACCGCATCTTGAGATGCTTCTTGCTTCGGCTTACAAAAATATTCCGAAGAAGTTTTTAAAAGAGTTTGAAAAAGACGCTTTGACACTTTCTGAAAAATACCTTGAAACAGTGGCAAACGACGTTTCGCATTTCTGCAAAATGTTTGATTACAGAAACGCAGGTAAAGACTCCGACTGGGGAAATTCAAAAGATTCGGTAGAACGTGCCATAGCATTTTTATCGGGTGCAAAGACTGTATAATTTCACTTTGAAAATTGCATATACAGATGGTAATTTTAATTGATGTTAAAATGAAAATCGCGGTTTAAAAGGCTTTTTTCACACTTTCCACAGAGTTTTCCACATAGCTTAAAAAATGTTCATTAAGTTTTCCACTGCATATTCACCGAAAATGATTACAAAGTGTATAATGTTACATAAAGGGACAATATATAGGGTTTTTCGCCTTGGAAAAATACAAAATATGCCATTTTAAAGGGATTTCGGTGATGTGGAAAACCGTTTGACAATGCGACAAAATAAGGGTATAATAGTACTTGTAAGGCACAAACTAAACTCTGTAAGGGGGAATTTAGTTTGTCCGATGAAATTATAAAAGAAGATACTGAACTTGACGAAAGACAAAAGCAGATTGTCGATATGGGGTCTGTTGTGACAGAGGGAAAACACCTTATCCACTGTCTTTCTGTTATCGGTCAGGTTGAGGGGCATTACATTCTGCCACCTCAGAATAAAACTACCAAATATGAACACGTTTTGCCTCAGCTTGTGGCAATTGAAGAAAGTAAGGATATTAAGGGCCTTTTGATACTTTTAAATACCGTTGGCGGTGACGTCGAAGCGGGACTTGCAATAGCGGAGCTTATCGCAGGGATGAAAACTCCCACCGTCAGCATCGTTTTAGGCGGAGGGCATTCGATAGGCGTACCTCTTGCCGTTTCGGCAAAGCGTTCCTTTATAGTGCCGTCGGCTACGATGACGGTGCATCCCGTAAGGATGAACGGACTTGTTTTAGGCGTACCTCAGTCCTTTTCTTATTTTGATAAGATGCAGGACAGAATAGTGAGATTTGTCACCGATAATTCGCGTATTTCTGCCGAGCGTTTTAAAGCACTTATGATGAAAACGGGGGAACTTGCCCTTGATATGGGGACGTCCATTGACGGCGAAACCGCAGTGAGTGAAGGACTTATTGACGAGCTTGGCGGACTTTCGGATGCGATTGCCTGTCTTTACGAGATGATAGAAGGTGAAGAAAAGTGATACTTCACACTGTTGCAAATCATTCTGAAATTATGACGTGCGGTGAAATTCCGCAGGTAAATTATATTAACGTAGACGGATGCGTCTGTGAATGTGTAAAAACGGATAACGATTTTTTAATAAAAAGACTTATATCTACTGACCCCAGTGATTATCTAAGGCTCTCACCGGGTCAGGTGGCGTTTGAAAGGATTGGTTTTAATGGCAGCCAAGGGAAAGACAAAAAAGAAAACAAACACTAAATCTGATAAGAAAAATCAGAGGAAAAAACAGTTTTCTGCGATAATACTGTTTGCAATAGGTATCTTCGTGATAGCGGTAAGCCTTATCCCCGGTACGGGACTCTGGGAATGGCTTCAGCTCTTGCTGAAAGGACTTTTCGGCCCTGTTTGCTATGCGGTAGGGCCTATTGTTGTTGGTATTGCAGTGATTATTGCAATTGACAAGGAAGATATAAACGTTAAAAACAAAATCTGGCAGACGGCAGTTTTGCTCGTTTTACTCTGCGGATTTACCCAGATTTTTTACGGACTTCCTTTAGGAAGCGGTTTCTTCGGAAAGCTTATCTCTCTTTGGGTTGACGGTACTTTCCTTTCAAGCGGAGGATTACTTGCGGCAATTTTAGGTTGGCCACTTCTTAAAATGGGTGTATGGCCTGCGGCTATTATTTTAATACTTCTCACCTTCGTATTTTTAATGCTTATTACGGGTTCTACTTTGATAGGATTTTTCAAGACCTGTGCAAAACCCGTAAAGCAGATTGAAGAAACCTATACTCATATCAAAGAACAAAGAGAAGAAAGACGTCAGTCTAAATTCAATATTGATATAGCGCTTGACGACGACGTTGTGATGCCTGACCATCCCGTTTCCTCACCGAACGCCGTGTTTGAAGAGGATAAGACGGGCGACGTCATCGATGAGATTTTAAGAAACTCAGAGCTTGAATTTGAAAAGCAGAACGTTGTTACCGACGAAAATGTTATCGACAGTCCTCTCGAAGAAAAGCTTGATAAGGCTATCGATGATTTCAAACGCAACCCCGAGGATGTAAAGAAGGAAGAAAAACCCGTTAAAAAAGAGAAAAAACCTGAGCCTATCCCTATGGATATCAAGGTGGAAGCTCCCGCAGAACGTGTTTATAACTTCCCGCCCATTAATCTTTTAAAACAGAATAAAGGTAGAAGCACCGCAGACGTCAGCGAAGAGCTTAAGGCGAATGCAACAAAGCTTGTTGATACTTTAAAAAGCTTCGGCGTACAGACGAAGATTATTGATATCTGCCGCGGCCCTGCCGTTACAAGATACGAGCTTCAGCCGTCTGCAGGTGTTAAAATCAGTAAAATCACGGGCCTTTCGGATGATATCGCACTTAACCTTGCTACTGCGGGTGTGCGTATCGAAGCGCCTATCCCCAATAAACCCGCTGTCGGAATAGAGGTTCCCAACAGAAAAACCGACGTCGTTGCGATAAGGGAAATCGTTGACTCCAATGAGTTCAGAAATTCACCGAGTAAGCTTACTATGGCGCTTGGTAAAGATATTTCGGGTAACGTTACAGTCGGTGATATCGGCTCGATGCCTCACTTACTTATTGCAGGTTCTACGGGTAGTGGTAAATCTGTTTGCGTAAACTCAATTATCGTTTCCTTGCTTTATAAATCTTCCCCTGACGAAGTAAGATTTTTAATGATTGACCCCAAAGTTGTTGAACTTGGAATTTATAACGGAATTCCTCATCTTTTGGTACCCGTTGTGACCGACCCCCGAAAGGCTGCAGGTGCTTTGGGTTGGGCGGTAACCGAAATGCTTAACCGCTATAAAGCTTTTGCGGATAACAACGTAAGGGACTTAAAAGGCTATAACCGTCTTGCGGCTAAAACTGAGGGTATGGACCCGATGCCGCAGATTGTAATCATAATCGACGAGCTTGCCGACCTTATGATGGCGGCTCCCAACGAAGTTGAAGACTCAATTATGCGTTTGGCACAGATGGCACGTGCTGCCGGTATGCACCTTATTATTGCGACACAGCGTCCGTCTGTTGACGTTATCACGGGCGTTATCAAGGCGAATATCCCGTCACGAATTGCGTTTGCCGTTTCTTCTCAGGTTGACTCCCGTACCATCCTTGACGGAAGTGGTGCCGAGAAGCTTTTAGGTCGCGGTGATATGCTTTTCTACCCCGTAGGTTATCCCAAACCCGTGCGTGTTCAGGGATGTTTTGTCAGCGATACCGAGGTTGAAGAAGTTGTAAACTTCATTAAAAACAAAGGCGAGCCTATGGAATACGACGAGAAGATTATCGAAGAAATCGACCGTCAGGCAACAATGGAAAAGAAAAAGGGTGACCGTTCTTCCGACGATGACAACGGTGATGACGTTGACCCGCTTTTCAACGATGCCGTTGAATGCGTTTTAGAATCAGGACAGGCATCTACTTCCTATCTGCAGAGAAGACTTAAAGTAGGTTATTCCCGTGCCGCACGACTTGTTGACGAGCTTGAAGAACGTGGAATTATAGGTCCGAAAGACGGAAGTAAGCCACGTGACGTACTTATCACAAGACAACAATGGATAGAGATATCCACCCGTAATGCCGGGGAAATTTAAGAAAATTTGGCTTTTTCTGTGTTAGTGTTGTTCGGTATATGGTTTATTTAAGATTAATATTTTAGCTCAGGTGGCAACGCCTGAGCTATGACCATTTTTATTGGGAGAATTTTATGAAAGATTTTTTGCCCGTTTGTCGGGAAGATATGGTAAAAAGAGGAATAGAAAAGCTTGATTTTATCTGCATTACGGGGGACAGCTACGTTGACCACCCGAGCTTTGGCATTTCGATAATTTCAAGGGTTATTGAGGCTGAGGGTTATTCTGTCGGTATCATTGCACAACCTCAAAACGATGCCGATTTTAAAAAACTCGGAAAACCTAAGTATGGTTTTTTGGTAACTTCAGGTAACATTGACTCAATGGTGGCTCATTACACAGTAGCACTCAAAAAACGTACCGACGATGCCTATACTGCAGGCGGTAAGGCGGGTAAACGTCCCGACAGGGCAGTTATCGTTTACTGTAACAAAATCAGGGAGATTTTTGGTGACGTTCCTGTGGTAATCGGAGGACTTGAGGCATCACTCAGGCGTTTTGCCCATTACGATTACTGGGACGATAAGGTGCGTCCCTCAGTTTTAGTTGACAGTAAGGCGGATTTATTGACATACGGTATGGGTGAACTGCAGACGATAGAAATCGTAAATCGTCTTGCAAATGGTGAAAATGTAAAAGACTTAACCGATATAAGAGGTACCTGCTACCTCACAGAGCCTAAAAACACGCCGTTTGGCGTACAGTGTCCCGACTTTTCGGTTGTGAGTAACGATAAGAAAAACTACTGCAAGGCAACTAAAATTCAGATGGATAATCAGGACGAAATCACGGGAAGAACTGTTTTACAACGTCAGGGTGAAATGATGCTTGTGCAAAACCCTCCGATGCGCGTTTTGACTACCGAAGAACTTGACCGTGTTTATGCTTTGCCTTATATGAGAACTTATCACCCCTGTTACGAAAAAGACGGCGGTGTTCCCGGAATTGAGGAAGTTGAGTTTTCAATTGCACATAACAGAGGATGTTTTGGTAACTGTAACTTCTGTTCAATTGCTTTCCATCAGGGCAGAAAAATCGCAGTGCGAAGTGAAGAATCAGTACTTAACGAAGCAAAGCTTCTGACCACCTTGAAAAACTTCAAAGGCTACATCCACGACGTCGGCGGACCTACTGCCAATTTCAGGAAGGTTTCCTGCGAAAAACAGCTTGAAAATGGTCTTTGTGTGGGCAAAAAATGTCTGGCACCAACCCCTTGCAAAGTGTTAAAAGCAGACCATACAGAATATCTTCAGTTGCTCCGTAAGATAAGAAAAATCGATGGTATCAAGAAGGTTTTCATCCGTTCGGGTATCCGTTACGACTATCTTTTAGAGGATGAAAACGACGAGTTTTTCAAAGAACTTGTCACCCATCACGTAAGCGGTCAGCTTAAAGTTGCTCCCGAGCACTGTTCTTCCCACGTTCTTGACTGTATGGGAAAACCTCATATCGACGTTTATAAAAAGTTTTCGGATAAGTTTTATTCGATTACGAAAAGTATCGGTAAAAAGCAGTACTTAGTGCCGTATCTTATGTCCTCGCACCCCGGAAGCAGACTTTCGGATGCTATAGAACTTGCACTCTTTTTAAAGGCTGAGGGTATCCACCCCGAGCAGGTGCAGGACTTCTATCCCACCCCCGGTACAGTTTCAACCTGTATGTTCTATACGGGAATGGATCCTTATACGATGAAAGAGGTTTTCGTTCCTAAAACTTCGGAAGAAAAGGCAATGCAAAGAGCACTTTTGCAGTACTTTATTCCTAAAAATCAACACCTTGTCATCAAGGCATTGAAGTTAGCAGGACGAAACGACCTTATCGGAACTTCTCCGAAATGCCTTGTTGCACCGTTATATGAACATAAAGAAAAAACAGTAAAAAGAACTCCGCACAACATAAAAAAAGGAGTAAAAAATGGCAAAAAAAAGAAAAAGCGTTAAGATAAACTTACCATTTATATTTTCCTGTGCTTTAATTCTTGCCACCTTTGTTATCGTTACCCTTTTTAACGGTACCGACTGGACGAGATGGCTTCCCGATTTTAGCAATATCGATAATATAAAATCGTCTTTTACCGAAAAAGTCCCCGAAACTTCCGACGTTTTAGTTCATTATATCGACGTGGGGCAGGGGGATGCTATTTTGGTGCAGTCGGGTATATTCAACGCTCTCATTGACGGTGGTGAATACACAAAAGACGAGGTTTTAAGGGATTACCTTAAAAGTGTCGGGGTTAAAAATATCGACGTGGTTTTTGCAACTCATCCCCATTCCGACCACATCGGAGGACTTGACACGGTTATTAAAAACTTTAAGGTCAAAAAGGTTTATATGCCAAAAATCCCTGAAGAAATTCTGCCCACCTCAAAAAGCTTTGAAGAATTTTTATATGCGATAAAGAAAAGCGGGGCTACGGCTTCATACCTTGGTCCCGATACCGAAATACCGCTTGGTGACGGTGTTTTTGAGGTTTTAGCTCCCTTAAAAGAATACGACGATTTAAACAATATGTCGCTTGTTATGAAGTTTAAGTATAAAGATAAAAGCTTCCTCTTTACGGGTGATATGGAAACTGATTCCGAATACGATATTCTTAAAAAAGGTTACGACGTTTCGGCAGACGTTTTAAAGGTTGCTCATCACGGAAGTAATACGAGCAGTTCAAAGAAATTCTTAAACGCCGTTGACGCCGATATTTACGTGATTTCCGTCGGGGAGGGGAACGATTACGGTCACCCGCATCCCGAAGTTAAAAAACGTCTTGCAAGTAAGGGAAAACCCGTTTATCGCACCGATATTGACAAGACGGTCATCATTTCAACCGACGGCAAAGAACTTAAAGTCTTTAAAGGAAGATAACTATGAAAAAGTTTGTTTTAGACCGCATCGAAGAAGGATTTGCAGTTTTGGAAACAGAGGAAAAAACCTTTGTAAACCTGCCTTTGTCTGATTTGCCCCTTGACGTTAAAGAGGGTATGGTGCTCACCTTTTCAAATGGTGAATATCTTGTTGATAAAGAAAAAACTTCTGCAAGAAAAGAAAAAATAAAAAGTCTTTTGGAAGATATTATGGAGAAATAAAATGGTAAAAGCAAAACTTGGATTTTTGTTCTCGATGATTTTATCGGGAAGCATCGGACTTTTTGTGAAATTTATTCCCTTCGCCTCGGGGCAGATTGCTATGATAAGAGGAATATCAGGCGGAATTTTTCTGCTTTTGTGCCTCCTTGTTTTTAACAGGGGCATTAATTTCAAGGCAATAAAGAATAACCTTCCTTACCTTATTTTATCGGGTTCGGCTTTAGGCTTTAACTGGATGCTTTTGTTTGAAGCTTATAACTATACCTCTGTTGCGACGGCTACAATCTGCTATTATTTTGCACCCGTTATAGTTATTTTCGTTTCTCCTTTTATCTTAAAGGAACGGCTGAGTTTAGTTAAAATCCTCTGCGTTTTAGCCGCTATGCTCGGCATCGTTTTCGTTTCAGGTATCGGAACTGAGGGAAGTATTATCGGTGTCTTACTCGGACTTTCTGCCGCAGTTTTTTATGCAACCGTTATGATTTCAAACAAAAAGCTTAAAGGTATTTCGGGTATGGAGTCAGGCTTTGTACAGCTTATCGTTTCTGCGGTTATGATGGGTATTTACCTTTTCTTTACAGACTCACTTACCTTTGTTCCTTTAAACACAAGGGAAGTTTTGCTTCTTGTTACAGTGGGACTTGTACATACGGGCATTCTTTACCTTTTGTATTTTACCTGTATTCAGTCACTTTCAGCACAGACTGCCGCCGTTTTCAGTTACATTGACCCCGTACTTGCTATCGTGTTTTCTGCCGTATTTTTAAACGAGGGTATGACTATTTTGCAGATAATCGGCGGTGTGCTTGTAATAGGTGCTGCCTTTGTGAATGAAATGTATTCTGTCAAAAAAGAAGTATTGCAAAAGTAATATAAAAAGGTGTATAATACTAATGAAAAGGGGGAGAAGTTATGGCTTCAAATTTTACTGTTTCTCTTGAAAAAATGATTAATGAGCTTTCACTTGAAAGCATCTACCTTCCGAAAGACCCTAAGGAAATACTTATTTCCTCAAGTGACGTAAACCGTCCGGGACTTTTTATCTCGGGATTTAAGGATTATTTTGACCCTGAACGCATTCAGATTATCGGTAAGATGGAAAACGCTTATCTTAACGATTTGTCGGAAGATTTAAGGGCAGAGCGTTTAGAGATGATGTGTTCTCTTAAAATCCCTGCCGTTATTATCACAAGAGGTATGGACGTCGTTCCCGAGCTTATCAACGCCGCAACTGAGTACGAAGTTCCCATTTTAAGAACTCAGGAATCAACCTCAGGTTTTATGGCTACTATGATAGCTTTCTTAAACGTTGAACTTGCTCCCCGTATCACAAGACACGGTGTTTTGGTTGAAGCATACGGTGAAGGTATCCTTATTTTAGGCGACAGCGGTGTAGGTAAAAGTGAAACTGCAATCGAGCTTGTAAAAAGAGGTCACCGTCTTATCGCCGACGATGCAGTTGAGATAAGACGAGTTTCAAACCGCACTCTTGTCGGAAGCTCTCCTGATAACATAAGACATTTTCTTGAGCTTCGCGGTATAGGTATTATTAATGCGAGAAGAATTTTCGGTATGGGTTCTGTAAAACTCACCGAAAAAATTGATATGATAGTAAAGCTTGAACACTGGGACCCCGAAAAAGTCTACGAGAGAATGGGTATCGAAAACGAATACACAACTATCTTAGGTCTTAAAATCCCGTCCCTTACCATCCCCGTAAAACCGGGACGAAACCTTGCTATCATCTTGGAGGTTGCCGCAATGAACAACCGCCAGAAGAAGATGGGCTATAACGCTGCCGCAGAGCTTATGGAAAGCCTTGGTATGCCCGTTGAACTCATGGAACCAAAAGAAAGCACAGACTGGAATTTTTAACGAAAGGTAATGAATATTATGAAGTATTACGTTGGTATAGATTTAGGTGGAACCTTTATCAAAGCAGGTGTTGTAAACGAAAATTATGAGGTTGTTGCAAAAGCTTCCATCCCGTCCGAAGTTGACGGAGACTCCGAAGCTTTAGCTTGTCGTATGGTGCAGTGTGCAAAACTTGCCCTTGCCGATATAAACCTTACAACTGACGATATTGAAGCAGTAGGTGTCGGAACTCCGGGTGCCGTTGACGTTAAAAACGGCGTTGTTTTCTATTCCTGTAACCTTAAGTTTGAAAACACACCTTTAGCAAAATACGTTTCTGAAAGAATCGGCAAACCCGTATATCTCGACAATGATGCAAACGTTGCAGCTTACGGCGAAGCTTTGGCAGGTGCCGCAAAAGGTATCAGTAACGTACTTATGATTACTTTAGGCACAGGTGTCGGCGGTGGTATCATCATCGACGGCAAAATTTACTCTGGCTTTAACGGTATCGCAGGTGAGCTCGGACATATGGTAGTTAAAGACGGCGGAGTGGAATGCGGTTGCGGAAGACGTGGTTGTATCGAAGCTTATGCCTCTGCAACCGCTTTAGTCAGAATGACAAAAGAAGCTATGGAGAAAAATCCCGCTTCAAAACTCTGGGAAGTTGCAAAAACTCTCGACGTAGTAAACGGTAAAACTGCTTTTGACGCAATGCGTATGGGTGATGAAGTCGGTAAAGCAGTCGTTGACGAATATATCTGGAACTTAGGATGTGGTCTTTCAAACTTTATCAATATCTTCCAGCCCGAAGTTTTAATCATCGGTGGCGGTATCTGTAAAGAAGGCGAAACCCTCCTTGCACCCTTAAGAGAAATTCTCAAAAAGGAAACCTACGGTGTAGGCAACTGCCCTGCAACTACTTTAAAAATTGCTGAACTCGGAAACGACGCAGGAACTATAGGGGCTGCTATGCTCCACAAAATGTACCAATAATCGATAAATTTGTTTTTTTCTGTGTTATCGTGGCTCGGCATATCGGTATATGCCTTCGCCACGCTGCCTTGAAAAAAATCAAATTTATAAGATACTTCAGCTAAATTTTGCAACAAGTTGCAAAGCTAAATTATTTCATAGCTAAATTTTTCCTTTGGAAAAGCTAAATTAAATTCGCATAAAGCTTGCGTAGCAAATTTAGCTGCCTGTGGCAATTTAGCTGAGTTTACTCAATTTAGCCCGCGGAACGCGAATTTAGCTATAAACAGGAGGTCTTTGTAATGAACAAATACGAAAATATAATAAAAAAATGCGAAGACCTCGAGTTAGGTTTTTGTAAAAATGCAAAAATGAGTTCTTATACCACCTTCCGCATTGGTGGGGAAGTACCTCTGCTTATATCTCCCAAAAACGATGAGGAACTTTCAAAAGTCCTTAAAATGCTTGATGGTGTTCCGTTTTTCGTTATCGGAAAAGGCTCTAATCTTCTCATTGACGATGAGGGGATAGATGCAGTGTGTGTGCTCGTTTCAGGTGACTTTGCAAACTACGAAATCGTTGACGATTTAATCATTTGTGACGCAGGATTAAGCCTTACAAAGCTTTGTACGATTGCCGCTGACAACTCACTTTCGGGTCTTGAATTCGCTTACGGAATTCCGGGAACGGTGGGCGGTGGTGCTTATATGAACGCAGGTGCTTACGGTGGAGAGATGAAAGACGTTATTACTTACTGTGAGCATATGGACTATTCGGGAAATACTCACAAGCTTTTCAACAAAGAGCTTGACTATTCCTACCGTCACAGTTATTATACAGGCAAAAACGTTATCATAACAAAGGTTGCAGTCAAGCTTTCAAAAGCACCAAAAGACGCTATCCGCGAAAAGATGTTGGAGCTTTTTAACCGCCGTCACGAAAAGCAACCGCTTGAATTCCCGAGTGCGGGAAGTACCTTTAAACGCCCTGTTGGTGCGTTTGCCGCCGCCTTAATCGAAGAATGTTCCCTTAAAGGCGAAAGGGTCGGCGGTGCCGAAGTAAGCACCAAGCACAGTGGGTTTATCATAAACCGCGATAACGCTACCTGCCAAGACGTTTTAGAGCTTATAAGAAAAGTAAAAGCCGTTGTAAAAGAAAAAACGGGCTTTGACTTGCAGTGCGAAGTAATGATGATAAAATCAGACGGGGAAAAGACTTATTCCGTCCCCGCAGAATAGAGAAGATTAAAGAGAGATGAAGAAAAGATGGATTTTTTAATTGTAACGGGACTTTCAGGTGCGGGTAAATCCTGTACTGTTGATGCACTTGAAGATATCGGATTTTACTGTGTTGACAATATCCCGCCAAAGCTTATATCAAAATTTGCCGAAATCTGTCTTGCTGCAGACAGTAAGATTAAAAGAATGGCAATCGTTACCGATATGCGCGGTGGTGAGATGTTTCACAGCTTTACCGACGAGCTTTCACTTTTAACCGAAAAAGGTATGAATTACCGTCTTCTTTTCCTTGATGCCGACAGTAAAGAACTTATGCGCCGTTACAAGGAAACGAGAAGAAGACATCCTCTTTTAGACGTAAACTTAAGTCTTGAAGAAGCAATAAACAGTGAAAGAAAGCTTTTAAAACCTGCAAAAGAACTTTCACATTTTGTTATTGATACGACACATCTTTCGGCAAACGAGTTAAGAAAAAGAGTACATGATATCTTTTTAGAAGATATAAACCACGGAATGCTTATAAACGTTATGTCTTTCGGCTTTAAATACGGACTTCCCCCCGAAGCCGACCTTGTTTTTGACGTAAGATGTCTTCCAAACCCTTATTACGTAGAAGATTTGAAGGAAAAAACAGGACTTGAAGATGAGGTTTTCGACTACGTTATGAGTTCTGATGCTTCCCACGAGTTGCTTAAAAAATTCTGCGAAATGCTTGAATTTTCCATTCCGCTTTATTTAAACGAAGGCAAAAGTCAGCTTACAATCGCAGTAGGTTGCACGGGCGGTAAACACAGAAGCGTCACCTTTGCCAGAAGTATGTATGAATTTTTATCAGAAAAAGGAGGAAATATCAGGGTAGTGCACCGTGATATTTTAAAATAATATGTCATTTTGTCAGGATGTAAAGACAGAATTATGTAAAATCCCCGATAAAAAAGAATGTTGTGAAAAAGCAAAGCTTTACGCTTTTTTGATTTTCAGCAGAACTTTTCCGCTTGAAAACGAAGTTTTCACAACCGAAAATAAGCTTGTTGCAGAGCATTTTGCCGAGAGCTTAGCGGGTATGATGGGTACTTTTGTTACTATACACTCAGACCTTAAAAAGCTCCGTGAAAATACACCTTTTTATACTGTTCTTATCGAAGATAACTACCAGAGGAACTTGCTTTGCAGTTATTTTTCGATAAGCAAAACTGCCCTTACACCGAAGTTTATCGACAACCCCTGTTGCGCTTCCTCATTTTTCAGAGGGCTTTTTTTGTTATCGGGCACTGTTACAAACCCCGAAAAAGAATACCATCTTGAAATTCAGGCTCCAAATAACACTTTAGCAGAAGCTACGTATTTACTCGCTTTGAGCCTTGGTATAAACTTTAAAATAACTAAAAGAAAAAATAACGCCGTGTTGTACCTTAAAGAAAGTGAACAGATTGAGGATTTTCTTACTCTTATCGGCTCTTCCCGTTTTGCTTTAAAGCTTATGGACGTAAAGGTTATGAAAAACGTCCGTAACAAGGTGAACCGCGTTACCAACTGTGAAACGGCAAACCTTTCAAAAACCGTTGCCGCAGCAAACAGTCAGGTCCGTGATATAACCTTTATAAAAGAAAGAACGGGGCTTGACTATCTTGACGAGGATTTAAGAGAACTTGCAAAAGTAAGACTTGAAAACCCCGATTTGTCTTTAAGAGAACTTACAGAGCTTTTGTCCGAGCCTTTGAGCCGTTCAGGTGTAAACCACCGACTTAAAAGGATTTCGGAGGTTGCCGAAAAACTAAGAAAATCTGTAAAGTAAAAACCTTTACAAAGGAGGCTTTATCTTGGAAAACAATAAATTTGTCCATCTTCATCTTCATACCGAGTACAGCCTTCTTGACGGTGCTTGCAGAATAAAGGATATTCCGAAAAAAATAAAATCTCTCGGTCAGGACACCGTTGCCATTACCGACCACGGCTCGATGTACGGCGTCGTTGAACTTTATAAAGCCTGTAAAAAAGAAGGTGTCAAAGCGATTATTGGATGTGAGGTTTACGTAGCACCGAGAACACGTTTTGACAAGGTACATAAGATTGACTCAAGTCCTTATCATCTGGTACTTCTTTGTAAAAACGAAACGGGCTATCAGAATCTTATAAAACTTGTATCCGCAGGTTTCGTTGACGGCTTTTACAGTAAACCCCGTGTGGATATTGAACTGCTTGAGAAATATTCCGAAGGGCTTGTGGCACTTTCCGCATGTCTTGCGGGTGAAATCCCGAGAAAGCTTTTATCAGGGGATTTTGAGGGTGCAAAGCAAACTGCTTTACAGTACAAAAAAATCTTCGGCGAGGGAAATTACTATATCGAAGTGCAAAACCACGGCATTTCTGCCGAACAGGAGCTTTTACCGCTTTTAAGACGTCTTTCCGATGAAACGGATATACCTCTCGTTGCTACAAACGACTGCCATTATCTTAACCGTGAAGATGCAAAAATGCAGAATATCTTAATCTGCATCCAGACAAACCACGTTTTCGGTGACGGTCAGGCTTTAGAGTTTCCGACGGATGAATTTTATGTAAAATCCCGTGAAGAAATGCTTGAAACGTTGCCCGATTTTGAAGACGCTTTAAACAATACCGAAAAGATTGCAAAGATGTGCAACTTTGATTTTCAGTTCGGCAACACAAAGCTTCCTGCGTTTACTCCTCCAAACGGCAGGGACAACCTTGAATACTTCAAAGACCTGAGTATGCGAGGGCTTAAAAAGCGTTACGGGGAAATAACCCCCGAGCTCAAAGAACGTTTTGATTATGAAATGGACGTCATAACTAAAATGGGATACGTTAACTACTATCTCATCGTTTATGACTTTATAAGATATGCAAAAAGCGTGGGTATTCCCGTAGGCCCCGGACGAGGCTCGGGTGCAGGAAGCCTTATAGCTTACTGTATAGGCATTACGGGTATCGACCCTATAAAGTATAATCTTATTTTCGAGCGCTTTTTAAACCCCGAGAGGGTAAGTATGCCCGACTTTGATATCGACTTTTGCTATGAACGCCGTGAAGAAGTTATCGACTACGTCGTAAGAAAATACGGCGCTGACCACGTGGCACAGATTATCACTTTCGGTACGATGGCGGCAAGAGCAGCTGTAAGAGACGTAGGCAGAGCCTTGGCGGTTTCCTACCAGAAGGTTGATAAGGTTGCAAAGCTTATCCCGAACCGCCTTAAAATCACTGTTGAAAAAGCACTTGATGAAGTTTATGAATTAAAAGAGCTTTACAATAATGACCCTGAAATCAAAGAGCTTTTGGATATGGCTAAAAAGGTCGAGGGTATGCCAAGACACGCTTCCACCCATGCGGCAGGCGTTGTGATTACTGCAGACCCCGTTGACTCTTACGTGCCGTTACAGAAAAGTGACGACAGTATTATCACTCAGTTTACAATGACCACTTTAGAGGAACTCGGTCTTTTGAAGATGGACTTTTTGGGACTTCGTAACCTTACCGTTATCGACTACACCGAAAAGGAAATCAGGAAAACTGACCCCGATTTTTCTATTGACAAAGTACCTCTTGACGATAAAAAAGTCTTTGAGATGTTCTCACGCGGTGAAACGGGTGGGGTATTCCAGTTTGAGTCTCAGGGTATGAGGCAGATGCTTATAAATATGAAACCCGTCTGCATTGAAGACCTCACTGCCGCGACTTCAATTTACCGCCCGGGACCCAGTGCGTCCATTCCTACCTATATCGAAAACCGCAAACACCCTGAAAAGATAGTTTATAAAACTCCGATGCTTGAGCCGATACTTGGCGTTACTTACGGTTGCCTTCTTTATCAGGAACAGGTAATGCAGATTTGCAGAACTCTTGCAGGGTATTCCTACGGCAGGGCTGACTTGGTGCGCCGTGCTATGTCCAAAAAGAAAAAGGACGTAATGGAAGCAGAACGTCAGAATTTTGTTTCGGGTGCTGTGAATAACGGAATTCCCGAGAAAACTGCAAACGAGATTTTTGACGATATGGCATCCTTTGCCGAGTACGCTTTCAATAAGTCCCATGCGGCGGCATATTCGGTGGTTTCTTACAGAACGGCATATCTTCGTTGCCATTACCCGAAAGAATATATGGCGGCACTGCTCACTTCGGTTATCGACAACACACCTAAACTTTTAGAGTATATAAACGAATGCCGTGAACTTCATATAAAAATTCTTCCCCCCGACGTAAATAAGAGTGTTTCGGCTTTTACTTCCTGCAAAGAGGGAATCCGTTTCGGACTTCTCGCTATAAAGGGGCTCGGTGAAGGCGTTATCCGTAACGTTATCGAAGAACGTGAAGAAAACGGGGATTACAAGGATTTATTTGATTTCTGCAAACGTCTTTACGGCAAGAATTTATCAAGACGAAACGTAGAAAGTCTTATAGGCTCGGGCGCTTTTGATAATTTCGGATACAACCGCAGAGAGCTTTATGCTTCTTCGGAAAAGGCAATCGAAGCGGCAGCATTTTACGGAAAACGTAATCAGGGCGGACAGATAAGCCTTTTTGCAGTTTCAAACGTCGGAGAACCCGAGGTTGATATGATTCGTTGCGACGATTATAAACCCTCCGAAAGACTGAAATTTGAGTACGAGGCTTTAGGATTTTATCTTACGGGACATCCGCTTGAGGAGTATCGTCCGATTGTAACAAAATACAATATGGACAACGTCATTTCGGTTGTAAACGATGAGGAAAGATATCCCGACAGGGCAAAGGTGCGTATTTTAGGCCGTATCCTTTCTCAAAAGATTATAAATACAAAAAAAGGTGACTCGATGTGTTTTGCCGAGTTTGAAGATATCACGGGCAAACTTGAAACGGTATTTTTCCCGAAAACACTTGAAGAATACGGGTATCTTATAAAATCAGGCGAAGCTTTGATTTTAGAAGGTAACGTTTCGTTAAGGGAAGACGAGGAAGCAAAAATTCTCGTTGAAAAGCTTATACCCATAGGTGAATTCAAACCTCAGAGCACTACCTTGTTTTTAAAATTCAATTCTCAGGGCGACAAGCGTATAAACGACGTTTTAAGGCTTTGTGAAAGTTATAAAGGCAATACTGAAGTGAAACTTTACTTTGCCGACGAGAAAAAATACTGCTACCCCAAAGAGAGGATAAAGACTTCGCTTTGCGAGGATTTAAAAGTAGCACTTAACGAAATTTTAGGCGAAAACTCTTATGTGGAAAAATAAGTTACCTGGTATAAAAGGATGTGATTAAATGCAGTACGGCGAAAAATTCAAGAAATCCCTTTTCGGCGGATTTAAGAAAAAAGACGTCTTAAAATGTTTTGAAGAGCTTGATAATCTGCATCAGACCGAGCTTTCTATGGCTTACGATAAATGTGAGGAAGTAAAAAACGAGCTTACCATTACAAAGCTTTCACTTGAAACTATGACCAAAGCACTTGCCGATAAAAATAAAATAGTAGACGAGCAGAGTAAAAAAATCATTACTCTTGAGGAAGAAAAGAAAACGCTTTCTGAAACTGTGGAAGCTTTAAGCCGTGAGATTTTAGAGCATAAGGCGTTAAATTCAAAGCTTTCTATGTCGCAGAAGGTTTTGGAAAACAATCTTAAAGAGCTTGAGAAAAACAGCACAAAAGACGCTTTTGAACAGGCAAAATACGAAATCGGCGAGATTATGATGGAAGCTAAAACCACTGCCGATAAAATCGTTTCTCGTGCTGAGGAAAAATCCGACAGACTTTCTCAAACCGTTGAGTTTGAAACCGCTAAAACGGGTGTGCGTTTTGATAAGGCAAGAGAGAAAATAGAAAACGCTATTGAATCTTTCAAAAGCCTTTCTACCGACGTTGTAAGCGGTATGCAGGATTTAAGCCGTAACTTAAAATCTGCAAGAGCAAACATTACAGGCG
Source organism: Oscillospiraceae bacterium (assembly GCA_045121595.1). Classification (GTDB taxonomy): domain Bacteria; phylum Bacillota; class Clostridia; order Oscillospirales; family Ruminococcaceae; genus Fumia. The sequence continues at coordinate 198,417 of JBGVGI010000091.1, read as the reverse complement.
AGGAAGCACCTGAGAAAAAAGAACTTGGGGCAGAGCTTAAAAAGATTTTCAAATCGGATTTTTTGTTCCGTAAGTAGGTAGTTATGAGTACAGTAAGATGTAATACAAACGAGCTTTTAAACGTTATAAAAGATTTAAAGGTTAAAGACAGAATTTTGCTTTCGGGTACTGTTTACACCGCCCGTGACGCCGCCCACAAAAGGATTGTGGAGGGGATAAAAAACGGGGTAAATCCTCCTTTTGAAATTAAAGGAGCTACCATTTACTACGCAGGTCCGACCCCCTCTGACGGCACCCGTCCTATCGGTTCGTGCGGTCCCACCACTTCGGGGAGAATGGATATTTTCACTCCGTTTTTACTGGATAAAGGACTTCTCTGTATGATAGGGAAAGGCCCGAGAAACAACGAAGTAATTGAGGCAATCAAGAAAAATAATGCCATCTACCTTTGTGCCATAGGCGGTGCAGGTGCACTCGCTTCTAAATGTATTATAAGCGCCGAGGTCGTGGCGTTTGAGGAACTGGGATGTGAATCCGTCAAAAAGCTTGAGATAGTGGATTTTCCGCTTATCGTGGGAATAGATGCAAAGGGGAACAGTATTTTTTATGACTAAAAAAGAAAGAGCTTTAAAAGCGGTAGAGGGCTTAAAAAACCTTTACCCTGATGCAAAATGTTCACTTATTTATGAAAAACCGTACGAGCTTTTGATTGCAACACGCCTTTCTGCGCAGTGTACCGACGCAAGGGTTAATATGGTGACTCCGTCACTTTTTAAAAGATTTGATACCCTTGAAGCCCTTGCAAACGCCGACGTTAAGGATATCGAGGAAGAAATTAAAACCTGCGGACTTTTCAGAACAAAGGCGCGTGATATAAAGCTTCTTTCAAAAATGCTTATAGATGATTTTAATGGTGAACTCCCCCGTACTCTCGAGGGACTTTTAAAGCTTCCCGGGGTAGGGAGAAAAACTGCAAACCTCATTATGGGTGATATTTTCCTTAAACCTGCGGTTGTGACCGATACTCACTGCATCAGGATATGCAAACGACTCGGACTTACAGTTAACAAAGAACCTTTCAAGGTTGAGATGGATTTAATAAAGATTTTACCGCCTGAGGAAAGTAACGATTTTTGCCACCGCCTCGTTTTGTTCGGTCGTGAATACTGCATAGCACGTTCGCCGAAATGCGAAATTTGTCCCTTGAAGGAAATATGTAAAGAAAAAGCTTGAAAAATATAAAAAATTATGATATAATTAGGCGTAATCGACGAATCCGAACCCGTTTTTTACTTACTGTTTTCCATTGTTTCTTTGTTAAAATCCGCGTGAATACAAAGAGTATTCACTGTGGTTTTGCCTCGAAACACCTGAAAAACAGTGTGTAAAAAATTCGCCGAACCTGAAATTTTTCAAAATTTGTGATTTTTCAAGGCGGCAGGGCGAAGGAATACTCGCGTCTTTCAAGCCCGACAACGCAGAAAAAGCCGAATTTTGAATAATTTCAGGCTGGTTCGGATTTGTCGGTTACGCCTGACTGATAAAACCAAATCAGGGAGATATAAGAATGGCAGACAAAATTAAAGTTGCTATAGCCGGTACAGGCTATGTGGGACTCAGCAATGCCGTCTTACTTTCGCAGAATAATGAAGTCTATGCATTTGACATCTCAGAAGAAAAGGTAAAGCTTATAACCGATAAGAAATCTCCGATTGCCGATAACGAAATCGAAGCATTCCTTAAAAACGAAAAGCTTTTCCTTACAGCAACCACCGATGCAAAACTCGCGTTTTCGGAAGCTGACATTGTTGTGATAAGTACCCCTACAAATTATGATGAAATTAATAATTGTTTCGATACTGCTTCGGTTGAGGCTACTATTGAGACAGTTTTGTCGTATAATAAAGACGCTTTAATCGTAATAAAATCTACCATTCCGATAGGCTATACCGACTCTGTGAGAGAAAAATACGGTTACAGTAAAATCGTCTTCAGCCCCGAGTTTTTGCGTGAGGGCAAGGCACTTTACGATAACCTCTATCCGAGTAGAATTGTTGTCGGTGTCCCTGAAAATGATGAGGAAACCAAAAAAGGCGGGGAGCTTTTCGCACGTCTTTTATCTGACGGTGCTAAAAGTGAGAATATCCCGATTTTGATTACAGGTTTAAGAGAGGCAGAAGCAATAAAGCTTTTTGCAAATACCTATCTTGCACTCAGAATATCGTTTTTCAACGAGCTTGATACTTTTGCCGAAATGAAAAACCTTAACACCAAAGAAATTATCGAGGGTGTTGGGTTTGACCCACGAATCGGTATGAACTACAATAACCCCTCTTTCGGCTACGGCGGTTACTGTCTGCCCAAGGATACAAAACAGCTCCTTGCGGACTTTGACGGCGTTCCCGAAAATATGATAAAAGCGGTTGTTGAATCCAACAAAACCCGTAAAGAGTATATTGCAAACCGCGTTTTTGAGTCTGCAAACCGCGTTAAAAAGGATGACGTTCCCGTAATCGGTATCTACAGACTTACCATGAAAAGCGGCAGTGACAATTTCAGACAGTCCTCCATTCAGGACGTTATGAAGCATCTTGAAAAGATGGGCGCTGAGATTGTAATCTACGAGCCGACCGTGAAAAACGACGTATACAACGGCTTTAAGGTTGAAAATGATATTGAAAAATTTATGGACTTTACCGATATTATCATCGCAAACCGCTATGATAAAGAACTCGAGAATGTTTCGGACAAGGTCTATACACGAGATTTGTTCAGCAGGGATTAAATTATGAAACGTATTTTGGTAACAGGTGGCGCAGGATTTTTAGGAAGTAACCTTTGCAAAAGGTTGACTCTTGATGAAAATAACTACGTTTATGCCCTTGATAATCTGTTCACGGGCAGAATGGAAAATATTAAGGATTTACTTAATCTTCCTAACTTTGAGTTTATCGAGTGGGACGTTGTAAATCCCATTGACCTTCAGGTCGATTTGATTTATAATGCCGCTTGTCCTGCAAGTCCTCCCGCATATCAGAAAAGCCCTACTTCTACGGCAAAAACCTGTATTTTCGGCATTATCAATATGCTTGAACTTGCAAAGAAATATGATGCCACTCTTTTGCAGTTTTCTACGAGTGAGGTTTACGGGGATGCGATTGTGCATCCGCAACCTGAAAGCTATTGGGGTAACGTTAACCCCGACGGTATCAGAAGCTGTTATGACGAGGGCAAACGCTGTGCCGAAACTTTGTGCTTTGATTATAACAGAGAGTTTGGCACGAAAATCAAGGTAATCAGAATTTTCAATACCTACGGCCCCAATATGGACCCGAAAGACGGACGAGTTGTTTCAAACTTTATTTTACAGGCTCTTAATAACGAGGATATCACTATCTACGGCGACGGCAAACAGACGAGAAGCTTTTGCTTTGTCGATGACCTTATTGAAGGTATTATCCGTATGATGGAATCGGACGAAAGCTTTTTGGGCCCCGTGAATTTAGGTAACCCGGGTGAGTTTACTATGCTTGAACTTGCCGAAAAGGTTATCGCAAAGACAAATTCAAAATCAAAACTTACCTTCTGTCCGCTTCCGGGTGATGACCCGAAACAGAGAAGACCCGATATTACCCTTGCAAAGGAAAAGCTTAATTGGTCTCCTCTTATAAAGCTCGACGAAGGACTGGATAAAACGATAGAATATTATAAGGTTGTGCAAGAATGAAAGAAACGGTCGTAAACCACAAAAAAAGCTTAGCTTACAGATTTGTAAAACGATTTATCGATATTGTAGCGGGCTTTTTTGGAATAATCTGCCTTTCTCCCGTGTTTTTAATAGTATCCTTGCTTATCTTCCTTGAAGACGGTGGCAAACCCATCTTTATTCAGGAAAGAAGCGGACTTAACAACGTGCCTTTTAAGATGTTCAAGTTTCGCAGTATGCACGTGAATGCTTCAAAAATGCGTGAGGAACTCGGTAAGTTCAATGAGCTTGACGGCCCCGCTTTCAAGATGAAAGAAGACCCCCGTATTACGAAAATCGGTGCTTTTATAAGAAAAACAAGTATCGACGAACTGCCTCAGCTTTTAAACGTGCTTATCGGCAATATGTCCCTTGTAGGCCCAAGACCGCTTCCTACTTATGAAACAAAGGAATGTAACGAATATCAGCTTCAGCGTCTGCTCACAAAACCCGGTATTACCTGCTATTGGCAGATTTCGGGAAGAAACGATATAAGCTTTGACGAATGGATTGAAATGGATCTTCGTTATATCAACGAAGCTTCTCTTTTCACCGATATTAAAATCCTGCTCTTGACGGTTAAAGCCGTTATTACGGGCAAAGGCGCATACTAATCAAAAGACTTCCCGTTTGGGAAGTCTTTTTCAATGAAATTCACCTTTGGTGAGTGAAATATTTTGCCTTTCAAAACGAATTAAAAAAGCCTTTTGAATTGTAGGGGACGGCGTCCTCGACGTCCCATGCTTTCGATTAGCAAGACGTTAGAATTGCAAAGCAATATATTGACTAAAAACAAAAACTCCGAAACTCAATAAAGGCTCCCTCTGATGAGGGAGCTGTTTTTGTTTACAAAAACTGAGGGAGAGAAAATGTTTGCTTTGCAAACGCGATATAAAATTCCTGACGGAAAAAAGCCTTCCCTCGTTGCGACTCGGGCCACGGCTTGGCTCTGACAGTCCACCGGACTATCATTCACTCCCGAGCCCGTCAGGCTTTCACTACGTTCAAGCCTTCCCCAGTGGGGGAAGGGGGACCGCGTCAGCGGTGGATGAGGTGGGTCCTTTAAAAACTATCTATAAACAAAAACTCCAAACGTATTTTTTCGTCTGGAGTTTATTCATTTATATCTTCTTCCATTTTTTCAATTACCGTGCTCATTTTTATGTCAAGTGCGTTGCAGATTTTATAGAGGGTTTCAAGTGTAGGTTTTCTTTCTCCGCGTTCAATGGCGCTTAAATGACTTCTGCCGATGTCCGCAAGTCCGCTTAAAACCTCCTGCGACATCTTTGCTTTTTTCCTGAAATGGCTTATCGTTTCACCCACTAACCGAGGGTCTAACGTCGGAATATACATACCATCACCTCTGCGTATCGTATATGTATATTCTAACCCATATCCCACCCAATTATGAATACATATGTTGACATTTGGCTACTTATGTGTTAAAATTCTATTAAAAATTATTTAGGAGGTCTTGTTGTGTTCGAATTATTCTTCTTATTTATTGTAATAGTTGATTGTATTGTAGTTGGTATGTTCGTTTCAGGAATTTGTGTGAGATTATTTGGTGACACGCCCGGTGCACGTTTGATAAGATTGCTTTTTACAATTGGTAGTGCAATTGGATATGGGCATATGTGTTTAAATTTTTTGTTTGGCGAAACAGAAGCAGGAGATGGCACAATCATATTTGCTGTCTTTACACCTGTCGCACTGGTTTTAATATTAAAAGTTATTGACTATATGTATTCGGGTAATAGCGAAAATAAAGATTAGTATTAAATATGGAGTGTTATTATGAAAAGAATCTTACCATTAATTTTAGTTTTAATTTCTGTTTTTACATTCGGATGTTCGCAAAAAACCGACCCGTGTGTCATCAATAATTCTTCCCAGATAATTACGGAAGATAATGTTACATCCACTAAGAACAAAAAGAAGTCCTCTAAAACTATAACACTTAACGAATATATTTCAAAATATAATGAATCTTTAAGAAATACTGTTTCGGTTTATATAAATAAAAATGTTTCTGATTACGATTATATAGCATGCGCAAAAACCATTATGGATAAGGTTTTGAAAAATCCCTCAACTGCTCAGTATAATGATTCTTATGTGTACGAAAAGGATGATTATGGTCGTGCTATAGTTTTTTTGGATATTTCCGCACAAAACGGATTTGGCGGTTGGGTTAGATCTAATTATTATGTTTGTATTAAAAGTGTTGACAAAGATGGAACCTTTACATACAGCACTACTGTGCCGTATGTAGATGATAAAAGTGATTATAACACACTTTTAATACTTAATGATTTTGGAAAAAGTCCTGCTGACAATGAGTTGGAAGGTTTGATAATTAATGAGAATGGATTTGTTAATGAGTATGAAACAGGTTTTAACATTTCTCCTTCTCAAACATTAGATTGTTATAAAGCTGTTATGAAATATGGCATTCAATTTGCATATGTCGATTCAAAAACAAAGGAAGTTGTATCATTGCGTTTTCATTTTACCGAAAGCAGTAACAGTGAAAAAAGTGAGAAAATACTTCCTGCTATGGTAAACGCTTTGACTGGCATTGGAAAGTCAGATGCAAAAAACAATATAGAAAATGTTTTAAGTATCAGTAGTTTATCCCCAACGAATACTCCGATTTTTCATAATGATGGATATGTTTACGATTGTGCATACGGAAATATAGGACTTGATTTTGCTATAACAGCGGTAGCTGAAAAAACTTATAAAAAGGGAGTTTATTGGACCCCTAACAACGCTTCGGCATATTATGAGAATTTAGCAGATCAGTATGCAAAAAAAGGAGATTATGATAACGCAATCATTTATTATGAGAATTGTGAAATTGATTTGGGTGATAAACTGCTTGATGCCTACTATCAAAAGGCGGATCAATCTTTGAAAAAAGGCGAATTAGATGAAGCAAGCAAATATTTCGGTATGGCAGGTGACTATAAGGATTCTGCCATGCGTGTTCTTGAGGTTTCGTATTCTGCCGGTCAGGAACACGAAAAGAATAAGGATTATCAATCAGCAATTCAAAGCTATTCACTGGCGGGAAATTATTCTGACGCTGCTGAAAAGTACAAGGAATGTAACTTTAAACAGGGTGAAATATATATAAAAGACACACAATATTTAGAGGCGGCACAATGCTTTGAACAAGCCGGGAATTATAGTAATGCAACTGAAAGAAGTAAAGAATCCTATTATTTGTATGCAGATCAGAGTCTGGTGCTCGGTGACGTTGAAACTGCTTCTATGTACTTTGTTAAAGCAGGGGATTATAAAGATGCTTCTGTAAGAGTTCAAAAGTATTATTACGATAAAGGTTTAAATCTTTTAGCTTCTAAAGACTATATCCAGGCTGCAGAAAATTTTGTAAACGCATATGGATATTCAGATGCTGCAGATAAGGAAAAAGAGTGTTATTATCTCCTGGGAAAGGAAAAACTTGCACTTAATTATATTACTGATGCAGTGGAATATTTGTCTAAATGCAGAGGATACAAAGACACGGATGATATTTTATTAGGATATTACTATGGCGAAGCCTCCAGGGCAGTTGATATACTTATAGGTGCTTTTCCTTCCAACAGTTTTGCTGCAACGGTGGATAATGCGTATGAAGATGCCAGAAATAAGTTGTTGTTATGCGAAGGCTATAAAGATAGTGAATACCTGCTTACAATTGTTGAAAAACTTTATTATGTTTTTAGTGAAATGCAATTTGAGTCTAATTTTGAAGCTTCGCTGAATGGAATGACAGCGAGTTATTCCGGAGATACTATTTCTATTACCAAGTCAAAATTTATGTCAGGCACAAGTTGTACATTGTCGTTAACACATAATATAAAAAATAATACATTTAGCGCAGATATTACGCATATGTTCAATTTATCAGCTCGTGAAAGTGACGTCAGAAAAGTAATTTCAGCATTACTCGTTTTGTTTACCGATATTAAAAATACTTCTGATTTTGATTCTAATTTTTCAAATAAAAATAACTGGAGTATTTCTGAAGAAAAAGAATCGTTCACAATGTCATACGGTGGATACAGAATTTCAATTACAACAAAACCCGAACAATATGGATATATTGATTGTAAAATCTCTGTTACAAGATAAGAGTTATTATATTTGAGCTTTATGAGGTGTAATTTATGAAAAAAGTTTTAGCAATTATTTCAGTATGTGCGTTGCTTTTGACTTTGTGTAGCTGTCAGAAAAATGACGATGTAAGCTTGTTGTTAAGTGGTGAAAAAACCTTTACAGATTTTGAAACTCAGAGAACAGCAACTATTTTTACTTTGCCCGATGAAAATACTTCGTATTTGGGAAAACCTGCCAGTTACGCAGTGATAGATTTAGATGATAACGGAAAAAATGAACTGCTCATTGAATATGATGGCGCAGGTGATACTGCGGTGCTGACATTACGTGATGGAGAATATATAGCTTATTATATCTCTTATCGAGCACGTACAGATTTGAAAGAAGATGGCACTATGAGTTACAGCAGTGGTGCTTCTGATAGTGGTGTCCAGAGACTGACTTTTACCGATGACGGTATGGAGAGTATTAATGTTTTAGAATATAATACCGGTGATTATATATTTACAATTGATGGTAAAAAAGTATCGGAAGAAGAATGTGCAGAGGCTTTAAGGAAACAGTATGATAAAAAGGAAGTAGTATGGAATCCGATAGGTGACGCTTCTGTTTTAGAAGAAGACAATGAGAACACAAAAGAAACAGGCACTATAACCGTCGAGGAATTCGGAAATATTGCCAATGGTGTTTGGGTAAATTTAGATAATCCTGATGGTGGGTATGAATGCGTACATATTGCATACGAAGGAGATACATGGAGATACAAATATGGTATATATGAAACGGACAATGCCTACAATATGGAGATTAGCGAAGTAAATATTAAAAATGACGCATATAAGTTGACCTTGTATTCTCCCGGTGGCTATAATGAAATGTATGATATCTACGAAGAGGAAGAATACAGATATGTAGATGTCAAGATTGTCGATGAAGTAATGACTTTAGACGGGCTGAACAGAGTAGAATATCAACATTTTTTCGATTTTTCAGATTTGAACAATTATTTGAAAAAATCAGTTCAACCGACCTTGTTTGGTTTTGGGGATTCTATTAAATATGCTGTGAATGATTATTTTTCTTATGCAGGAATAAATGCCAGCACAGAGAGTTACAATGTAAAGAATTATGAAGTAAAAGATATGTCTGGTACTGATGCTGTCTATGAGGATTTAATTTCATGTACATACGGACCAAACGATGCCATTGGATTAATGGGATACGCAAATGACGGCAAAGTTGATTATGTTTATACTTTTATGCCGTTAGCCGGAGCAAATGTGAGTGGTGAAACTCTTGCCACAATAGCTACTATGGAAATGATACCGGCGGGGATTTTCAATGAAAAATATTCAAGTTTTGAAAGTCTATATAACTTTATGGAAGAGCTTATACAAAATGGAACACGCGATGAGGAAGGTGATAGTATGTCACTTGTAATTGATGATGTTAAATATACACTTACAGTCTCGGATATATTGGTTTCCTTTTTGATAGAAGTAATTTGATCTTTCAGAAAGTATATTCATAATTGAAAAGTAAGAAAAAGCACCTCGTTTGAGGTGCTTTTTAGTTTAGGGTTTATAGTTATGATTGGCTGTGCCAAGTTATGATTTTGCCTTTGGCAAAAGTTTACTTCTTCTTAGCTTTGGCTTTGAAATATATTGATTTTTCAAAAAATGTATAGTATAATTAAGATAATACGCAAGATAATACTTATGAGAGGTGATTTTATGGTTAATTACACACCACCGTTCTATATTACAAACAGAATGCTTACTCTTGTATCAAGCATATCCGAAAAGATAGGAAAAATCAGTATTACAAATAGGGTTTCGGCGAAGCCCCATTTAAGAAAAAACAGTCGAATCAAGTCTGTACATTCTTCATTAAAAATAGAGGCTAACTCACTTACAATCGGTCAGGTCAGGGATGTTATTAACGGAAGAACGGTTTTAGGCGATAAGAAAGAAATTCAGGAAGTAAAGAATGCATACGAAGCTTATGAAAAACTTACAGAAATAAATCCATATGATATAAATGAACTTAAAAACTTTCATGGGATAATTACAAAATATCTTGTTGAAGAATCGGGAGAATTCCGTAAAGGCGAAGAGGGAGTTTTTAACGGCGATAAATGTATTTTTATGGCTCCACCTGCAAGAATGGTACCTGAGCTTATGAAAAATCTGTTTGACTGGATTTGCGAAAACAAAGAAGAAGTTCATCCTCTTATAATATCCTCAGTTTTTCATTATGAATTTGTATTTATACATCCGTTTTCTGACGGGAACGGAAGAATGGCAAGGCTTTGGCACAGCGCTTTCCTGACAAAATGGAATCCGGTATTTGAATATATACCAATTGAAAGTCAGATTGAGAAATTCCAGAGCGAATACTATGATGCTATTGCTAAATGCCATACTGAAGGTAGTTCAAACACGTTCATTTTGTTTATGCTGGAACAGATTGACAATATTCTTGATGAAGTGTCGGGACAGACGGATGAAAACATCTCGGAATATGTAAAAAAGTTACTCGAAGTTATGGATTACGATACGCCGTATACACTGGCTACACTTATAGATTTACTGCATCTGAAATCAAAGGAAACAGTAAGACGACATTATTTACATCCTGCTCTGGAACTTGGACTTGTACAAATGACGCTGCCTGATAAACCTCAAAGCAGAAATCAAAGATATATAAAGAAATAGCATAAGAAAAATCCGTCCACTTTTGTGGGCGGATTTTTTAGTTTAGGGTTTATAGTTATGATTGGCTGTGCCAAGTTATGATTTTGCCTTTGGCAAAAGTTTACTTCTTCTTAGCTTCGGCTTTGAGGCGCTGGGTTTTGTCGAGGATTTGTTTTCTGAGTCTTAAGCTTTCGGGGGTTACTTCGATAAGCTCGTCCTCGGTGATAAACTCGATGCACTGTTCAAGGCTCATAATCTTCGGTGGGATAAGTCTTAACGCATCGTCAGAGCCTGAAGCACGTGTGTTAGTCATCTGTTTTTTCTTACAAACGTTAACGACCAAATCATCACCCTTGGGGGACTGACCAACTATCATACCCTCATACACTTCGGTACCTGCACCGATAAAGAGCTGACCACGTTCCTGAGCGTTATAAAGACCGTAGGTAACGGCAGTACCCGTTTCAAATGCGATAAGAGAGCCTACGTTTCGGGTTGGAATTTCACCCTTTAACGGCTCGTAGCCTTCAAAAACGGAAGCCATAATGCCTTCACCTTTGGTATCGGTGAGGAATTCGTTTTTATAACCGAAAAGTCCACGGGAAGGAACTAAAAATTCGAGTTTAACGCGGCTTCCCTGAGGAGTCATCTGCTGAAGCTCACCTTTTCTGTAACCCATCTTTTCCATAACGGAGCCCATTGATTCTTCGGGAACGTCGATTACGACACGTTCGATAGGCTCACATTTTCTGCCGTCAACTTCTTTGAAAAGAACTCTCGGAGTACTTACCTGAAACTCATACCCCTCACGGCGCATAGTTTCAATTAAAATAGAAAGATGCATTTCACCTCTGCCCGATACAAGGAAACTGTCGGCGGAGTCTGTATCCTCAACCTTTAAGGAAACGTCTTTTAAAAGCTCTCTGTAAAGGCGGTCGCGTATCTGACGGGAAGTTACAAACTTACCTTCTCTGCCCGCAAAGGGGGAGTTGTTAACGGAAAAAGTCATCTGTACAGTAGGTTGAGAAATCTTTGAGAAGGGGAGTGCATCGAGAGAGTCGGGCGCACAGATTGTTTCACCGATAGTGATGTTTTCAATACCCGAAATACAGATGATGTCACCAACGGTTGCCTCAGTACAGGGAGTTCTGTTCAGACCGTTGATTTCATACATATTTACGACTTTGCCTTTGTACTTTGTGTCGGGGTTGTGGTAGTTACAGATACCCACTTCCTGACCCTGTTTAACGCGTCCGCGTGTAACTCTGCCGATTGCAATTCTACCAACGTATTCGTTATAGTCGATAGCGGATACCATCATCTGGAAAGGCTCTTCTTCCTCGCCTTTTGGCGGGTCAATATGCTCTAAAATCTTGTCAAACAAAGGTCTTAAATCCTTACCGGGTACTTCGGGAGCGTAGGTCGCAGTGCCCTCACGTCCTGAGCAGTAAACAACGGGACTGTCAAGCTGTTCTTCGGTAGCGTTTAAGTCCATTAAAAGCTCTAAAACCTCGTCTTCAATTTCATAAAGTCTTGCATCGGGGCGGTCAATTTTATTTACAACCACGATGATTTTGTGACCGAGCTCCATAGCTTTCTGCAAAACAAATCTCGTCTGTGGCATACAACCTTCAAAGGAGTCAACAAGCAATAAAATACCGTCAACCATTTTAAGAACTCTCTCAACCTCGCCACCGAAATCGGCATGGCCGGGGGTGTCTATGATGTTGATTTTTACGTCTTTATAAAAAGCCGAGGTGTTTTTTGCTAAAATTGTGATACCTCTTTCACGTTCAAGGTCGTTGTTGTCCATAACACGGTCTTCAACCACCTGATTTTCCCTGAAAGCACCGCCTTGTTTTAACATTTCGTCAACAAGGGTGGTTTTTCCGTGGTCAACGTGGGCTACGATTGCTACGTTTCTTAAATCATTACGAATCAAAATTATTCCTCCTACTTATGGTACTTTCCGTTTGAATTTATCTGAAATGCTCTGTAAATCTGTTCTGTAAGCATTACTCTCGCAAGTTGATGGGGAAAGGTCATCTTCGACATCGAAAGCTTTATCTTGCCCTGTGCTTTCACTTCGTCAGAAAGCCCGAACGAGCCACCTATTATAAAGGTAACAGAGCTTTTTCCTGAAAGTGAAATGTTCTCAAACTCTTTTGCAAGTTCGGGAGAAGAAAGCTGACGCCCTTCAATGCACATCGGTATACACACACTGTCCTTCGGGATTTTTGCTAAAATACTTGAACCCTCTTTTTCAAGGCAGGTGCTTATTTCTGCTTCCGACGGATTGTCGGAAATCTTATATTCCGAAAGCTCAGTTATCTGAAATTTACAAAAAGCGGTAAGGCGTTTTGAGTATTCCGAAATCGCATCCCTCAAATAGCTTTCCTTAAGCTTTCCTATACATATAATATTGACAGACAGCATTAAATTTCAATCACCTTTCCGTCGTTTACCGTTTTGAGTACCTCTAAAAAATAGTCCCTGCCACAGATAAGGTTATTATCTGCAAGATAGTTCTTTGAATGGGCAAGTGCTGTTTCAGGGCGGTTGTTGTTTTCGCTTAAATGCGCTAAAACAAAACGCCTTACGTTACCTTCAATAAGCTTTTTTATCGTTTCGGCACATTGATTGTTTGAAAGATGTCCGTACTTTGAAGCAATACGTCTTTTCAAAAACTCAGGATAGTTGCCGAAACTCAGCATACTTTCATCATAATTTGACTCAAGCATTATAAAATCACTTCCCGAAAGGGAAGAAAAAACTTCGTCACTCACGTAGCCTAAGTCGGTACAGATGCCGATTTTCTTGCCTGACGGAGTTTTAACTGTAAAGCCTAAGCTTTCCTTTACGTCGTGGGAAGTGCGAAAAGGCGTAACCTCAAACCCCGAAATACTTACGGGAGAGTCGATGATATGTAGATTCGTGTCATCAGAAAGCAAAAGGTTTTCTGCAGTCCCTTTTGAAGTAAAGACAGGTATACCGTACTTTTTTATAATTGCATCAAGACCTTTTATATGGTCGTAATGCTCGTGGGTGATGAAAACGGCCCTGATGCTTTTGGGATTAACAGAAGCAGCTGCAAGACTTTTTGCAAAACATCTTATCCCTATTCCTGCATCAAAAAGTATGCCGTTATCGTCATCACCGATATAGGTGCAGTTTCCTTTACTCGAACTGCATAAGTTGTAAAAGTAAGTCATATATCATCCTTATTCACATAAAAAAAGTTGGAGTAAATCTCCAACTTTTTATTGTTTTAACGTGCAACCGGCATTTCACCCGTGGGGTCGTACACTTTTTTGATGTCTGCACCCAAAGCACGGAGTTTAAGCTCAATATCTTCGTATCCGCGTTCGATATGATAGATATCTTCAATTTCGGTAGTGCCTGAAGCCACAAGTCCTGCAATAATCATCGCAACACCTGCACGAAGGTCGGTAGCCTTTACGGGAGCCCCCATAAGATGTCCTGTACCTTCGATTACGGCAACTTTACCGTCAACCGAAATATCAGCACCCATACGGCGAAGCTCGTCCACGTATTTGAATCTGTTGTCCCATACGCCTTCGGTCACGATGCTTGTACCTTCAGCCAAAGTAAGCAAGGTTGTAATCTGAGGCTGCATATCGGTCGGGAAACCGGGGTGGGGGAGAGTCTTGATACTTGTCTTTTCAAGACGTCCTGTGCCGATAACCCTGATACTGTCATCGTATTCTTCAACCACAGCACCGATTTTCTGAAGCTTTACAGTAATAGACTCCAGATGCTTCGGGATAACGTTTTTAATTAAAATATCACCTTTAGTTGCGGCAGCCATTACCATAAAGGTACCTGCCTCAATCTGGTCGGGGATAATTGAATACTGTGTAGAATGAAGACGTTTAACGCCACGGATTTTGATAACGTCGGTACCTGCACCCATAATGTCGGCACCCATAGAGTTTAAGAAGTTTGCAAGGTCAACGATATGCGGCTCTTTTGCAGCATTTTCAATAACCGTAAGACCCTCAGCCTTGACTGCGGCAAGGATAACGTTAATGGTAGCACCTACCGTCACGATATCAAAATAGATATGTGAGCCACGAAGTCCTTCTTCGGGAGCCTTAAGACTTACCATACCGTGGTTAACAGAACCATCGGCGCCGAGGGAAGAAAAACCTTTTAAGTGCTGGTCGATAGGACGGGCACCAAGGTCACAACCGCCGGGCATAGAAACACACGCGCTGCCTACCTTACCGAGCAAAGCTCCGAGGAAGTAATAAGAAGCACGCATATTTTTAGCAAGATCATACGGCACAGAAGGATCTGTGATGTGGGTAGGATCTATATATAATGTAGACTTATTTATAACTTTTACCAAAACGCCCAATTGTCTGAGGATTTTTAATGTACAATTGATATCGCTTATGTTTGGTACGTTTTCAATTGTACACGGTTCGTCGGAAAGAATTGCAGCGGGAAGAATAGCTACAGCAGCGTTTTTAGCACCGCTTACGGTTACTTCACCCTGGAGCTTGTTACCGCCGTGAATAACATATTTTTCCAAAGCGACACCCCTTTTATATTTTTAACATTCATAGTATACCACATTATAATTAAAAATGAAAGAGTTTTTTTAATATATTTTCAAATTTTTTTATGGCAATTGTCACAAAAAACGAGAAAATTTTTTGTATTACAATTTTTTTCGACATTTTCAGGGTTAAAAATCCGTTCAGGGAGAACAAAAAATACTATCTGTAAACGATAGGGATACAGAATTTGATATTTATAATTTACTTTGCCCAATTTTTCTTTTGTTTTTTGTGCAATATATAGAAAAATAAAATATACAAAAAAAGTATATGAAAGCTATTGACACACCACAAAATATACTATATAATAGACATCAACGAGCAGTGATACACTATATATTGTGGTTTGATGCTTTTTTACGACTATTTTAAAACAACTTACTTATTGGTGTTTTGCTTGATAAAAGACAAGAAAGGATGCTTATTATGATTACTAAAATCAAAAAACGTGACGGACGTGAAGTAGCATTTAATATCGAAAAGATTACTAATGCAATTTTCAAGGCAGCTCAGGCTACAGGTGGTAACGATTATGATGCCGCTTTCGCACTTGCACAGGAGGTAGTTGACTACGTTGAGAAAAACTGTCCCGATAAAGTGCCTACCGTAGAATTCATTCAGGACTCGGTTGAAAAGGTGCTTGTTGAAAAAGGTCACGCAAGAACTGCTAAAGTTTACATTCTTTATCGTGCTGAACGTACAAGAATCCGTGAAATGAATACAAAACTTATGAAGATTTACGAGGACCTTACCTTTAAATCTGCAGAAGAAGTTGACTTAAAACGTGAAAACGCAAACATCGACGGTGATACCGCAATGGGCTCGATGCTTAAATACGGTTCTGAGGGTGCAAAACAGTTCTATGAAATGTACGTACTTGACCCTGACCACGCAAAAGCTCATACAAATGGTGACATCCACATTCACGACCTTGACTTTTTGACTTTGACAACAACATGTTGCCAGATTGACCTTAAGAAACTTTTCCATAACGGATTTTCCACAGGTCACGGTTTCTTACGTGAACCCAACGATATTTCAAGCTACTCTGCACTTGCTTGTATCGCTATTCAGGCTAACCAGAACGATCAGCACGGCGGACAGAGTATCCCGAACTTCGATTACTACCTTGCAGACGGCGTAAGAAAAACTTTTGCAAAACGTTACAGAGTAAACGTTGGCAAAGCACTCGAACTCGTTTGTGGATATGAAAATGCAGAAGAAACTGCAAGAAAGATTGCAGATGAAATTTTGGCTGAAAAAGACGTAAAACCCGTTCTCAATTTCGGTAACGGATATCTTGAAGCTGAAAAAGCTAAACTTCTGAGCTTGGGTCTTGACGAAAAGGCTGCCGAAAAAGTTCAGAAATTTGCTGTAAAAGAAGCAGTTAAAGAAACTGACAAAGCTACGTATCAGGCTATGGAAGCACTCGTTCACAACTTAAACACAATGCACTCCCGTGCAGGTGCTCAGGTTCCTTTCTCCTCTCTTAACTACGGTACAGATATCACTCCCGAAGGAAGAATGGTTACAAAGAACATCCTTCTTGCTACTCAGGCAGGTCTTGGTAACGGCGAAACACCTATCTTCCCGATTCACATCTTTAAGGTTAAAGAAGGCGTAAACTACAACCCTGGTGATCCCAACTACGACCTTTATAAACTTGCTATCGAAGTTTCTGCAAAACGTCTTTTCCCGAACTTCTCCTTCATCGACGCACCCTTTAACATCCGTTATTATAAAGAAGGCCGTCCCGAAACAGAATGTGCATATATGGGTTGCCGTACACGTGTTATTGCTAACCCCGCTAACCCCGACAACGAAGTTGTTACAGGCAGAGGTAACTTAAGCTTTACTTCTATCAACTTGCCCCGTCTTGCTATCAAGGCAAACGGAAATGTTGACGCATTCTTTGATTCTCTTGCTAAGATGGTTGACCTCGTTATAGATCAGCTTTTGGCACGTTATAAAATCCAGGCTGGTAAGAAAGTCCGTAACTACCCCTTCCTTATGGGTCAGGGCGTATGGGCAGGTTCTGATGACTTAGGTCCTAACGATACTGTTGGCGAAGTATTAAAACAGGGTACTCTCACCTTAGGTTTTATCGGTCTTGCTGAATGTCTTAAAGCGCTTATCGGCAAACACCACGGTGAATCAAAGGAAGCTCAGAACTTGGGTCTTGAAATCATCGGTTATATGAGAAAGAGAATGGACGAAGCAACCGAAGAATATGGTATGAACTTCTCCCTTATCGGTACTCCCGCTGAAGGACTTTCCGGTAGATTTGTACGTATGGATAAGAAAGTATTCGGTGAAATCAAAGGTATCACAGACCGCGAATACTATACAAACTCCTTCCACGTTCCCGTTTACTATCCTTGCTCCGCATTCAATAAGATTAAACTCGAAGCTCCTTACCACAACCTCACAAACGGCGGTCATATCTCTTACGTTGAACTTGATGGTGACCCCTGCGAAAACCTTGAAGCTTTCGAACAGGTTGTACGTTATATGAAGGAATCCGGTATCGGTTATGGTTCTATCAACCATCCCGTTGACCGCGACCCCGTTTGCGGATACACAGGTATCATCGGCAACGAATGTCCTCAGTGTCATCGTAAAGAAAACGAAGGCGGAGGAAAATTTGAAAGAATCAGAAGAATTACAGGTTACCTTGTAGGTACACTCGATAACTTTAACGACGCTAAACGCTCCGAAGTTGAAGATCGTGTTAAACACTCTGTAAACTCTGCTGACTCAATGGAAACACTTTAAAAACTTAAAAACCTGTCCGTAAGGGCAGGTTTTTATCCCGTAAGGAGAATTTAAATGACATTAAGAATAGCAGGTGTCGTTAAAGAGTCTATCGTTGACGGCAAAGGACTGCGATTTGTAATATTCTGTCAGGGTTGCCCACATAACTGTCCCGGGTGTCATAACCCCCATACCCACGATTTTGAGGGCGGTTATGAAATCGAGCTTGACAAGATTATCGATGCTATAAAGAAAAATCCTCTTTTGCAGGGCGTCACCTTCTCGGGTGGTGAGCCTTTCTGTCAGGCGGAAGCTTTCGCAGAGCTTGGCAGAAAAATCAAGGAAATAAGGGGTATGAAACTCGATATTATGAGTTATTCGGGCTGGACTTTGGAACAACTTCAGGAAAAAGCCAAAGAGGATAAGGGAGTCAGTGACTTGCTTTCTGTCTGCGACTATCTTGTTGACGGCCCCTTTATCTTAGCTGAGCGTGACCTTACTTTACGTTACCGCGGAAGCAAAAATCAACGTTACATAGACCTTAAAAAGACTTTCCGCAGGGGTGAAGTTATCTTAGCCCCCGAACACGAAGTCTCCGAAAGAAACAGATATAAATAATCAAAGGCTCCCTTTTTTAAAGGGAGCTCTTTTTGCTTTATGAGTCGAGAAATTTGCAATTTTTCCTAAAAAATGTTAAAATTACTATAAAAAACTGAATACTGTCTAAAATATCTTAAACTATTTAGTTTTTTTATGGTGTATAATATAATTATTATATTGGCTTTCCCCAACTTATTTTTGGAGGTAATATTATGTTGAAAGTTTCCACACCCAGCAGAATTTGTCTTTTTGGTGAACATCAGGACTACTTAGGACTTGAAGTTATCGCAGCAGGCATCAACCTTCGTTTTTCCACAAAAGCAGAAAAACGTGACGATATGATGCTCAACATCAAAATCCGTGATAAATCCATCAGTGAGCTCGGCGCAAAGAACGTTGATAACAAGTACGAAGAGTACTCTATCAATATGGCTGAGGACTTAAAGTACGAAAACAGCCGTGACTACTTCAAATCCATCGTTAACGTGCTTAAAAAAGCAGGTTTCAACCTTGTTGGTGCCGACGTTATTATGGATTCTGAAATCCCGATTGGTAAGGGTATGTGTTCTTCCACTACAATGATTTTGGTACTCACAACAACTTTAGTTGCTCTTTGTGACAGAGAAAAAGCAAACGATGCAAAGCTTATGGCAATGCTTGCATGGAAAGCTGAGGTTGAAGAATTCAACGAACCCGGCGGTATGATGGACCAGTACGCATCTGCACTCGGTGGACTTGTACATATCGATTTCTCAAACGGCGTTGAACCCACAAAGCTTGACGTTGACTTAAAAGGTTGCTTTATTTTGTTTGACTCGTTGCAGCAGAAAGACACAATCAAGGTTTTAGGTGACTCCAAATATCCTACTCAGGAAGCTATCAAAGACCTTAATAAGTACGGAATTACTTCCATTAAAGATTTCTATAACAATCCCGAACTTGAAAAATACGTTGATACTCTTGATGAGTTCCATCAGAGAAAAGTAAGAGCAAATATCGATAACTACCACGTTCAGAGAGAAGCACTCGCTATGTTTGAAAGTGGCAACATCGACGACGTAAAACTCGGTGCACTTTTAAGCCGTCAGCACAAAAATCTTGCTGAAGGTTTGCAGATTTCCACACCGATTATCGACAAGGTACTTGAAACTGCTATTGCAAATGGTGCTTACGGCGGTAAATTCAACGGCTCAGGCGGTGGCGGATGTATGTACTGCTATGCTCCCGTTGAAAAGGCAGAGGCTATCGTAAAAGCAGTTAATGATATGGGCTATCCTGCTATGGTTTTAAAACAGGATAAAGGCGTTACAGTAGAAGATTAGGAGGAAGAAAAATGAGAGCAATTATTTTGGCAGCAGGTAAAGGTAAAAGACTTTTATCCGAAAAATTCAACGCACCTAAGGTTTTAAGAGAAGCAAACGGCAAACCCTTGCTTCGTTACGTTGTTGAAAATCTTGGCTTCATCGGTGACAAAAAAGATATCTGCATCGTTGCAGGTTACAAAAAAGAAATGGTATTCGATGCATTTAAAGACGGTTTTACCTTCGCAGTTCAGGACGAACAGCTCGGTACAGGTCACGCAGTAAACTGTGCAAAAGAAGCTTTTGTTGATTACGACGGCCCCGTGCTCGTTTGCTACGGCGATATGCCAATGTTTAAAAAGGAAACTTATGAAAAACTCGCAGAAGTTCACGCATCTGAGAAAAACGACTGCACAATCCTTACAGGTGTTTCCGATAAAGGTCTTGCATACGGAAGAATTATCCGTGACGAAAACGGCTCCTTTACAGGTGTTGTTGAGGATAAAGACTGCACACCCGAACAGAAAGCTATTACAGAGCTCAACGTTGGTATCTACGTATTTGACAGCAAAAAACTTTTTGACTGCTTAAAAGAACTCAAGAGCAACAACGCTCAGGGTGAATATTATCTTACAGACGTTCCTTCCATTATGATGAGCAAAGGCTACAAAATCGGTACTTACACAACTCACGATGATACCGAAATCTTGGGTGTAAATACTCCCGAAGATTTGGCACTTTGTGAAGGACTTTTAAAAGCTTAATTATAGGAGATGAAAGAGATGATAAAATTCGGTACCGGCGGATTCCGCGCAATTATCGGTGATGAATTTACAAAAGCAAACCTTGAGCTTTTGGCTCAGGCTCTTGTAAATAAAATGAAAGATGAAAAGGTTGAGAACACTCCTGTTGTAATCGGTTATGACAGACGTTTTCTCTCCGACATCGGTTCTCAGTGGATTGCTTCTGTTTTAGCTGCTAACAATGTTCCCGTTCAGCTTATCGACGTAGAAGCTCCCACACCCCTTATCATGTACGTTGTAAAACAGACCAAAACAAAATACGGTATGGCTGTTACTGCTTCCCATAACCCCGCTGAATATAACGGTGTTAAGGTGTTTACAGAAGGCGGCAGAGATGCTACCAAGGAAGTAACAAACGATATTGAAGCTTATATCGAAAAGGTTACAGACGTTAAAACTATGGATTTTGACGAAGCAGTTGGTAAAGGCATTGTTGAAATCATCGACCCTATGAATGATTATATTGACAGTATCTTAGCCGTAATCGACATTGATACTATCAAAAACAAGCACGTGAAGATTCTTTTGGACCCCATGTTCGGTGTTTCCAAAACTTCCTTGCAGACAATTCTTTTAACCTGCCGTTGTAACGTTGACGTTATCCATGAACGTCACGATGCTTTGTTTGGCGGAAGACTTCCTTCTCCTTCTTCCAAAACACTTGCACATCTTTCACAGATGGTTGTTGAAGGCGGTTACGACCTCGGTATCGGTACCGACGGCGATGCTGACAGAATCGGTCTTATCGACTCCGAAGGCAGATTTATCCACCCCAACGATATTCTCGTTTTGCTTTACTACTACCTTGTTAAATATAAAGGCTGGAAAGGTGACTGTGTAAGAAATATCGCTACAACTCATCTTCTTGACCGTCTTGCTGAAAGCTTCGGTCAGAAATGCCACGAAGTTCCCGTTGGTTTTAAATGGATTTCCGAAAAAATGGACGAAAAGGGTGCTATCATCGGTGGCGAAAGCTCAGGTGGTCTTACTGTTAAAGGTCACATCAGCGGTAAAGACGGTATCTATGCCGCTGCTTTGCTCGTTGAAATGACTTGTGCTATCGGTAAACCCTTAAACGCTATCCTTAAAGAAATCAAGGAAACATACGGCAACTGCGAAATGAGTGAGTACGACTGCCGTTTCTCCGAAGAAAAGAAACAGGAACTCAACAACCTTCTCTTCAATGAAAAGAAACTCCCCGTATTCGACGAAGAAGTTGAAAAGGTTTCCTATGCAGACGGATGTAAGGTATACTTCAAAAACGGTGGCTGGATTATCTGCCGTTTCTCAGGTACAGAGCCTCTTATCCGTATCTTCTGCGAAATGGAAAACTACACACGCGCTGTTGAAATCACAAGCACAATGAGAGAATTTCTTGGCTTGTAAGCACAATAAATGACAAAAAGCCGACAAAATCAAATATTGTCGGCTTTTTCTATTGACAAATAATAATTTTGCTGTACAATTATTTTGAGGTGATGTAATGAAAAAGAATTCTGTAGCCAGTGTAGATAAAAATCTTAAAATCATTACTTCAATCGATAAAGATGATATAGTTTTTTTGGACGTTAAAGAAAAACCTTTTGATCTTTACGGATTTTGTGATTATAAAAATTCATTTTTAAGAATGCCCATGGACGTTGCAAAGGCTACAAGCCCAGGTGTAGAGGAGCTAACTCCACTAACAGCAGGCGGGAGAGTGCGTTTTGCTACCGATTCAAAATACATTGCAATCAAAGTGCAGATGCCAAGGGCTTATGTTTTTCCTCATATGACTATTATGGGCTCTGCAGGATTTGATATATATATTGACGGAGAAGGGGAGAGCCTTTATGAAAGAAGCTTTTTTCCACCCGTTGATTCTGAGCAGAAGGGTTATGAAACCTATATCGAGTTTTCTGACAGAAAATTACGATATTTTACTTTGAATTTTCCGCTTTACAGTCCCGTTGACAATCTCTATATAGGACTTCAGAATGATGCTGAAATCACAGAAGGCAAAAAATATAAGGATATAAAACCCGTTTTATTTTACGGTAGTTCCATCACCCAGGGTGGGTGTGTTTCACGCCCCGGACTTTGCTATCAGGGATATTTGTCAAGAAGTCTTGATATAGACTATATAAACTTAGGATTTTCAGGTAACGGCAAGGCAGAAGACAGTATAGTTGATTATATGACAACACTTGATATAAGTGCATTTGTCTGTGACTATGACTGGAATGCTCCTGATTCAGAATATCTTAAGAATACACACGAAAAGATGTTTTTGAAATTCCGTGAAAAGATGCCCGACTTACCTGTTATTTTTATGTCCGCGCCCGTTTTCAGGGAGAATGATAAATTCTTTGAAAAGCGTCGTGACATTATCTTCAAAACATACGAAAATGCCGTTGCAAAAGGCGATGAAAATGTTTACTTCATTGACGGAAGTTCATTCTTCACGAAAGATGAAAGAGACTCTGCTACAGTGGATATGATTCATCCTAACGACATAGGACATTTCTGTATGGCAAGAGCATTAAAACCAATTTTAGAAGAAGCTCTGGGAAATATTAAAGAGGTGTAATTTATGAAAAACATTGCTGAAATTGACAAGAACTTAAAAATCATAACTTCCATCGACAAGGAAGACATCGTTTTCCTCGACGTGAGAGAAGACCCTTTTAAGGTGTACGGTCTTTATGATTATAAAAATGAGCCTGAGTTTATCCGTATGCCCAAAGAAGTAGGTGACGGCGCAAACGAAGGCGTACAGAGACTTAACTACTCCACAGCAGGAGGCAGAGTACGTTTTGCTACCGACTCCGATTACATCGCAATCAAGGTTGAAATGCCCTGGCTTAACTCTATGAGCCATATGGCAAGATGTGGTGTTGCAGGTTTTGACCTTTACGAAGACGGTGAAATAGGAAGCACTTATGTAAGAAGCTTTCTCCCCGATGCTTTCGCACCTATGGACACCAAAGGTTACGAAACAATTATAGAATTTTCCACCAAGAAAATGCGTTACCTTACTTTGAATTTCCCGCTTTATAACCCTGTTACAAACCTTTATATCGGTTTGCAGAAGGACGCTAAAATCGGTGAAGGTAAACGTTATAAAATCGAAAAACCCGTTGTTTTCTATGGTAGCTCCATTACTCAGGGCGGTTGTGCATCCCGTCCGGGTAACGCTTATCAGGGCCACCTTTCAAGAAGATTTGACTTTGACTACATCAACTTAGGCTTTTCGGGCAGTGCTCTGGGTGAAGACGTTATCGCAGACCATATTGCAAATCTCCCGATGAGTGTTTTCGTTATGGACTATGACCATAACTCTCATACCATCGACTCCCTTAAAGAAACCCACGAAAGATTTTTCTTAAAAGTTCGTGAGAAAAATCCCGATTTGCCCGTAATATTCATCACTCTCCCGGACTATTATGAGAATTGTGAAGGAGAACTCTGGGATAAATCCGAACGCCGTGCCGTTATACATAAAACTTACAGAAACGCCAAGGAAAGAGGCGACAAAAACGTTTATTATATTGACGGTCAATCCCTCTTTGCAGGATATGACAGAGACGCTTGTACAGTAGACTCCTGTCACCCCAACGATTTAGGTTTTTATCGTATGGCAGAAACCATTGCACCCGTTTTGCAGGAAGCTTTGGAAAATAGTAAATAAAAAATTAATCCCATTTTTTAAAAATGGGATTTTTTTATGGACAAATCTTTAAATTTAGTGTAAAATATAGAGAATAGAATGAATAGGCGGAACCGACGAGTTCCAATATGCCTGAAATAGTCAAATTTGACTTTTTAGCCTTGTTGGTCTTGAAATGCAGTATTCTTATCGATTTGACGCCTTTAGAAATCATTCTTTCGACTATTTCAGGTTCTGACGAATTTTTTGCCCACTGTTTTTCAGAGGTTTCAAGGCAAAACCACAGTGAATACTTTGTGTATTCACGAGGATTTTAACGAAGAAACGGCGAAAAACAGTATGCAAAAAACATACTTGAATTCGTCAGTTCCGCCTATAATAATTAAAGGAGAGAAAAAATATGGCTTATATTTTCCCTGAACCTTCCCACACTTTTGGTGAGTACCTTTTAGTACCAGGTTATTCTTCGGCAGAATGTATTCCTTCAAACGTCAGTCTGCGTACTCCGCTTGTTAAATTCAAAAAAGGGGAAAAATCTCCGATAATGCTTAATATTCCGCTTGTTTCTGCTATTATGCAGTCTGTTTCCGATGATAAAATGGCAATTGCCCTTGCTAAAGAAGGCGGTATGTCCTTTATTTACGGTTCTCAGTCTGTTGAAAGCGAAGCACAGATGGTAAGTCGTGTTAAAAATTATAAAGCAGGTTTTGTTGTAAGTGATTCAAACGTAAAACCTGACGATACTCTGGAAGATATACTGGCTCTTAAAGAAAAAACAGGTCATTCCACCGTTGCCGTAACACTTGACGGTACTGCAAACGGCAAACTTTTAGGTATCGTTACAGGCAGAGATTACAGAGTGAGCAGAATGGCGCTTACCGATAAGGTAGAAACCTTTATGACTCCTCTTTCTGAGCTTGTTACTGCTCCCGATACCACTTCTTTGAAGGTTGCAAACGATATTATCTGGGAAAACAAGCTTAATTCTTTGCCTTTGATTGATAAAGACGGTAACCTCAAATATATGGTTTTCAGAAAAGACTATTCCTCCCATAAGGAAAACTTAAACGAGCTTTTAGACTCCTCCAAACGCTATATGGTGGGTGCAGGTATCAATACAAGAGATTACGCTGAACGTGTTCCCGCTTTGGTTGAAGCAGGTGCAGACGTGCTTTGTATCGACTCCTCCGAAGGCTTTTCCGAATGGCAGAAATTAACTATTGATTATATCCGTGAAAATTATGGTGATACTGTTAAAGTAGGTGCAGGAAACGTTGTAGACAGAGAAGGCTTTTTGTTCCTCGCAAAAGCAGGTGCCGATTTTGTAAAAGTCGGTATTGGTGGCGGTTCTATCTGTATTACCCGTGAGCAGAAGGGCATAGGCAGAGGTCAGGCAACTGCTCTTATCGACGTCTGCAAAGCAAGAGACGAGTATTTCGAAGAAACAGGTATCTACGTTCCCGTTTGCTCGGACGGTGGTATCGTTCACGATTATCATATGACTTTAGCACTTGCTATGGGTGCCGATTTCATTATGCTCGGCAGATATTTTTCACGTTTTGACGAAAGCCCTACCAATAAAGTTAACATCAACGGAAGTTATATGAAAGAATACTGGGGCGAAGGCTCCAACCGTGCAAGAAACTGGCAGCGTTACGATATGGGTGGCGACAAAAAGCTCTCCTTCGAAGAAGGCGTTGACTCCTACGTTCCTTATGCAGGTTCTTTAAAAGACAACGTTACCCAGTCACTCGCAAAAGTAAAATCCACTATGTGCAACTGCGGAGTTTTAAATATCCCCGATTTGCAGAAAAATGCAAAACTTACACTTGTTTCTTCAACCTCTATCGTTGAGGGCGGTGCTCACGACGTAGTGCTTAAAGATAAAAAATCTATATAATTGAGGATATAATATGAAAGAATTGGGATTTGAGAAGTTTTTAGAGGAGTATGACGTCGAGATGGCACTTGACGACTTTAATTCCATACTTCAGGAAAAAGTTATAGCTTTGATGCGAAAAGCTTATATAGACGGCTACGACACTGCTGTAAAGCATTATGCTTTACAGAATAAAAAGTAATAAAATGCATAAAACAAGACATCTTTTCAAAAAGATGTCTTGTTTTTTGGTTGAATTCAGTTTTCTTGTGTGGTATACTAATCGGGGAAAAGAGGTATTAATATGAAATTAACCGTAGAAACGAAGAATAAGATTTATTTTGTCATTTTAGAACTTTTGCGAGGTTTTCTGGTACTCGCAGTAGGTGGAACTCTCTGGCAGGGGTTACTCATACATAACGGTTTTACTGCAACTGAAGTGGGAATTGTAACGGCAGTTGTGTCACTTTCTCAGGCAATTACTTATTTTTTCAGTATGTTCATCACCGATAAATTCAAAAAACCTATACTCGCTACAATGTATTTTTCGCTTGTATACGTCTTTATGTTTACGGTGATAACGATAATCTGTATGATGGGAAAAAGAGCTTTTCTTTTACCTATTATCGTGCTTGTGACCTTTGTTTTCTATATGGGTGAAGGGTTTAGGTCTATACTCTGCTACAAAATTCCGTACCTTATTATGGACGTTAAGGATTATGCTTTTGTAACCGCGACAAGCGGTTGGGTAGGCGGACTTTTCAGTACGATAATCAGTGTACTGATACCCGTTTTCTTAGGAATTGTCGGATATATGCTCGGTATGACTGTTTTGTACGCATTTTGTATCGTTGTCTCAATTGTTTTATGTATCGCTGTATTAAGACTTAAGAGTATCGGTAAAATACCCGAAAAACAGGACGTTACCATAAAGGAAATCCTCACCGACAAAAGTGTTACAAAGCTTTTTTTAGCCAACACCACAAGAGGTTTTTCGATGGGTATAATGGGTTGTATAACCATTATGGCTGCAAAGCTTTTTGACGTAAGCTCGGTAATGCTTACAGTATTTGCTTCTCTTGCTTCGGCGGCAACGCTTGTGGGATACTTCCTCTTTTCGATTTTAGGCAAAGAGAGATACATAGTAAAAACGTCTGTCTATTCAGGTCTTATTTTCCTCGTTTTAAGCATAGTTACTGCGTTTTCAGGTAACTTTGTTTTGTTTGCAATAGTAACTACCGTTTTGCAGATGTCATATCATATCTTAAACGGTGTATATCCCGTTATGCTTGTACAGAAGATGGACTATAAGGTAGCAGGTGGCGTTACCTCCGTCAGAATGATGATAGCGATGGCGGCATCCGCGTTGTCAGGCTGGGTAACGGGAATGGTACTTGATAACTTTAACGGCAGGATTCCGATATTAGTGCTTATGCTTGTTTCAGGTGTTTTTCAGCTTTACGCAATTTTAGCGTATTGCAAGTATTATAAAGAATAATAAAAAGACCGAGGTGAAAACCTCGGTCTTTATTTTAGTCTTCGTTTACGTAGTTATCAAAGTAACCCTGAATCAAGATAATCGGTGTACCTTTATCACCACTGCCTGAAGTAAGGTCACAAAGTGAACCGATAAGGTCTGTAAGACGGCGGGGTGTCGTACCCTGAGTTTCCATAGAGCCTACAAGACTTGTGTTTTTAGCGTCTTTATCGGAAATTCTCTTGGAGATAGCCGCTTTGAGCTCGTCACCGCTTAAGTCTGCAAAGTCGTTGTCTGCAAGATATTTAAGCTTTAACTCATTAGGCTGACCGATGAGTCCTTCGGTGTGACCGGGGGAAACAACGGGGTCAGCAAGTTCCCAGATTTTTCCTACGGGGTCTTTGAAAGCACCGTCACCGTATACTAAAACTTCGATATTTTTGCCTGTTTTTTCCATAAACTTCTTCTGAACGTTTTTAGCGAATGTTTCGCAGTCACGGGGGAAGAGTTTAACGGTAGTTTCAGTTGCTTTGTTTGAACCCAAAAGACCGTAGTCAGCATTAAATCCGCTTCCGTTCACGGGAGCGGTCATAATATCGTCAAGACCCAGAACCTTGGTAGCTCCTGCTGCTTTCAAAAGACGTTTGCTTCTCATACGGGAGTGAATGTCACAGCAAAGAACGTATTTTGTGTAGTTTAAGATTGTACGGCAGTCGTTTGCAAAAACAACTTCAACCTCTGCGCCTTCCTCACGAATGAGGTTTGAGTAATATTCGATGTAGTCAACACCTGTGAAGGTGTGTTTTTTGTATCCAAAAAGCTCTCTGTATTTTTTCTCATCCAATACGTCTGTCCAGGGGTTAACACCTTTTTCATCAAGAGTATCAAGGTCGATAAGATGGTTACCAACTTCATCGGAAGGATAGCTTAACATCAAAACCACCTTTTTAACACCTCTTGCAATACCACGAAGGCAGATAGCAAAACGGTTACGGCTCAAAATAGGGAAGATAACGCCAATTGTATCACTTTCAAATTTTTCTTTGATATCTTTTGCGATATCGTCAACAGATGCGTAGTTGCCCTGAGCACGTGCAACAACTGCTTCTGTAATACCTACAACGTCACGGTCACGAAGTGCAAAATCTTCACTTTCTGCTGCGGCAATAACGCTGTCAACAACGATTTTTTCCATATCGTCGCCTTCACGGATAATAGGTGCGCGAACACCACGGGAAACTGTACCAATAAGTCTGGACATAATAAAAAGCTCCTTTTTTTAAATTAGGGGTTGCATTTCAACCAAAGATATTATACAATAAAAAAAGATATAAGTAAAATAATTATTTATTATCATCTTGATAAGAGGTACTTATGAATGCGAATTTAGAATTATACAGAGTTTTCAGGGAAGTTGCAAGGCAGTCGTCATTCTCTAAAGCGGCAAGGGAGCTTTACGTTTCTCAGTCTGCAGTGAGCCAGGCAATCGGCAATTTGGAAAAAACTCTGGGCACTACTTTGTTTGTCCGCGGTAAGAAAGGTGTCAAGCTTACAAGTGACGGTGAGCTTTTGTACGAGTACACTGAATCTGCACTTTCAACTCTTGAAAAAGGTGAATTAAAGCTTGAAGAAAGAGAAAAGCTTTTGGCGGGTGAAGTGAGAATTGCCGCAGCCGATACTATCTCAAAATACGTCTTGCTTCCGATTTTAAAGGATTTTAATGAACTGTATCCCGATATACGTATCCACGTGGTAAACAGAACTACGATGGAAAGTATTCAGCTTTTAAAATCAGGTGACGTGGATTTTGCTTTTTGTAATTTTCCCGTTAATGAAGAGGGAATAGTAACGAAAAAAAGTATGACGGTACACGATATCTTCGTGGGCAATAAAAAGTTCAAAGAACTTACAGGTAATAAGATTTTACCCGAAAAGCTCATAGAATATCCGCTTATAATGCTTGAAGGAATATCCAATTCCAGAAAATACGTTGACCGCTATTTTATGGAGTATTCAATTGATCTGCAACCTGAAATAGAACTCGGAAGCCACGACTTACTTTTGGAATTTGCTAAGATAGGACTTGGCATTTCCTGTGTTATAAAAGAGTTTTCCAAAGAATTTTTAGAAAGCAAGGAGCTTTTTGAGATAAAACTCGAAAAACCTATTAAGGAAAGAAGTATCGGAATTTGCTATTCAAACGGCGTTGTGCTTTCAAAAGCAGCGCAGAAATTCTATGAAATTGCACTGGAGGATTAATATGCTTAGCGTACTTATAGTTGCCGCAGGTAATTCAACGAGAATGGGCGGAAATAACAAACAACTTCTGACTATTGACGGAATTCCCGTTATTAAGAGAAGTGTAAAAGCTTTTTGCGATATTCCCGAGGTACTTGAAATCTTAGTGGCAGTAAAGCCTGATGACGTTCCTGAATTTACTAAACTTTTATCTTCGTTTGAAAACGTAAAGGTTATCGGAACGGGTGGCGATACAAGACAGACTACCGTTAAACAAAGTCTTGAATACGTTTCGAGTAAAGCAAATTATATTGCAATTCACGACGGGGCAAGACCACTCGTGCAAAAGGACGATATAATTAAAACCTTTAAAAAGGCAGAAGAAACGGGTGGTGCGGTACTCGGTGTTATGGTAAAGGATACCATTAAAATTATAGAAAACGACACTGTAAAGGAAACGCCTTTACGCCACACCGTTTTTGCGGTACAGACTCCACAGATATTTGAGCTTTCAGAATACAAAAAAGCCTTTGAAACCGCCGAAAAACAAGGGCTTGACTTTACTGACGACTCACAACTTTTTGAAAAAACGGGCAGGGTGGTGACCCCCGTTATCGGTCACTACGAAAACATAAAAATCACAACTCCCGATGATATTGCAGTTGCCGAAGCATACTTGAAGAGGTGAATTAATATGATTAGAATAGGGCAAGGTTACGACGTACACAAACTCGTTGAAAACAGAAAACTTATCTTAGGCGGTGTGGAAATTCCTTACGAAAAAGGACTTTTGGGTCATTCCGACGCCGACGTTTTAACTCATGCGATAATGGATGCACTGCTCGGTGCTTTGGCACTTGGAGATATCGGCAAACATTTTCCCGATACCGATGAAAAATACAAAGGTGCAGACAGTATTATCCTTTTAAAAGAAGTTATTAAGCTTATAAAAAATGAAGGCTATACAGTCAATAATATAGACTGCACCGTTGCGGCTCAGGCGCCCAAATTAAAACCCTTTATTTTAAAAATGAGGGAAACTTTAGCGTCTGCTATGGAAATTGACCTTTCCCGTGTGAGCGTAAAAGCTACCACCGAAGAGGGAATGGGTATAACGGGTAAAGGTGAAGGTATGACTGCAACTGCAGTTTGTTTGTTGTCAAAAATAGGGTAGCTTTCATATACTGATATATAAAATATATCAAAAGAAAGGTATCTTTTTATGATACGAAATCTTATTGTATTAAAATCAGTAACCTACGCCTACAAGGCGCAGAGGATACTTGAACAGTTATGGATAAAAAGTGCCGTCATAAGGACGCCGGGGAAGTTTAACAGCAAAGGCTGCGGATACAGTGTTGTGATAAATGGTGACCCTGATAAAGCAATAGAGGCACTTGAAAAAGAAGGAATACCCATTTTAGAGGTTATTCGCAATTACAGGTCTTAGGCTTTTCGGTCTGAGACCTTTTTTATTGGAGGAAATATGGTTTATTTTGATAATGCGGCTACCACTTTCCCTAAACCGCAGACAGTTTTGTTTGCTGTGAACGATGCGGTGAAAAACTACGGCGGAAACCCCGGAAGAAGCGGTCACAGAATTTCTATGAAGGTTTCTGAAAAGGTCTTTGAAGTAAGAAGGAAAATCGGGGATTTTTTTAACACTTCTCCCGAAAACGTGGCTTTCACCTTAAACTGTACCCACGCTTTAAATATGGCTATAAAGGGAGTTATGGCAAAAGGCGGTCATATCGTCACTTCATCCTTAGAGCATAATTCGGTATTAAGACCGATATACGCTATGGCTTCTGAAGGTAAGATAACTTACTCGGTTGCAGAGGTTTCTGAGAATGTAGAAGAAACCTTAAAAGCCTTTAAGGAAGCGGTAAAACCCGATACAAAAGTGATAGTGTCTACCTTTGCTTCTAACGTTTCGGGGACGGTACTCCCTATAAAAGAACTTTCACGTTTCTGCAAAGAAAAAGGTATTCTTTTTATCGTAGATGCCGCACAGGGAGCAGGACTTTTTAATATAGATATGGAGGATATCGACATCCTTTGCACCGCAGGTCATAAGGCGCTTTACGGTACTACGGGTACGGGACTTATGATTTTTAAAAAGGATTTTCAGGTTGATACTATCATAGAAGGCGGTACGGGAAGTAACTCCCTTGAACTTTTGCAACCTGATTTTTTGCCCGACAGATTTGAAAGCGGTACTCTTAATACCACAGGAATTATTTCGTTGGGGGCAGGAGTTGACGTTGTTATGAATAAAGGAATTGAAAATATCTATCGCTATGAAATGGCGCTTTGTATAAAGGTTTATAATGAACTTAAAAATATGAAAAACGTCTCTCTTGTTGCCGACAGTTTTAAGCTTTTTGAAAAAGCACCGATAGTAAGCTTTAATATAGACGGAACAGATTCTGCAAAACTTTCGGGAATACTCAGCGACAAAGGTTATATGTTAAGAGGCGGTTTTCATTGTGCGCCTCTTGCCCATAAGCAATTCGGCACTGATAAGACGGGGGCAGTGCGTTTTTCTCCGTCTCATTTTAACACCACGAAGCAGGTGAACGATTTTTTATACGAGATAAAGAAATTAAGCCAAAACTTTTGATAAAATTTCAAAAATTTAAGAAAAATTCATTGTTTTATCCCGTTTTTTATGTTAAAATAAAAGTAACTGTAAAAATACAAGGAAGGGCAGGGACAACGTATGCTGGATATTTTTGTACAATGGCTTGATCAGGCGTGGAGTGAGATTGTTTTGGCAGTGAATGACTTTTCAATCATTATTGACACACTTGATATCGCTTTACTCGCTTATTTTATTTACAAAGGTATCAAAATTATCAGGGAAACCCGTGCAGGACAGCTTGTTAAAGGTATTTTCTGGATGGCAGGTCTTTATATCGTTGTAAGAATTTTAAATATGTCTGCGATGATATGGATTTTAAACCGCGTATTTGAGATGGGAATTATCGCAGTTATCGTTGTGTTCCAGCCTGAACTTCGAAGTGCTCTTGAACGTATGGGACGTACCAAGATGAAAGGTATTACACCCTGGGGACATTCTTTAGGACAGAGCGAGAGATACCTGACGATGTGGGGTAAATCCATCGACGTTATCTGTGAAGCTACAAGAAAGCTTTCAATGTCGGCAACGGGTGCCCTTATAGTAATTGAAAGAGAAGTAAAACTCGGTGAACAGATAAGAACCGGTGTTGTTATTGATGCGACTCCGAGTGCCGAGCTTATCGGAAACATCTTCTTTAAGAACTCACCTTTGCACGACGGTGCTATGATTATGCGTGACGGTAAGGTTTATGCGGCATCCTGCTTTTTGCCCAAACCCAAAAACGAAGAAGATATTGATAAAAACTTAGGTTCCCGTCACAGAGCGGCAATTGGTATCAGTGAGGTTTCCGATTCCGTAACAATTATAGTCAGTGAGGAAACAGGTTCTATTTCATTTGCAGTAAACGGACGTCTTATCAGAAATCTTTCGATAGAAAAACTTCATAAGACACTTGATTTTTACTTGATCCCCGAAACCAAAGATGAACAAAAAGAAAAGAACAAGGCTTTCTGGAAGGTGAAGAAGAATGAAAAAGAAAGAAAATCTGAAGATACCGAAGATTGAT
Organism: Oscillospiraceae bacterium; assembly: GCA_045121595.1. Lineage (GTDB taxonomy): Bacteria > Bacillota > Clostridia > Oscillospirales > Ruminococcaceae > Fumia. The sequence continues at coordinate 164,908 of JBGVGI010000091.1, read as the reverse complement.
TTTCGTAACTTATTTAATAATAACACCTTTGTTTTGATTTTTTCGATAGTTATTGCTATCTGTATCTGGTTCAGTATTTACGTTGACCAACGTCCCAATTCAAATACCTTCATTACCGACGTACCGATTACGATTAATTACGAAAACTCGATGGCAAAGGACTTAGGACTTGAAATTATTGGTGACAGTCAGTTTGTTACCGATATTCAGGTTAACGGTAAAAAATACAAAATTACCCGTCTTGAAGCAGGTGATTTTACTGCTCAGGTTTCACTTGCAAACGTTACGGAACCGGGGGAATACACTCTTCCTGTTCAGGTTATAAGAAAGGTAAGTGACCCCGAGTACAGTGTAATTTCATGGACTACTACCGAGGTGAAACTTAAATTTGACAAGATTATTACCAAGGAATTCCCGATAGAAGTTGTAGCTCCCGGTCTCACCGCCTCAAACGGATATATTATGGAAAAGGCGTACGCCGATATCGAGGCTCTTACTGTAAAAGGCCCTGAAGCGGTTGTCAATAAAATAGAGTCCTGCGTTATTCAGATAGGTGCTGAGGAAAAACTTACCGAAAGCTTTACTACCTCTGCAAATGCCGTTTTGCTTGACGCTGAGGGAAATGAAGTCCGTGATAATCAGCTTATTATCGATAACCTCGACGTAATTTCGGTTACCATCCCGATTTACAAAGAAAAGGTATTGCCTCTTAAGGTTGAGTACGTAAACGTTCCGAAGGGATTTCCTACTGAAAAGCTTGGATATAATCTGTCGGTCAATACGATTAAGGTTGCTTCCGCAAGTGAAACTATTGACTCTATCGAGGCTATAATGGTAGGACCAATTGATTTCAGAAATATTGATATAGGTTATACAGTGACTGTTCCTATTGAACTCAAAGCGGGTATCAAAAACGTTGAGGAATTAGGCGAAGTTACAGTTACTTTCAACACCAAGGATTATATTTCAAAGACTTTTGAAGTATCCAACGTAGTTTGTGAGAACGCCCCCGCAGGCTTTAAAGGTGATAAGAAAAACAATATAAGCGGTGTAAAAATTGTAGGTCCGAAAAACGTGGTTGAAAAGCTTACGTCTCAGGACGTGGTTGCGATTGCCGACCTTTCACAGATTGGCGGTAAAACAGGAAATTATAACGTTTCTGCAAAAGTTTACTGTCAGAACAGTGTTGTTGCGTGGGCGGTAGGTGAGTATTCCGCTACTATAACTTTAAAACAGAAAAACTGATAAATTAAGCCCTTATTTTTAAGGGCTTAATTTGTGGAGAGAATATATGATACTTTTAAGAAACGTGAAGACTCTTTTGGGCGAAAATGATGAAGCTTCGGTAAAAAAAGCTCTCAGAAAGCTCGGAGTTACAGAAACCGATGTGAAGGAAGCTTATGTGACCAAAACATCGATTGACGCCAGAAAACAGAATAATATCTTAAAAGTCAGTACCGTTGCAGTAAAGCTTTTTAAAAACGAGGAGAAAACAGCCAAAAAATTGGGTAACGATGCTCAATATAAAGAAACTCTTCCTTTTTCGTTTGAAAAGGGGAACGAACCTTTGAAAAAACCTATAGTTATAGCGGGTTTTGGCCCTGCAGGTATGTTTGCCGCCGATTTACTTGCTAAGGAAGGGTATGCGCCAATCGTTTTAGAACGTGGAAGTGACGTTGATAAAAGAATAGAAAAAGTAAATGCTTTCTGGCAAAGCGGAAACCTTGACTCTGAATGTAACGTTCAGTTCGGGGAAGGTGGTGCGGGTACTTTTTCCGACGGTAAGCTCACTACCCGAATTAATGACCCGTTATGCGAATATATAATAGAAAGGCTTTCGTATTTCGGTGTGCCCCTTGAAACCTTGAAAAAAGCAAAACCTCACATAGGCACCGATAAGTTAAGAAAAGTCGTTAAAAATTTAAGAGAAGACGTTATCAGAAACGGAGGAAAAGTCCTCTTTGACTCCAAGATAACCGATATTTTAGTTAAGAATAACAAGCTTTGCGGAGTTGTTGTAAACGGTGAAGTTATTGAAACTGAAAATCTTATCCTTGCGATAGGACACAGTGCAAGAGATACGTTTAAGATGCTTTACGATAAAAACGTTGTGATGGAAAGTAAAGCCTTTTCCGTAGGGGCTCGAATTGAGCATCTTCAAACTGAAATTGACAAAGGTCTTTATGGACCTCTTGCAGGGCATCCCGATTTGCCACCGGGTGAGTATCAGCTTTCTTACCGTGAGGGTGAGAGGGGAGTGTACACTTTCTGTATGTGCCCTGGAGGTACCGTGGTGCCGTCGTCTTCGGGTGAAGGACAGGTTGTCACAAACGGTATGAGCGAATATTCCCGAAACGGGGACAATGCAAATGCTGCACTCGTCGTGTCGGTTGACAGTAATGATTTTGGCAAAGACGTCTTTGCAGGTGTTGAGTTTCAGGAATCCATTGAAAAGAAAGCCTTTGAACTTGCGGGTAAAAATTACAAAGCGTGTGGTGCAACCGTTAATAATTTCCTGCAGGGTAAAAAAGGTATCGATTTAAAAAGAGTTACCCCGAGTTATTCTTTAGGTATTGCAGAAATAAGCTTTGACGAGCTTTTTCCACCCGTCATTACCGATATGATGCGAAAGGGACTTAATTCTTTTGAAAGAAAAATAAAAGGCTTCGCATCGTCTGATGCGGTACTCACAGGCCCTGAAACCAGAACTTCAAGCCCCGTGAGAATTTTAAGAAACGATGATTTTGAGGCTTTGGGAATAAAAGGACTTTACCCTTGCGGTGAAGGTGCAGGATATGCGGGCGGAATTATGAGCGCCGCAGTTGACGGAGTTAAAATAGCCGTTAAAATTATAAGCAAATATAAAATGTAAAAAGGAGGTGCAGTATGAGAAAGATAATATCCGTTATTTTAGTTGTTTTTATAAGCTTTTCTTTATTTTCCTGTTCTGGAAAAGAGATAACACTTTCTTACGATATCGATGCTGCACCTATAAACTTAGACCCTCAGTCTGCTTATGATTACCCTTCGAAACTTATTATAGGAAGCCTTTTTGAAGGACTTTTGAGAACTGCCGAAAATGGAGAAATCGAATGTGCAGTTGCCGAAAAATATACCGTAACGAACGATGGTCTTACCTATAACTTCGTTATTAAAGAAGACGTTAAATGGTCGGACGGAACGCCCGTCACGGCGCACGATTTCGTTTTTTCCTTTGTAAGGCTTTTTGATGCGACTACAAATTCAAAAAGTGTCAACGACTTTTTCTGTATATTAAACAGTAAAGAAGTGTATGAAGGTAAGCTTTCGCCCGAAAACTTAGGTGTTACGGCACTTTCCGACAGACTTTTACAGATAAAGCTTTCTGAATACAATTCACGTTTTCTGTATCTTTTAACAACTGCACCTGCGATGCCTTGTAATGAAGAATTTTTCCTTGAAACCAAAGGGAAATATGGTTTAAGCGCCAAAATGATATGTGCAAACGGACCTTTTTATCTTAATGCGTGGAAAGAAGACTATTTAAAGCTTGTAAAGAATGCGGAGTATATTGATAAATCCGACGTTAAAACCGATGAGGTAATCTTCAACATCATTAAAGACGAGGATAAAAGCGAAAGGTTTATAAACGGTAAGACTTCGGCTCTTGCCACCGACAGTACGATGCTTTACCGCCTTTCCAAAAAAGGATACAACATCTCTTATAACGAAAATACAACCTGGGGAATTTTGTTTAAAACCTATGATTCTCCATTTGCGAACGGCAACATAAGAAAAGCATTGATGTACGACTGTGACTATTCCTCGATGGAAGCGGCACTTCCCGAGTACTACGCACTTGCAATGGCGATAGTTCCCCCGAACATAAGAATAGGCGAGGAAAGTTACCGCACTCTGGCAGGGGACACTCTCACGTTTGATTATAACCCCGAAACTGCAAAAGAGCTTTATCAGAAAGGGCTTAAAGAAATCGACGAAACTTCTATTACAAAAGCCTTGATGATAGTGCCAAAAGGAATGGGGCACGAAGAATATTCGGCGTATATTCCCCAGATATGGCAAAAGGATTTAGGACTTTACCTTACTGTTGAAACGTTAGAGCCCGAAGAATATGCAAAACGCCTTGCAGAAGGAAGCTTTGACTGTGCAGTGGTTTCTGTTAACGGTGATTACAACAGTCCTTATGCCGTGCTTTCATATTTTACGGAATACCTTGGCGGTGAGTTTAATACCTTGCTCAAAAAAGCGGCAGCTGAACCCTCTCAGAAAGAAGCCTGCAGTATATATAAATCTGCCGAGGAAAAAATCATAAACGAAGGTGTTTTTCTGCCTTTATACTACCAGTCCGAGTACTTTATAACCTCTAAAAAGACTGAAGAAATAAAGTACGATTTTGACAGTAAAATGGTAGATTTCAGAATGAAAAAATAATTTTAAAAAAAGTCTTTACAAATTGAAAGTTTTGTGGTATAATATCACACGTTACCGCATTGATGGTCTTGTGGATTAAGCCCATACGGGAAAATACCTACCCTTGACTATTGTGCAGGCAAATAATTTAAAGAGGTGTATTCACTATGATGAGAAAAGAAGAAAAAACACAGGTAATTGAAGCAAACAAATTGCATCCTACAGACACAGGTTCTCCTGAAGTTCAGATTGCTATCTTGACAAAGAGAATCAACGATTTGACAGAGCATTTGAAAAACAACAAAAACGACCATCACAGCCGTCGTGGTTTGCTCAAAATGGTAGGTCGCAGACGTAACCTTCTCAATTATCTCACTAAAACAGATATCGAACGTTACCGTGCAATTATTGCTAAACTCGGTATCCGTAAGTAATTATCGGCTTATAGGCAGATGGTTTTACCGTCTGCCTTTTGGCATATTTAAAAGGTAAAAAAATTAAGACAAAATGCAGTTGGAACAGGAATTTAGCATTAAATCGTACCCCTGAAAATCAGAGGCAGGATTTATTGCTAAGACCTGTCGCTGCGCCAAAAAAAGGAGGATTTTTTATGGCACATGAAGTAAGAACTTTTGAAACGACTTTTGCAGGTCGTAAGCTCACCGTTCAGACAGGTAAAACAAGTGAACTCACAAACGGTTCATGTTGGGTAACTTACGGTGAAACAGTTGTAATGGCTAACGTTACAGCATCCGCAAAACCCCGTGAAGGTGTAGACTTTTTCCCTCTTTCCATTGACTACGAGGAAAAACTTTACGCTGCAGGCAGAATCCCTGGTTCCTTCCTCAAAAGAGAAGGTCGTCCTACTGAAAAAGCAACTTTGACTTCCCGTATGATCGACCGTCCTTTGCGTCCTATGTTCCCAAAAGATATGAGAAACGACGTATCTGTTGTTGTAACAGTACTTGCAACAGACGTTGACAACTCTCCTGAAATCGCAGGTTTTATTGCTGCATCTATCGCAATTAATATCTCTGACATTCCTTTTGCAGGTCCCGTTGCTGCTATCAACGTAGGTCTTATTGACGGCGAACTTATCTTAAACCCCGTAACTAAGGAAAGAGAAGTTTCCGACCTTACTTTGACAGTTGCAGGTACTGCAGATAAAATCGTTATGATTGAAGCAGGTGCTAACGAAGTTCCTAACGACGTTATGCTTAACGCTATCGCAAAAGGTCACGAAGAAATCAAGAAAATGGTTAAATTCATCGGTGACATCAAAGCAGAAATCGGTAAAGAAAAATTCACTTTTGAATCTATGGAAGTTCCTACCGAAATGTTTGATGCTATCTATGATTTCGCTGCTGACAGAGTAAAAGTTGCTCTTGATACAAACGACAAAAACGTTCGTGACGAACGTTTGCAGCCTATCGTTGAAGATATCCATGCAAAATTTGATGAAATCTACCCCGAACAGGGTTCTGTAATTGACGAATGCATCTACAAACTCCAGAAGAAGATTGTACGTCGTTGGCTTTTGGACGAACAGAAACGTGTTGACGGACGTGGTATGGACGAAATGAGACCTCTTGCTGCTGAAGTTGATTTGCTCCCCAGAGTACACGGCTCCGGTATGTTCACACGTGGACAGACTCAGGTAATGACAATTGCTACTTTGGGTCCCGTAAGTGATGCACAGATTCTTGACGGTCTTGATGAAGAAGTTGAAAAACGTTATATGCACCACTACAACTTCCCCTCTTACTCCGTTGGTGAAACACGTCCTTCCAGAGGTCCCGGACGTCGTGAAATCGGTCACGGTGCTCTTGCTGAAAAAGCTTTGGTACCCGTTTTGCCCTCTGTTGAAGAATTTCCCTATGCTATGAGACTTGTTTCCGAAGTTCTTTCTTCTAATGGTTCTACATCTCAGGCTTCCATCTGTGGCTCTACTTTGGCTTTGATGGCAGCAGGTGTACCGATTAAAGCTCCCGTTGCAGGTATCTCCTGCGGTCTTATCACAGAAGGTGACCGTTGGATGACAATGGTTGATATTCAGGGTCTTGAAGACTTCTTTGGCGATATGGACTTTAAAGTAGGCGGTACTCATAATGGTATCACTGCTATCCAGGTGGATATCAAGATTGATGGTCTTACAATGGACATCATTGCTGAAGCATTTGAAAAGACTGAAAAAGCAAGAAAATATATCCTTGACGAAGTTATGCTTAAGGCTATCCCCGAAGTTCGTCCTGAAGTTTCAAAATACGCTCCCAAGATGAAATCCACAATTATTGATACTGACAAGATTCGTGAAGTTATCGGTAGCGGTGGTAAAGTTATCCAGAAAATCTGTGCTGAATGCGACGTTAAGATCGACATCACAGAAGACGGTAAAGTATTTATCCTTGGTGTTGATAAAGACAACGTTGACAGAGCTATGTATATCGTTGAAACAATCGCAAAAGACCCCGAAGTAGGTGCTATCTACAAAGGTAAAGTAACACGTCTTATGAACTTCGGTGCGTTTGTTGAAATCGCTCCCGGTAAAGAAGGACTCGTTCACATCTCCAAACTTGAAAACCATCGTGTTGAAAAGGTTGAAGACGTTGTACAGCCCGGTGACGAAATCTACGTTAAGGTAACAGAAATTGACGATCAGGGCAGAATTAATCTTTCCAGAAAAGATGCAATGAACGACCTTGCTAACAAAAACAAAGACGAATAATTTAAAAGCCCCGATTTATCGGGGTTTTTCTTTAGGTGATATTATGAATTTTACAAACCGAAACAGTATTCTTTTTGACCTTGACGGTACCTTAACCGATTCAAGCGAAGGGATTTTCAAATCCACCGAGTACGCTTTGAATAAGTTCGGTATCGAGGTTGAAGACCTTAATACCTTAAGACCGTTTATCGGCCCTCCTCTTGTTGATGCTTTTTCAGAATATTATCATTTTTCCGAAGAAGATGCAAAGAAAGCTACCTCATTTTACCGCGAAAGATATATGACTGTCGGTAAATTTGAAAACAGAGTGTACGACGGTATAAAAGAATGCCTTGAAACTCTTGTTAAAAACGGCAAGAAGCTTTACCTTGCTACCGCAAAGCCTGAACTTTATGCTGTGCAGATTATGGAACATTTCGGACTTGATAAATACTTTACTTTTATGGGTGGTGCTATGTTTGAAGGTAGTCGTACCCATAAGCCTCAGGTTATCGAGTACGTTTTGGCAGAAAATAATATCGCAGTTTCTGATGCGGTTATGGTGGGGGACAGACACCAGGATATTGAAGGTGCTCACGATAATAACATCCCCTGTATTGGTGTTCTTTACGGATTCGGAGACAGAAAAGAACTTGAAAACGCAAACGCCGATGCTATTGTAAACGACGTAAAAGAATTGACAGAAATCTTTTTGAAAGCGGAATAATTTCCGCTTTTATTTTTTACATTTTATTAATGAAAAAATTCACATAATTTGGTATAATATACACTGTACGATAGGATGTGAAATAAATGATAAAGAAACTCTTAAAAAGTGTAAGAGAATATAAAAAGGATTCTATCCTTGCCCCTGTGCTTGTTACGGGTGAGGTAATATTGGAAGTTTTTATTCCGTATCTTATGGCAAACCTTATCGACTTCGGTATCGATAAAGGTGATATGGGGTACGTTTTTAAAACGGGACTTTTGCTTTTGATTTCGGCATTTGTTTCTCTTTTCTTCGGTGTTGCCGCAGGAAACAGAGCAGCAGTTGCTTCAAACGGTTTTGCTAAAAACTTAAGACGTGATATGTACTACAACGTGCAGAATTTCTCTTTTTTGAATATTGACAAATTCTCAACTGCAAGTATTATAACCCGCCTTACAACCGACGTAACGAGGGTGCAGATGGCTTACCAGATGATTATCAGAATGGTGGTAAGGAGTCCTGCAATGCTTATTTTTTCGCTTGCTATGTCTTTTAAAATCGACGCAAAGCTTTCCCTTATCTTCCTTGCAGGTGTACCCGTTTTAGGTGTTGGACTTATCTTTATCACTAAAAGAGCCTTTCCTCTTTTCAACAAGGTGTTTAAGGTTTACGACAGACTCAACGGTACTGTTCAGGAAAACTTAAGAGGTGTAAGGGTTGTAAAATCCTTCGTAAGAGAAGATTACGAGGAGAAAAAATTCAAGGATATCTCCGAAAGCATTTACGATGGCTTTTCAAAGGCGGAAAAAACCGTAGCTTTCAATATGCCGCTTATGCAGATTTCGATGTACGCCGTTATGCTTTTGCTTTCGTGGTTTGGCGCAAGAGCAGTTGTGGCATCGGGCGGTGACCCTGCTTTGGGACTTAGCACGGGTGAGCTTATGAGCCTTTTCACCTATGCTATGCAGATTTTATCAAGCCTTATGTTCGTTTCGATGATTTTCGTTATGATTACTATGTCACGCGCTTCTGCTGAACGAATTGTTGAAATTTTAGACGAAACAAGTGATATCACCAACCCTGAAAATCCCGTTATGGAAGTTAAAGACGGCAGTATCACATTTGAAAAAGTAAACTTTGCTTACAAAAAGGGAAGCAGTCTTGTTTTAACCGATATAAACCTTGATATAAAATCGGGTGAAACTATAGGTATTTTAGGTGTAACGGGTTCTTCCAAGTCAAGCCTTGTTCAGCTTATTCCACGCCTTTACGACGTAACCGATGGTTGTGTAAAAGTAGGCGGTGTCGACGTAAGAAATTATGACCTTGACACTTTGCGTGACTCGGTTTCGATGGTTTTACAGAAAAACGAGCTTTTCGGCGGTACTATCAAAGAAAACCTTCGTTGGGGCAACGAATTTGCAACCGACGAAGAACTTATAAATGCTTGTAAATTAGCTCAGGCGCACGAGTTTATCACAAGCTTCCCTGAAGGATACGACCGATATATCGAGCAGGGTGGTACCAACGTTTCAGGTGGACAGAAGCAGAGAATCTGTATTGCAAGGGCAATCCTTAAAAAGCCTAAAATTCTCATTCTTGACGACTCCACGAGTGCGGTTGACACAAAAACCGACCTTCTTGTAAGAAAAGCTTTAACCGAAAGAATTCCCGATACTACAAAGATTATTATTGCACAGAGAGTTTCTTCCGTTCAGGATGCCGATAAAATTTTGGTTATGGAGGACGGCAGAATAGTAGCTATGGGAACTCATAACGAACTCCTCGCTAACAGTGAAATCTATAAAGAAGTATATGATTCTCAGATGAAAGGCGGTGAGGAAGATGCATAGAGGCCCGAGAATGACGATGCCCGCAGGCGAAAAACCAAAACTCAGCAAGGACACGATAAAAAGACTTTTTAAGTATTTTAAGGCTTACAAGTTTTCCTTTTTGTTAGTGCTTATCTGCATTGTTATAAGTGCCGTCGCAGGCGTTTATTCCTCACTTTTCCTGCAGTATCTTATCGACGACTGCATTACACCGCTTCTGCTCGAAGCAGTTCCCAATTTTTCAGGACTTTTGAAAATCATTATGCTTATGGCAGGGGTTTACCTTATCGGTGCGCTTACTACTTTAGCTTATAACCTCATAATGGTAAAAGTTTCTCAGGGTATTCTTAAAAACGTCCGTAACGATATGTTTACCCATATGCAGAAGCTTCCTATCAGGTACTTTGACACTCATACTCACGGCGACGTAATGAGCCATTACACTAACGATACTGATACTTTAAGACAGATGATTTCGCAGAGTATTCCACAGACTTTTTCTTCACTCGTCACGATTGTTTCGGTTTTCGCCGCTATGCTTTCTGTCAGTGTATGGCTTACACTCGTGCTTTTGGTTTTTGTTTTCCTGATGCTTAAAATTGTAGCAAAAATCGCAGGACAAAGCGGTAAGTATTTTGTAAAACAACAAAAATCTCTCGGTGATATAAACGGCTATATCGAAGAAATGATTAACGGCCAGAAGGTTGTAAAGGTTTTCTGTTACGAAGATAAGGCAAAAGAAAAATTCGACGTTAAAAATGAAAATCTATTTGAAAACGCAACTTCTGCAAACAAGTTTGCAAATATTATGGGGCCCGTCACCAATAATATCGGTCATATCCTTTACGTTATTATGGCGGTAGCGGGTGGTGCGTTGGCACTTTCAGGGTTGCCAAACTTAAGCCTTTCGGGATTTAACGTTTTAACCCTTGGTATGATAGCCTCCTTCTTACAACTTGCAAACAGCTTTACAAGACCTGTAAGTATGATTTCTCAGCAGTTCTCTGCAATGATTATGGCACTTGCAGGTGCAGGACGTATTTTCAACCTTCTCGATGAGGAAATCGAAAAAGACGAAGGCTACGTAACGTTGGTTTATGCGAAATACGAAGGTGATACCTTGGTGGAAAGTGATACCCGTACGGGTATCTGGGCATGGAAACACCCCCACGAGGACGGTACCGTTACCTATACTGAGCTTCGTGGCGAAGTCAGATTTAACGACGTCGACTTTGGCTACAACGAAGAAAAAATCGTACTTCACGGTATAAGTCTTTATGCAATGCCAGGTCAGAAAATAGCCTTTGTAGGTGCAACGGGTGCAGGTAAAACCACTATCACAAACCTTATAAACCGCTTTTACGATATCGCAGACGGCAAGATAAGATACGACGGCATTAACATCAAAAAGATTAAAAAGTCCGATTTAAGGCGTTCTTTAGGCGTTGTTTTGCAGGACGTAAATCTTTTTACGGGTACAGTTATGGAAAACCTCCGCTACGGCAGACTCGATGCTACCGATGAAGAATGTATTGCTGCCGCAAAACTTGCCAATGCCGACAGCTTTATAAGAATGTTGCCTGACGGCTATAACACAATGCTAAAAGGTGACGGAAGCGGACTTTCTCAGGGACAACGTCAGCTTTTATCTATCGCAAGGGCGGCGGTTGCTGACCCTCCCGTTATGATTTTAGACGAAGCAACTTCTTCCATCGACACCCGTACAGAGGCCATCGTTCAACGCGGTATGGACGCTTTGATGAAGGGAAGAACGGTATTCGTTATTGCACACAGACTTTCAACTGTAAGAAATTCCGACGTTATTATGGTGCTTGAAAAAGGCAGAATTATCGAACGCGGAAGCCATGACGAGCTTATTGCCCAGAAGGGTAATTACTATAAGCTTTACACAGGCGCATTTGAACTTGAATAAGAAAAACGGATGTGAAATTCACATCCGTTTTTTTACTATTTATAATCCCCAAGGAAATCTTTATTTACTTCAAAAAGCTCGTCACACATATTCTTGATTTCATCAAGTGAGCATACTGCAGAAGAAAGCGGGTCCATATAAACTGCACGATACACCATTTCACGGCTTTTATGCATTGCGGCTTCTACAACGAGTGATTCCATTCTTGCCGTTGTGTTTACTAAAATCGCAATATGGTCGGGGAGATTACCTGCGATAGTTGTCTTAAAGCCCATTCTGTCGGCAACTACGGGAACTTCAACACAGGCATCATCGGGTAAATTCGGGATTGACGAGTGATTTAAAACGTTTCCGTTAAAGATAAACGGCTTACCGTCACCAAGCCTTGCGTTAAAGATGTCAGCGGCGTATTCACTGCTTTTTTCCTTATCGAAATCTTTTTCGAGCCATTCATTATACTGACGCTCAAGATTTGCTTTTCTGTCTTTGCGAAGATTAAGGGAATAAGCGTGTTCACCCGGGTTCCACCCTGTACCGTGAGTACAGTATTTTTCGATAAGGTCAGGGCGTTTTCGAAACCACTGATTATATTCGGAGTTGTGACCGCTTGACTCTGTAACGTAGTACCCGAGCTTTAAGAACATCTCGTTTCGTACTTGTTCTTTGTTGTAGTATTCGGGATTTTCCATAAGCTTACGAAGGCGTGGGTAAAGGTCAACCCCCTTGTGCTCAAGACGGGTATAAAAAGCCTGATGATTAACGCCCATACAATGAAAATCAATTTCCTCAAATGGAACGTCAAGCCATTCACCAAGCATTTTTAAAGTACCCTGAACACTGTGGCAAAGTCCCGTCACTTCAACGTTTGAATACTTCTGCATAGCCGCACAAAGCATCGACATAGGATTTGTATAGTTTAAAAATACGGCATTCGGACAATATTTTTCGATATCCTTGCAGATGTCAAGCATCAAAGGAATGTTTCTCAGTGCCCTGAAAATGCCCGACACACTTCTCGTATCACCGATATTTATATCGACACCGTACTTTTTCGGTATCAGTATATCGTACTGCCAGATGTCGATATCACCGTTAAATACAGTGCAAAGCACACCGTCGGCACCTTTTAAAGCCGTAGCCCTGTCATCTGTAACAGTGATTTTAGCATCAGGACAACCCATTTCATCTATAATTCTTCTTACCACTTTTTCTATGTTCTTTAATGCTACGGGATTTGTATCCATTAAGGCAAATTCCGAGTCTTTAAAGCTATCGAAGGTAAGAAGGTCACGTACGCAACTACTTGTGAATTGTAAGCTTCCTGCCCCGATAAAAGCAAATTTTTTCATTATAACACCTCCTGCTTTATTGTAACTTAATATTCTTTTAAAATAAATGTAATATAATGATAAATATATGGACAAAAATGCTAAAATATGTTATATTTAAACGGGTGATATTATGGTTATATGGGACGGAAATAAAAACGATACCACAAACTTTAAGGTTGAAAGCTTTCTTAAAATCAATAGTTGTGGATTTCAGAACACCTTAAAAGGCGGTGTGATTGTAAGAAAAAAGGGAAGATACGATTATCATTTTTTGCTTATCCAGTCGGGCGAGTGCGAAGTTTTGCATAACGGAAAAACTTATACCCTGACTTCAGGTAACCTTGTGATTTATGCGCCATATGAAGAACAACGATACGTTTTTAACACTGACTGTACCTCTTTATGGTGTCATTTCGGTGGTTATGCCGTAGATGAACTTTTTGCTACCCTTAATATAAATAGCGGTGTTTATTTCTTAAAACCTCAAAAGCGGATTTTTGAATGCTTTTCAAACCTTATTCAACGGTTTCACCAACCTGAGAGGGAACGCTATGCTAACGTTTCTTTACTCGAACTTATTTACGAAATTTCTGATACAAATAACGAAAATACCGATAATTATGACACTTTGCTTCCCATCCTTACCTATATAAATATAAACTACAATAAGGATATAACTTTAGAGGAACTTGCGAAGATGTCGGGCTACTCAAAAAGCCGTTTTTCGCATATTTTTTCTGAGATAACGGGTACTACTCCCGTGAAATACCAAAACGGCATAAGGCTTAAGATTTCTGCGGAAATGCTTCTGTCAACTAAAAGCACCATCTCGGAAATAGCCATAAACTGCGGATTTTCCGACCCTTTATATTACAGTAAACTGTTTAAAAGAGAATATGGAGTTTCTCCAACGGAGTACAGAAAAAAGGAGTGAGGATTTCCTCACTCCTTAATAAATGGTAATAATCTTTTGTAGGTCTTTTCACCTATTCTTTCGACGTTCATAAGCTCTTTGAGCGATTTAAAACCGCCGTTTTCTTCACGATATGCGATAATGCTTTCGGCAGTTTTCTCACCGACGTTTGGTATCCTCATCAACTGGAGTTTATCTGCATCATTTATCGAAATCTTTTCTTCGGTTACAGTTTCAGTTGTAAGACGGATTTCATCTTTCCCGAAAATCTGCGGTGAAAAACTGAAAGTAAACAGAATGATTACCATAAGTGCCAGAGCAGACGATGTTATAAGAATAATTTTTGATTTCTTGTCATTCATATTTTTTCAATATCCTTTGTTGCTACGGCATTAAGTGAAAGGTCTGCGGTATTGCCGTTTAAGAATTCATAATAGCCCTGAGCCCCTACCATTGCGGCATTGTCACCGCAAAGGTCAAGAGTCGGCACAAAGAATTCAAATTTACGTTTTTTGCATTCATCTTCTAATCTTTCACGAAGTCCCGAGTTTGCCGAAACACCACCTGCGAGAACGATTTTTTTGTAACCGAGTTCTTCTGCTGCCGCCATAAGTTTTTCTGCGATTATGTCACAAACGGTATTCTGGAAAGATGCCGCTAAATCTTCACGGTTTATCTCGGTACCTTTCTGTTCGGCATTGTGAATTGTGTTGATAACAGCCGTTTTAAGTCCTGAGAAACTGAAATCATATTTACTTCCCTCAACCTTAGGGCGGGGGAGCTTGTAAGCTTTGGGGTCACCCGTCTTTGAAGCCTTGTCGATATACATACCGCCGGGGTATGGATAACCCATCGAACGAGCCGCTTTGTCAAAAGCTTCACCTGCCGCATCGTCACGGGTACGTCCGATAATCTTAAAATCGGTATAATCACGCACTTCGATTATATGACTGTGACCGCCTGATGCCACCATACATAGAAAAGGCGGTTTTAAATCGGGGTGGGTGATATAGTTTGCCGCAATATGCGAACGGATATGATGTGTAGGGATAAGGGGTAAGGAAGATGCCATAGAAAGCCCTTTTGCGTAATTTACCCCTACAAGCAAAGCACCGATAAGTCCGGGAGCATAGGTTACTGCAATCGCATCAATATCGGAAAGTGTGACGTTTGCCTCTTTGAGTGCACCGTCCACAACCCAACATATATTTTCAGAATGACGGCGTGATGCAATTTCGGGAACTACACCGCCGTATTTTTTATGTTCTTCAACCTGAGAGGAAATAACGTTTGAAAGGACTTCTCTTCCGTTTTTCACAACGGCAGCCGCAGTTTCATCGCAGGAGCTTTCAATAGCCAAAATAGTTACGTCTTTCATTTTATTCCTCCATAATTTTTTCCATAATTACTGCAGACTCCGAAGGGTTCTGGTAGAAGTTCTGCCTCTCACCGAGCGATACAAAGCCAAAGGATTTGTACAAGCCTTGGGCAGGGATATTTGACTTTCTCACTTCGAGCATAACCCTTTTAATGCCGTTATTCTTACAAAAATCAAGCATATTATCCATTAAAAGCGTACCCACACTTTTTCTTTGAAACTCTTTTAAAACTGCAATTCGGTTTAAATTAAGCTCGTCAAAAAGATAGGTACTGTTTAAAAATCCTGCTATCTTACTGTCTTCTTCGGCTATAAGCATATAAGAGCAGTTTTCACGCAAAGTACCTCTTATACTTTTTCTGCTCCATGGGTCGGGGAAGGAGGCTTCCTCAATGAGGAAAACCGCTTCCACGTCATCTTCTGTCATTGGTCTTATAATCATAATTTTATCCTTTTGCAATATACCAGTTTTTGCCGACACCGACGTCTACGTCAAGATTCACCGAAAGTTTTACTGCATTTTCCATCTCGGTTTTTAAAATTTCCTTTGCCTTTTGAACTTCGTCGTCGGGGGATTCTACCATAAGTTCGTCGTGTACCTGCAAAATAAGTTTGGACTTTAAGTTTTCTTCTTTAAAACGTCTGTAAACCTTAATCATCGCAAGTTTTATGATATCTGCGGCAGTGCCCTGAATCGGCATATTGAGTGCCACACGCTCCGAAAAACCGCGGAGTGCAGGTTTTTTACTGTTGATATCGGGCAAAGTTCTCGGTCTGTGGAACTGAGTTTCAACAAATCCGTTAATCCTTGCATCCTCAACCGCCTTTTTCATATAAGCATCGACACCGCTATAGGTTTTAAGGTAGTTTTCGATATATTCTTTTGCCTCACGCATCGTAACGCCGATATCCTGAGAAAGGGAGAAGGGCGAAATTCCGTAAACGATACCGAAGTTTATAGCCTTTGCACGGCTTCTTAAGGTGGAAGGTACTTCTTCAAACGGGATACCGAACACCTGTGAAGCAGTGGTCTGGTGGATATCTTCACCATCTTTGAAGGCTTTTATCATATTCTCGTCTTTTGATATATCCGCCAAGATTCTCAGTTCAATCTGTGAATAGTCGGCATCGATAAGGGAATGATTTTCCTTTGCTACAAAGAATTTTCTCATCTCGGCACCCAAAGTTGTACGCACGGGAATATTCTGCACATTCGGTTCAAGTGAGCTTATACGTCCCGTTCTCGTTTCGGTCTGGTTAAAGGTTGTATGAACACGACTGTCGGGCATAATACACTTTTTAAGTCCTACAACGTAGGTACTGTGAAGCTTTGAAAGCTGACGGTATTCGATAATCTTGTTTACGATAGGGTGAAGATGCTTTATAGCATCAAGCACGTCTGCATCGGTGGAGTAGCCTGTCTTTGTCTTTTTCTGTGGCGGAAGACCGAGTCTGTTAAACAAAACGTCTGAAAGATGGTGGGTGGAGTTTACGTTAAAAGGAACTCCTGCGAGTTCAATTATTTCTATTTTAAGTTTTTCGATTTTTGCATCTAAATCTTCACCGAATTCAACCAAGCTTCTCTCGTCAACCATAAATCCTTCGTGTTCCATAGAAGCGAGTACTTCACAAAGGGGAATTTCGATTTCCTTATAGAGAAAACTCATATTTTTTTCGGAAATTATACTGTAAAGCAATTTGCTTAACATCGGCAAAACCGCGCAGTTCTCGGCGTCTTCGGGAAGTGTTGTCGAGAATTCAGAAAGATAGCTTGTCTTCAATTCTTTTATCGAATAACCCTTGCCAAGGTTGTTTAAAAGGTATGCCATAAGCTTTAAATCATGTTTTAAAGACTTAAATTCCAAGTTTTTTGCAAAAGCTAAGCGGTAAACGGGCTTTGCATCGAAGGTGATTTTCGGCAAATCGGTTGTTGCGATTTTTTCGAAAATTTCATCAAAGTTTTCCGTGAAGTGGGATATCTCGTTTTCACCCGTTACAAGATAAATCTCATTATCGGATGCCAAAAAATAAATTTCGGTAAGATTACTTAATTTGAATTCAGGGTTTTCTTTTAAGGTAAAAGGTGTGATTTCCTTTTCCTTAGCGGGAGCTTTGCTCTCAAGATTAAAGCCCTGCAAAACCGAAGTGAGATTATACTTTGTCAAAAACTCTGTAAGACGTTCTGCATCGATTTCTTTGCCTTTGATATTTTCAACTTCAAAGGGCAGGGGAACTTCACAGAAAATCTCACCGAGCTTACGGCTCAAAATAGCTTCTTCTTTATGCTCAATGATAAGATTTTTGATACGGGGGGTAGCTAAAATTGAGTCGATATTTTCTAAAATATCATTTAATGAATTGTGATTCTGAATAAGGGTAAGGGCAGTTTTTTCGCCGATTCCCTTGACACCTGGGATGTTGTCGGAGGTGTCACCCATTAAAGATTTTACCTCAATGAGCTGTTTCGGTGTAACACCGTAGTTTTCAAAAACCAGATCAGGTGTAAAAAGAATATCTCCCTTATTGGAGGCAAGATTAACGGAAACCTTGTCACTTACAAGCTGCAAAGAGTCACGGTCACCCGTTGCGATGATACAGGTAACGTCTTCAGTGTTATCGGCGTATTTTGCGAGTGTTCCTAAGATATCGTCGGCTTCATAGCCTTCAATACCTACAACCGTACCACCTGCCAAATCCACAAACTCCTTACCAAGTGGCATCTGTACTAAAAGCTCGTCCGCAGTAGCACTGCGTGTGCCCTTGTAATCGTCAAACATCTTGTGACGGAAAGTGGGTGCATGTACGTCAAAAGCCGCCACCGTCACGTCAGGGTTAAAGGTGTTTATAAGTTTAAGATAAGTTTTTGCAAAACCTAAAATAGCATTCGTTGGTGTGCCGTCGGGGGCAGAGAGATGCCTTATTGCAAAAAACGCTCTGTTCATAAGGGAATTAAAGTCGATTGCAAGAATCTTCATATAAATAATCCTTTCAGGTTGACTGAATTTAAATTTAATAATATAATTATATCATATAAGGTATATTTTTTCAATAAGAGGAAGAATAAATGCAGACTTTTAAAATAAAAAACGTTGAAATCAAAAAAACGGCGGCGTTAGCACCGATGGCATCGGTTGCTGACAGAGCCTACCGCGAAATATGTTGCGAGTGGGGAGCAAGTTACTGTATAGGTGAACTTGCTTCTGCAAAAGCACTTACTTTTTCGGACAGAAAAACCGAAGAGCTTTTGAAAGTTTACGAGCCTGAACGCCCGATGGCAATTCAGCTTTTCGGAAACGAGCCCGACGTTATGGCAAAGGGGGCAGAAATTGCCTCAAAATATAACCCCGATATTATCGACATCAATATGGGTTGCCCCGTGCCTAAAGTAGCGGGGAACGGCTCGGGTGCTGCACTTATGAAAAATCCCGAGCTTTCTTACGAGATAGTAAAAGCCGTGAAATCGGTAACTGACATCCCCGTTACTGTCAAGATAAGAAAAGGCTGGGACGAAAATTCTGTTAATGCAGTTTCCTTTGCAGAGCTTATGGAAAAAGCGGGTGCAGATGCCATTACAGTTCACGGCAGAACAAAAAGCCAGATGTATAGGCCATCTTCCGACAATACCATTATAAAAGAAGTCAAAAAGGCGGTTTCCGTTCCCGTTATCGGAAACGGCGATATTTTAACACCTTACGATGCAGTAAGAATGTACGAGGAAACAAACTGCGACCTTGTTATGATAGGCAGAGGAAGTTACGGAAACCCATTTTTATTCCGCCAAATCGAAGAATATATTAAAACAGGTAAGTTTTCCGAAGCTCCCACATTGGAAGAACGTTTAGCTGTTATGAGAAAGCAAATCGCCCTTGCAGTTGAGTACAAAGGCGAATATATCGCAATGCGTGAAAGCAGACGTACTGCATCATTCTATTTAAAGGGAATGGAAGGTGCTGCAAAACTTAGAAATATGTGCGGACAGTTAAAGACTCTTTCTGACCTTGACGAAATCATAAAACTTGCTTTGAAGTGAATAAATTAACTTTATATGGGAATATTTATATTAAAAGAGAGTAAAAACGATATAAATGTGCGTCAGCGGAGACCTTTTATATTGTTTAAACTCTCTTTTTGGTTTTTTATTTAATCTTTTTAAGTATCTGTTTTTTATTCTCTTCAAACTCTTCCTGAGTTATGATTCCTTTTTCTAAAAATTCCTG
This sequence comes from Oscillospiraceae bacterium, assembly GCA_045121595.1. GTDB lineage: Bacteria > Bacillota > Clostridia > Oscillospirales > Ruminococcaceae > Fumia. Next base: position 145,481 of record JBGVGI010000091.1, on the reverse strand, counting down.
CATTCTTTCTACTTTTTGATAACATTTTTCTTTGTAAGCGATAGAGGAATGTTGTTGACTGGTAAGTTTTTTAAAACTGGGTTTAAAATAAGATATAAATAAGGGCATATTAATGATTAATATTGCGAAAGAAATAATAATTATTGTGATATTAAAAGTGAGAATTAATTCGTTATCACTATAATAGTCGCGAACGTATGTTTTGAATCCCATAGCAGGATCTCTATGCAAATAACTGGTTGAAAAAATAGAACCTTCTATTAAAGCAAATATGGAAATAAAAGAAGGAATAGGAGCGATAAAGTAATGAATATTTGAATGATTATGATATTTCAATATGAGCAAACTGAGTAAATATATTGTAAACACAACAATTAATACTATATATATTATGCTTGGATTAATGTCTTCATAAATCTTTCTGTTTGGAGACTGAAAAATCATAGCCAGAATAACAGAAATTATTGCCACAACAGACAACACCATAGAAATTAAAACTGATTTTGAGAAAGGTTTTTTGTGTTTGGCTTTTTTTACAATTCTCTCAGGTTCAGGTGATTCAAAGGAATCTCTGACAGGGATTATAACTGTATAGACAAATACAAACAAATATAATGTGTGTAAAATAAGGGTTTCCAATATATATATAAGATTTACATATTGGAAATGTAAAATAGCAGAATAAATTGTTCCTGACATTTCTGAAGCAAAAGCTATAGCGCCTAAAATTCTGATAGTTTTGGTGGAATAATTTTCTTTGTATAATTTCACAGCAATTATCATATACAGTATACCTGCTGATGCATATGGCAATGAGTCGAAAAGTATTTCCAATATTTTTGCATCCATAAAGAAGTATTCAAAACTATTAAACGTATGAAGTGAGTGGTGTATTCCTAAAAACAACAAAGTTGTGGAAAACAAAAAACAAGGTCTTTTACCATAATAGAATATCAGGTATACGATAATAGATATAATTGATATAGCTATAAATATTGAACTAAGTATATATGTCAAAGAAGTATATTTGTCGATCGAGAGAAAACTGCGCACAATATATATTCCTCTTATAATAACAAATGCTAAGGATACATATTTAGTTATAATATGTGCGATGGAGGTGCTTTTGTGCAGAATTATTTCTGCCCTGTCCATAGTCTGATATGCTTTTACTCCGTATTTAAACAGGAAAAAGCCAATAATACCGGGAAGAAAAAATCCAATAAGACTTGTGAAGGTGAAAAGGAAAGCATCGAAACTTGAAAATGATAAGGCAAATATACTTCCATCTTTTAAACCTAGTAAGCTGAAAACTTGTAAGAGCATCAAAATACTGCCTGAAATTATTCTAAATAAACCTTTTGCCATAACTAAACCTCCGTTTTTTACAGAATATTACATTACATTTAAAGTATAGCATATAAATATTTTGTTTTCAAGTTGGACAAAAATGAAAAAGCACTAAGCGTTTGCTTAGTGCTTTTTCTTGGCGGAGTTGGAGAGACTCGAACTCTCGCGCCGGGTATTAACCGACCTACTCCCTTAGCAGGGGAGCCTCGTCACCAACTTGAGTACAACTCCATGGTAGCGTTAAAATAAAGTGTGGCGGAGAGAGTGGGATTCGAACCCACGGTCCCTTGCAGGATCACTGGTTTTCAAGACCAGCTCCTTAAACCACTCGGACATCTCTCCGTGTACCGTTATACACGGAACGTTAAATATAATACCATATAAAAACAGATTTGTCAATAAGTTTTTGACGAATTTTTAAAAAATAAAAGCCTTCCCCTGAAAAGAGGAAGGCTTTAAAAATTTTAGTCAAAGAAAACGGGTTTGCCTGTTTCGGAGGACTCATAGATAGCTTCCAAGATTTTGGAAACAACGAGTGCCTGTTCAGGTTTAACAACGAGTTCAGTACCTTCTGTAATTGCACTGTAGAAGTTTTTAGCTTCGAGGAAGGAGGGGTTTTCGTTTTCAGCTCCGTCGAAGAAGTCAACGCCACCTTCAGTGAATTTTGTCTGTTCAACGTAGCAGTTGTTGTGTTTAACGCCGTTGATTCTTACACCGTCGTGCATATCAGCACCTGCTTTTGTACCGCAGAGAGTAGTTTTAGCTTCACCTGCGTCAAGAGTGTTGAGAGCCCAGCTGGATTCGAGGGAGATAGCAGCGCCGTCTTCCATTACGATGAAACCGAAAGCGGAGTCTTCAACAGTGTATTCTTTGGGATCCCAGTTACCGAATGCGTTACCGAAATCTTCTGTTGTGCCACAACCGAGTTTTTTGAAGGATCTACCTACAACCATTTTGGGTTTGTAGTTGTTCATCATCCAGAGTGTTAAGTCAAGTGCGTGTGTACCGATATCGATGAGAGGACCGCCGCCCTGTTCGTATTCGTTCATAAATACGCCCCAGGTAGGAACTGCACGACGACGCAATGCATGAGCTTTTGCAAAGTAAACTTCACCGAGTTCGCCGTTTTCGCAACATTTTTTGAGGAAACGGGAGTCTTTTCTCTGACGGTTCTGGTAACCGATTGTGAGAACTTTACCTGTTTCTTTGGAAACCTTGAGCATTTCTTCTGCTTCAGCAGCAGTTTTAGCCATAGGTTTTTCACACAAAACGTTTTTACCAGCTTTCATAGCGTCGATGGAGATAAAGCTGTGAGAACGATTGGGAGTACAAACGTGTACAGCTACGATAGACTCATCTTTAAGGAGTTCTTTGTAATCTGTGTAAACCTTTGCGCCTTCTGCACCGTATTCTTTTGCAGCTTTTTCAGCGCGTTCTTTGATGATGTCACAGAATGCCACCAATTCAACTTTTCCCAAAGCAACCATATCTTTGAGAGCGGGGAGGTGTTTGCCGTTAGCAATACCACCACAACCAATAATACCTACTTTTACCATAGTGATTTTCCTTTCTTATTTGAGTTTTACCGAATCTCTGACTTCAATCCTGTGCGGAAGAATAATTTGCTTATTTTCACAAGAAAGATCGTCAATTTTATCTATCAAAAGCTCAAAGGCTTTTTGACCTATTTCAAACTGCGGCTGTGAAACCGTAGTGATGTGGGGAAGATAGTGCTCAGTTATCTGGTTGTTGTCAAATCCGATAACCGAGATATCGCGTCCCGTCTTTATACCGTGCTTGTCAAATTCCGAAATCATACCGACTGCAACAGAGTCCGCAACGGCAAAAATTGCATTCGGTAAAATATTAAGCGACATAAAATATTCTGCCGAACGTTTTCCCGCATTGAAGGAGAAGCCTTCGTCGGAAATGTAGTCGGGATTTATCTTGATATTATATTTATTAAGTGCATCTATGTATCCGTTTCTTCTGAGCAGTGAGGAGTAATAATCAGTACCTGCACAGGAAAGACCGATAGTTTTGTGTCCATTTTCAATAAGGAAAGCGGTAGCGTCAAAGGCCGCCTTTCTGTTGTCAATGGTAACAGTCGGAATATCAGCGTTTTTTACAGTTTCACATGCTAAAACCACGGGCCAAGACTCAGAAAGGGTGGTGAGTTCTTCCGCAGAAAGAGTGGAACGCAGGAAAATAATTCCGTCAAACAATTTCTGTTTTAACATATTTATATACATAAGCTCAACGTCACGGTTGTCGTTTGTTATTGCAAACATCGTGTTATATCCGTTAAGCTCGGCAGTTTTCTGAATACCTTTGATAATGCGTGAATAAAACTGATTGGAAATAGTAGGGAGTAAAACCAAAATTTTCATAGTTTTCATACATCTTAACGTACGGCCAAGAAGATTAGGATGATAATTGAGCTCGTTTATAGCCTTTTTAACTTTTTTTGCGGTTTTCGGCTTAACGTTGTCAATATCATTAAGAACACGGGAAACAGTAGCCACAGAGACCCCTGCAAGTTTTGCGACGTCTTTGATTGTAGCCATAAAATATCCCCCTTTATATGAAAACGATTACATAATAATTTTATTGCATTTTTTCACCTTTGTCAATAGATATAAAAAAGTAACTGAAATTTTTTCGAAAAAGTCAAGACTAAATTGCAAAAATTCACAAATAATTTCAAATTAGCATGGCGACCCCTTCGGCAAAGACGGAATTCGCGCTTCTGAATCCGTGTATTTCCCTGGGGTAGTTGTTGATCCAGTCTTCGACCCACTGAATCGCCTTCGTGGTGACCTGGCGGAAGTCTGTCCCCTTCGGGAACCACCGGCGGATCAGCTTGTTCGCGTTTTCGTTGGACCCTCTTTCGTATGACGAATACGGGTGACAATAATAGACCTTTGTCCTGTTGCCTTTCCGGCGACAGGACTTTTCTATTCCTTCACAGTCGGCGAATTCGGAACCGTTGTCGACGGTGATCGTCTGGAATATCTTATAGAACTTCGCGCCGTATTGACGTTCAAGGCGGTCCAGGGCCGCGACGACGCTTCGGCTTGTCTGGTCCTTCATAGGAATTATGATTTCCTTCCTGGACTTCCTTTCGGTCAGAACCAGAAGGGTTTTCTTTGTCTTCTTCTTGCCTTCGACACAGTCCATTTCCCAGTGACCGACGGTTTCCCTGGCGTTGATTTCTTCAGGGCGGCTTTCGATACTTTCGCCGGCGGCCGGACGGGAAGCCTTTCGGACCTTGTTATAGGAACGCTTCTTTTTGCTTTTCACAGGAAGGCTTTTGTTCGTAATGGTCAGGAAGACGCCTTTGTCGATATAGGAATACAGGGTCGATTCACAGATCGTCGTCTGGAATTCGATCCCTTGTTCCTTGATTTCGCCCAGGACAGCGGCCGGCGAATATCCTTCTTCGCCGATCTTCTTTTCGATATACTGGGCCAGTTCGTGATCGTTACCGATCTTCAGATCAGGACCCTTCGCCGCCAGATGTTCCCTGTATGCCGCTTCGGCTATGTCCGGACTGTACCGTTCTTCTTCGGTCAGGTCTGAATTCGTGTGGATATAGCGGCCGCGTTTGACTTCGTTGTAGATCGTGCGAAGGTGGACGCCGATTTCGTCGGCGATCTCCTGGTAATGACGGCCGGCCTTCAGCATGGCTTCGATCTTCAGGCGGTCGTTCCATGATAAATGTTTGAATCTGCGTCTTTTCATTGTTCTTCCTCCCTGGGTAAGCAAAAAGGCCCCGTCCGCTGTGGACAGGGCCTTCTGATCGTTATATGTTGGATAATCGGGCGATATGTTCCGCCAGTGCTTCTTTTATGAAGGCGTTGACGCTCAATCCGACCGATTCGGCCGCCTTCGCGATTTTTTCCCTGTCACCCTTCGGGACTGTAATTTCGATTCGGTCATAGGCTTTCACATTATAGCGCTTGTTCGCGGCTGTCTGTGCTTTACTCATAAAATAATCACCTCACGCCTATTATTATATACTACCGGTAGTATATTGTCAAGGGGTTTAGGGTAAAAAAATAGGCCACCGGCGATCCGGTGGTCAGTATAGGGGTTTATTCTTCGCCCAGAAGCCAGTCGACAGACACGCCCAGGACCTTTGATATAACCTTCAGTTCAAAGCCGGCGACGAAGCGCGTCCCGATCTCGATCCGGCTGACGCTGTCGCGCTCAATGGTGACGCCGGCGATCTGTAACTGTGCCGCGAAGTCCGCCTGGGTAAGTCGGCGCTTCAATCTGGCTTCGCGGATTCTGTCGCCGCTGACGTTCTTCTTCCCCTGATAATCGTATATTTTCACGCCAGAACCTCCCTTCATTTGTAACTTTTGTGTTAAACGTCTGAATTATTCTTGTTTTTATCACATTTTCCGTGTATAATTGTGTTAATGGTCAGAATCAGGCGATTATTCAAAAAGAATTTACATATAGAAGGGCGGTGATCCTGTGTTTTCCCCTGAAGAAATAGAAGACCTTTCGTTAGATTTTAGTATGGCCAACGAAGACGCCCTGGACGACTTCGAAGACCGTCTGGTTGAAGCTACAAGGCGGTCAGACTATGACGTTTTCATGGCTGTTCATAACGAATTCAAAGATTTTTGCTATAAGGCCGGCCCAGGCGGTCGGTTTTACTTCGACGATATGTGGAAGGACGATCCGCGAATTAAAAGCCTGAAACAAATAAAAGACGGCCCGAAATATTCTGACGTTGTTTCTATGCTTTCAGAATGTGGTCCTTCAGAATCGAAGGATATATATGTCCTTGTTGAAGGCGCGAACTACAAGGTTCTTCAGGCGCTGATCCGAAAAAAGGCGATTCTTCGCCTTCCCGATAGTCACGTTTATTACCTCCCAGGACAGGACGTTTCCCAGATAGCGGAAGCGAAAGAAGAAGCGCGGCGACCGGCCAAAGAATGTCAGGGCGATCCTGTTGAATTGACAGTACCGTCGCCCGACGAAGTCCTGGGGAAGATGTGTTCAATTCTCGAAGACGGCCTTCGCGAACGCGGGGCGACAGAAGAACAGATTGACCAGGCTTTCGGGCGGAAGAAAAGGCGCGGATTCTTTTCGTTTTTCCGCAAGAAGAAATAAGAAAAAGCGGCCAGGGGATCCCCGGCCGCTTTCATTTTACTTCATGTATTTATCAAGACCGCGTTTCTTCAGTTCCTGAAGGTATTTTCTTTCTATGCGTCGGTCCTGGCTTTTTTTGGTGTTCTCAATCGCCCGTTTAAGGGTATAGTGTCCAGGCGTGAATTTTACATATATGCCGCCTTCGCGATACCCTTTCACATAAACAAAGGAATTTCCGTCCCAGTAGCCAGGAACCCAGTGTCCCCTGAAGCCATATTCAAGGTGACCGGCATAGTCCAGGTTGTTGTAAACATCTATCTTGTAGGCACGACCGGCACGAATGGCCTTTGTTCCACTTTTGAAGTTCCGGCGATAGTTACCGGTATTGACAATCCCGTCTTCCTTGCAGATTTTACGGGCCTGATCGCGCGCGTACATTCCTTCTTGAACGACGATCGCGTCCATTATTTCGGGAATGTCGTTCTGAAGTGCTTCAAGGGCCTTCTGGAACGCGATCATTTCACTATTGTCCACAGACATATAAATTCACCTCCTAACGAAGAAATGGCGGCCAGGGATTCCCCGACCGCCGCTTTTTATACTTTCTGAAGGTTGGACGCCTTCACGGCGGCCGTGACGGTCTTCCCGATACCAATGACCACGCGGTCACCGTTCACCTGGATCACGTCATAGACGTCGAAATAGGCCTTGAAGGTTCCGCCGGTGTAAGTCTGGGCCTTCAGAACTTTCACCTTGTCGCCCTTGCGGATCGTCTGGTCGGCCAGGTCGGAAACGTCGGCCGCGTCGACCCACCCGTAGACGGTGGAACCCTTTCCGGACACTGCGACCAGGTGGTAGGGGTGGGCCTTGCCGGCCGCGATCCTGGTGATCTTCGCCCTTCCGGCCTTACAGGTCTTCCCTGTGGCGGTCTTATAGGCGGAAGTGTAGTGTTTTGTTCCGGTGAAGTTGACTTCGGTTCCGACTGCCAGGGCGGCGCCTTCCTGGGTGGTTTCCTTTTCAGGTGTGGGTTCCACATAGCTTCCCAGGCGTCTATTGACTTCGTCGGCGATCTGGCCGTGGCGGCTATACAGATAATCGCCAGGACAGGACTTGTTCGCATAATCGCGGTGAACGGTCATATTACACCCGTTCCGGTGATTGACGCGGTCGTCCTTGTTGGTGGACCAGACCAGTTTCTTGATCCCGTTTCGCTGACAGATGTCAGTCACCAGGTCAAGAAGGGCCGCGAAGGCCTTGTCGTTCACGGCGTAGGGGTGGGTTGTATCACTGGCGACTTCGATCGTGATCGCGCGGTGGTCGTTGGCGCCACTGGAAGAACACCAGGAACGGTCCTTTTCTTCGACATACATTCCGATCCGGCCGTCGACGCCGACGCCGTAATTCGAAGACGCCTGTCTGGAAGTAGGGGCGAAGACGTTTCCCAGGGTTTCGACGGAACACTGGCCGACGACACAGTGGATCGTGATCGTGTCGATCTTATTATTTCTGGGACTGGTCTTGTTCGGGGAAATTTTGGTGTAGCTTACAAGGGGACTATTGCTCATTTTCAGTCACGTCCTTTCCGGTCACGAACCCGATCGGATTCGCGGTCTGTTCGACTTCCTGGGTGTTATCCACAGTTTCCACATTATCCACAGGGCCGGCGTTCAAAATTGCGGTGAACTTCGTGAAGGCTTCCTTGATGTACTTACAGGACACCAGAAGAACGGCGCCAATGATAACCAGGTCGGCGAATAGGTCGGTATATTCGGCCGGAATCGCCCACCCGACTTCGTTCGCAAACAGGGGAAGCGTGGTCACGGCGATACACAGAAGGGTCAGGCCGACAATAAAGGTCAGGACCTTCAGGCCGCCGGTGATCAGCTTTTCACGGCTGAACTGTTCCTTCTGAATTTTGATGTTATACCACAGGGAAAAGGTGACGTTCGCCAGGTAGGCGGCTAAAAAAATCAGCATGGCCCACCCGATCGTCACCAGGTTCGTTATAACTGCTTGATACATGGTTAAACCTCCTTTGTATCGTTGTAAACTTCGGGGCCGTATTGCTTCCGAAGTTTTATTCTGTTTTCGGCCTTTGCCTTGCTGTAATAGAACCCCGTCGCGGTTGCCAGTTCAGTGAAGACCGCCGGTATAAGATAGGCCAGGGGTGACGCGTCGCCGGTCTTCCAAACAAAGGCCAAAGTGAAGACCGTCACGACGATCGTGACGGTCCCCACAACGGCCATTATGATTTTGGAAAACTCGGCCTTCTTCTTACGCCGTTTCATGTTCCAGGTCGTCGATTCGGTGGTTTGCGACCTTCATTTTTTCTTCATAGACGTCCAGGGTCTTTTCGACTTTATACAGTCGTTCGACCGCGTTGTTATGAAGTTCCACCTTCTTTTCAAGCTGTTCCAGGCGGTAGGCAATCAGCGCGGAACTTTTTCGGTGTGCGAAGTAGGTTCCAGCCAGTGTACCCACCAGGGACAGAAGACCTATGATAATTCCTTCGGTCATTCGGTCACCTCCGTCCACCCGTAGACACCAGGTTCCCAGACGTTCGCGTCGACGTCTGAAGTCCAGTGTTTCCCGTCGTGTGTCACCTTCGCGCCGGCGTCATAGGCGTCATGGGCGCCGACAGGCTGTGACCATTCAGGCCATTCTTCGGCCGGATCACCGATCTTCACCCACAGGGAAACGGCGGTGTCAGGGGTCCAGTCCGCTTGTGAAGTGTGGTCCTGAATACAGCGGTATAATTCGCCATTGTGGCGACGAATGTTTCCGGCCTTATACGCCACAGGGTAGGCCCAGGGCGTGAACTGGCCGGCGTTTTCAGTTGCGGTCACGTCGTCGATCTGGCCGGATTCGGCCATAGTGACGAAGGCGATCGAAGTCGCCCTGGAAACTTCAGTCAAGGGGTTCTGTGCTTCCTGGGCCTTCGCTTCCTTCATGCTGACGCTTTCGCATTTTGTAGGATCGAACATTTCGGTTTCCTCCTTCCTTATGCGAAACGGATCGTCGCCTGTGTAACTTCGATTTCTTCGTCACCCTTCAGGATATAGAAGCGATAACCCAGGCCGTAACCGTTCGCGGCTGTCGTGTTGCTGAAGACGTGAACAAGGCTGTTCACTTTGCTTGTGATTTCCTCCCATACAGGGGAAGCGTCAAACGGGTTGTTCGTGACTTCCAGGTAAAGGGTGGAATCTGCCGGCCTTTCGGTCGGATAAAGAGAAATAAAGACCTTCTGAACCAGGGCGTCCGTAGCGAAGGCGCGCGCGGCGGCGATTCTGCTGACGGTGCGGCTGAAGGTGATCTTCCTTGTGGCCGTTCCGCCGTTGCCGTCGCTTGCGGTGATCGTCAGGACGTGGGTTCCGGTGATCAGCTTCAACCAGACGTCGGTCAGGTCGACCGTGTTCGTGGCGCCGCTTGTGGCGGTGAAGGTTCGAAGGGTGATCGTTTCAGAACCGTTCGTCAGGGTTTCGACGACGGTCAAGGTCTGGGACGAAGCCTGGGCGTCGGTGACAGTGTAGGCGTGACTGAAGGGGTCAGTCTTCGCGCCGACGTTGCTGTCGGAACCGCTGATCACCGGCGCGGTGTTGTAGGAAATGGTCTTCGCGGAACCGGTACAATATCCGGATTCAAGGCCGTTCGCGTCGACCGCCTTCACGCGGACCTGGTAAGTAGAACCGGAAGTCGGAACTGTGTCAGTGATAGACTTCGCGGTCGTGATCCCGATCTGGGTGTAGGTTCCGGAATCGGTTCGACGTTCCCAGACGTAGGAAATGGCGTCGCCTTCCGGATCGGTGGAACCGCCGGTCGTAATAGTCAGGCTATTTCCGGCCTGGGGTGTACCGTAGGAAATGGAAGACGGATCAGTGGGCGGCTGATTCCACTGAAGGATATAAGCGCCGTCTGTGTCTGTTGAATCGGATACCAGATTCGTAGATGCCAATTCCAAAGCCGGCCGAACGCCACGGCCGCCACCGTACGCGTAGTTGCTGCTCAGACTGCCGTCAGTGTAGACAAGGCGCGCAAGGCGCGCGTAGCCGGCGTACGGGGTACGAAGCCACCAATACCAGGCAGAAGAAGCGTTCAGACTGGAACTGGTATATTCGGACTTGCTGACCGCTTCAGCCGTAGGCATACACTGACGACGTGTGGCGCTGTTGAAGTAGGACCAGACGGTTCCTTCTGCGACGCTGTTTTCGTTAGCCAGGCCGACTTCAGTGTTCGACAACAGGTAGACCTTTCGGGTGATGTCTTCATAACCGCCGCCGTCGGTGACGGTATTCAGCGCGACGCGGATCACAGTGTCCAGGATCGCGGCGCGGAAGTCCGCTTCGAAGTTGGTCAGGAAGCCGGCTTCGGTGTCGTATTCGTTATAGTTCGACCAGACATTCGCGTTTGTGGGCGCGGCGTCGGCGCTGTGCCTTGCGGAATACCAGGAAGAAGCGGCGCTGTTTAACCACTGGTCAATGTTCGAAACAGAATATCGGTTGTTACCGTAATTCTTGCGGTCGGAATTGCTGTTCGACGCTTCCTTCGCGTCGAAGGCCTTCAGCGTGATCATTTTTTCAGTGACCAGTTTCGTTCGGCCGTTCGTGGTGTCCTGGTGACCGACTATGAACCTGATCGCCGTCCCGTTGTATTTCGTGTTCGCCGACTTGACGATCGCGCCAACGGGCAAAGCGGAAAGTAATTTCGCCATAGGTTATTCCCTCCAATTCTTTTCTGAACAGGCTGAAGAACAGGTCGTCCGTCTTCCTGATCAGATGATAGCTGTTCCCGTGTTCGGCGTGGCCGGTCCAGGACGAATATGACTGAATGATCGTTTCAATGTCGATCCGGCCTTCGTCCAGAAGGTGACGGAATTTCTTCAGCTTTCGTCTGATTCGGTTTTTGCTGTCACGGCGAATTTTGCGGATCACCTTTCCGGTGTCCGTCATGTAGGTCCTAAAACCCAGGAAGTCAATTCCCTGGGTCAAGGGGAATATGGCCGTTTTCTGGTTCAGTTCCAGTCCAAGCGGAACAAGGAATTTTCTGATTTCTTCCAGGCAATACTGAAGATATTCCTTGTCGTGGTGGATCAGATAGAAGTCGTCCATGTAACGGCCATAGAATTTGATTCCCAGACGTTCCTTGATCATGTGATCCATTCCGGACAGGTACAGGACCGCGAACCATTGTGAAGTGTGGTTCCCGATCGGGATTCCTGGTCCTTCGGTGGAATCTATGATCATATCAAGAAGCCATAAGACGTCGGTGTCTTTGATAAGCCGGCGAAGCTGTGATTTCAGAACGTCGTGATCGATTCTGTAAAAGTATTTTCGAACGTCGCACTTCAGGACCCACCCGTCCGTCCCGTGTTGCCGGTAAAACTTCTGCATAAACAGTTTCAGGCGGTCAAGGCCGAAGTGTGTTCCTTTGCCCTTTTGACTTGCGTAGTTGTCGTATATGAAGGTTTTCGAAAGAACCGGTTCGAGGACGTTGTCGCAAAGACTGTGCTGAACGATTTTGTCACGGAATGAATTATACATAATCAGGCGTTCCTTCGGTTCCTTTACTATGAAGCAGTTATAAGGCGAAAGGCGGTATTTGTGGGACGTCAGCATGAAATGAATGAACATAAGGTTTTCAAGAATGTTCGCTTCGTATTTGCAGACGGCATACTTCCACCGTTTACCTTTGCGCGCTTCTGTATACGACGAATACAGGCTGTTAAAGTCTGCGACAGACGCGAAGTCAGAAGGTTCTGCTTTCTGTTCTTCGCTCAATTTAGAATCCTCCTTGACGCTTATAGTCCGGCCGTCACCACGGAAGGCCTTTCGTCGTCAATCATGTATTTACCGTAGCCTTTCCGGCTTGCGGAAGGAAACGACCTCCTTTGTTGGGGTACTCTGCTTTCAGGTTCGTCGCCTTACTCGGTCACGTTTTCCACCAAATCCGGCCGAACGCCATTGTTGCCATTGTACGCGTTGTTGTTGTTCAGACTGCCGTCAGTGTTGACATTGCGCGCATTGTTCGCGTTGCCGGCGTTCGGGGTAACAGGTCGTTCCCTAATGGGTTTTATCACACGCCTTCAGGTATCGGCGCCGAAGGTTCCACCGGTTCGGCGGCTTCCTGTTCGGCCTTATACCATTTAGCGGTCATAAACTTAACGTCCAGGGTCAGCTTCGTCCAGTAGTCAAAGGTTCCCTTGTCGATATAGGACCGCTTCTTCGACAGTTCGATCATGTGAAGCAGTTTCTTACATTCGGTCAGGGCGGCCCTTTGCAGACGAAGCCGTTCCAGGCGATCCTCTTCGTCGCGGATCGGGAATATTTCGTTCGCTTCCAGTAGGTCGTCATATATGGCCATGGCGTGACCCTGGATTCTGTTGACAATAGAAAAGCGAACCTTCTTCGGGAAGCGGTTCGCGTTGTCAGTCAGGTCCAGGGTGTAGTCGATCAGCTTGTCGGCCACCGGAAGAACGTGAAGCGGACTTTCGTTTTTATTCGAAGACCGCTGATAATTTCTTCGGGTTCCCATTGATACACCTTCGCTTTCTTATTCTTTCGACTGTTTCCGGATCGCCGGAATAGTCGAAGCCATATTCACGAAGGACGACGGTTTCTTCCGCGCCTTCGTAGGTTACGCCACACAGAACCACGCTGTCGCCCTCACAATGGCCGCAGACGGGCCGAAGTTCGGTGAATAGGTTAGACACCAGACAGGACGTTTCTGAAGGCGTACAGGCGAAACTGGTCACAGATACAGGCGATTCTGGGACGTGTCCAGAATTCCTTCCGGAACGCCGTCGCCGTCATAACCGACCCAGTTCGCGATCTGTGCCGGCGCGAAGGTGTGTGTCACGGTGGTTCCCGTGAAGCCGGTGTTTAACTGGTCCAGGATCGACTGAATGTCGTTGTCCTGGCGTCGCTGAACCTGTTCGGTCGTTTCGCCGGTCGTTTCGTTAATCGTGGACGCGGCCTGGGTATGGGCCACCGGCGCCGCGTAGGCGATTAACTGGGTATTTGTGACATAGGAACCGGCGCCCACCTGAACGGACACGGCGGCCGCTTCCTGGTTCGTGATGAAGACGGCCAGGTCGTGAATGTGGACAGTGTCGGCCCCGTCTTCGAAAGACGTCGCCGGAATAACGTTGTCACTGTCTTCGCCGTCAAGCCACCCATAACAGAACAGGATTTCCTGTCCGTTGATGTCCAGGCCAAAAACGCCGATTTCTCTGACCCAGACGTTCGCTTCCAGTGCTTCGTTCGTGATCTGAACGGGAATTCGCATGATCGCCGGATCACCGTCGACGAATTCCTTTCCGGCAAGGTTCGCGGTAACGTCTTCAGGATTGATAAGTCCCGACAGGGTGTTCGGACTGACGGTCGAAACGCCGCTTCCGGCGGCCGCGCGCGTCAGGGTCAGGCCCTGGCCGGACGCGATCAAGGCTGTCAGTGCTTCGACGCCGTTGTCGGTGACGATAGACTTGAATTTTGCCATGTGGTTTCCTCCTTATTCGGCCGGCTTGTAGACGTGCCGGTTCATAACCGCCATAGCGGAACAGGCGGCCGTCTGGGCCGGTTCGATTTTCTGTGGAATTTCGGTCTTCATGCGAAGGACCAAATTCGCCGGAATCATTTGTCCCAGTGTGGCCACCAGGGCGTCGCGCTGTGAATAGCCTTCCAGGCGGATTCTGACCAGAAGATCATAGGCGTTTTCGTCCAGTGTGACGCTGAAGTTTTCGCTGACCGTGGACAGATACTTCAGAAGGGTTCTGTAAGTGTAGGGAAGCTGATCCAGGTATCGGATCAGGATTCTTTCACGGCGTTCCTGTAAGGTATCACCAGGGGCCACAGAAAGGCCCAGAATCGCTTCCCACCGCTTACACCCATACTCGGTCAGGGACACCAGGAAAAAGTCGTCAGGCGCGTTCCTGACGTCGCTGACGGCCCTTTCGAATTCCGGCTGTTCCGCGTTGGCGATCTGGTCGAATTCAACCAGTTCCTGAAGACAACGCGGCCAGTATTCTTTAAGTAACATTTTCGACCACCCCCAGAACCGGAATAGCGTTCGACGCCAGACTTATATTCTGGGTCGTTCCGTTGATCGTGGTTCCGGTGACGTCGATAATTCCGTCGACGGCCAGGACCTTTGTTTCGATCTGGCTGACGCGGACGATCAGGACTTCCTGGTCGGCCCATTCCTTCGCCAGTTCTGCGAAGTATTCCTGGACCGCCTTCTGGATTTCCGTTTCGACGGATTCCCAGGTGTAGGACGTCGCAAAGGTCAGCGCGAAGGACACGTCCACGGTGGTTCCGACGACACCTTCGACGGTGACGACGTGGCCGATCGGGGCGATACCGTCGCCGACGCCCTGGTTCTGAACAGGGTCGACGGCCGTCTGAACGCTGTCGACCAGGTCTTCCGAAGGGATTCCCCAGTCACTGTCGACGAAGATGATCTTGACGGTTCCGCCGCCATTCCAGACCGGAATGACCTTGATCGCGCCCACGCCCTGAAGAAGTTCGACCTTCGTCTTATAGTCGGCAATATTGCCGCCGTAGGCCTGGGATTCCAGACTTTCCAGGTAACGGGCGTATAGATCGGCGTCAGATTCTTCGTCTTCACCGTTGATCAGAATGTCGGCCAGGCGCGCGGCGCCCAGGCCTTCGACGTAGTCGATCGGAAACAGGGTTCCCTGGTATTGATTACCGGCGGCGCCGGCTGTTTCGCATACCAGGCGGAACTGACCAGTCGCCACCTTTTCGGTGACGATATAGTTCAGGGAATCGCCAGAAAAGCGCGTCCCGATAGGAACGTCCATAGCGTTTCCGTCACCGTCTTCGAAATATCCCTTTCGGACAGCGGCTGTCGCGGCCGTTCGGAAGATACTTCGTTCGCGGACCTTCTTTGTCAGGTCTTCGCCGGTTTCGGTGTCGGGGAAGGCTCTGTCCATAAGATACGCCAGTTCGATATACATGATCGCCAGTTCAGCGGCCGCCGGCGCTATGGCGTCATACACAACGGAACCTTCGCGTTTGTCGATAGAAGGCGCGACGCGCTTCAGACAACGGTCCATAATGTTTTCGAAGGTCATATCTTCATACATTTCCGCCCACCTCTCTTTCGATAGGAATTTCGCCGAAGATCGTTTCGGCGGTAAACTTCACGGAAGCGATTCTTTTGTCGATCTGGACCACTTCGAAGTCGACGACGTCGGTGATCCGGCTGTCCGCCAGAAGCGCTTCGCGAATAACACGTTTGATTTCACTTGCAAACACTTGATAACTTTTCCCGACGACGGCGTTCAGTTCTATTCCGTAATTCCAGGAATAGATCAGGAATTCAAATCGTTCGGTTTGCAGTATTTTATATATGGCCTGTTTCATGGCTTCCGTGGAATCGCAGAAGCCACCGACGCGGCCGGCGTCGAAGTCGATTTTGTAAGTCCGCGAAGGGGCGTCAGCGGCGGTCTGGACCGCCACGTCGGCGCCGATCTTCACGGTCGTCGCGTTAGGAATCATAAGTTCACACCCTTCCCAGAACCAGGAAGGACTGGCCGCCCTGGTTTCTTAAAAGGACCACCTTTTCACCGACAGCCAGGCCGTAATAATATTCGGACGTGCTGTCAGTGTTGGTCTGATAGTTGTTCTTCAGGACGTGGGAATGGGACGCGAAGGACGCGTCGCCGCTTCCGCCTGACTGTTCTTCGGTGGTGGGTGATCCCTTGACGCCAGTGTGATAGTGTGTAGGATAAAAGCCGGCCTGGAATTCCTTCATAACGACGATAGCGTCGCCGGAAATGTCGAAGCGGTTGTCGACACGGATCGTCAGCGGTGACGTTTTGGTCACGGTTCCGAACATAAAAGCGGACGGAACGCCGGCGTTCTGTGTGCCTTCCGCGACTTTTTTCATAGTGTCAAGAAGTCCCATATTACACCACCTTCAATTTCAAAGACATTGTTTCCTTCAGAAGATCGTGACTGGCTTCTTCGACGATAAAGAAGGACTTCACGTCCACGGCGCCGATTCCTATGAACAGGGCGCGGCCGGCTCTGACGGACAGATCGGCGATCGCGTTCACGCTGAAGGACCGCTTCGGCCTGTTGTAAAGTTCCAACATTTGATCGCCGCGTTCCTTGATCTGCGCTTCGTTCATGCTTTCGTCGACCGTTTCGTAGTTTTGCAGAATACCCCAGAAGTTCATATTGTTAGAATCCTGGAAGATATAGGCGTCACGCTTGCCGGTTTCCTTATTGTCGCGGACCAGTTTGATCTTGTTGTAGGTGTCGGAATCTATGTCGGTTTCGTAGGTGAAGCCAGTCGCCAGGCTTCCGTCGCCCACGAAAAGGTCCAGTTTTGCGGTTTCAACGTCGGTCAATGTCAGTTTCCCGAAGTCGTCCCACAGAACGAACATTTTTCCGGTATTGATCAGGGTGTAGTCGATCGCCTTCAAAATGATGTCGAAAAGGGTCTGGCCGTCTTCGATCATGGAAGGGATCGCGTACCCTGTATTGACCAGGCTTCCGGTCTTCAGTTTGAAGTCCTCCGCGATCTGTAAAAGGATCTGGTCGGCGCGCTTACCGGTGAAGACATAGGTTTCCTTGTTTTTCTTCAAATACCAGGTCTGATCGTAGGCCAGAACCTGAACCTGGTCTTTTTCGTTCTGGCTGATTTTCACAACGTAGCCATAAAACAGGCCCACGTCGCCGTCCTTCAGACAAAGGATTCCGCCGTGGGTCCATTCCACCGCGTCGTCGACTATGGCGGTCAGGTCAAGGGAAGAAGGGGAACCGGACCGTTTCGTCGACCATTTCGCGGAAGTGATCAGCGTCGTAATGTCGAACGCGTCACCGGACACGTTGTTTTGATACAGGATAGAAATTCCCATTATGGGATCGTCAACACCTGTCCGGCGTAGATCAGATTCGGGTTCGAACCGATCACGCCTTTGTTGGCGTTATAAAGTTTCGTGTAGTCGCTCCCCTTGCCGTAGAGTTTCTTCGCGATATTCCACAGGCAGTCCCCAGACTTCACGGTGTAGGTTTTACTGGTCTGTTCCGGTTCGCCGGCCCTTTCGGGTTCCTGGGTCTTCGCCGGTTCTTCTTTCTTTTCCGGAAGGACGATTCTTTTCGGGGAAATATCCTTCCATTCGTACAGCTTGATCGTGTAATACAGATCGCCCAGTTCGCCGGACCTTTCTTCGTATTCGAAGGAATCAATTCCCATACGAAGGTTACAGTCCAGGTCTGTTCCGGTGATCAGGAAGCGGACAGGGGACTTCTGGTCCCTGGCCTTCTGGATCGCCTGAACAATGCTGACGGGGTCCTTGATCTGGCCGGTCGTATACGGCGCCTTCGATACAGGAAAGAAACTTTCCCAGGACAGGATTCGAAGGCCCTTCTTTCGAAGAAGAAGAACTTCGCCCAGTTCAAGAACGGTCACCCGTTCGTTTTTACCAGGCGAAGAAACATTCAGTTTCGCCGGAAGGACGGGAATGTTTATTTCCCGTCCCCCGACGATCAGGGTCATTTTGTAGTTGCTCATTAGTTATACACCCCTTCCGCCGCCGCTGTGAATTCGTCTTCCAGTTTTCTTTCGATCTTGGTGACGACTTCGTCGACGTCGACTTTTTCGCTGATCTGGGCGTCGACCGCCACAGTAGGCGTCAAAGTGACGAAGTTCTGGACATAGTGCATTTCGGCCACGTCGCGAAGGAATTTCAGGTCTTCGTCGGCGATATTGACGTCGCTGTCGATAGACCCCACCGACCCGACAGTGTCCACGTTTCCAATATCATATTGATCCGTGTTCCAGTCGGAAACGCCGGCGTCAGAATTTGCCTGGGCGGCTTCGGCTCTGGCGTTTGCGTAGGTTTCGGACAGTTGGGCCGTGGCGTCGGCAAGTTCTTGCTTCGCCGCTGAATATGTGGCGTCACGCTCTGCCTGGGCGGCCTTGATGTCCGCTTCATACTGATTCAGGGCGTCGGCCCTTGCCTGTTTCGCGGCTTCGTTTTCGGCGGCCGCAGTTGTGGCGAAGGTGACCTGTTCGATCAGGCCAATATTGACGCCTGGAATCTTATTCAGAAGGGATATGAAGTCGTTTATGATCCCGATCGCGCCGTTAATCATGTTCTGAAGAACCGTTAAGACGCTGACCTTCATATCGCCCATAAAGTTAGCGATTGCCACGCCGGCCTTCTGCCAACATAGCTTTAATTTGTCGATCAGGTTCGCGATCCAGTTGTAAACCGCAAAGAAGGCGACTTTGATCGCCGCCCAGGCTACCAACAGGGCCGCCTTGCAGATTTCCCAGGCGTTCTTCACGCCACCGACGGCCTGGATCATCTTGTAAAGGACGCCTATGACGACGCCGATCGCGATAGCGATCCAGAACAACGGGTTCGACAGAAGGGTCACAAAGAACGCCTTCGCGGCGCCGTTTGCGATCCATGTCGCGGCGGTCTGAATACCCAGGGCCACCGCGTAAGCGATAGCCGCGCCGGCAAGGCCCCAGAAGATCGGGGCGATAGTGGACCAGTTTTCATAAATCCACTGGGCGCCGGCTCCGA
The DNA here is from genome assembly GCA_045121595.1 of Oscillospiraceae bacterium. Classification (GTDB taxonomy): domain Bacteria; phylum Bacillota; class Clostridia; order Oscillospirales; family Ruminococcaceae; genus Fumia. The sequence goes on along the minus strand of JBGVGI010000091.1, from coordinate 126,460 downwards.
TCGCCTGGATAACAGGCCCGAAGGCTTCCAGGGCGATATTCTTCGCAAGGGTCCAGACCTGGGCGAATGTCATAGGCATAGATTCAAACTTCGCGTTGATTTCGTCAGCGGACGACAACATGGCGTTCTTCACGATCGTCGACGTGATCTGGCCTTCGGCGGCCATAGCGCGAATTTGACCGATAGGAACCCCCAGGTAGTCGGCGATCGTCTGAATGATCGTCGGCGCCTGTTCGAATATGCTGTTCAGTTCTTCGCCACGAAGAACACCGGAAGACATGGCCTGGGTAAGCTGTAACATAGCCGCGTCCACGCCGGCGGCAGAAGTGCCGGCGATCGTGAACTGTTTGTTGATCAGTTCTGTAAACTGAATCAGTTCGGCGTTACTGCTGAAGGCGTCCGCCGCCATAATACCCATTTTTGAAATGGCGTCAGCGGTCGTCTGGTAGGCCGCGCGTGAACGATTCGCGGAATCGAAGATCATAGACTGAAGTTCTTCCGTGGTCTGAAGACCGTCGTTCATTAGATCGATTCTGGCCCTGGTCGTTGTCATGGTGTCCGCCAGATCAATAACCTTCTGGACACTGATCGCGGCCATAGCCGATCGAATATAACCTTTTACGCCGGACCAGACGTCTTTGACCTTGTTTCCTTTCTTTGCGGATTCCTCCTGACGCTGATTGAACTGTTCGACAGCGTCGGCGGCGCGGTTGATCGCGTCGGTCATGCGGTCGAAGTTCGCGTTTGCGGCGACTTGATCGGAAAGTGTGTCGGTTACTTCCAGGGCGCGGTTTTGCTTTTCGGTTGCGGCGGTCATTCTGCGAAGTTTATCTGTCATACCGTCGCGAATGGTCATTTGTGTAGCTACTCCGGCCACAGTTCATCACCTTCCTTTCTTTCCCTTCCTGTTCGCCTTTTTGGCTTCTTTCTTTTCCTTCTCGATCTGAAGGTCGATCGAAGCATATATAAAGGCCCGTTCCCGAAGGGGAAGGGCCACAAGCGTACTGGGAAGGATCTTCAACCGGTGAAGGGCGTAATGTGCGTAGACGGATTCACCGTCCGCCTGGCTATCATCACCCCCACCGGTTATTAGTTTTTTGCTTCGTCACGAAGGTCGTTCACGTCGTCGGTGAACCCGTTGATCTCCTGGACACCCAGAAGAAGGTCGATAAACTGACCAGGCTTCAGAAGGACGTCGATCAGCGCTTCCGCGCCCATGACGCCATATTTCGCCTGAAGTTCTGCGTCCTTGAAGTTAGGGTCCACAGTGCAAGCGATAACCAGGCGGTTATTGTAAAGGTCCTGATCGGTGTCAGTGGTCTTCTGGTGGGTCTTCTTATCGAAGGTCACCTTCTGACAGGACTTTCGAAGGGCCTTGTTTTCGCCTTCGGTGATAGACTTGATCGTGAAAGGAACAGGGAAGCCGCTGACTGCGACTTCCGCTGTTGCCTGTGAGTTTTCCTCATTTGCCATAAGGAATTCCTGAAGTTTACCCATGATTTTTCCTCCTTTGAATCAGTCGGTTAGATTTTGCTGAACACGGTCAGAATGTCGAAGTCTTCGAAAGTGAAGTCGACGTCTTCGTCCAGTGCGTCGTCGGAATCGCCGTCCAGTTTTGCCAGGACAACGGAATCCAGGTTACAGCCGATCAGAAGGGTCGACTGTTTACCGGCGGAAGATTCCTGGTCGTCGTTCTCGATCACCATGTCGAAATAGATGTCGACGCCGGTTTCCTTCCACTGCTTGATCATGTCGCGGAAAAGGGGCGTCAGGTAATAAAGGGTCATGGAACCGGAACCGTTCGCGCCAGTGGTCTTGTGGCCGGTCATGCGCTTACCGATCGCCTTGATTTCAGACTTGTTCTTTTCGACGTTGGCTTCGATAGTCTTCGCCATGAACAATTCTTCATTGTTGCCGTTGATCTTCGCGTAGGCGCGACCTTCCTTTCCGGAAATGGTATCAGGTGCGTTCAAAGTTTTCATTGTCTGTCACCCCTTTCTTAATTTACGACGACAGTCATGTAAAGTTTTTCCATGCTGTCGTTAGGCTGAAGCGCGCAGTCGACAGAAACGTCGCGTTTGCCGTCGCCCTGGTTTACGGTAATGTCGGCGCTGTTAAAATTGCTGATCGCGTCGATAGACTGATACTGAAGGGCCAGGGCCACCAGATCAGCCTTGAAAAGCTGACGGCCGGTGTCGCTGTTGGTAACAAGGCCGATATAAGAATCGCCGAAGATACGGGCGACGTCGTTCGCCCACCCGTCCATGACACGGACAACGCGGTTAGAAGTCCAGTCGCCGGACATATTCTGGCCGATAGTTACCAGGCTGTTAATGTCAGTCAGAACGCGCGCCTTGCCGTAGTCGGCATAGAAGACGAATTCGCCGGCCTGGATAGCGGCTTCGAACTGGGACTTCGTATATTTAATATCGACGTCCACAGCGTCGTCATAGGCGGTATTTGTCAGACTTTCGTTGACCTCCGCGCCGGCAGAAGCGCCGGTCACCCATGCGACAGCCTTATCACCGGTCACGACGGTTCCGTTCGTAAGAACGACGCCGTTCTTGACGTTGATCAGGCCCATATTGTCGCCGTCGTACTGGTAAAGGACGCCGACGATCTTTCGGCCTTCGTCGTCACGAAGACGCTTCACGAAGGCGGCGAAAAGGGACTTGATGTCTTCGTCGGTGCCAGGATAGCCGATCACATTGAAGGATTCGACTTCGAAGGCCACCAGGGCGGCGGTGTAGTTTGCGGCCTTGACTTCAGCGTTTTCGCCACCAGTCAGCGCCGTAGCGGTTGCGATAGACAGGGACGCGGCGGTTCCGAAGGTTACGAAGCTGTTCGCCACCAGGGACGCGGCGCCGCCGTCCTTTGCGACGGTCTGGCTGTCCATGACCATATCGTCAAGATAGGTCACGACGTCGACCTTTGTCGCGTCGTCGACGTTGGTGATCACGGCGACCTTGATGTCGTTTCCGCGTGTACCGCCCCACTTTGCGGTCACAGTCATTCCGCCCACGGTTGCGGACGCCTTCGCGCCACCGCCATTCACGCGGTAGATCAGAAGGGTCTTCGCACGCTTCAGCGCTTCGCGGACCAGAAGAATATTCGCGTCAGTGGGGTCGTAACCGAAGACCTTCAGACTGGACGCGTTGAAGTCAGTCGCGGTCATTTCGAAGACCTGGGATTCAGGTCCCCAGTTAAGTTCCAGGGGAAGGGCGGCGACGCCACGGCTTCCCATTTTGGCGTTGGTTCCCATGCTTACGAAGTTAATGTAAGCGCCAGGAAGAATCTTGTTCTGTACTGTGAAAGTACCTCCACCAATAGGCATAGGTTACACCTTCCTTTCAAGAAATTCGGTTACAAGCTGAATCGCCTGTTCCCGTGTATACTGCTGACCGTCCTTCAGGATCGCCGCCACGGCGTCCCTGGGAAGGCCAAGCGTTTTCGAATTGACCAGTTGTTCTTTGCTGTAAACGGGCGCGGCCTGGTCGACCACTGCGTCCGCCTTTTTCTTTGTAGCCATTACGTTATAACCTCCGATCTGATCGTGTTGTTCTGGTCCAGATAATACATGGTCGGAATGACTTCCGGCGTGATCACGAAATAGAAGTCAGCGTCAAAAAGGAACTGGAAGACGCGTTGATCGTCGTCCTTCCTGGCGCTGATATTCGTCAGGCGGATCGTGCGGCGGACGTCTTTTTCGACGCCGTTCACGAATTCCGTCTTTTCGTGAACCGAAAGGGATTCGAATTCGTCGAACATGGTTTCGGCCCATGCGTTGAATTCCAGGTTATCCTTCGACGCCAGGAAATACAGAACTTCGAACTGGACCGTCCTTCGACGGCGCCTGTCCAGTTTCTTTTCCTGGGACGTGTCGATCACTCTGACGAAGAAGTTTCCGTCGGCTTCTTTCGGAATCTCATTGACGAAGACATGGCGATCGGACCATAGACCGACAAGTTTCATGGCGATAGATTCCAGGAAGTTGTTCAGCGTCACGCCAGATCACCGTCCTTCACCTTGATTTCTTGATGTGTTGCGTATACGGCCGGACGACCGACGACCGTGAAGTTCAGGTCTTTCTGACTGGAAGGATCGTCGCGCCCGAAGCGCTTCAGGACGATCTTGTCGCCAGGAAGGATCGAAAGGTCAGGTCCGGCGAAAATGACAGCGTCATAATCGACGTTGTTTTGTGCGTCTGTCTGTCCGCTACTGTCTGAACCTGTATACGAAAGCGCGCAAATGATACCAGAATAAATCACAGAAGAATCAGACGCCGAAATAGCGTTCTGACCCCTCTGTGGCGTGGTTCTTGATACCGTGGCGGTGTCTTCATAGGTCATTTCGATCGCGGCGCGCTCTGCGCTTGCGTTTCCGAAGGACATAGAATCACCACCTTACTTTTCGATACTCGTTCAGGACAGTCTTCCACCCGAAGAATTCACCGTTATCGGCGCCCAGGTTGAAGGTGTTCGCCGATCCAGACGATCCGGAACCCGTGGCGAAGGTGGTTTGAACGTCACCACGCTTCACAGACGCCACAGGGCCGGTCGTGGCCGAAGAATTCCCCAGGCCGGCCGACTTGTAATAGCTGACACACATGACGACCAGGACGTTTTCCAGGTCTTCCGGAAGGGTGTCCCAGTTGATGTAACGAAGGACCATGTTTTCGACGGTCTGGATCACATATTCCAGGATCGCGTCATGGTCTTCCGTCTGGATTCCCAGAAGGGCCTTGACCTTCGAAAGACGGCTGTCGCTCGACATAAGGGTTCGAAGAACCGTCGCGCGTTCAGCGTCGGTCAGGCCTTCCAGGGAAGAAAGAATTTGATTCAGCATGATTACACCACCTTTCGGCGGTTCCGGTTATTCAGCCTTTGCGGCTTCGATCAGTTCGACGATCTGGGCCTTTGTGGCGCCGTCAGGAACCGCGATTCCGGCGTCCTGGGCGACTTTCAGAAGTTCGTCCTTATTCATCTTCGACAAAGGCTTTTCGTCGCTCTGGGCGGCGTTCTGGCCTTCGTAGGGTTCGAAGTCGGGATTCTTCTGAAGCTGTTCGACGACCATGTCGGACTTCGGTTCCAGGATTACGCCGGTATGCTTATTTTTGAACTTCATTGTTTTTCCCTCCTTGTGAATAGACTGTTCCTGTTCCGATTACGCCTTCGCGTAGTGGAAGATCAGGTCAGGGGTCAGCGCCTTCGTGCCGTAGTCGTAGAACATAGACACGCCGTAGTCGTTGGACAGAGGAATCTTTTCAGGCTCCTTGTAAGGATAGATAACGGCCGGCTGTGCGATAGCGCCGTCGATCATTACGATCGCGTTAGTGCCGGAAGGAACGAAGACAGAAGAATAGCAACGGACGCCGTGGAAGGTTGCGAAGTCTTCGGCCGCGCTGTCCACGTTGGCGTTGTGAACATTCTTGTCCAGGTAGTTTCTGATCTTGCCGTAGAAGGAAGGATCGCACACCAGGCGCATAATGTTACGGGGAACGCCGCGAACATAGTCGTTCTTCACGGTTTCCAGGGTCTGAATGAAGGCTTCGACGATAGTTTCCACGTCGGTTTCGGTAGTGCTGAAGGCGGTTCCTTCGTCGACCGCACACTGGAAGAAAGCAGTGTCGAATTCTGCGGCCACAGTGTCGACGTGGTTGTCGGCGCGTCTGGCCATGATGTTACCCACGCCGAAAGTGTCAAGGTCGAACTTTGCGGCTTCCTCCACGATTTCCTTGTGGGTGTTCAGGTTAACAGTGGTAGGGGGGACAGTGATCGCGCTACCCTTGCCGGCGGCTCTTGCAGTGCCGTAGTCCTGGGAAACGCTGTTCTTGAATCGCTTATACTCGACGGAACCGCTTGCAGGGTTGCCAGTATAAGACTGGGACTTCAGACCGGACGCCAGGGTGTCCTTCTGAATGTTGCCGATCACAAGACCGGAAAGTTCCGCCAGGTCGACGGTAGTGCTTCCAGACTGGATCAGGGAAATAGCTTTAGTTCTTGCCATAGTAAATCACATTCCTTTCAATTTTTATTTTTGTGATTGATTACAGAACGACAGGGCCGTTCGCTTTTGCGGCCGGTGCGCCAGGGGCGCCAGGTTCGGCCGGCTTCGCGCCCTTGATGTCAGGGGCGCCAGGTTTGGATTCCTCCTTGAACAGATAGGCCTTTGTTTCCTTGATAGGCTTCAGAAGGCCTTCAAGGTCTGTCTTCAGGGAACCCGTGTCGTCGACGTCGATCTTGTCCAGGTCCAGAAGGCCGATAATGTCCGAAGGGTCGTGAACCTTTCCGTTCAGGGCCATTCGAAGGGCGGCGTTCTTACTGATCTTCTTGATTTCGGCGTCGTGTGTGGCCTGAAGGTTTGCGATCGTGGTCTGGGTGTTCTTCACGTCGTCGGCGATTTTGGCCGGATCGCCGGTTCCACCGATAGCCTTCAGCGCTTCGGCGGCGGCCTTCAGGGCGTTTTCCGCGCTCGTTTTGCCGCTGTTCGCGCCGTTGTACTTGTCGGCCGGAACAAAACTTCCGTCGTTTCCGATTACCAGATCGACGTCCTTTCCGTCTTTGCCTTTGCCTTTCAGGGCGGCTTCGACCTGGGCGGACAGTTCGTCGCCCAAAAGGGTTTTGATACCTTCAATAATCATGGGAACTCCTTTCACCGCTGTTTTTACCGTGACTTCCACACGCTTTGCGGTTCCGTCTGTTCGCCGGACGGTTACGGCTTGGAATTATATGAAAAAGACGCCACCTGGAAGGGTGACGCCTTAATCAACAGAAAAAGGGCATAATAAAACGCCGGCCTTTCGGTCGACGTCTTAATCTGGGTGATACTTGCACTTCAAACAAATATCCTGGTTTTTGTCGGTGAATTCCATTCCTTCAGGAAGTTCGGACAGGGGTGACATTTCTTCGAACACCAGGGCGGCGTCGAAACACTCCATTCCGTCAATTTCCTTCTTCAGAATAGGACACAGACAGGTCTTCTTTTCGTTATCCATTTTCGATAACCTCCATAGCGTCCTTCACGCGGCCCTTGAACTGGTCACGTTTGAAGGCGGTTCTGATTTCGTTGTCAGCGTTCAGGACATAGGCCGCGCCTTCCTTCGAATAGTAATTCGTGAAGACAGCGCCGGTCCAGTGCTTCCTTTTCAGGGAAAAGATCGCGTTTTCAATAAACGACTTCGCTTCAGCTTCCGTCGCACTGTGGCCGTGATCGGCAACATGGACGGCGTCGAAAGACAGTGACGAAACGTCTATCGCGGCCGGCGGAACCCTGACGGTTCCATATATCCCAGTCGCCTTGATCTTCTTGTATAGTTCAAAGTCAGCCTTCGTCGCTTCCGGAACGCGGCCCTTGTAGGAATAAAGGCCTTTCAGTTCCGTCCAGGCGTCCGGCTGACCGTACTTCATAGCCTGGAAGGCGTCAAGATCAGAAGGGGCGTCTTTCCCCAGGCGGTCGGTGTAAGAATCGAATTGTTCACTGTCCGCCTTTCTATTATACAGCTTTTTTCGCTCGATTTCAACGGACCCCTGACCATTCCTGGCCACCTGTCGATCATACCATTCCTGATAGGTGGTGGATTCGGGCATGGGTTCGCCGGAATTGAACCAGTCCAGGGCGTCTTCGGGGTCATGCTCGATCGTGGTACAGCGATCGTTCGGGTGCATAGGCGGATAATTGACGCCAGGTTTCGCGTCCTTGACCTTGAAGACCTTCCCGTCCAGGGCGCCGCACATTTCACAGGTGCGCGCGTCCAGTGTGGCCATGTATTCATATTCTTCGACGCCGGCTTCGTTATAGGCGGCCCTGTCTGCTTCGCTGTGAATGTGGGTCGTTTCCGTTCGGATCAGACGTTCAGCGTTCTTGTAGGACTGGCCCATTTTGGCGGATAGGGCGGAAGACATGGTTCCGACGCTCTTTCCCTGGATCAGTCCCTGGGTGATTATTTCCCTGGTATTGAACAGAAGGGCCTGTTTGTTTTGCCACAGGCGATCGGAAAACATGGCGCCGGACCAGGGATAAGAAACGGCCTGTTCGATAGTCGAAAAGTCAATCTTCGCGATTTCGTTGAAGAATCCGGCCCTGGATTGAATATCATAGCATTTTTTATAATACCCTTCGACGAACATATCCCCGAATTCTTCCTTCATCTGGGCGACGCCTTTGTCGAAAAGGTCGTTCAGAATCAGGTCGATCTGGCCCTGTAAGGCTTCCAGACGGGAAATAGAACTGTTCGCCGATAAGGCGTCAAGCTGTGCAGTCAGAAGCGCCCTGGCGTGGGCGTCTGTGGTCTGGGCGATCTGGGCGACGTATGCGTCCAGGCTTGCCTTCCATTCCTGGAATTCCTTCCGGTTCAGAAGGCGGACGGCCTGATCGTATGTAAGGCCATACTTTCCGGCGTATTTCGAATAGAATCCGTCGATCTCACGGCGGATCGCCTTCGCGGCCGTTTCGTATTCCTGGAACATTTTCGCCGAAAGACCGGCGCCGCGAAGATAGGCTTCATTCTCACGCTGTAAGGCGCGCGCGGCCCAGTATTCTTTATTCCTCATTTACGCCACCACCATTCAGGCCGGCGCCATTGTCGCCGCCTTCCTGGCCGGCGTTCGCGCCCAGGCTATTATTGAAAAGACCTTCGCCGAATTCTTCCATAGCGGCCTTCTTTTCTTCGTTGATACGGTCCAGTTCTTCGTCTGCGTCTGCGACCCAGGGGTGATTCTGAAGAATGGTTCGTTTCGACAGAAGACCGTCGCTGTTTCTGGCGTTGTTGATCACGTCGGTTTCGTTGACAGGAAGGTCCATATTGAAGATAATGTCGAATTCTTCGTTCGTGAAGTCGCCCTGGCCGGTGATCTGAAGATAGACGTCAATGAACAGTTTCAGACGTTGGAAGGTGTCTTTCAGTTCGGTTCCCAGGGAATCACAGTCCGCGTCAAGGTCCATATATCGGAAGTTGATCGCGGTTCCGGAAGCGTTACCCAGTTCAGGGTCCTTCGTGTCGACAGCGGCGGCGAAGTCATAAACGTCGCGGCGCTGTTTATCCAGGAACGACATGACAGCGTCGATATTCAGATCGGCCTGAAGTTTGTCGACGCCACCGTCAGTCGTGACCTTGATCGCCATGTGTTCCTTCAGGTCCTTCAGGAATTCGGCCAGGTCCTGTCCGCCGTAGTTGCGAAGAATATAGATAAACTTCGCCACGTCACGAAGGACGTCGGCCGTCACGGACGTCTGCCAGTTGATGTCGTCGATCAGGTCCTTTATGAAGTAACAAAGGGGAAGTTCTTCTTCGTTATACTTCAGCCAGGCGATCGGCGCTTCCTCCCAGTTGTAGGCCTTATCACCGACGACGAAGTGGGGTTCGGTGTAGTCGTTGGATTCGTCACCGTGTTCCTTGTCGACGTGGAACTGACCGGCGCCGGTTCCGGCGAAGGCGTCAGTCTTGAACCACTTCACGCCGCCAGGCCACCAGAATTCCGCGTGTGTGATAACGTGTTTTCTGGTCCCGATATAAATGATCTGATCGTAGAAGCGAATGAAGGCGTCCAGTTTGGTTCGCTCTGCGTCCTTCCACAAGGGGATCAGTTCATTCGAAGGGATTCGCATGAAGGCCAGTTTTCCTTCGTCGAAGTAAGGCTGAAGCCAGGCAATACCAGACTTCACAGCGCCCTTTCCCAGTGACTTAATCTTCCGGCGGAATGTGGCGTCGAATACCTTGTTCAAGGCGTCGCCATAGGCGCCGTTTGCGGTGTCCACGGTCCAGGGTTTCGACAGAAGGTAGTTCGCTTTCTGGTCGACAAGTTTCTTCAAGATCGGGTGTTCGATCCTGGTGTTCGACCTGTTGGCGACGTCATTCGTCTTCTTCTGGACGTCGGACCTGTTTCTGTAATAGGATTCAGCCTGAACAATATTCTGATACTGTTCGGACTGCTTGAATTCGCGGATTTCCTCACTGACGATCTGGGCCAGTGACATAGTCGCGTTTTCAGGGTTGGACAGGACCGCGTTGATCCGGTCCATAACCGATAGTTCAGCCATTTTTCACACCTCATTTCAAAACTTCGATAGCAGAACCACGACGAAGGCGTTCGACGGAATACCGAAGCGCGGCCATAGCGTCGTCCATGAATTCGACGGGTTCGTCGATATACAGGCCAGACGCGGCGTCCTTCTTCCATTTCCACTGTTGAACTTCCTTCAGGACATTTACACAAGACGGGTGAATGTGGATTTTGCGGCCCTTCAGCCAGTCAATTTGTGCCTTGACGCTTCCAGGTTCCTTCTTCACGGCGGCGGCTCTGAAGCCGGCCTTTTGCCAGGTCTTGATTCTGTCCGGTTCTGCTGAATCACAGAACATTTCGACGCGTTGGTCGACCTTGTTCTGTTTGGCCAGGTTGATAATTTCTTCCGTGTCCTTCTCAAAGACATAGATTTCGGAACAGATGTAGATTTCACCGTCCCGTGATCCCACGCCCAGAATGGCGTCGGCGTGGTTATATCCGAAGTCCTGGCCATAATAGAAGGCGTCGAAGTTGGTCTTCGCCGTCTGGAAGTCATGGACTTCGAAGTTCGTCAGGATCAGGCCGCCCAGTTCGCCCCATTCACCTTCGCCGTATACGCGATACCCTTCAGGGTCTTCCAGGCGTCGGCGTTCCATACGGCGGAAATACGCCGGATCAATGAACCGGTTCGTCTTATATGTGGAATGGTGGGCCAGGACGTCAGGATCGGCCTTGTCGAAATATCGGCCTTTGATCCAGTGCGTCGCGCTGACGGGGTTGAAGGTCATTGTGATCTGGTAATACAGATTCGGGTTCAGGCCGTCCAGGTTACCACGAAGACGGTCGTCCAGAATGTCGACGTCTTCAGACAGAAGTTCCGTCGCTTCCTCACACCATATCCAGGTCAATTTTCCGTTCTTGAAGGTGATCGACTTCACCTTTTCGCGCTGACGCTGATCCTTGACGCCGCGAAATATGATTCGGTTTCCGGTGATCTTACATTCCAGGGACAACGGGTTCAGGTTGACCTTCCAGAAGCGTTCAGCATAAGGGCCGAACATTCTGAAGATCGCCGCCTGTAATTCTGCGAAGGTGCTGTCGCGGTTCGTTTCTTCGATCTTGCGCACGACAAGAAGGTTCGCGCCGGTATACGCCGGATCGGATAACTTCGCGATATAGTCCTGGGCGATATTCACAGACTTTCCGGAACCGGCCGATCCCTTCAGGATTCTATAACGGCCGCGCCATTCGTTCACCGGTCGGAATACAGGGTTAAACTGGGCCGACGCTTTGAATTCAATCTTCGCCGCCGTAGTCATAATTGATCACCACCGTTACAGGGACATTCGCTTCAGGGTTGTCCTTGAACATTCCCAGGTGACGGCCGCACATTTCAAGGGCCTTCAGTTTGTCGCACAGTTTGACTTCGCGTTCGATAGCCTGTTCTATAATAGGATCACCGTTTTCGTCAAAGTCTTTGTGTGGGACATACTTGACCTTCATTCCGGAAATGACCGCCAGATCGTCTTCACTGGCGTCTGACAGGACTTCGGCCGTTTGGAAGTCAATGACCTTTGTCGGATTCAGGAAGGCGATTCTTCCCAGTTCCCGAAGAACCCTGTCGGCGTTGATTCCGGTTCGCTTCGATCGTTCGGCCATAGCGGTATCAATACGCGCGCGAATTTCAGGTTTCGTCAAGTTTTCACTTCCGATTGATCCGGCGGATTCCACAGAATATCCGGCGCGAATTGCGGCCTGTGTCGCGTTCAGGTCGATCAGATATTCTTCACAGAAGCGTTCTTGTTTTGCTGTCAGCTTCGGCATGATTCACACCGTCCTTTCTGTATAATCAATGAATGGGTACAAAAAAGACACTCCCGAAGGAATGTCTTCAATGTACCCTATTCAAAGGAGGGTGGACTTTCAGTCGTCCACGATACCATAATACCATATAAAAACGGCCTTGTCAGTTGCACAGAGTTGCAAACAGTTGCAAACAGTTGCACATAGTTGCATATTTTTTTATTTTTGGTGCGGACAAGGGGATTCGAACCCCTATGGTGTATACCACGCGGCCCTGAACCGCGCGCGTCTGCCTGTTCCGCCATGTCCGCGCGTTGTGCCTGGGGTTTCCAGGCACGTTTCAGGCTATGAAAACCACTTCGACCGTTCGGCCCTGTTGAACAGTTTGTTCAGGGCGATTTCTCTTTGACGGTAGACTGTGGTTCTGTCGACCTGAAGGAATTCGGCGGCTTCTTCGTATGACCTGTACGGGTAATACAGGGCCAGAAGGACGCATTTTGAACGGGTGTCCAGGGTCAGGACCAGGTTCCGGACTTCTTCGATCTGGCGAAGCTGACGTTCCAGGTTGCCGATCGCTTCGTCTGCTCTGGCGCGCCGGCGGTCACGTCGGTCGACCATTCGGACCAGGTTCCCGTCTGGGTCTGGTGAAGAAGCGCGGACGCCCGTCGGGTTTATGGCTGTGGAAGGATAGGCGCCCGACATAAGTATTTCTTCCAGATCGTATTCCAGGGATTCCTTTTCGGCGGCGATCTGTGCTTCTATGACGCGCGCTTCCTGGTCGTGGTTCCGAAGTATATCCATGACCCTTGTTCTGACTTGACTTTCTTTCGGTTTGTCCATTTTTCTTCACCACCTTTCCACCACGTCAAATTAGAATGGAAGGTCCCCGTCGTCGATAGGGACTTCTTCGAACCCTTCCGAAGCGAAGGCGTTCGCGGCATAACTGCCGGCTTCGGCGTCCTTCTTCGCGTCTGCGAAATAGACGGAATCGGCCAGGACTTCGACAGCCTTTCTTTTGTGGCCTTCGTTGTCTTCCCAGGTTCGGGTCTGGATAGAACCGACGACGGCGATCCTGGTTCCCTTCTGGAAGTGCTTCGAAATGAATTCGGCGGTCTGACGCCAGGCCACGACGTCAATGAAGTCGGCCTTCTCTCTGTTGAAGCGGCGGTCGACAGCCAGGGAAAACGACACGACGGCCGTTCCCTGTGGGGTGTATTTCAGTTCTGGGTCACGGGTCAGGCGGCCCAGAAGTTGACATTGATTCATTGTGGTTCCTCGCTTTCGGTTTAGAATTGCTTCCCGTGTTTGTACGGGCGGCCTTCATTGTAGGCCATTTTCAGGCGGATCACGGCGTCCAGGTCGATTCCCAGGTGACCGCAAAGGTCGGCGATCCGGATCACTGCGTCGGCCAGTTCCACGGCCACGCCTTCAGGCTTTTCGCCGCGCCATTCGTTCATGTCGGACACCTTGAAGCCGTTGACCTCTTTGAACCAGAAGTCAGGGTTTCCTTCGCGTTCTTCTTCCAGTGCTTCGGAAAGTTCGCTGTGGATCAGGGCGATAGATGTTCCGAACGCCGGTGTCGGGTCCCAGAACCCATGATTCACGGCGTTTTCGTGGGCCTTCTTGACCAGTTCGTTAATTTCCATGATAGATTCCTTTCACACATAAATTTTCGGCGACGTGACCAGGTCCTGTCCGATCGGCCGCCACAGGTGCAGACAGTAATTGTGATTATTCACATAGTCGGATTTTGAAGGGTGGTATTCGACGGCCCATTCGTCTTCTTCGAAGAACATATCCTTGATCACACACATTTCTTCCCAGGTCGGACAGGTTTTCCGTTTCTGGTTGCATGGCGTCACGCTGACGTGTTCCCACCCTCCGCCGTTACTGGCGATCACGAAGAAGGACCGGCCGTTCACATAGACCTTGAAGGCGCCGTTGTATTCGTCGCCGTTGGTTCCGTATATGTGGCGGACGTCCTGGCGGTATTGATTCAGATAGTTCAGATTCTTCATTCCGTCACCGCCTTCACGACCTGGATTCGTAATTCCTGGCGCCCGAACTGAAGGGCGTCTTCGTGGCTTTCGAAGTAGACGTCGATCTTCTGGCCCTTTATGGCGCCGCCGCGATCCTGGACGGTGTATTCGCCCAGGCCTTCTATGTAAAGGACGGTTCCTGGCGGATAGACGTCCCAGTCGGCCGCGATCGTGACGCCTTCCTGGGCGATAGCGCCTGACGCGGTGTAGACGATACCGTTCGGCCGGTTTTCGGCCCAGACGCCACAGCATTTTTCGCAAGGACAGTAAGCCGTCGCCGTTACGGTCACCCAGGCCGGTTCTGGCGGCTTTGTTTCTTCTGGTAGGGGAAGAATAAGGGTGGACGTTTCAAGCGGCTCCACGGGCGCCAGAATCGCTTCCTGGGCGCCTTTTCCTTCGTCCTGGATAATTCCTTCAGCGGCGGCCGGTTCGGCCGCCATAACGAAGGACGTACAGATCAGGACACTTCCCAGAAGCAGACACAGGAAACTAAATGTCAGTTGCTTCATTTCGGTTCACCTTCCTTTTCTGGGATCGCCTTGAAGCAGTCACAGCGGACCACGCGGTCAGCTTCGTCGGCGTGTATAGGACTGGGAAGACCGGCGTCGGCTCTTTCGATACAGGCGACACAATAATCGCCGTGACGGTTCTTCCGGTTGTCGTGTATTTCCTGAATGTTGTCGCACTTGCGACAGTTGAAGTCGTATCGCCATTTCGGGCGTTCTTTCTTGCGGCGGATCATTTCAAAACACCTTCCAGTTCTGCGTCTTCAGGCGTCAGGAATACGGCCCGACCTATGTCGTTTTCGGTGAACTGGTATGTCGCAAAGTTCGCCTTGATGTCACCGCGAAGGACATTGAAGAAAAACAGTTTTTCTTCGTTTATGCCTATGAAGATAACCTTCGCCGGCGTAGCCTTTCGGCGGTATACGACATAGACTTCGGCGCCCAGGGTGACGGGCGGCAAGATTCCGCCGGCGTCCCTGAAGTCTGCCAGAAGATCGCGCGCCAGGTAGTCCATGACGCCCTTTCCGACTTCGTATGTGTGCCGGTGTTCGTTCGCGTGGTATGCGATCCGGTCCTTTATGCGCTGAATAAGCGCCTGTTCTCTGGTGTTACTCACTTACGACACCGCCTTCCACTTCGTCGCCCCAGGCGTCCCACCCAGGGGCCGTCTGTCTGGCGAATAACTCGATTCGTGTACCCCCCCCCCGCAAGCCGAACTATACGGTCACGGGTTTCGGCCGGCTTCTCACTGTGGCGGCCGATCGGGGCGTCGATTACACTGTGGACGGACGCGGAAGCGCGTTTCGGCTTGCCCTTTGTGGCCAGAAGGCAAACTTCAGCGTTCGCGCGTGTCCAGTTCCCCAGGCCCCAGAACCAGGAAGGGGACTTCTTGTTCCTCTTTACCCAGACGAACGCGGCGGTCTTGTATGTAAAACCCCACCGTTTGATCGCTTCCAGGGCGACGTCCAGGTTCGGGAATGTGGCCCACATGAACAGAAGACAGTCGTCTTCGGCTATATCCTGGACCGGAAGGTCGAAGATGTCTTCCGGCTTCATGGTCTTATAATGCCTTTCGGCGTTTCGCGTGGCGCCGCCGGCGGCATAGTTCCAGGGTGGGTCAGCATAGATCACGGAATATTTTTTGTCTGGGAATGGTATCATGTGGCCACCGCCTTTCTGGCGGCCAGGTTTTCGGCTGACCGCTTTTCACAGTAGACGGAAAAGGCCATTTCGCGGATCACGTCGGGGATCAGTAAGACCAGGTATTCGTCACCGTAGCCGTCTTCACCCCATTCGCGGCCGGCGGACCGGTTCGCGACTTCCAGTTTCCTTCTGGCGTATTGTTCGGCGTCCGCGAAGAATACGGGACACAGTTCGACGCCCAGTTCGGCTTCGACTGCGATCTGAAGATCAGTCTTTTCCATGCTTCAGACCTCCCTTCAGGTGATCCGGCATTTCAGCCGGAAGGACGGCCTGGTGGACCAGGACAAGGTCACTTTCGTCCACCAGGGAACCGTTGAAGAAGTGGACCAGGGCGCCGGTGGAAAGTTCGACCGCCTGGTTCGCTTCGGTTGTCTTTACATACGGCCAGTTGTTGTCTTCGAAGACGTCGCCGGCCTTCAGATCACCATATTTCACTTTCATCTTCGTCACCGTCTTCCTGGCCTTCGGCGATTCTTCGAAGGACTTCTTCGACAAGCTGTTTCGAAGTGAATTCGGCCAACAGTGCAGAATCAGAAAGTTCGACCTGGTCAGGTTCCAGGGATAAAGTGATCCCAGATTCCACATAGAAAGCCGGCCGAACGCCACGGTAGCCAGTGTACGCGTCGTGGCTGTACAGACTGCCGCCAGCGCTGACACGGCGCGCATAGTACGCGTTGCCGGCGTACGGGGTGATCAGCCACCACCAGTCGTCCAGGGCCAGAAGGTCCTGTTCGCTGTACTTGCGGAACATGGCTTCAGACAGAAGGGCGATCTTGTCCTGAATGATACCGTAACCGGCGCCGCCTTCGTGGTCTGCCAGGTCCCAGTCGGCCGTCAGAATGTGGGCGGAACGGATAGGCCCTTCAGCCTGGTCGAAAGCGGCCAGGAATTCGGTGTTCAGTTCCTTTCGAAGATTACTGAAGCGCCAGTCGTTCGGATTCGTTTCCGGCTTTTCGGGTCTGGTCTTGAAAGGCTGATCCGCGAAGTGGCGGTCGGCGATACAGGTGTCGGCGATCAGAAGGGTTCTTCCGTTCGTGAAGTGTTCCAGAATCCGGACGTCGATCGGTCCGGCGTTGAATACGGTTCCAGGTGCGAGGTCCTTGATTTTAGCGTTTACCATTTGTTTTTCCTCCTTCGAATTCCTCGATCGTGACTTCGATTCGTGGGTCTTTCGGGTCCACGTCGAAGTCGTCCGTAAAATGTTCAATCTGGTTCCACCCGTCATTTTCCAGGACGCCACAGTGGACCAGGCTGTCCTGAATGAACTTTTTCGCGAAGGCGATATTGTCCTTATCGCGGCGGCGGTTCGGTTCGATCCACAGGTAATGGATCACGACGGGGCGGTCGAAATGTACGCCGCGAAGCTGTGTCTTCACCATGTAGCCGATCACGTTTTCGGCCTGTTTCTTCATGGCGGCGGCCTTATACTTACCCTTGACGGCCCTTTCGGCGTCAATGTATTCGTTTAACCCTGGCAGAAGGCCAGGAATGGTCAGTTTGTACTGTTTTTTCACTCGTTCACGTCCTTTCCTCACAGGCCCAGAATCTTTCGGGCCTTGTCACGCCGTTCGGCGGCGTTCTGGGTTCGCCTGGATTCGCCGGCAAGTTTCAGCTTGATCGGACACATTTCCAGGATTCGGTCATAGATTCGCGCATATCCCAGGGAAGGCGGATTCTGAAGGTCAGCCAGGGAAAGATTCGTGGTGACGATCAGGGGTTTTCCGGAACGGCTTCGGGCGTCTATGATGTTGAAGACCTGTTCCACGGAATACGACGTGTCACGTTCGACGCCCAGGTCGTCAATGACCAGAAGGTCATAACGGTTCAGCTTGTCCAGGAATTCCTGTTTGTCTTCGCCGAACCCCTGAAGTTTGTTCAGGATTCGGGGAAAGTTCGTGACGCTGACCCTGACACACTTGTCGATCAGCGCGTTCGCGATACAACAGGCCAGGAAGGACTTTCCGGTCCCGACGCCGCCGTAGAACAGAATTCCGATATTGTCGGCCTTCATTTCCTCCCAGTGGTCGACGTACTTCAGACAGACGTCAGTGATCTTCTGATTCCGGCCGTCGTCCTGGTCGAAGGTCTGGACCAGATATGACGGATCGGTGATCCCGCCTTTTCGCCGGCGCTCGACCATTTCGCGGAACTTCCGGCGTTCTTCCTCCTGGCGTTCACGTTCCGCCTGTTCTGACCGGCATTTACACATACACGGAACAAGGACCGTCTTTTCGCCCAGGTCCAGGCGGTGTTCTTTTCGGGTTTTGCAGTTGCCGCAACACAGGAAGCCTTCTTCGTCACGGAAGTCGCCTTCGGCTTCGTTGTTCGCGCGGCCCCTTGCGGCGATCTGTTCCACGACGTCGCTGAAGATGTTTCCCACGGTTATTCACCCAGGAAGTCTTCGCCGTCGTCGTAGTTTTTGGCGGCTGTCGGCTTCGGTGAAGGCGTTACCTCTGCGCGATCATATTCGTTCCAACGCTCACCGCGAAGGAATGTGGCCGGATAGGGAATGAAGCGGCCTTCGTCCTTCGTCCACTGTTCAGAACGCTTCCAACGCTCGACACCCTGGACGATCAGGTCGGTCAGTGCTTCGTCAGGCTTGATCTGGTTCCAGACCTTCACGGCGTCCTTCTTACCGACCTTTCGGGGATAAGCAGACCAGAAACGGTCAAAACCGTCGCCACCACCGGCGCCGTGTTGCGCCGTTACTCGTTTTCGTTCCTCGTTTACGTTTTCGTTTTCGTTTTCGTTTACGTTTACGGAAGAATCTGTTTGCATTTGCGCGCAAGTGTCAAAATCTTCACTTGTTTCCTGTTGTGTGCAAATGCTATCAAGTGAACACGGAAGCGGAAACTTGCTTTTCATAGCGCGCCTGTTCTGGTGTTTGTCCCAGGACAGTAATTTCAGGTATTTCTTGCCGTCTTCGGCGGCCGTATATGTAGCCACCAGGCCGGCCTTGCACAATTCGGAAAGCCAGGAAGCGACTTTTCGTTCGGTCGGGACGCTCAAAGGGAACAGAAGTGAAGCGATAATCTTCGGGTTCCCGTGGTACAGGCCGAAGTCGTCCGCTTTGACGATCAGACGATAGAACAGGACTTCCGCTTCGGCCGAAATTGTGGCCAGGTTTTCCGACGTGCAGATCGATTCTTTCAAAATGCGACTTGGCATTTCTTACACCACCTTTCAAGCGTTCTTCTGGCAAGCGCGACACATTTCGCGGCCATACTTTTTCATGGAATATTGCTGTTCGGCGGAACTGATAGGTCCGCCACATACAGGACACACAGAACCGGTCGTCTGGCCGTTATTCTGGGCCTGTGGCGCGCTTTGCGGTGCGCGGTTGGTAGTTTGTCCACCCTGGGCCTGTGCGGCGTTCTGGGGCGCGTTCTGGGCGGCTCTGGGCGCCTGGGTGTAACCGTTCATATTGAAGCGGACAACGCCGTTCCGGTCCACGATCACCAGGTCACAGATTTCGCGGCGGTCGTCATAGGCGATCTTCGACACCTTGAAGCGTGTGTTCGAATAGCACTTGAAGACCTCTTTGTTTCCCTGACGTTCGGAATAGAATTCGCCGTCTGCCAGTTCGACATAAATGAACGGGCCGGTGTAAAGTTCACGGCCGATCCCGACGTTAAAGCCGGCACGTTTGAAGGCGTCCGACGCCTGACCTTTTTCCTTTTCGGTGTTGCTCTCGACACCGACGTCCTGTTTCCGGACCCAGGTTTTCTTTTCTTCGTCCCAGATGTCGATCGAACAGAACAGGTTCCCGTTGATTACTTCGTGGGTTCTCTGCCAGTTGCCAGGGCCGAAGACCAGGTCCAGGATTCGCATATCGACACGGGCGTCCTTGTAAAGAAGAAGGACGGCGCCGACCTTGCCGGTCTTCGCTTTGCTGACGGACTGGACACGACAGTCAATGTCCTGTTCAGTCAGAAGGGGAATGGTGAATTCTTTCATATCGTCGCCCCCTTACTTGATCTGAATGTTTCGGTTCTCGATCAGCGACGCGCCGGTGATTTCCTGACCGGCCTGAATCGCCTTCTTGATCGCCGTCTTGTCCGGTTTCGTGGACACGGTTTCCACGATATAGTCAGCCGGAAGGGCGCCTTCGTCGTCGATACTCACCGCGACGGACTTTCTGAAGGACACGCGGACCTTTGCGGTTTCGACCTTATCGCGGCCGGCGGCGTCCAGACAGGAAGTCAGATACTTCTTCATGTTGTCAACCTTACGTTCTGCGCTCTTTCTGCGCTCTGCCAGGCTCGATTCCTCTGTCTTCAGGGAACCGATAAAGGCTTCCAGGTTCTTAATGTAACAGGCCACAGATTCGGCCTTTTCCTCAAACACACCGGCCAGGGCGTCCACTGCTTCAAAGTTCAGGATTTCGCCGGTTTCTTCGTCGACCTCCAGGCGGTCGAAGGCTTCCAGATATTCACGGGTGATTTCATACAGGCTGTTATTCATTCGGGGAACCTCCCTTCAGGGCGGCCAGTTCTGCTTCCAGATCAGCGGCCTTCTTTTCGGCTTCTCTGCAACGGTTGAACCAGTCGGTAGAACTGCGGCGTTCGAATTCCAGACTTTCAGTCAGTTCGCGGTTCTCGACCAGGATTTTTAAGGTAAAAGCCTTCACGGCTTCGGTGTCATAAAAATTCAGCATTGAAATTTGCTCCTTTCTGTGCTATACTATTTACAGGTTTTTTTGGAATGGGCCGTTTCGGTTGTTGTGGTGACGACGAAACGGTCTTTTTCTGTTTCTTCAATGGTGATCTTCTTTTCACCAAGAAGAATAAGGCTTTTGACAGCCTGTCCGACCTGGACTGGCGACAGTGTCGCGGTGTACTTCACGGCGTTTCCTCCTTTCCTTGCGTACTGGTTGGAAGGCGCCGGCCAGGAACATAAATCCGGCCCACAGGAAAAGGAATCCGAACATTCTGATCGTTCCTTCCAGAAGTGGAACTGTGTCGCACTCGACCGCGCCGACCGTCCCTAAAAGGCCCATAAATGAAATGAAGGCAAGGACGCCGGCCGTCGTTCTTATGGCCAGGCGAATTCGTTGTCGTTTCCGCCTGGCGCTGACGTTCCGCGTCATGGGTTGACCTCCTTTCGCTTTCTGCCACGACGACGAATATTTTCCTGGTAGGTTCTCTGTGCCAGAACCGGATCGTAGGCCGGACGCTGATTCTGGTCAAGTTCGCCGGTGTCGCCGCGCTTCAGTTCGCCATATAGCGTCTTTTTAGGGACGCCGACGGCTTCAGAGATTTCGGCGGTGGTGACGCCTTTTTCATATAAAGCCGCGATCGCTTTTCTGTCGTCGAAGGTAATAGTTTTGTAAACGCCCACGTTTTCACGCTCCTTTCTCGGCCGTTTGGGTATAAAAAAATTAGACTGCGAAGTCCTTTCGAACTTTGCAATCTAATGTTACACCCTACATAACTGAAATTTTTTTAAAAAAACACTTGCATTTTTTGAAATAATGTGATAGAATATTACTCCGTAAGATGTTTTTTGAAAGAGGTGAACAAAATGAAAGAAGGAATTCATCCTAACTACGAAGCTACAGCAATCAAATGTGCTTGTGGTAACGTAATCGAGACTCGTTCTACAAAAGACAATATCAGCGTTGAAATCTGCTCCAAATGTCATCCTTTCTTTACAGGAAAGCAGAAACTGGTTGATACCGGTGGACGTGTTGACAGATTCAAAAAGCGTTTTGGCATGGATAAATAATTTTATTCGAAGAAGCGTTCAAGGCGGCTTTCAGAAAATTCAAAGAGGTTTTCCCTTTTTGGGCGTTCTGAAAGCTGCCTTATCTGTTTTTAAATGGAGGTGGAAGAATGCAGGATTATATCACTGTTGAAGGTTTTGCAGAAGACGAATTCGTTGAGAAAAAATCCCGCTTTATCGGGTACGCAAAACACGTTGAAACCGAAGAAGAAGCTATGGCGTTTGTGAATGAAATAAAGCAAAAACACTGGGATGCTACCCATAACGTTTATGCTTACGTTCTGCGCGACGGTATGACAAGACGTTATTCCGATGACGGCGAGCCTCAGGGCACGGCGGGAATACCTACCCTTGACGTTATCTTAAAGGAAAACGTTGTCGACGTCTGCGTTGTGGTTACCCGTTATTTTGGTGGTATTTTACTTGGTGGTGGGGGACTTGTACGCGCTTATTCGCAAGGGTGCAGAGTGGCTCTTGGTGCTTCCAAAAAGCTTTATATGACCCCTTGTACCGTTTTAGAAATTGCAGTAGATTATTCTTTTTACGGGAAACTTACCTATATTCTTCCTAAATATAACATAAAAACTCTTGATTCTGAGTTTGGCGCTGACGTTATTTTAAAGCTTATGATTAAATCCGAGAGGCTTGAAGCCTTTTCAAAAGAGCTTACCGAACTCAGTAACGGAACTGTCGATTTTGATATTTTAGAAGAAATTTTTGAAGATATGAAATAATTTAAAGGATTTTTGTGTTTTTTTCGGTATTTATAAATAAAGGAGGGTTTTTATGGACGTTAAAGAAATGCGCTACGATATGGAAAAGGCATATTTTTCGGAATTTGCCACTTTTTCCGATGCCACCAGAGGCAGAAAACGTTTTGAAGAACAATGTCCGTTAAGAACCGAGTTTCAGCGTGACCGCGACAGAATTTTGCACTCAAACTCCTTCAGAAGATTAAAACATAAAACTCAGGTTTTTTTGTCACCTCAGGGTGACCATTACAGAACCCGTCTTACCCATACTTTAGAAGTAAGCCAGATTGCAAGAACTATTGCAAGAGGCTTAAGACTCAACGAAGACCTGACGGAAGCTATTGCTTTAGGTCACGATCTGGGTCATACTCCTTTCGGACACGCAGGGGAGAGGGTTTTAAACAAAATCTGTCCTTTTCCTTTCTATCACCATCTGCAGAGTGTCAGGGTGGTGGATTTTTTGGAACGTGACGGCAAGGGTTTAAACCTTACCTATGAAGTAAGAAACGGTATTGTCTGCCACAGTGACGGCGGTAACGAATCTGCAAAAGCAAAAACTCTGGAAGGGCAGATTGTTCGTATCTCCGATAAAATTGCTTATATCAACCACGATATCGAAGATGCCGTACGTGCCGAGCTTTTAAGTGAAAGTGACCTGCCTTTTGATGCAATTTACGTTTTGGGCAGAGGCAAATCCGAACGTCTTACCACCATTATTACTTCTATTATTGAAAACAGTGCCGACAGTATTAAAATGTCGGACGAAGTTTTGAAAGCACATAATCAGCTTAAGGGATTTATGTATGATTACGTCTACGTTCATCCCGTTGCAAAGGGCGAAGAAGCAAAAGCCGAAGCTTTGATTGAAAAGCTTTATACATATTATATTAAAAACACCGATAAATTGCCGAAAATGTACCTGTCCTTTATGGAAAAATTCCCTAAAGAACGGGTTATTTGTGATTATATTGCGGGTATGACGGACCATTATGCCGTTAGTCAGTATGAGGATCTGTTTATCCCGAAATTCTGGACGAAGGAGTGATATATACGGTACCACAGAGCTTTATTGAAACCCTTAAAATGAACTGCGATATCGAGAATATCATATCCTCGTACGTGGGGCTTAAAAGGGCGGGGCGTAACCTTACGGGCCTTTGTCCGTTCCATTCCGAGAAAACCCCGTCAATGGTGGTTTATAACGACAGTCAGTCATTCTACTGCTTCGGTTGCGGAGCAGGTGGGGACGTCATTTCGTTTATTATGCGGATGGAAAATCTCGATTATATCGAAGCTTTGAAGTTTTTGAGTGACAGAGCAGGGCTTCAGTTTCCTGAAGACGGGCAGGAAGATTCTTCGCTGCGCATAAAACCCGTTATTTTAGAACTCAACAGACTTACAGCACGTTTTTATCACGATATATTAAAAACCGATGAAGGCAAAGCTGGACTTGAGTATTTAAAAAGCCGTCAGCTTTCAAAGGAAACTATCGTAAAATACGGACTTGGATATGCACCTGCAGGTTGGGATAATTTAAGAAAATTCTTAAAATCCAAAGGCTTCACCGACGAGCAGATGTATATGGCAGGGGTTGTAAGTAAGGGCAAAAATAACTCTTATTTCGATTTTTACCGAAACAGAGTAATGTTTCCTATCATCGACCTTAAAAAGAACGTTATAGGCTTTGGTGGAAGGGTTTTAGACGATTCAAAACCAAAGTACCTTAACACCGTCGATAATCCCGTTTTTAAAAAGAGTAAAAACCTCTTTTCGATGAATTACGCAAAGAATGCTGCCAAAGAACGACTGATACTCGCAGAAGGCTATATGGACGTTATTGCGATGAATCAGGCGGGATTTGAAAACGTAGTTGCAACTTTAGGTACGGCACTTACGTCAGAACAGGCAAGACTTATCTCGTCGTACGTCAGTGAAGTGATAATTGCCTATGACTCAGACGGTGCGGGAAGAACCGCTACAAACAGGGCAGTTACACTTCTTGATGAAGTTGGTATTAAAACTAAAATTCTTGATATGCAGGGTGCCAAAGACCCCGATGAATACATTAAAAAATTTGGTGTTCAGCGGTTCAAGATGCTTCTTGACGGCTCAAGAAACGTCAACGATTATCAGCTTTCTGTTATAAAATCAAAATACGATATAACTTTAGCTGAAGGTCAGGCGGCGTATCTTTCGGAGGCTTCCAAGTATCTTGCAACTGTGGAAAGTCCCATTGAACGTGAGATTTACGCAGGTGTTATCGCAAAGGAAACGGGCGTCTCCAGAGAAAGTATACTCTCAAATATCAATTCGCTTGTAAAACGCCGTACAAACCGCGAGAAGAAAAAGGAATGGACGGATATTCAGGTCGGCAGGGATAAACCCGTGGACAGAAGCAATCCGCAACGTACCGTTAATCTTCAGGCGGCTCTGGCAGAAGAAGGTATAATTTCCTATCTTTACAGGCATCAGGATTCAAGAGATTATATTTTGAGCCGTATCACCGAAGAAGACTTTATAACCGACTTAAATCGCGAAATTTTCGGTATAATGCTCAAAAAAATGCAAAATAATGAAAGTGTCAACCTTATGGACTTTAATCCCGAACTTTCTCAGGAAAAACTTGCAAAGTTAAGCGGAATTTTAGCAAACCACAGTGATATCAATATCTCAGGGGAAGCACTTAACGATTATATTAATATCCTTATGGATCAGAAATATAAAAAAGCATCCGGCAGGGCAGGGGAACTCAGTGATGATGAACTCTTAGAACTTGCCAAGAGGCTGCAACAAAAAAAGAAACAGTCTTAAAAGGGAAAAGGAGCAATTAAAATGGCAGACAAAAAAACAGCAATCAACGACCTTATGGAGCAGGGTAAAATCAAAGGTAAACTTACTACCAAAGAGATTACAGACGTCTTTGAAGAACTCGATTTTGATATCGAGCAAATGGACAAGCTTTATGATTCTCTTGAAAACTTAAACATCGAGATTATCGAGGACTTTAACATTGAAGAAGAGCTTGATTTAGACCTTGACCTCGAAAACACGGTTGTAGATGATGACCCCGAGGGTACGGGTGACGGCATTAACATTGACGACCCCGTAAAGGTTTACCTTAAGGAAATCGGACGCGTTCCGCTTCTTTCCACCGATGAGGAAGTTGAACTTGCAGAAAAAATGTCTACGGGTGACCCCGTTGCACGTCAGCGCCTCAGTGAAGCTAACCTTCGTCTTGTTGTAAGTATCGCAAAACGTTACGTAGGACGCGGTATGCAGTTTTTGGACCTTATTCAGGAAGGTAACTTGGGGTTAATCAAAGCTGTTGAAAAATTTGACCATACCAAAGGCTTTAAATTCTCCACATACGCTACCTGGTGGATTCGTCAGGCTATTACAAGAGCTATTGCCGACCAGGCAAGAACCATTCGTATCCCCGTTCATATGGTAGAAACCATTAACCGTGTTAAAAAGGTAAGCAGTCAGCTTCTCCACAAAAACGGTCACGAACCGAGTGCCGAAGAAATTGCAAAAGAAATTGATATGCCTATTGATAAAGTAAGAGAAATTCTTCGTGTTTCTCAGGAACCCGTTTCTCTTGAAACTCCTATCGGTGAGGAAGAAGACAGTCATCTTGGTGACTTTATTCCCGACGATGACGCTCCTTCTCCTGCAGATGCCGCTTCTCATACTTTGCTTAAAGAACAGCTCAGCAGCGTTCTTGGTACTCTCACACCCCGTGAAGAAAAAGTTTTGCGTTTGCGTTTCGGACTTGAAGACGGCAGAAGCCGTACTCTTGAAGAAGTAGGTAAAGAATTTGACGTTACCCGTGAACGTATCAGACAGATTGAAGCAAAAGCATTAAGAAAACTCCGTCATCCGAGTCGCAGCAAAAAGCTTAAAGACTTTTTAGACTAAGAAAGGAAGCTTTTTATGCATATAACTTTAGAATCCGACTACGCAGTCAGAATAGTTACTTTTCTGGCGCAACAACAGACACGTTTTGACGCTAAAACGATTTCTGAGAACACCGAAGTAACTTTGCGTTTTGCACTTAAAATTTTAAGAAAACTCGTAGCAAGTAAAATAGTCCGTTCCTATAAAGGTACAACAGGCGGTTACGAGCTTATGAAAACTCCCGATAAAATTACCCTTGCAGACGTAATCGGTGCTATCGAAGGCCCTTATTATTTCAGCCGTTGTTTAAACCCCGAAAACGGTTGTCCGAGGGTTAATAACTGTGGCTGCAAAGCTTCAAAAGTCTTTGCGGAAATCTCAAAAACAGTTTCCAATAAACTCA
This sequence comes from Oscillospiraceae bacterium, assembly GCA_045121595.1. Taxonomy (GTDB): domain Bacteria; phylum Bacillota; class Clostridia; order Oscillospirales; family Ruminococcaceae; genus Fumia. The sequence goes on along the minus strand of JBGVGI010000091.1, from coordinate 100,135 downwards.
GTAAAACAACCTTTGATCAGTTGATATAACAATGAAAACCCCCGCAGTTGCGGGGGTTTTTCTTGTGTAAAGCTTATTTCTTTACAAAGGACATACAGTCTGTGCACTGGTCCATGGAAGGGTTTAATTCGTGAGTACCTACTTTAATTCTTTCAAGGGCACAGTAGTTTTCACTTTCGCAGTGATGTTTACACTGAGTAACGGAACATTCGATTGAGTGGTTTGCTTTACAGTTCATAAAATATACCTCCAAAGAATAATTCTGCGTTATTTCGCAGACGGTAGTATTATTCCTCTTAAGACTATATTTTATGCTTTTTATCTTCGTATTTTTTCTTTGTGGCAAGTCCGCCGCGGATGTGACGTTCACTTTTGTTTACGTCGAGGATTTTTCTTACCTCTTTGAAAAGCTTTGGATTTTCTTTTCTTAGTCTTTCTGTTAAGTCTTTATGTACCGTTGATTTTGAAATCCCGAAAATTTTTGCAGTTGCCCTTACTGTTGCAGAATTTTCAATTATGTAGCGGGCAAGAATAACACTTCTTTGATATGTATCAAAATCCAATCAGATCACCCTTTATCTGTTTTTTGATACAGAATATGCAAAAATAAATAAATTTAGCATATAATTTAAAAGATTTATTTAACTTTTCTCGTTGTTTTTGTTTAAAATGTGTACAAAAAATTAATTAATTTGTTACTATTGCCGTTGAAATTAAAATTTTAATATGTTACAATGGATATGTATGTTGGGATGTTATCGGATTTTATATGAAAATATTTTTAACCTTAGATAAATTTCCCTGAAAAATAAAGTAAGGAGATAAAGATTTTATGGAAAAAAATAAGATTAATGAAGCGGAATATTATACCATAGATATGGTCCGTATTATCAGGGCTTTATGGCGACGCATCTGGATTATTGCGATGGTAAGTATTCTTACTGCAGCTATCGGATTCAGTATTGCTGCGTTTGCGATTAATCCTACATATTCGTCTGCTGTCAAGCTTTACGTTAACAACAGTTCTTTCTCTCTTGGTAACACAAGCTTCAGTATTGATGCTTCAAAGCTTACTGCTGCACAGAGCCTTGTAAGAACCTACGGCGATATTTTAGACAGCCGTAGCACCCTTGAACGTATCATTGAAAAAGCAGGCGTTGACTACACTCCGAAACAGCTTCACGAAATGCTTAAATACGGTTCTTCCAACGGTACTGAAATTATGCGCGTTACCGTAACTACCGAAGACCCTTATGAGGCTTCAACTATTGCAAACACTATTGCGGAAGTTCTGCCTACGCGAATTTCTGAGATTATCGACGGTGCTTCGATGGAGGTTGTAGACTCTGCAGTTCCTGAGCTTGAAAAAGTTGCCCCCAGTATTACCAAGTTTACCGCAATCGGATTTATTTTAGGCCTTCTTATCAGTGTTTTCGTTCTGTCGGTTATTGCTTTGCTTGACGATACAATTCACGATGAGGACTATATTCTTAACAATTATGATTATCCCATTCTCGGTAAGATTCCTGATTTGATTAATTCCACAGGTAAAAAACGCGGTTATTATTATTCATACGGACATAAAAATCAAGGAAGGAGACATAAGTAATGAAAAAATCATCCAAAAAACAAAAAAGCAAATTGATGTTTCCTGCCGATAAGAAAAAAACACTTCATAAAAATCTTGAGTTTACTGCAACTGAGCAGTATAAACTTATCCGTGCAAACTTAGACTTTATGCTTCACGAGGATGAAAAATGCCCTGTAATCGGCGTAACGAGTGCTATGCGCGGTGAAGGTAAAAGTACGACTGCGATAAATATTTCTTACGTTTTAGCAGAACGCGGAAGTAAAGTTTTGCTTATTGACGGCGACTTGCGTATTCCTTCAGTTGCAAAGAAAATGGAGATACCAAGTACTCCAGGTCTTACCGACGTGCTTATGAATAAAGAACCTATGCAGCTTTCTGATTATCAGTCAAGTTTACTCGATAACTGGTTTATTATTCCTTCAGGTGATATTCCTCCCAATCCCTCTGAGCTTCTTAGTTCCAAACGTATGGAAGCAGTTTTGAAAGTTTTAAAAGAACATTTTGATTATATTATTCTCGACTTACCACCCGTAAACATCGTTTCCGATGCGGTTGCCGTTTCAGGCTATATTACGGGTATGATTGTGGTTGTAAGGGAAGAGTATACCGAGAAAAAAGAACTCGAACACTGCTTCAGACAGCTTAAACTTTCAAACGTCAAGGTTCTTGGTTGCGTTATGAACGAAACCAAAAGCGGAAGCAATTCTTATGGTAAGTATAAAAAATATAAGTATTATAAGTACTACCGTCATTATCACAGTAGTACGGATACCGTATCATGATTGACTGGCATAGTCACGTTCTTCCGGCACTTGATGACGGAAGCCATGACGTTGAAGAAAGTCTTGCGCTTTTAAGAATGCTTTCAGAACAAGGCGTAAAGAAAGTGGTTGCAACGCCTCACTTTTATGCGAATGATGAATCTGTTGCAGATTTTATTGCCAGAAGGCAAAAATCCTTTGAGGATTTAATGAAAGTTTATCCTGAAAATCTGCCCGATATACTGCTCGGTGCTGAGGTCAGATATTATACAGGGATAGAAAAGCTTGAGGATTTAAGTAAACTTTGCATCGGTGATTCAAAGTTGTTGCTCCTTGAAATGCCGATGGAAAGATGGACTGAATATACCGTAAGAGAGCTTACCCGTATTGCAAACTCAAAAAGTATAAAGCTTGTACTGGCACATATTGAAAGATATCTTTCTTTGCAAAACAATGATATCTTACAAAAACTTTACGAATCCGGTATTCTGATGCAGGTTAACGGAAGCTTTTTTACAGGAATAACAACCAAAAGAAAAGCAATTTCTTTTTTACAAGACGGTATGATACATTTTATAGGTTCCGACTGTCATAACGTGAAAAACCGTCCACCGCGTCTTGAAAAGACGTACGAAATCATCAGTAAAAAGTTGGGCAGTGATAATCTGACCCGATTTAATGAGTATGGGAAATCCTTACTCGTATAAAATTAAAGTTATTTTATGAAAGGAAGTAATCATAATGAAAAAAATTATTACTCTTTGTCTTGCTTTGGTTATCGCTGTGAGCACAAGTTTTACTGCTTTTGCAGTAAATGGGAATTTTGTTGACAGTCCTTCCAATAACCAGGCACCCGTGCTTGTTGAAGGAAAAAATGAAGATGAGGAGTGCGAGGCAGAGCTTGTTATCACTCCCTATGCTGAGAGGGATACTTTGCCCGATGTTCTTCGCGAAACTCTGGAAGATGCGTTGAATATTATTGTTGATACACCCGATATTGCTGTCCTTAATGAGGATATTGTAAATACAGCAAAAAAATACGGTCTTAAAACTCAAGACCTTGCAGTAAGTGATATGTTCGATATCCATATGACAGGTTGTGACGACCATGACCTTCACGGACATTTTGACGTAACACTTAAAGCTGATACACTTGAAAACTTCGTTTGCCTTCTCCACTACCACGGTGATTTCTGGCATATTGTAGAGGGTGCAGAAGTTACTCACGATGGCACACATCTTGAATTTGACGCAATGGAATTTTCTCCTTTTGCAATTGTTGTAAACACTGCGACAGAAGAAGTTCCCGCTGACGATGCTGTTGTAAACGACGGTGATGCTACAGATTTGCCCGAAGGCAACGGCGATCATTTGTTGTGCTTTATTATCATTATAATTCTTGTTATTCTTGACATTATTTTGATTATCACTAAAAAAGATAAAAAAGCTAAAAAATAATTGAGGTGATTTTATGAATTTATTTAATATGCCGCATTTACATTCTTTGTGTTGGATTATTATTATTGCTCTTGTTGTTCTCGCTATAGCTCTTCTTGCTAAAAAAGGAAAGAAGGATAAAAAATAATTGAGGTGATTTAAAATGAGGAAAAGAAGTGACAGTATACAAAAATATATAAAGTGCGGATTTATTGCGCTTTTAATTGTTTTCCTCATTTTTGCCCTGTTTATTTGGCTTAAATCGTGGGAAGAACGACACGATTTGTTCCCGAGTCACGAAGTTTTGCAGGAAACGTTTCTGTATAACGGAGAAGAGTACGTCTTAAAAGACGACGTTGAAACCTTCCTCGTTATGGGTCTTGATAAATTTAACGGCGCTTCAGCAAACGATTCCTACAATAACGATAAACAAGCTGACTTTCTTATGTTATTCGTCTTCGATAATGCTTTGAAAAAATGCAGTGCAATTCATATTAACCGTGATACTATGGCTCAGGTAAACGTATTAGGTGTTGCGGGTAACAGAGTTGACACTGTAAATAAGCAGATAGCTCTGGCACATACTTACGGAAATGGTGACGACGTAAGTTGCCGTAATACTGCCGATGCCGTATCTTGCCTTCTTATGGATACCAAGGTTAACCATTATATTTCACTGGTTCTGGATTCCGTAACGGTTATGAACGACCTTGTTGGCGGTGTTGAAGTAACGGTACTGGATGATTTTTCGTCAATAGACGAGGCACTTGTTAAAGATGAAAAGGTTACTCTTAACGGACAACAGGCTATTCATTACGTCCGTACCCGTCAGGGTCTTGAGGACAGTAGTAATACTACACGAATGAAACGTCAGCAACAGTATATAAATGCATTTTATGAAAAATTTACAGAATGCGTTGAAAACGACGAAGAGTTCATTGTAAAAGCATCACTTGCCGTGTCTGATTACATTGTATCTGACCGTTCAGTGACACAGCTTCAGGAACTCGCACGTAAATTCTCGGAATATGAGTTTACGGGCATTAACGATCTGGATGGAAAATCTGTGGTCGGGGAACAGTTTATGGAGTTTTACCCGGACGAAGATTCTGTTAAAAAACTTGTTATAGATAATTTTTATGAAGTTAAAGCTTAGTTTTCCGTCTTTTGGGAAAGGGAGGAAAAGTTAATTGGATTTTAAAGAAGAGAATATCGTTTCCGCCCCTTATGAGGAGGCGGAAATGAAAAAAACACAGAATTACAAAAAAGTTGTTATTGAAGAAAAGAAAACGTATAATTTTTTCAAAAGGTGTTTTGATATTGTCGTTTCTTTTCTGGGACTTATCGTGCTTTTTGTACCACTTCTCATAATTTCACTTATTATCGTTATTGACAGTCCCGGTGCATCTCCCGTTTACTGTCAGGAACGTATAGGCAAAAACGGGAAGAGTTTTAAGTTTTATAAGTTCAGGTCAATGGTACCTGATGCTGAGAGTATGCTCGATTCTTTGCTTTCTCAGAATGAAATGACCACTCCCGTATTCAAAATAAAAAATGACAGAAGAATTACACGTGTCGGACGTTTTATCAGAAGGACAAGTATCGACGAGCTTCCACAGCTCTGGAACGTACTTATCGGAGATATAAGTCTTGTAGGCCCCCGTCCTCCGCTGCCCAGAGAAGTAGAATCATATACTGAATACCAGTACCAGAGACTTCTTATTATACCCGGTATTACCTGTTACTGGCAGGTACAGCCAAAACGTAACAGCCTTTCATTTGATGAGTGGGTTGAGCTTGATTTAAAATATATAGAAGAACGCAACTTCTTTAAAGATCTCATCATTTTATTTAAAACTATAGGAGCGGTGTTTGGACAGGAGGGAGAATAGTGTCCAACTCTAAGGGGAAAAACTCTTTTTTCTCATTCGCGAACGTATACTTAAAAGACTTGTTTCTTATGTTGTATGATATAGGCGCTGTAACATTCGCCTATTTCTTCGCATTATGGATCAGGTTTGATTGTGCTTTTTCTGAAATACCCGAATATTATCTTTTACCCTGGCTTAAATTTTTACCAATCTATGCTATTGTAAGTATCATTGTATTCTGGTCGTTTCATTTGTATCAGAATATATGGAGATTTGCAAGTTATGTAGAATTGAAGATGATTTTTTGTTCTTCATCCATCCTTGCATTTTTTCATATTGTGGGCATTACCTTGCTTTTTTGCCGTATGCCCGTTTCTTATTACGTTATTGGTGCCGTAATTCAGTTTATTTTGCTTGTTTTAGTGCGTTTTGCTTACCGTTTTGTATTGCTTGAACGCAGTAAAAATATGAAACTTGCTCATACTACTACTTTAAAGAAGGTTATGATTATCGGCGCAGGTGCGGCAGGACAGATGATACTCGGGGATTTGCAGAACGCTGAAAACGTAAACGAGTACGTTTGTTGTATTATCGACGACGATAAGAAAAAACAGGGAAGATATCTTTACGGTGTGCAGATTGCAGGTGGCAGGGAAGATATACTATCCTGTGTAGAAAAATATAGTATTGATAAAATTTATCTCACTATGCCAAGTGCCTCTGCCGACGTACGCCGAGATATTCTTGATATATGCAAAGAAACAAACTGTGAGCTTAAAAGCTTACCCGGAATTGCCGAAATCGTTTCCTGTAAAGTCGACGCAAGTTCTATGCGCGACGTTTTGGTTGAAGATTTACTCGGACGTGAGCCCGTAAAAGTTAATATGGAAGAAATATCTCAGTTCATTGAAGGTAAAGTAATCCTTGTTACCGGTGGTGGCGGTTCTATTGGTAGTGAGCTTTGCAGACAGATTGCAAAGCATAATCCCAAAAAACTTATAGTATTTGATATTTACGAAAATAACGCTCATGCTATCGGACTTGAACTTAACGATAAGTATCCCAAGCTTGACCTTGAAGTGCTTATCGGTTCTGTCCGTGACAGCAGACGAGTTAATCAGGTTTTCGAAAAATATAAGCCTGACGTGGTTTACCATGCAGCTGCTCATAAGCACGTTCCCTTGATGGAGGACAGTCCTTGCGAATCTATCAAAAACAACGTTGTAGGAACCTATAAAACTGCTTATGCAGCTATGATGAACGGTTGTAAACGTTTTGTTCTGATTTCTACTGATAAGGCGGTTAATCCTACTAACATTATGGGTGCATCCAAACGTGTTTGTGAGATGATTATTCAGTCTTTTGAAAGAAAAATCAAAGAGGGAAAAGCAAATGAAATTAACCCCGTTTGCCTTCATTCCGATGACTGGGATGAGAATTTCCCCGAAACAGATAAAATCGATTTGAACGCAGTTACCGAGTTTGTTGCAGTGCGTTTTGGAAACGTACTCGGAAGTAACGGCTCTGTAGTTCCGAGATTTAAAGAACAGATTGCAAAAGGTGGCCCCGTAACGGTTACACACCCTGATATTATCCGTTATTTTATGACTATTCCCGAAGCTTCTTCTCTGGTGCTTCAGGCAGGTACCTATGCAAAGGGCGGGGAAATCTTCGTGCTTGATATGGGCGACCCCGTAAAGATTGATGCACTGGCAAGAAATCTTATCCGTCTTTCAGGTCTTGTGCCTGACGTTGATATTAAAATTGAATATACAGGTCTTCGTGCAGGTGAAAAGCTGTATGAAGAAAAACTTATGTCCGAAGAAGGTTTGAGAACTACTCCCAATAAGCTTATACATATCGGTTCACCCATACCTTTTGACACCGACGAATTTTTTGCTCAGCTTCAGTCTTTGTTGGTAATGGCGTATAACGGTGAGGACATTAAGGTCAGGGAGCTTGTCGGAGAGATTGTAGAAACTTATCGTTCCATATAACGTGTACCGTTTGAAGCAACGTAGAGTTTAGTGTTTTGGAGTTGATTTTTATGTATAAGCATATCATAAAAAGATTTGCCGATATTGTTTTATCGGGTGTTGCAGCAATTATACTTGCTGTTCCTATGCTGGTTATAGCAATTATGATAAAAATCGATGATCCGGGCCCCGTGTTATTCAAACAAAAAAGAATAGGTATGAATAAAAATGGTGAAGCTTCATATTTTATGATATGGAAATACCGCAGTATGAAAATGAGCACACCGCACGATACTCCTACGCATCTTCTTTCTGATCCCGAACAGTACATAACCCGTATCGGTAAAATTATCCGCAAAACGAGTCTTGACGAATTGCCACAGATATATCAGGTGTTCATGGGTAAACTTTCCTGTATAGGCCCCCGTCCTGCTTTATGGAACCAGACTGATCTCTGGGAAGAACGTGAAAAATATGGAGCCAACGACGTAAAACCCGGTATCACAGGCTGGGCACAGATTAACGGCAGAGATGAGCTTGAAATTTCTGTTAAAGCAAGACTTGACGGTGAATATGCAAAAGCTCTTGAATCAGGATTTTTCAAAGGAATTGCTATGGATGTCAGGTGCTTGTTCAAAACGGTAAAATCTGTTCTTAAATCTGACGGCGTCGTTGAAGGCGGAACGGGTGAACTTAATAAAGAAGTGGTTTCTGAATGAAAAAAATATTAATCACGGGTGCCGACAGTTATATAGGCACTTCATTTGAAAATTACATAAAAAAGAATTATCCCGATGAATATACAGTTGATACCGTTGATATGATTGATAGCGCCTGGTGTGAAAAAAGTTTTTCGGGGTATGATACCATTTTTCACGTAGCAGGAATTGCACATTCGGATAACGGCAAGATAAATAAAGAAAAAGAAAAGCTATATTATTCTGTTAATACCGATTTGACTGTCGAAACTGCAAATAAAGCAAAAAAAGACGGTGTAAAACAGTTTATTTTTATGAGCAGCGCTATCGTTTACGGTAACAGTGCTACTATCGGTAAAACAAAAGTAATTACTAAGGATACTCCGACTTCTCCTGCTAATTGCTACGGTGACAGTAAGGTTCAGGCAGAAAACGGAATACTTCCTTTAAGTGATAATGACTTTAAAGTTGTTGTTCTGAGACCTCCTATGATATATGGGAAAGGCAGTAAAGGGAATTACCCTTTGCTTTCAAAAATTGCTTTGAAAATCCCCGTTTTCCCTTATGTGAAAAATGAACGCTCTATGCTTTATATTGAAAATCTTTGTGAGTTTGTACGCCTTATGGCAGAAAACGACGAGCAGGGAATTTTCTGGCCACAGAACGAGGAGTACAGTAATACAAGTGAGCTTGTTAAGATGATTGCCAAAGCTCACGGGAAGAAAATCCACCTGATTAAAGGGTTTGAGTGGGCGTTAAAGTTAATGAGCCATATGACGGGAATTGTCAATAAAGCTTTTGGAAATTTGTGTTACGAAAAATCACTTAGTGATTATGAATATAAATACAGAATTTTTAGTTTTAAAGACTCAATCATCAGAACGGAGGACGCAGATGAATAAGGCACTCATTGTTACGTCTGTTGCTTCTATGGTGGATCAGTTTCTTTTGCCCAGTATGTTTTTGCTCCAGAATATGGGATACGAGGTATCTGTTGCTTGCAATTTTGAAAAAGGAAGTACTTGCAGTGCAGATAGGGTAGATCAATTAAAAAGTATATTAAATGACCGTAAAATTCCTTTTTTTCATATTGATTTTGAGAGGAATGTTTTACGTATTTTCAAAAACAGAAATGCTTATAAGCAATTACTTGATATTGTTTCGGACAATGAATTTTCTTTGATTCACTGTCATTCGCCGATCGGAGGATTATTGGGACGTCTGGCGGCAAGAAAAACAGAAGCTCAGGTCTTTTACACTGCACACGGATTTCATTTTTATAAGGGTGCACCGCTGAAAAACTGGCTTTGTTATTATCCCGTTGAAAAGATTTGCTCACATTTTACTGATAATCTTATCACTATCAACAAAGAAGACTACGAACTTGCAAAGAGTAAATTCAAAGCAGGTGCAGTGCATTATCTTCCAGGAGTAGGCGTTGATTTGCTGAGATTTAAAGACGTTCAGGTTGATAGAAATGCTAAAAGGCAGGAGATTGGTGTTCCTGAAGATGCCTTTTTGATGTTGTCAGTGGGTGAGCTGAATGATAACAAAAACCATCAGGTTGTTATAAAAGCTCTGGCAAAACTTAACAATCCCGACGTTCATTATGCAATTGCAGGTGTCGGCGATAAAAAAGAATATCTGATTAGTCTTGCAAACGAGCTCGGCGTTGCAGAACAGTTGCATTTGCTTGGATATCGTAACGATATTCCTGAGTTGAATCATATATCCGATTTATGCTGTTTTCCATCGATTAGGGAAGGACTCGGATTGGCTCCGCTTGAGTCGATGGTTTGCGGTTTGCCTGTGGTTGCCGCTGAAAACAGAGGAACCCGTGAGTTTGTTATTAATGGTGAAAATGGTTTTTTGTGCAAATATGATGATGTTGATGAATTTACTAATTCTATTGCAAAGGTAATTGACGATACCCAATTGCGTGAGAAACTTTCAAATCAGGCTGTTATTTCTGTCAAAAAATTCCACTTAGAAAATGTTTTAAATGTTTTGAGAGATATATATAAAGAAAATATCTGAGTTTAAGGGAGGGTATTTTATGACTGTCAGTATCATCATGGGGATTTATAATTGTGCAAAAACCTTGCCAGATGCCATCGATTCTATTGTTGCCCAGACTTTTCAAGATTGGGAACTTATAATGTGCGACGATGGTTCTGCAGATGATACTTACGACGTTGCTTTTGAATACGCCCAAAAGTTTCCTGATAAAATCAGATTGCTTAGAAATGAAACAAATCAGGGTTTAAACGTCACTTTAAATCGTTGCTTAACTATAGCAAAAGGGAAATATATTGCTCGTATGGATGGAGACGATATCTGTACTCCCACACGACTTGAAGAAGAAGTGACGCTACTCGAAAATGAACCCGATATTGCGATTGTAAGCACAGGAATGTCTTTTTTTGACGAGAGTGGGGTATGGGGAAGTTTGTATTTTCCTGCCTCTCCTCAAAAAGAGGATTTCATTAAGGGTACTCTTTTTTGCCATGCTGCCTCTATGGTGCGTAAAGAAGCTTTTGATGCTGTTAACGGATATTCTGTAGCAAAGAAATTGCTTCGTGTTGAAGATTATCATCTTTGGTTTAAAATGTACAAGGCAGGTTATAAAGGGAAAAATATTCAGAAAATATTATACAGTATGCGTGACGACAGAAATGCTTATAAACGAAGAAAATTTCGTTACCGTATAAACGAGGCAAACGTTATGATAATGGCAGTGAAAGAGCTTGGACTATCTAAAATGGGATATCTTTCTGCCTTGAAGCCGATTATAAAAGGTATGTTACCATCTTTTATATATAATTTCCTTCATAAGAGCCGTTTGAAATAAGTTTGCGTTACGAAGAAGGTGAAATGTTATGGATAATAAAATAAAAGTACTTCATATTGTACCGGATATGGCTTATGGTGGCGTTGAGAAGATTGTTTTGAATTACTATGAACAGCTTGACCATAATAAGTTTACCTTTGATTACGTTACCCATGGTGGTGTTGAGGAATACCACCAGAGTTTAATCGATGGCGGAAGTAAAATATACTACTTTAAGACGATAGGCAGACTTGGATATATTAAATATAAAGAACAGGTAAAAAACAGTATTAATCTTACCGAATATGATATAGTTCATATCCATACAGGTCATCTTACAGGATTATATGCAAGTGTATTTAAAAAACTCAAAGCAAAAAGAATTATCTGTCATGCACATACAACTAAGTGTGTAAATTCTTCTCACAAGTTGATGATGCCGTTTTTCAGATTCTTGTCTGTTTATTGTTCTGATGAGCTTATGACGTGTGGTGAGGATGCAGGACGATTTTGTTTTGGGAAATCTGCATTTCATTTATTGACTAACGGGATAGATTTTGATTTGTACAGTAAAGTAAGCGTTGATGACGTTTGTAACCTTAAGAAAGCATTAGGCATTAAAGAAGATTCTTTTGTGATCGGAAATGTTGCACATTTTTCAACACAAAAAAATCATAAGTTTATTGCTAAACTTGTTAAGGAATATACTAAGGTATTCCCGAATGCCGTTTTTGTTTTAGTTGGTGATGGTCCGTTAAAACCTGAGATTGAGAGCTCTGTTAAAGAAAACAATAATGTGATATTCACTGGTGTACGCAGTGACATTCCAGTGCTTATGAAGGCATTTGACGTTTTCATACTGCCGTCTTTGTTTGAGGGTTTGCCCGTTGTAAGTATTGAAGCGCAGGCAGCAGGTACACCGTGTTTAATCAGTGCTACCGTAGATCAGAGGCTGAATATCAATGCAGGATATGTTAGATTTCTTGACATCAATAGCGGTTGCGATGCTTGGATTGATGCTTTGGAATATATCAGAAATGATACTTCATTGCGTGTATCCGATGACAAGATTTATAAAGCTTTGACGGAAAGTGGATATGAGGTTAAGACATCAGCAAAACATCTTGAAAAAGTATACGATTTGTTAATGGAGAAAGTTTAGATGCAGTTATACATAAAAAAAATAAATACAGGTCTATATGGCAGGATTTTTTCTATATGTGTTGCGATAGGCGTCTTTATAGCGTTTTGCTTTTGCTGGATTTTAAATGAGAATACTTATAAAGCTCTGTCGTTGTTACCTGTTTCATACGGGCTTTTATATCTGTTGTGTTCGGCCAACCGCCGTTATTTGAAAAATATTTCTTTATCTATTATAAATATATCTGCTTTTTGCCGATACATAATTTACCCCATTATTATTACAATTACTTTGAATCGGGGTATCTATTACGAATTTGATTTTCGCGCAATATGTCTACTTATATATGAGCTTATAGGTGTATTTGTTGTAATATCTCTCTTTGCTAAGAAACTTGGTGTAGAAGAAAAAAGTTATAATATTGACAGTTCAATTGGTATAGGGAATTTTTCAGTAGGTGTTTTGTTTTTACCATTAATTATTTTATACCCGTCTTTGCTTACTAAATTCTCTATTTCTTCGGAAGTAAGTAAATCTGTAATTGTTCCCGGTGTCATTGAAGTAGTTTTTACAATGGGAATATGGGTAATCTTTATTTATTTGCTTGGTATTTTAAGCCTTCAAAAGTTTGGTTCTCGATGGCAGAATATTGTTTGTTTTATTCTTGTAATTGTTGTGGCTGTATACTATATTCTTTTTAATGTTATCAGTGGAGAAGATATCAAACGATGGCAGATTATTTCCTGTGGTATAGCAATGTTGTATATTATTCTCAGACTTTTCCCCGAGAAAAAGAAGTTCGTAATTATAGGTGGAGGTCTTGGGATAATGGTGGCAGTTTTGTTAGGAAGTTTTATTAAATTTGGACTTACTTTTTCTTTTGGTAACTTTGTGAACAAATATCTTGAACTTAGCCATTTTACTGAGTATTTCGGCGGTATGCGAAATGTTACAACGGCACTTGACCTCCTTTTGGAACATCCTCATGCTCAAGGCATTGAATCGACACTTACGGACCTATTTTCAGGCGTTCCAATTTTGAGTGCATTGTTTGACTACGATACTCATGCTACTGCTGCAATATTTAAGAATCATGTAAATCGTACTGACATTATTTGTCCGTTGACTGCACAGTCAGTTGCTCATTTTGGGTATATTGGCACTCCTGTTCTGGGAATGTTGATGACATGGCTTGCTATCACTTTCAACTCTGCTTTGAAGCGTACTAACAATTTGTATGCGGCATATGTATTGATAGAAATCGTGGTTTTTACTTCTCTTTATATCGAACTCAATACTACTATAATTCTTGGAAGAATTTGGGTCAGATTGATGTTTTTGATTTTGCAGATGTTTGATTCCATGATAAGGGTTAGATTCAAATGGGGGCGTATGTAAATGAATCCAAAATTAAGTATAATTGTTCCCATATACAATGTTGAAATGTATCTGGCTGAATGCATTGAATCGCTGATTTCTCAAAATTATGAGGGTTATGAAATTATTCTTGTAAACGATGGGTCAACAGATTCTTCTGGGGAAATCTGTGATCAGTTTTCACAGAAATACTCTGATATTAAGGTAATTCATCAATCAAATATGGGATTACCGCATGCCCGCAACGCCGGCCTTGATGTTGCTGCGGGTGAATATGTAGGTTTTATTGATTCAGACGATTTTATTCACCCAGATATGTATAAAAAACTTATATCCGCAATGGAAGAATCAAGTGCAGATATGGCAATCTGTAATTTTTCCATATACGATAAAAAAGGAGTAAAAGCGATTTTGGAGCGTTATAGCGACAAAGTGATGTCGTATGTTGCGGGTGAGGAAACACAATGGTATGATTACGCTATGGATGCCGTTTGGAACAGGGTATATAAAAATGAAGTAATAAAAGAATTTGGCATAAGATTTGAAGATAAAAGTATCGTAGCCCAGGAAGATTTCTGGTTTTTGATTCGCTACTGTTCCCATATTGAGAAAATTGTTTCAGTTTCTGATTCATTATATCTTTATCGTGAGCGTGGTTCTTCAATTACAAGAAGTGCGGTTGATAAGGATATTACGAAGCGCTGTATTGATTTTGTAGGATTAACCGAAAAATATTTGGAAAAGTCGGGACGATATTCACGTGATTTTCTGGGACAAATGACTTTAAAATTAATGTATGCTTCGATTAACCAGTTTTCACTTCCTGCTCCAAAAGATGTTTTGAGAACCGTGAAAATGTTTTCGGCGACACAATACTTTGATGAAGCAGTTAAACAGAAAATGGCCTGTTTAATGACGATAAAGGGCATTTACGATGCATTTAAGTCGGTGCTGTTAAGGAAAAAGCTTTACAGATTATTTTCATTTATAGAAAGCTTACGTGTAAAACGATTGCATAGTCAGAAAAATATATCAGGCAGATTTGAGTAGCGTTCGTAAGAAGGTGGATTTGTTTGAATAAGTATCAAAAAGCAGAACTTGAAATTTTCAAGGTATTTTTGGATATCTGTGAAAAACTTGATTTGCATTATTATATGGCTTGTGGAAGCGTTCTTGGTGCAGTAAAATACGGGGGATTCATTCCCTGGGATGATGATATTGATGTTTGTTTACTGCGCCATGAATACGAGATTTTTGTAAAAGAAGCTCCAGGGCTTCTGCCTGAGCATCTGTTTTTGCAAAACTATAAATCTGATCCCAATTTTCCATCTGTTACAAGTAAACTGAGAGATTCCCGTACAACCTGGATAGAAAAAGGTGTTGCACATCTTGATATGCATCATGGTATTTACCTTGATATTTTTCCTATTGACGGATATCCGAAGGATTTAAAACTTCAAAAGCGTTTTGAAAAGAAGAAAATGCATTATGAGAGAGTCCGCGCAGTGTCATATAAGGCAAAAGTTAACTGGAAAGCAATCCGCACAAATGCCGTTTTGCTGGCAAATAGAATTTTTGGTATCTATTCCAATTCTCAGAAAAATATCGCAGAATACGAGGCTTTGATATCGGGATTTTCTACCTGTGAAAGTGATATATGGTGTAATCACGGCAACTGGCAGGGAAAACTTGAATATGCCGAAAAAACACAGTACGGAGATGGCGTGTGGGCGACGTTTGAAGGACTGAAAGTAAGAATTCCAGAAAACTACGACGCTTATTTGACCCAGAAATATGGTGACTGGCGCTCTGATTTGCCTGAAGATAAAAAGAACAGTGGTCATTTTCTCCTTTATATGGATGTTAATAAACCGTATTCCAAATATAAATAATTATGTATCTTAACCATTTCGGTGGATTAGATAAAAGAGAAAGGAACTAAGAGAATGCATCTTACTCTCGCGGTTTAACAGAGATTTTCTTCGGTCTCTCTGTTGAATTTTCCCAAGCACCGAGGAGAATTTATGAAAGGAGTCTTGTTTATGAGACAAACGTTTAAGAGAGGTATAGTCTTGTTGCTTACTTTGTTTATGGCATTAAGTGTGTCATCCGTAGCATTTGCAGCTAACGACTATACCATCAACAGTACTACCAGTACGGACAATTATTACAATCTCATTTCTAAAAAGGATTGGAATATTGCTCCCGGTATTACTGAATCCGAAATCGTTCTTAATAACGATAGCGGTTCTCGCCGTCAGGTGCTTTTCGTTATGGAAGCTGATGCTAACAACGAGTACGTTAAAGTTATCAACAGCTATACAGGAATGGTTCCTGAATACGGCAATTATAAAACCGGCGTAATGTCACAGCAGGCAGCTTATGCAGAAGCAAACGGCTACGGTAACGTAGTTGGTGCTATGAACACCTGTCTTAGCTGGTACACAAACTATCCTGCTGATCGCGTTGGTGAACCCTTAGGCTTCATTATGCTTGATGCTGAAACATTATTTGACCCTGCAAATTGTGGCTATGCATACGGCAACGTTGGTTTCCCCTCAGTTTTAGTTATCAACAAGGATTTTGATGAGAACGGAAACCCCAGACCTGCAGACATTCCCAAAGTGGAAATGCCTCAGATCCGTTCTTCTGCTGACCTTGACGGTTGGGAAGAACAGGTAATTCCTGCTTCCAGCGGTTACATTGTAAAGGATGGCGTTAATACGTCAAAACCCGACCATACAAGCAGTTCTGCACCTCGTTCCGTAGTAGGTATCAAACCCGACGGTACAGTTGTTATTATGCTTAACGACGGTCGTCAGTCACCTTATTCCGAAGGTATGACTATGTACGAACTTGCTGAGGTAATGCTTGACCTTGGTTGTTCTTATGCCGTTAACTGTGACGGTGGTGGATCTTCCACATATCTTTCTGAACGCCCCGGTGAGGATTTGAAGGTTAACAACTCTCCCTCCGACGGCGCTGAACGTCCTACAACAAGTGGTATTCTCTTCGTAACTACTGCACCCGCTGACGGAGCTTTTGCAAGAGCAACTATCTTTACAGACGGTGCTTACTATACTCCCGGCAGCACAGTGAAATTTGATGCATTGGGTACTGACCTTGTTGGTACTGCTGCAGAAATTCCCGATGACGTTGAATGGCAGCTTGCTGACCCTTCTATGGGTACTATCGAAAACGGTGTGTTTGTATCAAACGGCACAATTGGTACAGTAACAGCACAGATGGTTTACGGTGGCAAGGTTGTAGGTGAACATTCAATTGAAATCGTAGTTCCTACCGAATTCAGTTTCTCTCAGGCTATAATGACAGTTCCTTTTGACAAAGAAGTAACTATCGGTTTGACAGCAACTATCAACGGCGGTCTTAACGACGTAATCTTAAAACCCGAAGACGTGGAATTTGTTACTACTAACTCTGCTCTCGGTACCTTTAACGGCTTTAAGTTTACTTCTGTAAGCGAAGACAACGTACCTGCTGATCTCACAAGTACTTTGACTGCTACTTTGGTACATAACAGAGCTTTGGTTACAACCGCTTCCTTGAATCTCGGAAGAGGCTCTCAGGTTCTTTTTGATTTTGAAGATGCTTCCGATATCGATGAATGGAATATCGGTGACGTAAACGGTAACGACAGAGGCTTCTATCAGCACCTCAGTCTGGCTACTGCTCTTGACGGTCAGGTTCATAACGGCAACAGCTCTATGAGAGTTGAAATGAATCCTATCGCTGCCAACGGAATTTCCAATGGCGGTTATGGACAGAGTGACTTGTATCTCGATGAAGGCGTTGTTGTTGAGAATGCAAAAACTATCGGCTTCTGGGCTTATATCCCTGATGAATACGAACATTGTTGGATTCGTGTTCTTTATTGGTATGATTCTAACGGTGACGGTACTTTTGATAAGAAAAATACTATAAGCGTTATCAGTCAGCCTGAAGTTTACAATTCATGGGATGAATCCGGATGGAAATATTTCTCTGTTGACGTAAGCAAGTATGCTAAGGTTCTTATCCCCGGTGTTGACTGCAAGGATAAAATTGCATATAATGCTTCCAAAAACGATGCAAACAACTTCCGTTTTATTGAGTTTATGTTCCCTCACACCAACACAAACGATCTCTGGAAGACATACGGCACAATTAACGGTCTCCAGACTGTTTACGTTGATAACATCACCGCAGACTTCTCAGATGCAGTTGATGACAGGGAAGCACCTAAATTCTCAAACGTAGAGCTTCTTGAAACTGAAAAGACAACAGTTCTCAAAAAATATGAAACTGTAACAACAAAGAGCAATCTTGTTACAGTATCTGCTTCTGTAACAGAAGATACTGCAAAAACAAACGCAACAGGCCTTAACGTTGCTTCTGCAAAAGCTTACGTTGACGGCGTAAACGTTCCCGTTACCTTCGCAAACGGTAAGATGAGCATCAATGATATCGCTTTGGCTAACGGTGTTCACCGTGTTAAATTCGAAATTTGCGATAATATGGGTAACAAATCTGTTGTAATCAGACTTATTAACGTTGCTTCTCCTGTAGCAGCTTCTACAATTTCTGTTGTTCCTGCAGATCCTGAACTTGATGGCCTTTACGGCGGTTCTGTTTACTGGATGAACTTAAACGCTAATATGATTGAAACAATTCAGTCTGTTGAAACTGTTATCGACTTGAACTACGGTAACCACTTTGAACTTGATCATATGGTATTGGCTGAAGGATTTGAAGCTGAATATACTATTGATGAAGAAAACAATACTGCTACTGTAGTTATCACCCGTACAGGCGATAACAATGATAAGGGTGAAGCTGTTCTTGCAGCTCTTCCCATTCGTGTAATTTACTATGATACCGATATCAATATCGACGAACACGATGCAAAAGCTTACTGGGATACATACGGCTTCTGGCCTTATGACCTTAAAGTTGACGTTGATATGGGTGCAATCACCTATGTTGACGGATATGAGTCCGAAGTTATCGGCGCATTCTCCAACGAAGAATTCAGTGTTGATACTGAACTTCAGACAGCATTCTCTGACCCTGCTTTCAAAGCAGAAAGAGGTATTGCACACGTTCATACTCCTGTTGCAGTAGATGACCTTAAGGCTACTTGTACTGAAGAGGGCTATGAAGGCAGAACAGTATGTGAAGTTTGTGACTCCGTTGTTGAATGGGGTACAACATTGGCTGCAACAGGCCATGAATATGGTGCAGATGGCAAATGTAAACACTGCGAAGCAACAACAGCTTATGAAGGCCTTGTTGAAATCGATGGCAAGTGGTATTATGCTATTGCCGGTAATTTCCAGTCCGGATGGCAGATGATTGGTGATGAATGGCATTACTTCGATGAAACTACAAAAGCTGCTCAGGTTGGTGAACTTCATTATTTCGAAGGCGTAAAATACGTATTCGATGAAACAGGTAAACTTACTGACGGTGTATGGAAAGTAACAGAAGATGGTATTCGTTACTATTACGGACCTTCTTGGTATATCAAGAAGTGGATTGATATCGATGGCAGCACATATTATTTTGATGCCGATGGTTATTGTGCAGTTGGCAACAACGTAATCAAGAATGCTACCAACGCTCCTCCCGTTGCATATGTATTTGGCGACGATGGTAAGCTTATCAACACTCCTGATACAACAGGTATTTTCAACTCTAAACAGGGTCTCTACTACCTTGTTGACGGTAATGTTCAGGTTAACCTCGGTTTGATTAAAATCGATGTCGAAGGCAAAGATAAATACATTTATATTCGTACAGCAGGTCAGCTTGCAGTAGGCGAATATAAAGTATGGCTCAACCATGATATCGTACCTTATGCTTCTACACAGACATTTGACGAAAACGGTTATATGGTTACAGGCCTTCCCGAACCCGAAACCTTCACAGGTATCAGAAATGAAAACGGCACACTCTACTACTATGTAGACGATATTAAACAGCTCAATCTCGGTTTGATTGAAATCGAAGTTGATGGTACTAAGAAGTACATCTATGTTCGTACAGCAGGTCAGCTTGCAGTAGGCGAATATAAAGTATGGCTCAACCATGATATCGTACCTTATGCTTCTGCACAGACATTTGACGAAAACGGTTATATGGTTACAGGCCTTCCTGAACCCGAAACCTTCACAGGTATCAGAAATGAAAACGGCACACTCTACTACTATGTAGACAATGTTAAACAGCTCAACCTTGGTCTTATCAAGATTGACGTTAATGGTGAAAGCAAATTTATCTATGTTCGTACAGCAGGTCAGCTTGCAGTAGGCGAATATACCGTATGGCTTGACAACGGTATCGTACCTTATGCATCTGCACAGAAATTCGACGAAAATGGTTATATGCTTAACGCTCCCGCAGGTAATGATAAAGTTAACGGCATAGTTGATGAAAACGGCACACTTTACTACTATGTAGACGACGTTAAACAGGTTAACCTTGGTCTTATCAAGATTGACGTTAATGGTGAAAGCAAATACATTTACGTTCGTACAGCAGGCCAGCTTGCAGTAGGTGAATATACCGTATGGCTTGACAATGGTATCGTGCCTTATGCATCCACACAGATCTTCGACGAAAACGGATATATGCTTAACGCTCCTGCAACTCTTGATGGTGTTGTTGATGAAAATGGTACACTTTACTACTATGTAGATGGTGTTAAACAGCTCAACCTTGGACTTATCAAGATCAATGTTGGTGGTGAAAGCAAATATATCTATGTTCGTACAGCAGGTCAGCTTGCTGTAGGCGAGTATACTGTATGGCTTAACAACGATATCGTACCTTATGCATCTGCACAGAGATTTGATGCAAATGGCTATATGATAGTAGAATAATAATTATTTATCCCTTGGCACCGATATTTTTGGTGCCAAGGGAAGTTTATAAAATGCTATGAATAATCGTTTAATAAAAAATGCTTCCTGGATAATAATATGCAAGGTTGTACAATCGATTCTTTCGCTTGTTATAGGAACCTTGACTGCAAGATACTTGGGTCCATCTAATTATGGACTTATTAATTATGCTGCTTCAATAGTGGCTTTTGTAATACCAATTATGCAACTCGGATTCAGAAACACACTGGTTCGTGATATTGTGGATAATCCTGAAGAAGAAGGTAAAATTCTGGGTACGACGCTGGGACTTAATATGATATCCGCTGTTTGCTGCATATTTGGAGTAACATTTTTTACCTGTATAGCAAATAAAGGTGAAAAGGAAACAATTATAGTTTGTGCTTTATATAGTTTAAACCTCTTGTTTCAGGCACTGGAAATGGTGCAGTACTGGTTTCAGGCTAAACTTCTTTCCAAATACCACTCTGTTGTTTCTGTAGTAGCTTATTTTGTTATATCATTATATCGAATATACCTTCTCGTAACGGGAAAAAATATATATTGGTTTGCTTTGTCTCAGGCACTGGATTATATGATTATTTCGGTGTCTCTGGTTGTTGTGTACAGAAAAATCAGCAAACAAAAACTGGAGTTTTCAATGTCCAAGGGCAGAGAAATGTTTTCTATCAGTAAGCATTATATCGTTTCAAGTATGATGGTTGCGATTTTCGGATATATTGGAAATATTCTTCTGAAATTTTTAATTGACGAAAAAGCCGTGGGATATTATACGGTTGCGATAACCTGCACTGGAATTACAAGTTTCGTTTTTGCCGCAGTAATAGATTCTGCCCGTCCTGTAATCTTGGAATGTAAAAATAAAAATGAAGAGCTTTACAAGGAAAGAATCATTCAGCTTTATTCAGTTATAATTGCTATTACACTTTTGCAGAGTGTGTGCATAACTATTTTTGCAGGTTTTATTGTAAAAATTCTGTATGGTGCGCAGTATGTAAGTGCCGTCGTACCACTTCAGATATATACCTGGCAGACTGTTTTTTCACAACTCGGTACTATCAGGAATATATGGATATTGGCAGAAGGAAAGCAAAAATATCTGTGGATAATCAATGCGGGTGGTGCGATTTTCAGTATCATTATGAACTTTGCACTGATACCGGTATTAGGACCTTCGGGCGCTGCTTTAGCCGCAGTGTTTACTCAGTTATTTACGAATGTGATAATCGGATTTATTTTAAAACCTATCAGAGGAAACCAAACACTTTTGCTTAAATCTCTGGATTTCAGAATTTTATACAATATGATAAAATCAAACGTAAAGTTTAAATAAAAAAGCGGTTCGTCACGAACCGCTTTTTTCTATCTCATATTTCCAGTCGATGATTCCGCCGAATTCTTTGGTATTTGTGTAGCCGAGAGCGGCTAAGCTTTCGGCGGCGATTTTACTTCTGCGCCCCGAACGGCAATAAACCAAAATAAGCTTATCTTTATCGGGGAGGATACTTTCAGCTTTTTCATTAATCTCGGTGTAGGGGAGGAGTATGGCACCTTTTATATGTCCTTCGTCGAATTCTTCCTGCTCACGCACGTCTAAGATTATATAATCTTCGGAAGTATCCATAATTTCCTTGGCTTTTTCTCCCGTTATCTGTTCGTACATAATTTTTTCTCCCTCTTTTGCAATAAAAATTGAGGTGGGTCCGTCAGCACCGCCGATAATTCCGATACTGCTGTTATTCCCACAGGAAACAAGTAAAATGCAACTTAAAATCAAAACTAAAATCTTTTTCATAGCTTTATCCTATCTTTATCCCGTATTTTTTAAGGTCGACGTGGCCGTCACTTTCAAAAATAATACCCTCTGCTTCGAGTAGTTCTCTTTGAATATCACTTCCGCCAAATGCAAAGGCGGGAGCTACCTTGCCCTCGCGGTTTACCACTCTGTGACAGGGGATAACACCTGGGGCAGGGTTTACGTGCAAAGCGTACCCGACAACGCGCGACCACCTTGGATTACCCGCAAGACGGGCAACCTGTCCATAGGTCGCAACCTTGCCTTTGGGAATACTTTTTACAACCTCGTAAATAATTTCAAAACTGTTCATAGCTATTCTTTATCCCTGTGATATTCAGTTATACTAAACAAATAATTTTTTCCGTTATAGCAGAAAAGCTTTAGTCTTTTGATAAAGTTTTCGCTTTGCAAATGATAATCAAGTGTGGACTTTTCTTTGAATTCTATAGTAAAATAATATCCCGTTGATTCTTCAAGACAACGGTAGTTTCCCAAATAAAGACAGTCTTTGAATACACCTTTTACAACTTCAAATTCATAACCCTCACGGAAAATGCCAGGGAGGAGATGATTTCCTCCATTCATAATTTTAACTTCATGGTCATCAATGAAACATACCTGAAAATTATTTCTGTCTCTGCCTATGTAAAAACGTTCTGTAATACGGAATAGTCTGTCACCCGCAAACGCATTGCATTTATATACAAAACCAAAGTCGGGCATAAGATGAATTTCCTTTTTGATTTTGGCGGTATCCGTAACTCCGGGAGCGTTGCCCTTCCAGGTTTCTCTTGGAGTGATGTTTGAATACTCCATTATCTTTGAAAAAAGGTCAAAAAGATCGTTTGTGTATTCTTTGGAATAAATTTTTTGCCAACCTTCTTCAAAGCTTAAAATTTCAAGTGAATCGGAGTCCTTTTTTACGTTAAGAATGTCTCTGTATACGATTTCACTTTTTACGCATTTGTATTCAGGGCTCATATACAACTTTCCGTTAGTGATAATAAACCCTTTGTTGCCGTCTTTTAACACAGCGGTTATGATACTGCGGCTTACGTTCGTTGCCATCTTATTTGCAATGATATCAACGTCACTTTCTGCCATATCGGAAGGGAATTTAAAACGATTCGGTTGAGTAGATTTATAAAGTGCTACCGCGTTTTTTATTGCATTGGGATTGAGTGCCATTATTTATCACCTTTGATTTCTTCAAATTTTGCAGCCATGGTGGGATTGTTTCGGGTTAAGCGCTTAATCGACAAATCCTCTGCCTTATTATTTGCAAGGCGAAGATGATTTTCGGAAGAAAGGAGAGCATCTTTTGTTTTTTGCAAATGGTCGATAGTTTTGTCAATTTCGTCAATGGCTTTCTGGAATTTTTCACTTGCAATACGGTAGTTGCGTGAGAATTTATCCTTGAAATCGTTCATTTCCGCTTCAAAGTTTGAAATATCAATATTCTGATTTCTGATAACTGCAAGTTCTTTTTTGTAAGAAAGGGAAGAGAGCGCTGCATTTCTCAAAAGCGTGATAATCGGAATAAAGAACTGCGGACGGATAACGTACATCTTAGGATAACGGTGTGACATATCAACGATACCCGTGTTGTAAAACTCACTGTCAGCCTCAAGCATAGACACCAAAACTGCGTATTCGCAACCTTTCTCGTTGCGGTCTTTGTCGAGCTCTTTTAGGAAATCTTCATTTTTATGCTTGGTTGCAGTTTCGTCCATCTCGTTTTTCATCTCAAACATAATGGAGATAAACTCGGTACCGTCTTCTGCAGTTTCACGGAAGATGAAGTCCCCCTTACTGCCTGTTCTTGCGTCGTTATCCTTTTCAAAGTAGGCATTCTGGAAACCCGTTGCACGAAGCTTGTTAAACTCGATTTCACAATGCTGTTCTAAGCTTTCGCCAACCATTTTTGTGGATTGACGTGCCTTGAAATCTTTGTAATACGCAATCTGCTCATCTTTTGTTTTGAGCTTTTCTTCGTAGGTTTCTTTGATGGTCTGTTCTTTGAGCTTTGCGGATTTTTCGCTATTTTCAATCTGTCCGTTCAAAAGGGCGATTTTCTCCTTATGTTCGGAAATCTCACGTTCTTTTTCAAGTACCGCTTCACTGATTTCAAGTTTTCGCGCAGACTCCATAATCTCAAGTTTTGATTTGAGGTCGGCTATTTCCTTATCCTTTTCGGATAAAGCAAGTTTTATCTCGGTTTCTTTGCTTTGTTCAATCTGTGCTTTTCGTTCTTCGATATCCTTTGAAAACTCTTGGTCACGCACCTGTTTTACAATGGACGCGTAACCTGATTCATCGATGGTAAAGTATTCGCCACATTTGGGACATTTGATTTCCTGCATAAAAACACCTCTATTTTAATTTTTGTCTGTGTATTTTGTAATCCGGCATATGTTTTTCGAGTTCCGCGTAAAAGGCTTTTGAATGGTTTTGATGAATGAAATGGCAAAACTCGTGTATAACAACGTATTTAATGCTTTCAAAAGGCTTTGTCAAAAGGAGCGTATTGAAAGTAAGAATATTCTTCTGTGGCTGACAACTACCCCAACGTGATTTCATTTTGCGGAATTTTATAGCGGGGAAGGGGGTCACCGCTTTGAAATCAGGATAGATAATTTTCGCTAAATCGGTTATGATAATTTCCGCATTTTCTTTAAGCCAACAGTCAAAAACCTTTTGTTTAAGATTAAAATCATCAGGATTTTTAACTGAAATCGTCAGAATATCTCCGTCAAGGGATACGAAGTTTTTATCGGATTTTGTTACAAGTATCGTTTTTTCTTCGCCCGATATCGTGATTTTTTCTCCGCTTGAGAAAGTAATATCCTTTACGTTCTCGTACTTACTGAGAGCTTTCAGGATAAAATCCCATTTTGATATAATAAAGCTTTCTATCACGGAAATTGGAACAAATCGGTTTGCAGATACCTTAACCAATTTGTCTGTGCCGATATAAAGGTTTATATTCTTCACTTTCTTATAATTAAGCTCATATTGTAAAGTGAAATCCTTTACAGTAATTTCTCTAAGCATACTCATACCGCCTTTATTTTATTCTATCATTTTGCGTTGAAAAAATCAAGAAAACTGTTGCATTTTCAATTTCTATGGTATAAAATGTATTCTTAGAAATGAGGTGCTCTTATGAAAAAAATTAAAGTTACTGTCTGGAATGAGTTTTATCAGGAACAGCTTCAGGATGAAGTAAAAGCGGTTTACCCCGAGGGTATACATAAATGTATCGGTGATTTTTTAGGAGAGGAAGCAGATTTTGAAATTAAATTTGCTACTCAGGAAAGCCCCGAACACGGACTTACATGGGATGTTTTGAACGACACTGATGTCCTTATCTGGTGGGGACATTTAAGACACGAGTACGTGTCGGATGAAATTGTTGAACGCGTATATAAACGTGTACAGGACGGAATGGGTATGATTTTTCTTCATTCTGCCCATGCATCAAAACTCTTCAAAAAGCTTTTAGGTACCGATACCACCGAGCTTAAATGGGGAACTGAGATGAAAGAAATCATCTGGCTTGTTGACCGTGGACATCCGATTGCCGAAGATTTGGATGATGAAAAAATTATCCTCGAAAAGGAAGAAATCTATGGCGAACCTTTTTCCGTTCCCACTCCCGATGAGACAGTTTTCATAAGTTGGTTTGAATGTGGCGCAGTTTTCAGAAGCGGTCTTTGCTATAAAAGGGGAAAGGGTAAGATTTTCTATTTCCAGCCCGGCCACGAAACCGTTCCCACTTATTATAATAAATCAATTCAGAAGGTAATCAAAAACGCAGTACGCTATGTAAAACCCGTAAACACCCCACCCTTAACCCAGGGACAGTATATGAGGGAAGATTTTGTGATTAAGTATTGACTTTAATCAAAAAATGTAGTAAAATATTTTAGAAGGTTTTGAAAAGAACAAGTAGTTTCAGAAATTTCTTTTAAGAGAGTGTCCGGTTGGTGTGAGGACATAAGAGTTCTGTTGCGAATACCTCTTGGAGCCACGTCCTGAAGTGTCAGTAGGGATTGTCGGGAACGCCCGTTATAGCGTTACGGTATTAAAGTACCGGATGAGGCTTTTGTTGTGAGGCAGAAGCGAACAGAGGTGGTACCACGATTTATTCGTCCTCTATCCCATATGGGGTAGAGGACTTTTATATTTTTGAAAGGAGCAGTATAAAATGACTGTATTTGAAGAACTTAAACGCAGAGGGCTTATCGCTCAGATGACTCACGAGGAGAAAATCGAAGAACTTTTAAACAACGAAAAAGTAAGCTTTTACATCGGCTTTGACGCAACCGCTGACAGTTTGCACGTAGGTCATTTCTTGCAGCTTGTTGTTATGAAACGTTTACAGCTTGCAGGACATCGTCCTATCGCATTGCTCGGTACAGGTACAACACTTATCGGTGACCCCACAGGTAAAACTGATATGCGTCCTATGCTTACTCACGAACAGATTGCTTATAACGCAGAATGCTTCCGTAAGCAGATGTCAAAATTCGTTGACTTTGGCGAAGGCAAAGCTAAAATCGTTAAAAACGGTGACTGGCTCTGCGAATTCAAATATCTTGACCTTTTGCGTGACGTAGGAAGACATTTTTCCGTTAACAAAATGCTTACTGCAGAATGCTTCAAATCCCGTCTTGAAAGAGGCTTAAGCTTCCTTGAATTTAACTATATGATTATGCAGAGTTATGACTTCTTGCATCTTAACCGTACAGAAGGCTGTAAGATGGAACTCGGCGGTGACGACCAGTGGAGTAACATCCTTGGCGGTGTTGACCTCGTTCGTCGTGTTGAGGGCGAAGAAGTTTACGGTATGACCTTTACTCTCCTTACCACAAAAGAAGGTAAGAAGATGGGTAAAACAGAAAAAGGCGCTTTGTGGCTTGACCCCGAAAAGACTTCACCTTACGAATTCTTCCAGTACTGGAGAAACGTTGGTGACGATGACGTTATCAACTGTATGAAGCTTCTCACCTTCGTACCTATCGAAGAAATCGAAGCTATGGAATCTCTCACAGGTGCTGAACTTAACCCCGTTAAGGAAAGACTTGCTTTCGAAGTTACCAAGATGGTACACGGCGAAGAAGAGGCTACAAAGGCTCTCGAAGCTGCAAGACAGGTATTTTCCTCTGCTGCAAATTCTGATGATATGCCCACAACGGTTCTCGATGCAGCTGACCTTGAAAACGGTGAAATCGGAATTCTTAACTTGCTTGTAAAATGTAATCTTGCACCTTCTAATGGTGAAGCAAGACGTCTTGTACAGCAGGGCGGTATCTCTGTTGACGGCGAAAAGATTGCCGATCCTAAAGCAATGATTAAAATCGAAGAATTTGTAGTTATTAAAAAAGGTAAAAAAGTATTCCACAAAGCTTCAATCTAAAGGAGATTTTTATGATTAAGATAGCAATTATCGGTTACGGAAATATCGGAAGATACGCACTTGAAGCTATTGAAGCTTCGAGTGATATGAAATGTGTTGGTATTGTACGCAGAAACGTTAACGGTACTCAGCCCCCTGAACTTGCAGGTTATGAAGTGGTTGACCACGTTACAAAGCTTTCCGAAAAACCCGACGTAGCAATTTTAGCAACTCCCACACGTTCTGTTGAGGAGTTTGCACTCGATTGTATCAAAAACAAAATCAATACTGTAGATAGCTTTGACATTCATACAAAAATCTGGGATTTGCGTGAATCCCTTGATAAGGCTTGTAAAGAAAATGGTACAGTTTCCATTATCTCTGCAGGATGGGACCCCGGTTCTGATTCCGTGGTACGTAGTTTGCTCGAAGCTTGTGCTCCCAAGGGACTCAGCTATACAAACTTTGGCCCCGGTATGAGTATGGGACACACTGTTGCGGTTAAAGCGGTTGAAGGAGTCAAAGAAGCTCTTTCAATGACTATTCCGCTTGGTACTTCTATCCACAGAAGAATGGTTTATATCGAACTCAAAGACGGATATGATTTTGATGAAGTTGCAAACAAAATTAAAAATGATGCCTACTTTGTAAACGATGAAACCCACGTAATTCAGGTGGATTCCGTTGACAATCTTCTTGATATGGGTCACGGCGTAAATTTAACACGTAAAGGTGTTTCTGGTAAAACCCCTAACCAGCTTTTTGAGTTTAATATGAAGATAAATAATCCTGCACTCACAGGTCAGGTGCTTGTTTCTTCTGCAAGAGCTACTATGAAACAGACACCCGGTGCATATACTTTGATTGAAGTTCCCGTTATCGACCTGCTTGAGGGTGACAGAGAGAAACTTATCCGTCATTTGGTGTAATAACCTAAGCCGTACCTTTAATATTTTGGTAAAACTTGCTGAAATCCTTATTTTGTCGGGAAAAATTGCAAAAATTTTAAAAAAACTCTTGCAATTTGAGAAAAGATATGGTAATATGTATAAGATAATGTTCCGCTTGAGGTATTTTTACCCAAAGTGGGGATTAATGTTTAACATTAAAGCGGGCAGTCCTCTGCACGGGTTTAGCCTTGGATGCAAGAATGTCTGAAAACTAGGAGGAAAATTATGGACGCATTAAAACTTATCAGCCAGTCCAGCATGAAGGAAGTAAAACCTGAACTTCAGGTCGGTGACTACGTAAGAGTTGCTGTTAAAATCCGTGAAGGCGACAAAGAAAGAATTCAGGCTTTCGAGGGAACAATCATCTCTATGAAGCACGGTGGAATTTCTGAAACCTTTACCGTAAGACGTATTGCTCACGGTGTTGGTATCGAAAGAGTATTCCCCGTACATTCTCCCAACGTTGTTGACGTTGAAGTTCTCCGCCACGGTCGTGTTAGACGTGCAAAACTTTACTACTTGCGTAATAGAGTTGGTAAAGCAGCTAGAGTTAAAGAAAAAATCGTATAAGAACACGAGGAAAGGGGCGGTAACGCCCCTTTTTCTGCTTTAATTACCAATAGAAGAAGGGCGTTTTAAATGGGCGTATATGACGTTGATGATATTCTTGAAGAGTTGGAAGAAGGCAGTATTTTAACAAAAACTTCTGTAGAAAAACATTACGAAGAAGAGGAAGATATTCTTAAACGTAATAAGTTTAACAGAGAAATTTTCAGCTGGATAAAAAACTTATGCTTTACTTTTGCGATAATGTTTTTGATTTTCGGTGTATTGATTCATCCCGTTTCGGTAGACGGTTCTTCGATGGAACCTACACTTCATAACAACGATATGCTTTTTATCTCGGATATTTTCTATACTCCGAAAAACGGCGACGTCGTTGTTATTTCTGATGAATCGGGACTTGGAAAATTCCTTGTAAAAAGGATAATTGCTCTTGAAGGGCAAACTATTGAGATTGAAGATGACGGCACTGTGACCGTTAATGGTTTTGAAATTTCAGAACCCTATATCAAAGACAAAATATTAAAGGGGAACAAAGGATTTCATAATTATCCCGTAACAGTTCCCGAGGGAAGCATTTTCGTTATGGGTGACAACCGTAACAATTCGCTTGACAGTCGTTTTGAAGCGCTTTCCTTCATAAACGAAGAATTTATTGTGGGAAAGGTTATTTTCAGATTTTTCCCTCTTAAATATGTAGGTATTATCAGATAGTGAGGATACGTTATGGAAAACTATGAAGAAACTTCTGTGAATACAGAGAAAAAACAGAGTAAGCTTGTTGCCGAGCTTATTGACTGGGCAAAATCAATTGTTGGTGCCGCAATTATCGTAGGTATCGTTTTCGGATTTATTATCAGTTCTATTAGAGTTGACGGGTCTTCAATGGAGCCTACCTTACACCATGAGGACAGACTTATCGCTTATAAGCTTATGTATGAGCCCAAGCAGGGTGATATCGTTATTCTTGATGAAAATTCAGGACTTAATACTGCTCTTGTGAAAAGGGTTATTGCTCTTGAAGGTCAGACTGTTGACGTTACTGAGGATGGAAAAGTTTTGGTTGACGGCAAAGAGCTTTCCGAAGATTATATCGCAGAGCCTCATACCAAATATAGTGTCGGCTTCCACGAGTATCCCGTGACAGTTCCTGAAGACTGTGTATTTGTAATGGGTGATAACAGAAACCATTCAACTGACAGTAGATTTCATCAGATTTCTTTCGTTGATAAAGATACGATTATGGGAAAAGTTGTATTCAGAATGTATCCTTTTTCTGATATAGGTATAGTAAAATAGGAGGTGTGTTCTGTGACGGAACAGGCGTCTGTGCAGTGGTTTCCGGGCCATATGGCGAAAACACGCAGAATGATTAAAGACAATTTAAAACTTGTCGATATCGTTGTTGAACTTCGTGATGCCCGTATTCCGCAAAGTTCATCAAATCCTGAGCTCCATAATTGGATTGGAAATAAAAAAAGACTTGTAGTTTTAAATAAATGTGATACCGCTGACCATAGAATTACCTCACGTTGGCTTGATTACTATAAAAGTGAAGGCGTTTTGGCAATTGCTACCGATTCCAAAACGGGAAAGGGTCTTGATAAGTTTTTACCGACCGTTCAGGATGCACTTTCGGAAGTACTGGCAAGACGTGCCGAAAAAGGTATGGCGGGTAAACCCCTTCGTATGATGGTAGTTGGTATTCCGAACGTTGGAAAATCTTCTTTTATAAATAAACTTGCAAAAGAAAAACGTGCAAAGGTTGAAGACCGCCCTGGCGTTACACGCGGTAAACAGTGGGTAACAGTAAGCCGTGACGTTGAACTTTTGGATATGCCCGGTGTTCTCTGGCCCAAGTTTGAGGACCCGTCGGTTGGTGAAAAACTTGCATTTACAGGTGCCGTTAAGGATCAGGTGCTTGACGTCGAGCTTTTAGCTATGCGACTTTTAGAGTTTATGAGAAGCGAATATAAAAATGCTTTGCTTGAACGATTTAAGATAACTGAAGACGATATGTGTGACCTTGAGCCATACGATCTTTTGTGCCTTGTAGGCAAAAAACGAGGAATGCTCATTTCGGGTGGCGAGATTGACACTTTACGCGCTGCTACTATGGTGCTTGACGAGTACCGTGGCGGTAAATTTGGTAAAATGTCACTTGAAGTTCCTGAAAACTGAAAGGAGTATTCGAATTGACACTTTACGAATATGATGCCTCGCTCGGGATTGAATGCTTTTGCGGTGTCGATGAAGCGGGCAGAGGACCTTTGGCAGGGGACGTTTATGCGGCGGCGGTTATTTTAGATCCCGATAACCCCATTGACGGACTTAACGACAGTAAAAAGCTTACCGAAAAGAAAAGGGAAGCCCTTTACCCTGAGATTAAGGAAAAAGCTATTGCTTATTGCGTTGCTACCGCTACGGTAGAGGAAATAGATGAGATTAATATCTTAAGAGCTACTTTCCTTGCTATGAGAAGGGCAGTTGAGGGACTTAAAGTAAAACCTAAATTTGCGCTTATTGACGGGGATAAAAATCCCGACGTTTCAGTGCCGAGCAGATGCCTTGTAAAAGGTGATGCAACTTCTGCTTCTATTGCGGCGGCTTCTATTCTTGCTAAGGTTGAAAGAGACCGTTATATGGCAAAAATAGCAGAAGATTATCCTGAGTATATGTTTGAAAAGCATAAAGGGTACGGCACGAAGCTTCATTATGAAATGCTTGATAAATACGGCGTTTCCGACGTTCACAGAATGAGTTTTCTGAAAAAGTATTTTGAAAGTAAGCCCGATACCGCAGTTTCAGGAGAAACAGGTGAAAAGCTTTCTGCAAAATATTTGAAAAAACAAAAATACAAAATCCTTGATATGAATTATCACGGTCCTGAGGGTGAGATTGACGTTATCGCACAAAAAGGTGATATCGTGGCATTCGTTGAGGTTAAAACCCGAAACGAAAATACAATTGCAGCCCCCAGAGAAGCGGTGACGTTTCTAAAACAGGATAAAATTAAAAAGACTGCGGCAAGGTATCTTATCAATACCAAACTGCAACCGCGTTTTGACATTATCGAGGTAATTCTCGATGAAAATAAAAAGTTAGTTAATATTGAGCATATTGAAAATGCTTTTGAATAAGCCCGAAATACGAATAAAGGAGAATTAATATGTATTACAACAGTACCAGAAATTCAGGTTGTAAAGTTACTTCTGCTGAAGCTATTGCGCAGGGTATCTCTAAAGAGGGAGGACTTTTTGTTCCCGAAACTTTACCTCAGTTAACCCTTGATGATATCGCTTCAATGGTTTCTTTAAGCTATAACGAAAAAGCTAAAAAAGTTCTTTCAAAATTCCTGACAGACTTTACAAAGGAAGAACTCGATTACTGCGTTGACAATGCTTACACAGATAAAAAATTCGATTCTGAAAATATTTCCGAAATCGCAAAAGTAGGCGAAAAAGCATATCTTTTAGAACTCTGGCACGGCCCTACCTGTGCGTTCAAGGATATGGCTTTACAGCTTTTGCCTTACCTTCTTACAACGTCTGCAAATAAAACTGTTCCTGATAAAGAAATCGTTGTTTTGGTTGCAACTTCGGGTGATACAGGTAAAGCAGCTTTGGAAGGCTTTAAAGACGTTCCCAAAACAAAGATGCTTGTTTTCTATCCTGAACACGGTGTAAGTAATATGCAGAAACTCCAGATGACAACTCAGGAAGGTAACAACGTTTCTGTTTGTGCTATCAAAGGTAACTTTGACGATGCACAGAGTGGTGTTAAGAAAATCTTTACTGACCCTGTAATCGTTGAAGAACTTAAAAAGAACAACCAGATGTTTTCTTCTGCAAACTCCATTAACTGGGGCAGACTTGTTCCTCAGATTGTTTACTACGTTGCGGCTTACGCTACTATGGTTGAACGTGAAGAGATTAAACTTGGTGAAACTGTAAATATCTGTGTTCCTACGGGTAATTTTGGTAACATTCTTGCCGCTTATTACGCTAAGAAGATGGGATTACCTTTTGGAAAACTCATCTGTGCATCCAATAAAAACAAGGTACTTGCTGATTTTATTGAAACAGGCGTGTATGATAAAAATCGTGAATTCTTCGCTACATCTTCTCCTTCTATGGATATTCTTATTTCTTCTAACCTTGAAAGACTTCTTTACGACCTTTGTGGTGAGGATGATAAAGTTATCACAGATTGGTTTACAAAGCTTTCAAAAGACGGTAAGTATGAAGTTACTGCCGACGTAAAAGCAAAACTTTCCGAACACTTCTACGGTGGTTACTGTGATGATGAGGATACCAAGAAAACAATTGGTGAAACGTTCAAAGATTACAGCTACCTCTGTGATACACATACTGCAGTTGCTGTAAAGGTATATAACGACTACTGTGAGAAAACAGGTGACGATACCAAGACAATTATCGCATCTACCGCTTCTCCGTATAAGTTTACTGCTGACGTACTTAAAGGTATTACCGATAATACACTCCCCGAGGACGATTTTGATCAGGTTCAGCTCCTTGCTGATTTGAGCCGTATGGCGCCCCCTCAGTCCTTGCTTGACCTTAAGTGTAAAGAAGTTCGCTTTACAGACAGTGTAAGCCGTGAACAGATGGTAGACAAAGTAATCGGAATGCTTAAATAGGAAAAAAGTATGAGTTTATTTGCAATTGCCGATTTGCATTTATCCCTTGGCGTCAATAAGCCGATGGATGTTTTCCCTGGTTGGGAAAACTACGTTGAAAGGCTTACCGAAAACTGGAAAGCTTTGGTAAAGCCCGAAGATACCGTTGTGATAGCGGGAGATATTTCCTGGGGCCTTATTATGGAGGAAAGCAGGAAGGATTTTGAGTATCTTGACACGCTTCCGGGTACCAAGATTATCTTAAAAGGTAATCACGATTACTGGTTTTCTACCAAAACAAAGGTTGAAAAGGAGCTTGAAGCCTGGGGAATTAAAACCGTTAAGATTTTATTCAACAACGCTTTTGAATACGGCGACTTTGCAATCTGCGGGACGAGAGGATGGATGAACGACCAGACCGATAAGAAGGTTTTACTCCGTGAATGCGGAAGACTTAAGCTTTCACTCGAAGCTGCAAAGAAGCTTGAGAAAGAACCCATAGTGTTTTTGCATTATCCACCCGTTTACGGTAGCAGTGAATGTTATGAGATTCTGGAGGTACTCGCTGAATATAATATAAAGAACGTCTTTTACGGACATATTCACGGGTATTCATTGGGTCACGCCATCAACGGAGAGCGAAATGGCATCGATTTCAGACTTGTTTCTTGTGATTTTTTGCAGTTTTCTCCGAAAAAAATAATTTAATTTGTAGAAAACTGTAAAAGCATAAAATAGTACTGGAAAAATTAACAAATATGTGTTACAATTATATCATAGTATAAAAAGTGCCGCTTTGCGGTTTATTTTAGGAGGAAGTTTTGATGAGTTTAGTATCAAAAACAAATGTGGCAACAAACAAATTTGAGCTTGAAATTCAGGTTTCTGCTGAAGTTTTCGAAAAAGCATGTCAGACAGCTTTTTTGAGAAGAGGTAAGAAAATTGAAGTTCCCGGTTTCCGTAAAGGAAAAGCTCCCAGAAAAATGATTGAAAAGCTTTACGGCGAAGGCATTTTCTTTGAAGATGCAGTAAATTCTACTTATGCTGACGCTTTGGAAGAAGCTGTAAAAGAGGCAGAACTCGACCTCGTAGCTCCTCCCGAAGTTGAAATTTTGGACGTATCCAAAGAAGAAGGATATAAATTCAAAGCTATCTGCGTTGTTAAACCCGAAGTAACTGTAAAAGATTACAAAGGTATCAAAGCTAAGAAAACAGTTAAAAGAGTAACTGCTAAAGAAATCACTGCTGAAATCGACCGTTTGAGAGAACGTAACGCAAGAACAATTGCCGTTACTGATCGTGCAGCAGCAAAAGACGATATCGTTGTTATCGATTTTGACGGTTCTGTTGACGGTGTTCCTTTTGACGGCGGTAAAGCTGAGAAATTTGACCTTACATTGGGCTCTGGTCAGTTTATCCCCGGCTTTGAAGATCAGATTATCGGTCATAACATCGGCGATGAATTTGACGTAAACGTTAAATTCCCCAAAGATTACCATGCTGAAGAGCTTAAAGGCAAAGATTCCGTATTTAAAGTAAAAATCCACGAAATCAACGCTAAAGAGCTTCCTGAAGCTGACGATGAATTTGCAAAAGACGTAAGTGAATTCGATACTTTGGAAGACCTTAAAAACGACATTAAGAAGAGATTCAAAGAGCAGAACGATAAAGCTGCTACAACTGAGTTTGAAAACAAACTTATCGATGAAGTTATTGCAAATATGGAAGGCGAAATCCCCGAAGAAATGTATGAAAGCAGAATCGACGAAATGGTTCGCGATTTTGACTATCGTTTGCAGAGCCAGGGTATGAACCTTGACCTTTACCTCCAGTACACAGGTATGCAGCCCGATTCCTTCAGAATGACATTCAAAGAACAGGCTGAAAAACAGGTTAAGATTCGTCTTGCACTTGAAAAGATCGTAGAAATCGAAGATATCAAGGTAACAGATAAAGACCTTGAAAAAGAATACGCTCGTATTGCTGAAGCTTACAATATGGAAGCTGACAAGGTTAAAGCTATGATTCCTGCTGAAGACCTCAAAGCAGACGTTGCAGTAAATAAAGCTATCGATTTGATTAAAGCAAACGCAGTTGATGCATAATTAAAGTAAACAAAGAAGGGTGGGGAAGTGTATACTCCTCACCCGACAGTTTTTTTGATTGGAGGAATTTTTTGTGAGTTTAGTACCAATGGTCGTGGAACAAACAAGCAGAGGTGAACGTTCCTATGACATCTATTCAAGACTTTTAAATGACAGAATTGTTATGCTTTCAGATGAAGTTAATGACGTTACAGCTTCCTTGGTTGTGGCTCAGCTTTTGTATCTCGAAAGCCAGGACCCTGATAAGGATATCTACCTTTATATCAACAGTCCCGGAGGCTCCATTACTGCAGGTATGGCAATTTATGACACAATGCAGTATATCAAATGTGACGTGTCCACAATTTGTATCGGTATGGCGGCTTCTATGGGCGCATTCTTATTATCTTCCGGTGCAAAAGGCAAACGCCTTGCACTTCCTAACAGTGAAGTTATGATTCATCAGCCCTTGGGCGGAGCTCAGGGTCAGGCTACTGATATTGCTATTCAGGCTGAAAGAATTCTCAGAATGAAAAAGCACCTTAATGAAATTTTGGCATCCAATACAGGAAAAGATATCGCTACAATCGAAAAAGATTGCGAACGTGATAATTTTATGTCTGCTGAAGAAGCTAAAGAATACGGCCTTATTGATAAGGTTATTGTAAAAAGGGATTAAGTTATGGCTGAATTTAACGAAAAAGAACCGGTAAGGTGCAGTTTTTGCGGAAAAAGTGAGCAGACTGTTGAAAGAATGCTGCATTCACAACATGCAAATATCTGTGATAACTGTGTAGAGCTTTGTTATGACCTTCTGGCGGAAGAGGGACTTTTTGCTCCCCGTAAAGAACATAATGAACCTCATCATAACGATACGGTATATAATGCTCCCAAGCTTTTGAAACCTGCACAGATTAAAGAAGTTCTTGATCAGTATGTTATCGGTCAGGATAAGGCTAAAATAAGCCTTTCTGTTGCAGTTTACAACCATTATAAGAGAATATTCCTTGCAAAAGACAACGACGTTGAAATCCAGAAAAGTAACGTTTTGCTTTTAGGACCTACAGGTGTTGGTAAAACTTTACTTGCACAGACTCTTGCTAAAACTTTAAACGTTCCTTTTGCAATTGCAGACGCTACCACTCTTACCGAAGCAGGTTACGTGGGTGACGACGTTGAAAACGTACTCGTAAGACTTTTACAGGCGGCTGATTTTGACGTTGAGGCGGCAGAACGTGGAATTATCTATATCGATGAAATTGATAAGATTACCCGTAAATCCGAGAATACCTCTATTACCCGTGACGTAAGCGGTGAAGGTGTTCAGCAGGCACTTCTCAAAATCCTTGAAGGAACTGTATCAAACGTTCCTCCTCAGGGTGGAAGAAAGCATCCTCACCAGGAGTTCATTCAGCTTGATACCAAAAACATCCTCTTTATCTGCGGTGGTGCATTTGAAGGGATTGAAAAAATCATTGAAAAGAGAACTGACTCCTCTTCAATGGGATTCGGTGCAAAGGTTGAAAAACACACCGAAAAAGGTAAGGGCGAACTCTTAAAAGAGCTTGTTCCGTCAGACCTTGTGAAATTCGGAATTATTCCTGAGCTTGTAGGACGTCTGCCCGTTATTACAGCACTTGAGGACTTAAATGAAGAACAGCTTGTAAGAATTCTCAAAGAGCCTAAAAACTCGCTTTTACGCCAGTACAGTAGTATCTTTAACCTTGATAACGTTGAGCTTTCAATTGACGATGAAGCATTAAAAGCAATCGCAAAAGAAGCTATCAAGAGAAAAACTGGTGCCAGAGGTCTTCGTAACATTATGGAAGAAATCCTTATGGAGCTTATGTTTACTGTACCTTCCGATGAAACCATCAAAAAGGTTATCATCAATGCCGACGTAGTTGAGAAAAAAGCAAGACCTAAAGTACAAAAACGTAAAGTCGAAAAATTAGCATAACAAAAGACCTGAGGATTTTCCTCAGGTCTTTATTTTTACATCATAGCGCCGTCTTTACCCAAACGGTATCCGTCGGGAGTTATGGTATCAAATGCCATATCCCCGTC
The DNA here is from genome assembly GCA_045121595.1 of Oscillospiraceae bacterium. Lineage (GTDB taxonomy): Bacteria > Bacillota > Clostridia > Oscillospirales > Ruminococcaceae > Fumia. The sequence goes on along the minus strand of JBGVGI010000091.1, from coordinate 62,048 downwards.
GGGCATAAAGTAGTACCATTTGCCACCGGTCTTAACCCAACCGGTTTTCATATATCCTCCGCCATTGAAGAAATACCATTTACCGCCATTTTTAAGCCAACCGGTTTTCATATAACCGCCACCGTTGAAGAAGAACCAACTTCCGTCAATTTTTTGCCAACCCTTTTGCATAATGCCGTCGCGGTTAAAGTAAAACCAACTTCCGTCTGACTTCTGCCAACCGACAGTGTAAACGCCTTTATCATTTGCAAATTTATAGTTTCCGTCATTTAAAAGTATCCAGGTACCACTGCCGTCTTTTGCAGGAGTTCTTGTTTTGATAAGGGAAACTTCATTTTTATCCTTGTCGGTAACAGTTTCTTTTTCGGGCAGAATGGGGGAAACGTTACTTACAGTATCATCGTTTTTATAGAAGTTAAAAAGATTTTGGTTATCAACTAAAAATTTGTACCTGAAATGAATTTCACCCGAAACCTCAGGAATTGAGCGGTTTAAAGCAATCTGATTTTTGATAGCCGTTATTCCGTGCCAGGGGTCTGACGGATTCTGGGCATTTGCCTTATAGTCAGCCATACCGATATAAAGCTTTACGTCGGTACCTTTTACAACGTCTGCCCACCATTTGGTGACAATTTCATAGTCGGCACCTTTCTGACCGATATACCAGTAAATCTGCGGACAGATGTAATCTATGATTTCATCTTTTACCCATTTTCTTGTATCGGCATAATGGTTGTAACTCTGTGAACCCGTTGTGTCGGAGCCTAATGAGTCACTGCCTTTATTTCTCCAGATGCCCTGAGGACTTACGCCGAAGTCGATATTTTTATCAATGCTCTTTACTGCGTCATAAACGCCCTTGATAAGCAAATCAACGTTGTTTCTTCGCCATTCATCAAGAGAAGAAAAATCTTTTCCGTAAAGAATAAAACTGTCGTTATCATTAAAATTCTGACCGGGGTAGAAGTAGTCGTCAAAGTGAATTCCGTCAACGTCATAGTTTTCTGCGATTTCAACGATGCCGTTGATTACAAGCTCTCTTACCTCGGGAAGTGCGGGATTCAAGTAATAGTTCCCGTCGGGAGTGTATTTAACTACCCAGTGAGGATTCATCTTAGCGGGATTATCAGGGGCTAAAGCATTCCATTCGCTGTCGCCACCCTTTGTAACTCTGTAAGGGTTAAGCCATGCGTGAAGCTCCATGCCTCTTTTGTGAGCACCCTTTATCCAGTATGTAAGAGGGTCAAAACCACCTGACGGTGCAAAACCCTGAGTTCCCGTGAGATATTTACTCCACGGGAAGATGTCAGACTCATAAAGGGCATCCCCCGAAGGACGTACCTGTAAAAATACAGCAGTCATACCCATTTCTTCACAATTATCAAGTATCTTATCTGCTTCAGCCATCAAGGTATTTGCATCGGTTGTAGGTTTTGAAGGGTAATCGAGATTATAAACTGTTGACACCCAGATACCCTTAAAGGGTTCTTCCTTTGCAGCCGATACCGTTACGGATGACAGACAAACAGAAATTATCATAAGTACAGAAATAACTTTTAAAATATGTTTCATAAATGTCTCCTTTCTCTATGCATAACCGATAAATCCGAACCCGCCTGAAATTATTCAAAATTCGGCTTTTTCTGCGTTGTCGGGCTTGAAAGACCTAACACCCATTTTCTTCATTATATCATATAATCATTTTTACTTCAAGCGGGAAATAATAGAAAAAGCCGACGCACAAAGCATCGGCTTTCATATTAAAGTCCGTTAGGATTGTTTACGGTGAAGCGCCAGGAGTCTTCACACATTTCTTTAACACCGCGTGTTGCTTCCCAGTTAAGGAGTTCCTTTGCCTTTTTGGGGTCTGCATAGCATTCAGCGATGTCACCGGGACGGCGGTCGGTAATTTTGTAATTTACCTTTTTGCCACTCGCTTTTTCAAAAGCATCTACTATCTGCAAAACGGAGTATCCTGTACCCGTACCTAAGTTATAAGCATCAACGCCTTTGTCTTTTCTTACTTTTTCAAGTGCTTTAAGGTGACCGAGTGCCAAGTCAACAACGTGGATATAGTCACGTACACCCGTACCGTCAACTGTATCGTAGTCACTTCCGAAAACTGAGAGACACTCAAGCTTTCCTGAAGCTACCTGAGCAATATAGGGGAGAAGGTTGTTAGGAATTCCGTTAGGGTCTTCACCGATAAGACCGCTTTTGTGAGCACCGATGGGGTTGAAGTAACGGAGCAACGCAACGGACCAGTCTTTGTCTGCAACGTAAAGGTCACGCAAAATGCCTTCAATCATAAGCTTTGTGGATCCGTAGGGGTTTGTTGTGGAAAGAGGGAAGTCCTCTTTTATCGGAACTGATTTGGGAGAACCGTAAACAGTAGCAGAAGAACTGAATACCATCTTCTTAACGCCGTATTTCTGCATAATTTCACACAGAATTAAAGTTCCCGTGATGTTGTTATGATAATACCAGATAGGTTTTGATACACTTTCACCAACTGCTTTAAGACCTGCAAAATGGATTACTGCATCGATTTCATTCTGTTCAAAAACTTTCTCGAGGTTTTCACGGTCAAGCAAGTCCACTTCATAGAATTTAAAATCCTTACCTGTGATTTTTTTGATGCGGTTTAAAGCTTCAGGTTTTGAGTTGATAAAATTATCAACGATAATAATTTCTTCACCCTCATTCAAAAGCTCAACGCAGGTATGAGAACCAATGTATCCTGCACCGCCTGTTACTAATACTGCCATAAAAATACCTCCTGAAAAAATTTTTTATTTCCATAATAAATTATATAATTAATATGGCGTTTGGTCAACCTTTTAGAGAAAAAATCCATAAATATTGAAAGAAGAAAGTGAAATTATTAATCTTTTTTAATTTTCTTTAAAATATTTATAAAAAAGTCTTATTTTTTTTGCGATAATATGGTATACTTAAAAAAGAATATCTGATTTAAAAGGAATGATATAATGAAAACACCTTTTTTGCGTGAAAAGATTGCAGAAAGTGTATATTTTGGCAGTGTAAGAGATGAAAGGTACAAGACTAATCTTTTAGCTTTGCATCTTATTTTACCGCTTAAAAAAGAAACTATGACGGAAAATGCTTTGGTTTCCCTTATACTTGAAAAAGGTTATGAGGATTTCAAAACCCTGAAAGATTTTTCCAAAAAGTTAAATCTTATGTACGGGGCATCCGTTTCGGGAAGTGTTTCAAAGGTAGGGGATAAAGCCGTTATAACTTTGAGCATTTCTGCAATTGATGATACTTTTGCATTAAACGGAGAAGAACTTTTAAAAGAAAGTGCCAGTGTTTTATGCGGTTTGCTTTTAAGACCAAATATGCCAAACGGACTTTTTGACGAGCAGACTTTTGAGCTTCAGCGCAGTTTTCTTATTGATACAATCGAAGCCGAAATCAATAATAAACGCCGCTATGCCCAGAAGAAAACGGTTTCCTTAATGTTTAAGGATGAAGCTTACGGAGCCGATAAATGCGGTACTGTGGAGTCTGCAAAGGAAATTACTTTACAGGCAGTTTCCGATGCCTACCGCCGTATTTTAAACGAAGCTCATATTGAAATCAATCACGTCGGTATGGGAGACCCTGAAACTGCAAAACAAATCTTTAAAAAAGCTTTTGAAAAGCTTGAAAGAAATCCTGTTTCACTTCCTGTAACGAAGATTGCTCCCGTAAATGATGAGCAATTTGATGAAACTGAATACTTTGATGTCACCCAGTCTAAGCTCTGTTTTGGATTTAAAACGGGTATCGGACCTGACAGTGAGCTTTTATATCCTATGCGACTTGCGGTTGCGGTATTGGGCGGTACACCTACTTCGAAACTCTTTTTAAACGTCAGGGAAAAGAAGAGTCTTTGCTATTACTGTGCGGCACGTTACGACAAAGCAAAAGGTATAATGCTTATCGACAGTGGCGTTGAACACGATAAAATTGACGATGCCAAAGAAGCTATTTTAGAACAACTTTCCGATTTGTGTAAAGGTGATTTCACTGATACCGATATGGAATTTGCTCTTTTAAGCCTTAAAAACGCTTTTAATTCCGTTGGTGAAAGTGTGTATTCGGTTGAAAACTATTACCTTACAAATACCTTGCTTGAAACTTTCAATACACCCGAGAAGGAAATTGCTTGCCTTGAGAAGGTAACCAGAGATGACATTATAAATGCCGCAAAACTTTTAAAACTTAACGTAACATATCTTCTTACTAATAAGAAAGGAGATTTGCAATGAAAAAGGAAATAATCAAAAATTCACGCATAGGTGAAGAATATATCCGTATTGAGCATGACTCAGGACTTGTGATTTTGCTTTATCCTATGAAAGGGTTCAGCACTTCGTATGCGCTTTTCGGTACGAAATACGGCTCTGTTGATAATTTTTTTAAAACCGGTGATGAGTCTGATTTTGCAAATGTTCCCGACGGTATTGCCCATTTTTTAGAGCATAAGCTTTTTGAAAGTGAAGATGGTGATGCTTTTACACTTTTTGCAAAAACGGGTGCAGAAGCAAACGCATTTACTTCATTTGACAAGACTTGTTACCTTTTCTCGTGTACCGACCAGTTTGAAGAGTCGTTAAAGGCACTTCTTACCTTTGTTCAGGCTCCGTATTTCACTCAGCAGACGGTGGAAAAAGAGCAGGGAATTATCGGTCAGGAAATCAGGATGTACGAGGATTTGCCGAGCTGGAGAGTTATGTTTAACCTTCTTGAAGGGCTTTACCATAACCACCCTGTAAAGGTGGATATTGCGGGTACTGTTGAAAGTATTGCGAAAATTGATGCAGACTTGCTTTACAGATGCTATAATACTTTCTACAACCTTTCAAATATGGTGATTTCGGTAGCGGGTAACTTTGATGCTTCGGTAGCAGAAAAGATTATTCTTGAAAACCTTAAAGATTCAAAACCCGTTAAAATTGAAAGAAAATTCCCTGATGAACCCGTTACGGCAAACAAAAAGGAAGTTACCCAGAATCTTGAAGTTTCTATTCCGCTTTTTTATTTCGGATATAAGGTAATTCCTGAAACTGATCCTTATAAAAACCTTTGTCAGCAGATTGAACTTGAAATTTTACTCGATATGCTTGCAGGTCAGACTTCTGATTTTTATAACGATATGTACGAAAAAGGTTTTATAAATATTAATTTCGGAACTGAAGTTTTCGGAGGAAGAGGATTTATTGCTACTATGTTCGGCGGTGAGTCGAAAGACCCGAAAGCGGTACTCACAGCATTCAATGAAATGATTTTTGACAAACGCCGAAACGGACTTTCTGAGGAAGATTTCCTTTCCTGCAGAAATGCTCTCTACGGTAAAGCACTCAAGGGCATTAATGATGCAGAAAATACTGCAACTGCAATGATTTCTTATGAGATGATGGACGTTGGGATTTTTGATATGATAAAAGTAATTTCAGAAATAACCTTTGACGATATTAAAAAACGATTTGACAAAGATTTTAACGATGAAAGTCAGTCGCTTTCCATCGTTTATCCCAAGACAGTTTAAGAAAAGGACGTGAAGACAATGAACGTAGTTGAATTTCCCAGTCTCGGGCTTGAGTTTACACTTAACCGTGTGGCTCTTTCCATTGGTTCTTTAAGTGTAACGTGGTACGGTATACTCATTACTCTCGGAATTATTCTTGCTATGGTGTTTGCTTCAACTCAGGCAAAAAAATTCGGTGTTATTACCGATAAACTTATCGACGTGGCACTTGGCGGTGTTATAGGCGGAATAGTGGGTGCAAGGCTTTACTACGTCGCTTTCAGATGGGATTCTTTCAAAGATGATTTAGGTTCAATCTTTAAAACATGGGAAGGCGGTCTTGCGATTTACGGCGGACTTATCGGCGCGATTTTAGTAGGCTCTGTGATAGTTAAACTTTATAAGATGAAACTTTTTGCAGTGCTCGATATTGCGTCGTTAGGATTCTTAATCGGACAGTCTATAGGCAGATGGGGTAACTTTGTAAACGTTGAAGCATTTGGCTCTAATACAACCTTGCCGTGGGGTATGACGAGTGCGAGAATTACTGCTTATTTAAGTGACCCTTCTCACGTTGAAGCACTTAACAAGCTTGGTGTTGCCGTTGATGCTTCTGCTCCCGTTCATCCTTGCTTTTTATATGAATCGCTCTGGTGCGCACTCGGATTTTTAGTTTTGTTTTTATACTCAAAACACCGCAAATTTGATGGTGAGATTTTCCTTATGTACACAGCATGGTACGGACTTGGAAGAAGTGTTATTGAAGGATTAAGAACCGATAGTCTGCTTATCGGAAGTATCAGAGTTTCCCAGCTTCTGGCAATACTTCTGGTAGTGACTGCGATTATAGTACTTATTACCGTTCGTTCAAAGAAAAAACGCCTTCATGATGAAAATTATTTAAAGCTTTACGTTGATACTGAAGAATATCAGCAAGAGTTAATGGCATATAATGAGAAGAAAGCAAAAAAGGAGAAAAAAGATGTGCAAGTTGATTGACGGAAAACAGATTTCAGAACAGGTAAAAGACAGAGTAAGTACTGAAGTCAAAAAACTCAGTGAAAAGGGAATAGAGGTAGGACTTGCCGTTGTTATCGTAGGTGATGACCCTGCTTCAAGAGTTTACGTGAACAACAAAAAGAAGGCCTGTGAGCGTTGTGGTATCAAATCTTTTGAATACGCTCTTCCCAAGGAAACCACAGAAAAAGAACTTCTTGACCTTGTTGAAAAGATTAACAATTCTCCTGAAGTTCACGGAATTTTAGTGCAGCTTCCCGTACCGAAGCATATTGACGACCATAAAGTAATTGCCGCTATTTCTCCTTTGAAAGACGTTGACGCGTTCCATGCTGTAAACGTTGGTAAAATTATGATTGGTGATTTTGATTTCTTACCCTGTACACCTTCAGGTTGTATGGAGCTTATTGATTCCACAGGCGTTGATATTGCGGGTAAAAACTGTGTTGTTATCGGAAGAAGTAACATCGTAGGTAAACCTATGGCGATGCTTTTGCTTCACAGAAATGGTACCGTTACCATCTGTCATTCCAAAACACAGAACTTAAAAGAAATCTGTAAGAATGCCGATATACTCGTTGCCGCTGTCGGCAGGGCAAAATTCGTAACTGCAGATATGGTTAAAGAAGGTGCCGTTGTTATCGACGTCGGTATGAACCGCGACGAAAACGGAAAACTCTGTGGCGACGTTGATTTTGAAGCTGTTAAAGATATTGCGGGATATATTACTCCCGTGCCCGGTGGGGTAGGTCCTATGACAATCGCAACGCTTATGCAGAATACTGTTACAGCCGCTAAAATTCAGAATAACATTTAAAAGAAAATCCGTTGACAACGTCAACGGATTTTTGTATAATAGAGGTATATATAGAACGCATTTTTCTGGGCAAAAATAAGAATAGGGGGTAAGAAAATGAAATACAATTTGTGTATGGGTTGTATGAAGGATAAGGGCGACAGTGATTTTTGTCCTCATTGTGGATATTCTGATGACGCTAATCTTTATCCGTCACATCTCGCACCCCACACTGTTATAAATGAAAGATATATTATAGGCAAAGTGCTTTCTTCGAACGGGGAAAGTGTTGTTTACCTTGGCTTTGATACGATTGCAAACAGAAAAGTTAAGATTTCTGAGTATTTCCCTGAGACTCTGGTAAAACGTGCCACAGACGGTAAAACCGTTTCTGTGAACTCAAATTCTCAGATTCAGTTCAAAGCATATATGAGTGATTTTATCGAGATTGCACAGAAGCTTTCAAGAATGAAAACGCTTCCTTGCATTACTCAGGTTTATTCCGTATGCTATCAGCACGGAACGGTTTATTCCATTTCCGAGTACGTTGAAGGAATTTCTCTTGAAAGATATCTTGAAAAAAGAAATTCTATGCTTAGCTGGTCTGAAACTTCGGATTTGCTTATTCCGCTTATCAAGACTCTTTCTGCCGTGCATGAAGATGGTATTATTCACAGAGGCATCTGCAGTAAAAATATAGTTTTAAGTCGTAGCGGTGTTGCTAAAATTGACGGCTTTTCAATAAGTGCCGTACGTGCTTCAAGTACAGAACTTTCTGCTGAGCTTTTCCCGGGATTTTCTGCTCCTGAGCAGTATTCTGAGGTAAGTCCTCACGGCCCGTGGACAGACGTTTATGCTATATGCGCAGTTATTTATGAATGTCTTACGGGGAAGGTACCAACGGAAGCACTTTTACGTTCTCAGTATAAAGAACTTACTCCGATAAAGGACAGAAATGAAACTGTACCCCGTGAGGTTTCCGATGCTATAATTGAGGGACTTTCTCTCTCAACTTCAAGTCGTATACAGAGTATAAGTGAACTTTTAATAAAAATAGGAAGTCCTCTTGAAACTCAAAATACAGTATCAAACGATAATCCAACCGTTATGATACGTTTGCCGAAAGAAGTCAGTGAAAAAACCAAGAAAGATAAAAAAGAACCTGGAAGCAGACGTATGATAGTTTTCAGTGCGCTTGTAACCTTGCCGATTTTACTTGTGATTTTAATTCTTACTTTCTGGGCTTTGTTTGGTAACAGAGGTGAAAAACCGGTAAGTGGCGAATCTGAATATTCTATAGAAAGCTTTGAAAATATCGAGCCTTCGGGGATTTCTGAAAGTTTTGAGGAAAGTGAAGAATCCTCCGAAGAAAGCGTAGAAATGCATAAGGTTGACAATTTTATAGGTCAGGCCTATGAAATCGTGACGTCAAACGTTGCAAACAGTGAGCTTTATATCTTTGGTGCGCCTGAGTACGTGTTTGACGATAAACTTCCCGCAGGTTCTATTGTAAAACAAAGTGTCGAGGTCGGTACTGAGTTTGAAGAAAAGGTTGAAATTATTTTTACTGTAAGTAAAGGCTCCGAGGGAGTTCTGATTCCTTCGTTTGAAAAGAAAACTCAGGCAGAATATACTGCACTTCTCGATGAGCTTGGTGTTTCCTATATCATTCAGTATCGTTGGGACGAAGGTTATCCGTCAGGATACGTAACGGGTATTGACCATACGGTGGGAAGTAAGTATAAAAAATCCGATGGACTTGTGGAAGTTTACATAAACCGCGAACCTCCCGTTACTGTAATTGAATAAAAAAGTGGTGTAGAAAACTACACCACTTTTATTTTTGCCGCTAAAACTGTTATATCATCGTCGTTTTCTCCGTTTCTTTTTTTGGCAAGTGTTGCGATTTTAGTTGCTATTTCTTTTGGAGGTAATTCTGATAAAAGAGAAATTTCATCTTTAAGCCATTCAGGAGTAATAGATACAGCACCGTCCGTCACCATAACTATAAGGTCGTTTTCCTGAAGCTTTATTTCATTTTCGTTATATGAAATTCCCTGTAAAATTCCGACGGGCAGGGAATCGGCGCCCACCATAACCGTTTTTTTGTTTCGCGTCACGAAAGAAGCAGAGGCACCCGCTTTAAGAAAACGTGTAACGCCCGTGTAAAGGTCTATACATCCTATATCGAGGGTAGCAAGGGACTCCTCACCCGCTTTGACCAGAAGCGCACTGTTTATAAGCTTCAGTGCCGCATTAAACCCGAATCCCGCCTTTAAAAGCTTAAGTATAAAATTACAGGTCATAATAGAGTCAACTGCGGCACGACCTCCGTTGCCCATACCGTCACTCAGAATAAGATGAGCAAAACCTCTTCCGTCTGTAAAATACTCGTAGCAGTCGCCCGAGATTTTCTGGTTTTTTGAGTTTATCTGTCCCGCTGCGAAATCAAGAGTGTATTTTGCTTTTTCGAAAAAAGAAATTTTTGTGGTATCTTCGGCGGTAACTATACTTGGACAGGAAAATTCACGTCCCAAAGCAAGGCTTAATTCTTCTGTGAGAAGTTCTGAATTTGTTTCGGGGCGGGATTTCTTATAAACTTCCACTCTCATCCTGTCGTATCGGTCGGTGATACAATAAACTTCATCGGGATTTTCTCCAAGCTCTGCGAATATACCGAACGCCGTCTCTGATAGTTTTGGATTTATAAACGAAGTTTCACTTATTTCTTCACTCATTTCAGAAAGCATATCGGCAATTCCCTCAAGTTGTTCGGCGGCTACCTGCTTCGCATTCATAATTTTACGGGTTGCATTTTTATTAGATAGATATTCGTGGTAATATCCGTTTACAGTTCGGACGATATCTTCAGGCTTTGCACACTGAGTGTTGAAAAAGGCGGAGAGGTCGTCTTTTGTAATTTCTGAATTCTTTTCGAGAATATCGTTAAACTTGTAAAAGGAATCAAGAGTGGTGTTGTAATTTGTTTCCCAACAGAAAAGTTTGAGCCCACATCTTTTGCAAACGGTATCGGCAGTTTTTTCATATACTTTTGAAACGTTAGTGATACCCGTATTTTTGAGCTTTTCGGAAACCGCATCCACTGATTTGTGTATATCGTTTAAAGTTTTTGAAGCAAACAGAAGCTTTGAACAGGTTCTTTTATTTTCACTGCAACTTAAGTTTCTGTATTTGTTTGCAGTTTTTCCGATTTTTTCAAGGTAGGCTTCGGGAATTACCATAAAAATCCCCGTGCCGAAAAGCATATCAAATGCACCTTCTATGGTGGATGTGGAACTGTTTGTTACCATTATTCCGACGGTATAGGTAAGGATGAAAAATGCCGATTGAGTGAGCTTTCCAAAGTGTGCAAAGTAAGCTGATATCATGGAAGCTACTGCAATAATACCTGCTGATAAAGTGAATTCGGGTGAATGAAGAGTCAGAATTACTGCAAACAGAAGTCCGATAACCGAGGTGGGTGACACTCCTTTTTTTCTTGCTATTGCCAGAAGTATCACAACCGCCGTAATTCTTCCAAGGTTAAAAACAAATACAGATATTTTGCAAAGGCTTAAAAGTCCCGTAAGCAGTATGATAATGGTGCTTGTGCGTTCAACGGTAGCAGTATCGTAAATTTTTCTCCCATACGATATTGCTCTGAAAGCGAAAAAAGAAAAATAGGTAAAAGCACTTCCCATAATGCTTTCGCAGATACAGAATATAAGGTCAATAGTGCCACTGTCAAGTATAACGTTTCTCATTATCAGGAAAAGCCCAAGTATAAAGGCGGATAAAGCCGATAACAAAAGGGGATTGCCTTTAAATCTCCCTATTTGTAAAGTAATACTCTTTACACCCAATATAGCGAATAAAGATGCTATGTAAACTAAGTTTTCGGGGAAGCTTCCAAAAAATCCGTAGCCTGTTACGGCACCTATAACTGCGCTCACCGAATAGTTTAACGGAAGTGCTGCGGAGAATGCCACGGCAAACGGTGACATTGAAGAGAGTAAATTCACGTTTGAAATTAGCAGAGAAAACAAAGCCGTTATCAGGTACTTTACGTTCTCGGTAACAGTATCAGACTTTGTTTTCAAAAGGGGGACACTTTTCATATTTTAACAACCTTTCATTTAGACTTAATTTTATTTTACTAAATGGTAAATGAAAAGATTGTCGGCTTTAAAATGTTATATTTTAGATTTTTTTGAAAAAGAAAAAGAATTGTGATATAATAAAGTTGACTTTTGATAAACAGAGGTATTATATGGAAAAATATTCTGCAGAAAAAATAAAATCTTTTCTCGACGAAAGCTTTGACGTTACTTTTTTTGAAAGTATCGGTTCTACAAATGATTATGCGAAAACTCTGGCACAGAATGGAGCTAAGGAGAATTCGGTTGTGGTTGCCGACAGTCAGCAAAAAGGCAGAGGCAGACTTGACAGAAGCTTTTTATCCTTAGCGGGTAAAGGGGTATATCTTTCTTTAATTCTTAGACCTAGATTTTTTGTAAGTGAAGTAAACTCCGTTACGCTTTTAGCGGCAATGGCGGTGTACGATACCATTCTTGATATTACGGGTGTGAAGACTGCTATCAAATGGCCGAACGATATCTATCTTAACGGTAAAAAAATCTGCGGTATACTCACGGAATCTACACTTAAAGCTGATGCTACCTGTGACTACGTCATAGTTGGGATTGGCGTGAATATTCTGCACGGCACCGATGATTTCCCTGACGACCTTCGTGATATTGCCACCTCTTTGTTCTCCGAAACGGGTATACGTTGCGACAGGGCAGAGTTTACTGCAACTCTTTTAAAGAATTTCAGTAAATATTATAAGAATTTTCCTCAGAATAAAAGTGAAATGCTTTGTGAATATTCAAAAAGGCTTTTTATGATAGATGAAAAAATCCGTGTCATAGGGCTTGATGACAGCTACGAAGCAATACTTAAAGGTGTTGACGAGAACGGATATCTCATAGTCCTTGACGATAACGGTGACGAGAAAAAAGTAATAGGTGGAGAAATAAGCATCAGACCTTGTAACTTTTAAAAAATATGATATAATATGGTTATTAAATTAAATAAGTTAACGAATTGAGGCGTAAATATGAAAACCGGTAAAAAAATTCTTATAACTTTTATAATTATTTTTGCTTTAATCATTGCAATACTTCTTGGTGTTTTCTTATGGGTTAAGTTTAATTATATGGGCAAGGTAAATACGGACACCGAGTTTAATCCGCAGAACGTTTCTGTGAATCTCGTACCTTTTGAAAATCATAAGGTTACGAATATTGCTTTGCTTGGACTTGATATTAAAAGAGATTTCGGCGACGGTAAAAACGGACGCTCGGATGCCGTTATGATTCTCACTATTGACCGTGAGCATAAAAAGTTAAAGCTTTCTTCGATTGCCAGAGATACTTATGTGAAAATTGACAGAGGTAATGGCAATACGTTTAACGATAAGCTTACTCACGCCCATTCTTACGGCGGTGCGGAACTTGCCGTAAAGACCATTAATCAGAATTTTGATATGGACATCACCGATTACGTTTCGGTAAACTATATGCAGTTTGTAAAGCTTATCGACTACATAGGCGGTGTTGAAATTGACGTTGACGAAAGTGAAATGAGGGTAATGAACGAAAACTATACCCATTCACTTCGTGGTGTAGGTGTGCCCTGCGAAGATATCAAAGCACCCGGTAAGCAGATTTTAACGGGTTCTCAGGCTTTGGCGTATTCCCGTAACCGATATAGCCCCGGTGGGGACGTTCAGCGCGGAAACCGTCAGAAGGAAGTTTTGATTGCGGCTTATGAAAGAGTTAAAAAACTTGATAAACTTTTAGATTACGACCATATTATCAAGATGCTTTGTGAAAACTGCAAGACAAGTCTTACAGACTACGAAATTCTTGATATTGCATTGTGGACTGCCAAAAATCTTCCGCGTATCGAAAGCTTCAGTCTGCCGACTTCGGATTGCAGACCTAAAAGCGGAAATGATGCTATGATTAACGGTACCTGGTACTATATTTACGACCTTGATACCGCTACCGAAAATCTTCATTCATTCATCAAAGAAAATTAGGTGGTTTTATGTTTAAATTAGTGGAAAATGAATCCTTATGTTGTGGATGTACAGCCTGTAAAAACGTTTGCCCGTTTGGTGCTATAAGTATAAAGCCAGATGAAAAGGGATTTTCTTATCCTGAAATTGACGGTGAAAAGTGTGTTGAGTGCGGACTTTGTAAAAAAAGCTGTGCTTTCCAGAATGAGATTAAGGTGAAAAACGTTCCGACCGTCTATGCGGCAAAAGCATCTGACAGTGTCCGTGAAAAAAGTGCATCAGGTGGCGCTTTTACCGTGCTTTCAGACGTTGTTTTGAATAATGGCGGTGTGGTTTACGGCGTAAAATTCAACGATGATTTAAAAGCCGTGCATACCCGCGCCGAAGACGAAAAAGAACGTGACTTATGTAAAAACTCAAAATACTCCCAGAGTGATATGGAAGATATTTTCTTAAAGATAAAAAAGGACGTTGATGATAATAAACAGGTTCTTTTTACAGGAACACCATGTCAGGTTGACGCCGTGAGAAATTTTGTCGGTGAAAATGAAAATCTCTTTCTCGTTGATATCCTTTGTCATGGGGTGTTAAGTCCTAAACTTTTCTCTGAATACATCTCTTTTATTGAGAAAAAACGTCATTCCCGTGTTGCTATGTATTACCACCGTCCCAAAGACCTCGGATGGGGGCATTATGAAAAGGCAGTTTATGAAAACGGCAGGGAAGAGATAGAAACTTCTCTTATGCGAATATGGAAAAACGTTTTCTATACTGACGCTTGTCTTCGTCCATCCTGTTATGAGTGCAAATATGCAAATACTCCGAGGTGCTCGGATATCACGATTGCCGACTTCTGGGGAATAGAAGGCGTAACTCCTGATTTCTCTGATGAGAAAGGAGTTTCACTTGTTCTTGTAAATTCTCAAAAAGGTGAAAAACTTTTTGAAAATGCTAAGGAAAAGCTTTTGTTGTCCGACGAAAAATTAGAAGATGCCAAGGTTAAAAATCCTAATCTTTACAGGCCTACAAAACCTCAGAAAGACGTTTTGAAATTCTGGGAAGATTATATGAAAAATGGTTTTCCCTATATCGCAAAAGTGTACGGTGGATACAACGTGAAAACACGATTAAAACGCTTTATAAAAAAATTAATAAAAAGATGAATTAATGCACAAAAAACAAGACAGTTTTTTGTGCATTATGTTTTAGTTAATTTTATTTACAATTTGCAATTTTAATGATATAATGATAAATACCGATATTGTCTGTCAATATAAGATATCGGTATTAAACCTGTTGTTAAATGTTTTTACATTTTACATAAGGCACAAAAACATTTATTACGGCAAACGGCATTTGTGTCGTAATATGAGGGGAGGTTATAAGTAACTTATTTTTAACCTAAAATGCCAAAAAAAATTGGAGGTAAATGTATGAAAAAATTTGCAAAACGCTTGCTTTCCGTAGTGCTCTCCGTACTCATTGCTATGAGCGTTATGCCTACAGCATTTGCAAGCACAACTGAAAGTCCTTGGAAATTCAGCGCAACAGAAGTACTCAAAGGCGAAGAATTTACAATGACAATGGAAATGCCCGAAACAATTCTGGCATCCAGCCTTGGTTTCAAAGTAGTATTTGATAATACAGTATTTGAAATCACAAACATCGCTAACGCTAAATATACGGATATGCAGCCTAACCTTGCAGGTTGTAACAAAAACGCAAACGTTATGATTTCCTGGTGTGACCCCACCTTCGATGCTAACACAACCATTAACGAAGGCGAAATCTTGCTTGAAGTAACATTCAAAGCTAAAGAAGACGCAGTTTTGGGTGAAAGCACATTCACATGTGAAGACTGGAACGTACTCGGTGCTTTCAGCTACGACACATATGAAATGGAAGTTATCACTCCCATGCCCGAAATCATGGGTTCAAGCGCAGTTGTAAACGTTGTTAACGAAAAAACTCCTGTAACTCCCGACGAACCTGTAGAACCTGAAGTTCCTGCTGGTCCCTGGGCATTCACAGCTACAGAAGTTCTTCGTGGCGAAGAATTCACAATGACAATGAATATGCCCGAAGACGTTCACGCTTCTAGCCTTGGTTTCAAAGTTGTATTCGATAACTCCGTATTTGAAATTATCGAAATTCCTACAACACCTTGGTCTGACATGCAGCCTAACATGGCTGGTTGTAACAAAAACGCTAACGTTATGATTTCCTGGTGTGACCCCACATTCGATGCTAACACTGATATCCCTGCTGGCGAAAACTTGCTCACAGTTAAATTTGTAGCAAAAGAAGACGCTGTTTTGGGTGCAAGCACATTCACATGTGAAGACTGGAACGTACTTGGTGCATTCAGTGATGAAACATATGAAATGGAAGTAATCACTCCTATGCCCGAAATCATGGGTTCAAGCACAGTTGTTAACGTTGTTGAAGCAAAAACTGAAGAACCTTCCGAAGAACCTTCCGAAGAACCCGTTGAAACATACGGTTGGGAATTCACAGCTAACGAAGGTGAAGCAGGCGATACATTTGTAATGACAATGGAAATGCCTGAAGACGTTCACGCTTCAAGCCTTGGTTTCAAAGTAGTATTCGATAACACAGTATTTGAAATTACTGAAATCGCTACAACACCTTGGTCTGATATGCAGCCTAACCTTGCAGGTTGTAACAAAAACGCTAACGTTATGATTTCCTGGTGTGACCCCACATTCGATGCTAACACTGATATTCCCGCTGGTGAAGATTTGCTCACAGTAACATTCAAAGTTAAAGACGATGCAAAACCCGGCGTAAGCACATTCACTTGTGAAGACTGGAACGTACTTGGTGCATTCAGTGAAGAAACATTCGAAATGGAAGTTATCACTCCTATGCCCGAAATCATGGGTTCAACATTTGACTTTACAGTTGGTGGTGAAGTTGAAGAACCTTCCGTTGAAACTGCTGAAGTTCCTGTAATCACATTGGACAAAGCAGAAGCAACAATCGTAGACGGTGAAGTTGCTACATTCACAGCTTCCGCTACAGGTAACGGTGATTTGACATACGCTTGGTACAAAGACGATGTTGAAATCAACAACCTTGCTACTCTCGAAGCAACTGAAGCTGGTACATACAAAGTAGTTGTAACAAATACTCTCAACGGCACAACAGCTACAGCTGAAGCTACAGTAACAGTAACAGTTCTTGCTAAAGCTACAGCTCCTGTAGTAACAGTTGAAGACGCTACAATCTACGAAGGCGAAACAGGTACATTGACAGCTACAGCTTCCGGTAATGGTGAACTTTCTTACGTTTGGTACAAAGACGGTGCAGTAGTTGGCGACGTTGCTTCTATCAAAGTTTCCGAAGCTGGTACATACACAGTAGAAGTAACAAATGCTCTTAACGGCACAACAGCTAAAGCTTCCGCTACAGCTACAGTAACAGTTCTTGCAAAAGCTACTGCTCCTGTACTCACAGTTCCTTCAAGCGTAACAATGTACGAAGGTAATGTAGAAACTATCACAGTACTTGCTACAGCTAACGGTGCTTTGACATACACATGGTACAACGAAGCAGGCGAAGAAATCGGCAATGAAGCTTCTATCGAAGTTTCTGAAGCTGGTGCTTACAAAGTAGTTGTTAAGAACTCCTTGAACGAAACAACAGCTTCCGCTGAAGCTATCGTTGAAGTAACAGTTCTTGAAAACGCTACAGTTCCCACAGTAACAGTTGCTGACGTAACAATCCTCGCAGGCGATAAAGGCGTACTCGAAGCAGTAGTTGAAAACGCTAACGGTGAAGTTGATTACGAATGGAGATTCAATGGTGAAGTTGTTGGCGATGCTGCAACTCTCGTAGTAACTGAAGCTGGTGAATACACAGTTAAAGTTACAAACACATTGTACGAAAAAGTAGAAGAAGCTTCCGCTACAGCAGTAGTAACTGTTCTTGACAGAGCTGATGCTCCTGTAATCACAGCTGAACCTGAAGATGCTACAATCTTCGACGACGAAGAAGCTACTCTCGAAGTAGTTGCAGAAGCTAACGGCGCACTTTCTTACCAGTGGTATAAAGACGGCGTTGCTATCGAAGGTGCAACTGAAGCTACATACGTAACTGCAGAAGCAGGCGAATACTACGCAGTAGTAACAAACGAACTCAACGGCACAACTGCTACAACTGAAACTGTTAAAGTAACAGTAGTAGTTTTGGAACACGCTGACGTTCCCGTAATCACAGATGAACCCGAAGATGCTTACATCCTCGAAGGTGAAACAGCTACACTCGCTGTAGAAGCAGTAGCAAACGGCGAACTCGCTTACCAGTGGTACAAAGATGGCGTTGCTATCGAAGGTGCAACTGAAGCTACATACGAAACAGCTGAAGCTGGTGAATACTACGCAGTAGTAACAAACACACTTAACGGTGAAACAACTGAAACTGAAACTGTTAAAGTAACAGTAACAGTAACAGAAGTTATTCCTTTCTTCGCTCCTGAACTCACATTTGCTGACAGAACAATGAGCCTCGTACTCAACTCTGCAACAACTGCAAAAGTTGGTTACGCATTCATTGGCAATGCTGAATTTGATGCTGAATGCCCCGATTGGGATACATTCGTAGCTCTCGGTAAAGAATATGCTGACATCAACGGTGCAGCTGGTTACGTTGTAACTTCTGACTTTACTGAAAGAACATTCAAGACAGCTGGTAAATACGCTGCATTCGTTAAGTACACAGACTTCGACGGCGTAACACACGCTGACTACTATGTATTCGAAGTAGTTGCTCCCGAATTCACAGCTCCTGAATTTACATATGCTGACAGAGTATTGACACTCGTTCCCAACGATGCAGCTTCCGCTAAAGTTGGTGTTGCATTCATCGGTGACGCTACATTCGCAGTTGGCACAGACGCTTGGGAAAAATTCGTAGAACTCGGTATGGCTAAAGCTGATGTAAACGGTGCTGCTGGTTACGTTGAATACGCTGACTTCACAGAAAAAGTATTCAAGACAGCTGGTAACTACGTTGCATTCGTTAAATATCCTAACGGCGTTGGCACATCCGAAACAGCTTACTTCACATTCGAAGTAATCGCTCCTGACTTCACAGCTCCCGCATTCGCAGTTGAAGGTAGAACATTGTCTATCGTTAACAACGATGCAGCATCTGTAAAAGTTGGTGTTGCTTACATTGGCGATGCTACATTTGCAGTAGGTACTGACGGTTGGGATAAGTTTGTTGAACTTGGTATGGCAGAAGCTGACTTCAACGGTGCAGCTGGTTATGCTACATACGCAAACTTCACAAGCAAGACATTCAGAACAGCAGGCAACTACGTTGCATTTGCTAAATATGAAAACGCTGTAGGTACAACTGTTACAGATTACTACGCATTCGAAATCGTTGTAACTCCTGTTGCAGCTCCCGTACTTACATTCGAAGACAACAAATTCGCTCTCAATACAGGTGACGTTACATCCTGGAGAATGGGTGTTGCATTCATCGGCAACTCTGACTTCGACGTAACTTGCCCTGACTGGGATGCATTCGTTGCTCTCGGCAAACAGTACGCTAACATGAACGGTAACGGCGGTTACGTTACATACGTTAACGACTGTCCCACTAAGACTTACAAGACAGCTGGTAACTACGTTGCATTCGTTAAATACGCTAATGCTTTGGGTGATACAGTAGTTGATTACTACATCTTCAACATTCCTGCATTCGGTGCTCCCGAACTCGTATTTGAAGACAACACCCTTACACTCGTTACTAACGAAGCTCAGCCTCCTGTTAAAGTTGGTGTAGCTTACATTGGCGACCAGACATTCGAAGTTGGCGTTGACAACTGGAATGAATTCGTTGCAATGGGTGGCGAATACACAGAACTTAACGGTGCTTCCGGCTACGTTGTAAGCAGTGCATTTACTTCCAAGACATACAGAACAATTGGTAACTACGTTGCATTTGTTAAGTATGCTAACAACTATGGTACAACAATGTCTAACTACATGACATTTACTGTAGCATAATTTAAATTAAGCAGGCCACCTGCCGTAATCGGCAGGTGACCTCAAATTATGTGTCGGATTTCCGACGCATAATTTGAGGTCATCTGAGATGACACATATATAAACTTTAATTGGAGGATTATCATGAGATTAAGCGTTAAAGACGTACTACTAACCCTACTTCACAGTATCTGGATTATTATCGTTGCTTCCGTGCTCGGTGCTTCGATTTTCTTTGCAGGTACTTACTTCTTCATCGACCCTGAATATACTGCTACCGCAAAACTTTACGTTTATATTGATAAAGGCGAAGGTGTTTCCCTTTCTCAGGGTGACTTGGCAGTTTCCAAACAACTTGTTGATACTTATCTCATTATCGTTGAATCTGACCCTGTGTTAGAAGCAGTTGCTGAAACACTTAATTCTAAATATCCTAGCCTCACCGCAAAAGATATTGAAACAATGGTTTACGGAAATTCACTGAATGAAACAGAGGCATTTTACGTTTCTGCAACAAGTACGGACAGGCAACTTGCTACCGACGTTATCAATACTATCCTTGAAATAGTACCTCAGGAAATTATCCGTGTTGTTAAAGCGGGTGCGGTTGAGCTTATCGAACCTGCTCAGCTTCCTGCTGAAAAGGATTATTCATGGCCTATCGTTACTTACTCCATTATCGGTTTCCTGTTAGGTTTTGCTTTCTCCGCGGCTTATATCCTTGTATGTAATGCAATGGACGGTACTATCTACGGCAGAAAAGAAGTAATCAGTGAATTCAATATCCCGATCCTCGGCGCTATTCCTGAACAGACTGATGCCGCTGATAAGAAGAAAATGTATAAAAAAGCGCATCAGAATACAGAAATTTCTCAGAAATACATTATTAATAAGAAAACTTCGTTCCCTGTGTCCGAAGCTTACAGAAAAGCAAGAACAAGTATCTTCTATCTGCCTTTTGACAGCAGTTGCAGAAAAATCGTTATTACCAGTGCGGTTTCCGGTGAAGGTAAATCTACTACTGCTATTAACCTTGCTATTATGCTTGCTCAGGCAGATAAAAGAGTTTTGCTTATCGACGCCGATATGCGTCGTCCCAAGATTTCAAAATATATGGGACTTTCAAAACACGACGGCTTGTCCGAATTCTTAGCAGGTATTTCTTCTTCTTTATCCATTGTTAAAGACGAGGAAACAAAAGTTGATATTGTCTGCTCAGGTCAGGCAACATCCTCTGCTGCTGAGCTTTTGGCATCTCCCAGAACCGATACACTCTTCAAACAGATTGAAGAACTCGGATATGACTTTGTAGTTATCGACTCACCTCCCGTTAACGTTGTTACAGACTCTACTGTACTTGCTGATAAAGTTGATGGTTATCTCCTTGTACTTCGTGCAGGTTACTCCAACGTTTATGAAACAAAAGCTGCCGTTTCGGCACTTGAACAGATTGATGCCAAGATTCTCGGTACTATCATCAGTAATATCGACTTCAAGGTTGAACAGTACGGCCGTTACAACAGATACGGAAGATACTATAACCGTTACAGTAAATACTATTCGTATGGTAAGTATGGTAAATACGGTTACGGAAGATATGGTAGATACGGAAGATACGGTAAATATAACAATTATAATTATAAATACAGCAGTTATCACGACGCCAGAGATTATACAACTACCGAAAGTGAGTGATAACTGATGAACGGACAGAGGAATTTAAGTTCAAGTATTGATTTTCATTCCCATATTCTGCCTGCCATCGACGATGGTGCCGAAAATACTGAAAAAAGTCTGAAACTTATCGATGCCGCCTTAAAAAGCGGCATCGAAAAGATTTATGCGACTCCTCATTATTACGCACATAAGCTTGACGTTGACACTTTTTGTGAAAGACGACAGAAAGCTTATGAAAAGCTTATGAATAAAAACCCAACTATTCCGATTGAACTGGGTGCAGAGGTTTTGGTATTTGCAGGACTTGAGAATATGGGGGGAATTGAAAAGCTTTGCTTTTATGACGGTAAAACTTTGCTTTTGGAACTTCCACTGTCGGAATCTCTTATTACAGATGAACATTTTTTAACTGTCGAAGCTTTATCACAGAAATTCAATATAGTAATGGCTCATGCTAACCGATATTCTGACTACACTGTAATGCAGATGCTTGAAGCAGGTGCATTACTTCAACTCAACGTGGTTGATGCTTGTGCCTTCAGTCAACGCAGAAGGGTAAAATACTGGAGAGACAGTGGATTTGTTTTTGCTCTTGGCAGTGATGCTCACAGAGATGCGGGTGTCTACAAGAAATTCAAACGTGCGGGAAAATTGTTATCCGCAGATAGATAGGGAAATTTAAATGAATCGAAAGACTAAAGTTATGCATCTGGTACTTACCGGTAGGGGCGGTACTGAGGTTTATGGCAAAATGCTGATTCATTATACACTTAAACAAAACGATATAGCATACGTCTGTCCCACTAATTTTGATAAATCTGATTTTGATGAGAATATAAAGGTTTACGAGCTTGACGTACCTCGTGAAATTGTTTTGAAAGATGATTTGAAATCAGTTTTTAAACTTAAAAAACTTATAAAAAAAGAACGCCCTGACATACTTTACTGTCATTCGAGCAAAGCAGGTGCTTTAGGACGTTTGGCGGCAACCGGTAATCGCTGTAAAGTAATTTACAATCCACACGGTTGGAGTTTTGATATGACTGATTGCAGCGGTAAAAAACGTCTGCTTTACATTTTGGTTGAGCGTTTTCTTGCTAAATTTACCGACAAGATTATCACTATATCCGAACACGAAAAAGTAATTGCCGTAAAAGAAAAAATATGTAAAGCGGATAAAATCCAAGTGATTTTAAACGGTGTGGACGTAAACGGTTTACAGACAAAGGGTATGACAAAAGAAGAACTCGGCTTTTCTGATGATAACTTTGTTATCGGTTGTATTGCCAGAATGACTGAGCAGAAAGACCCTTTGCTTTTTGCCAAGGTTGCAGGTGAAATTTCAAAGCTTTCTCCTGATGCCCGTTTTGTCTGGGTTGGTGACGGAGAACTCAGGGAAGATTTTGAAAAAGCTTTAAAAGAAAATAACGTTTTTGATAAAACTTTTATAACGGGATGGGTGTCAAGTCCAAAGCTTTACAGTTATGCATTTGACGTTTCTGTGCTTTTTTCCAAGTGGGAAGGTTTCGGACTTGTTGTTCCTGAAACTTTGGCACAGGGTAAACCCGTTGTAACAACCGATGTTGGAGGTATTTCCGAAATTATCGGTGATTATAAGGTCGGTTCTGCTGTAAAGAGCCGTGACCCAAAAGAACTTGCTGACGCTGTAGTATTATACAAAGATTACGACGAAGAACTTTCTGTAAGATGCAAGGAAAGAGCAAAGGATTTTGACTTTTCTGTAACTGTAGAAAAAACTTTAAAGGTTTATGATGAGGTAACGTTATGAAAATCGCAATAATAAGTTGCTATTTCACCAACAATTACGGAAGTATTCTTCAGGCGTTTGCTACTGAGAATTATTTCAAAAATAAAGGAATTGAATGTAATACTATTGCAACCGAGGGGATAAGACCCTTTCTTTTAAAAGAAAAGAAAAAGTATTACCTTAAAAATCTATACAGAATTTCTCTTCTCAGTTCCAAATATCCTCAGGCAAAACTCGCTATACTCAGAAAAATTTTACCTTCCGAGAAGGTTTCTTTCAGGTCAAGACTTAAAAGAATGAACAATTTTCGCAAGAAGTTTTCTTTTGTAGGAAAGGAAGCTACTTCTTTAAAAGAACTTTCAGAGATTGTAAAAGACTATGATATTGCGGTTCTGGGCGGTGACCAGTTGTGGCGTCCTGACAATATTTTACCCGGATATTACACTCTTGAATGGGTACCCGATAACGTTAAAAAGGTTTCTTTTGCTACGAGTTTTGGTGTGTCTCACCTTGATAATAAATCCAAAGAAATTGCAAAGAGATTTTTAAAACGTTTTTCTGCAATATCCGTAAGGGAAAATACTGCTTGTGATATGATTAAGGAAATTACGGGTCAGGATGCAATTCAGGTATGTGATCCCGTGTTTTTAATCAGTGCCGATGAGTGGGGAAAGATTGCCGAAAGCTCTTATTCTCCCACCGGTGGTTATATTTTCTCTTATTTTCTCGGCAATAAAAAATGGCACAGAAAATACGTTGAAAAAATATCACAGAAAACAGGTCTTCCCGTTTTGGGAATTTCTTGTCTTGATTCGTATCTTCCGATGGACAAAAAGGTTGATATTGATTTTCCTGATGCCTCTCCTGAGCAATTTCTTGGGCTTATCAAGAACGCCAGATACGTTTGTACGGATTCATTTCACGTTACTGCGTTTGCGGCAATGTTTCACCGTGATTTTTCTGTATTTAAACGCCATTCGGGTAAGAAACACGCTACAAACGGACGTCTTGAGTCGTTTTTAAGGACGCTTTCTTTGGAAGAAAGATGTGTGGAAAATATAGACGATATCTGTTGTGATGCGATAGATTACTCCGAAATTGACGGTAAAATTAATAATTTAACTCAGAAGTCAAAAGAATTCATTGAAAATTTTCTTAAGTAGGGAGGTGCTTTCGTGGCGAAAAAGATTTTACATTTAAGCCTTACTAAAAGTATTGGCGGTATAGCTTCTTTCCAGAAAAATCTTTTTTCTCATATCGACCGCGAAAAGTACGTTTTTGAATTCGTTACTACCTATAAAAATGCTTTGATGATTCCTTTTCTTGACGAAAACGGCGCTAAGGTTCATTATCTGCCATCTGAAAAAAGGTTATTAAAATATTGTGTTAAACTTTATAAAATAGTTAAAAACGGGGATTTTGCAGCGGTTCACATTCATAAGAACTCTTGCGGAAATCCTCTTCCGTTTATTATTTGCCGTATAGCAGGTGCAAAAAAAATCATTGCTCATTCACACAGTACAACAGCTATAAAAGGCGGAGTTATCAATTGTCTGCATTTTATTTTCAGACCTTTTGTAAGGAAAGTTTCTGATATAAAACTTGCCTGTTCACCTGAAGCAGGGAAGTGGCTTTATAAAACTGATAACTTTGAGCTTGTGAAAAATGGTATCGACGTAACGAAGTATCGTTACGATGAAAAACGCCGTGATGAAGTAAGAAAATCTCTTGGCTTGGAAAACAGTCTTGTTATTGGACACGTAGGACATTTTATTCCGCCAAAAAATCATAAGTTTATGGTTGATATTATGGCGGAAATTAAAAATATAAGATCTGATGCCGTGATGTTATTTGTCGGTCGCGGTGATCTTATGGAAGAAACAAAAAAATATTCAAAGGAAAAAGGCGTTTTTGACAGTATAAGATTTTTAGGGGCAAGAGATGACGTTCCGGATTTGTATCAGGCAATGGACGTGTTTTTATTCCCGTCCTTACATGAGGGCTTACCTTTTGCAGGGGTTGAAGCCCAGTGTTCTGGACTTCCTTGCTTTTTCTCTGATGCAATATCTGATACTGTAATCCTTACTGATACTGTACAGAGTATGTCACTTGATAGCTCTGCGAAAGAATGGGCAGAAAATATTATTGGCATTTTTGAAAACTTTGAAAGAAAAGATACCTCTTTCATAATATCCGATGCCGGATATGATGCCCAAAAAATGGCGGAAAGAATGGAAGAAATATATTAATACAGGAGGACATGCAAATTGAGTAAATACGTCGTAGAATACAAAAAACCAAACTATAGCATATTCGCATGGTTATCCGTTCTTTTGATAATTTTAAACGTTTTTCACACCCACGTAATCACTGTTTTGATGGGTGCAAACCACTTTTCACTTAACATTTCAATTCTTACGTTGTCAGTTTTTTTCCTGATGGTGTATATGTATTTTGCCAATAAGCTTAATATTGCGGTTATCTCTTTCCATTTTCACGATTATATGATGTTAGCCGCCTTCCTGATTATTGTTGCGACGTCTGCGTCACGACTTGCGGCAAACAGTTCTTACATTATCCGATATATGTGGCTTATTATTATGGTTTTCTTTATGAAGAACGATGACAAGCTTGTAAAAATAGTATTTATTTCACTTACAATCGCTATGGTACTGCATCTTGTTGCAACCTATTGGTTTTATTTTGATAAGGACTTTTATCTTCAGCATATTCTTCCTACCTTTGCACCTTATCAGCGTAACCATCTTTACGTTCAGAATATTAAAAACAATTACTCAACGGGACTTGCAAATAACTTCTCGCTTAACGGTATGTATATGGCTATTGTTTCTATCGTTGCGTATGCGTATATGTATTATAAAAAGAAAAAAGTTTTATCCGTATTTTTCTTTATAATCTCTATTGTTGCTCTGTTTATGACGGGAAAACGAGGAGTTTTGCTCTTTACGTTTGTTGCAATTATCATTACTTATATGATGTGTAACAGGGATAGCGTTTTGTATAAGCTTGGAGTTATAATTCCTCTTGCTCTCGGTATTATCGTAGCTTTATACGTTATGTCATTTTATATTGAAAGTATCAATGCAACGATATCAAGGTTTTTCAGTTACGTGCCTGACATCTCCACAGGTCGATTTGACCTTTATAATAAAGCGTGGGAGATGTTCTTGGAAAAACCTTTGCTTGGTATCGGGTGGAGTGAATATGCAAGCAGGGTAGACTATATGTATTTCGGTGACGATGAGTACCGCGACGTACATAACGTATACTTACAGCTTTTAACAGAAACCGGTGTAATCGGATTTTTGGTATTTATGATTTTGTTTATCTATGCGTTCGTAAAAACCTTCAACCTTGTTAAGAAGTATCTGAAGGAAACTAACGCCTTACCGAATTACGTGTGGATGTTACTTGTATTTTCATTCTGTTATCAGATATTCTTCTTTAGCTATTGTATGACAGGTAACCCACTTTACGACTTGTCTACTATGTACGTTTATTTCTTCAGTGTAGGATTTACTACTTATATCGATACTCAGTACGCTAATAAAACCGAAATACAGGAACATCCTCAATTTACTTCTAAGTATATAAGGAGGCCATAGTATATGGATGTAAAGGTATCAGTTGTTGTACCCGTATACAATGTGGAAAAGTATGTCGAGAAGTGCTTAAGAAGCATTATTGCGCAGACCTATGAAAAATGGGAAGCTTTTGTAGTTATTGACGGAGCTACCGATAATTCGATTGAAATTTGCAAAAAAATTGCAGAAGAAGACTCGCGTTTTTGTATTCTTACAAAAGAAAACGGCGGGCTTGCATCGGCGCGTAATTTTGCACTTCCTTACATAGCAGGTGAGTACGTTGCTTTCGTTGACAGTGACGATTATCTTGAACCTGACTATCTTTATAACCTCACTTTGAATATGGTGAAAAACAGTGCCGATATATCTATGTGCGGATACGTCTATGAAGACGAAGAAGGAAATCCTATATACACTATTGATAAAAAGAGCCGCAGCTATTCAAGAGAAGATATAATAAGGGAAATGCACGTGCCGTATAACAGGTCGTGGGATTCTTACGTGTGGAATAAGCTTTACAGTGTTAAGATTATAAAAGAACATAATCTTACCTTTAATGAAGAACTTAAGATGTTTGAGGATATTCATTTCAATTATCATTATCTTAAATGGGTGAAAACTGGATATTTTACTACAGAGCCTTACTATCATTACCTTAAACGCGGTACAAGTCTTATCCACGACTATACCAAAGACCCTGTAAACAAATATCTTTATTCTACCCGTTCTTATGACCTGGTACTTGAAGATTCCAAGAAAAACGATAAGCTTTATTATGACCATCTCAGAATAAGAAAATGTGGTCAGGTTGCTACAAATCTGCGTATGCTTGCAAAGTATGACCTTAAAAGGCATCCGCGATATATTATAGAAAAGAGATTTTTGCAAAGGAACCTTCTTATGTTTCTTTTCTGCCACGACGTACCTTTGAGCAAAAGACTTGGTGCGTTGCTTACTCTTGTTTCTCCCAAATACGCCTATAAAATATGGAGTAAAAGAATATGAACGGCTTAGTTTCAATTGTCGTCCCCATTTACAATGCGGAAAAATTTCTGAAAAAGTGTCTTGACAGTATAGCTTCTCAAACTTACAAAAATTGGGAAGCTTTTTTGGTTATTGACGGGGCTACCGATAATTCTCTTGAAATCTGTAATTCTTTTGCCGAAGAAGATTCACGTTTTTGTGTTCTCTCCAAAGAAAATGCGGGTCCCTCTGCGGCACGCAACTATGCGTTTCCTTATATAGCAGGGGAGTATGTTACTTTCGTTGACAGTGATGATTATCTTGAACCCGATTACCTTTATAACCTTGTTACCAATATGATAAAGAATAATTCCGATCTTTCTATGTGCGGATATGTTTATGAAGATGAAGAAGGAAATCCTTTATATACTATCGACAAAAAGAGTCGCAGTTACTCAAGAGAAGATATAATTAAGGAAATGTATCTGCCCGTTAACCGTTCCTGGGGTTCTTTTCTCTGGAACAAGCTTTATAGTGTTAAGATTATTAAGGACCATAATATTACCTTTAAAGAAGAATGCAGAATATTCGAGGACAGTCTTTTTAACTATCAGTATCTTAAATGGATTAAAACGGGGTATTTTACTACAGAACCTTACTATCACTACATAAAACGTGGTACGAGTGCTATGCACAGTAAAGCTAATCTTAAAGATAAATACCTTTATTATACTCTTGCACTTGACGAGATATTAAAGGACTCAAAAGAAAACGATAAGCTTTATTATGAGCAGATAAGACTTATAAAATGCATTCATACTGCAACGTCACTCAGGGTTTTAGCTCATCTTAAGCTTAAAAGACACCCGAGATATATTATTGAAAGAAGATTTTTAAGAAAGAATATTTTCCTCTTTCTTTTTTGCACCGATATTCCTCTTTCTAAAAGAACAGGTGCACTTTTAACTTTGATTTTTCCGAAACTTGCCTATAAGATGTGGAGTAAATAAAGATGAACGAATTGATTTCAATCATTGTGCCGGTTTTCAATGCTGAAAAGTTTTTGAAATCCT
The DNA here is from genome assembly GCA_045121595.1 of Oscillospiraceae bacterium. Taxonomy (GTDB): domain Bacteria; phylum Bacillota; class Clostridia; order Oscillospirales; family Ruminococcaceae; genus Fumia. The sequence continues at coordinate 33,508 of JBGVGI010000091.1, read as the reverse complement.
GCCTTGACAGTATAATTTCTCAGACTTACGAAAACTGGGAAGCTATACTTATAGACGACGGGTCGACTGATAAGAGCTTTGAGATCTGCAAAGAATATGCTGAAAAAGACTTGAGGTTTTCCCTTGTTCATCAGGAAAACAAAGGTGTTTCAGGTGCCAGAAACCAAGGTATTAAACAAGCAAAAGGCAAATATATCACTTTTATAGATTCAGACGATAAGGTTTCAGACAACTATCTTGCACACCTTTATTCACTGGTTTCAAAAGATAACGTCTGTCTTGCTTGTTGCAGTTTTGCAAAAGAAAAAGAATACGATACTTTAAAGCTCGTATCCAAAAGAAAAAATGCTTATAAAAGCCTTTTTGACGTTAAATCAGGAGTACAGGGATACATCGGTGGAAAAATTCTTTGTGCCGATATCGTTAAAGACAACAATCTTCTCTTTGATGAGGATAAAAAGCTTTGCGAGGATCTTCTGTTTTTGTATGACTATTTTTCATTCTGTGATGAAAATTGTGATGCTTACGTTTCGGGTAAGGGACTTTACGTTTATAACCCGCACGAATCCTCTGCACTTGGCAGTATAACCTATAACAAAGAGAAAATTTTAGACTGGGTAAAACTTTTGGACGTTTACGATATTATATCTTCAAGAACCGATGATAAATCTTTAAAACGTGTAATCAAACTCAATAAAGTAATGCAGACGGTTAATTTTTGCCGTATTCTGATTAAATGCGGATACGAAGATAAGTTATATATCAAAAAACAGATAAGGTTTATCAGAATGAATATAATTCAGTATGTAATGAGTAATTATTTTCCACTTAAAAAGAGAATCTGGGCGTTGCTTGTTGCGATATTTCCAAACAGGATGTGAGTAAATAATGGAGTCAAGGACCAATAAGTCCATTAAAAATATAATATTTTCTGTAGCTTTTCAGTTTGTGACGGTTTTGGCAAACTTTTCGATAAAGACGGCACTTATTAAGTTTCTGGGCATACAGTATGCAGGTGTTGCGGCACTCTTTACCGATGTTTTAAGCATTCTGTCTATGGCAGAGCTTGGTTTCAGTACCGCTATTGCTTATGCACTTTATGCACCTTTGCACAGTAAGGACGAGCTTCAGATTGCAAAACTGATGCATTTTTATAAAAAGATATACAGAGTTGTGGCGGTTATCGTAATGGGCGCAGGAATTCTCTGTATGCCTTTTTTAGACGTCATTATAAAAGGTTCGGCTGACATTAAGGAAAGCTTAACGGTAGTGTTTGCCTTCTTCGTTATCCAGACGGCGTCATCGTATCTTTTAATTTACAGAGCTACCCTTTTAGAGGCAAATCAACAAAAGAGCATTGTATGTGGTGTGGGTATAGTTTTTACCGTTATCGCCACTGTTATAGAAGTTTTATCACTTTTAATTTTTAAGAATTATCTGTTGTATCTTACGATAAGTGTAATTATGATTATCGTAAAAAATCTTGCCATTTCACTGGCGGCACAAAAACAATTTCCTGTTCTTAAAAAGAAAACTACTGAACGTCTCACAAAAGCTGAAACCCGTGAAATCACCAAGGATATCAGGGCTCTTGCTATCTACAAGATAGGGCACACCATTCAGGTAAGTACTGCAAGTATTATCGTTTCGGCACTTTTAGGTACTGTAAGCGTAGGTCTTTTATCTTGTTACAGACTTATAACCAATAACATTGATAAAATTTTCGGTCAGGTTTTCGAAGCAATGAAGCCAAGTGTAGGAAACTTGGCGGTAAGCGAAAGTGAAGAGCATCAGTATTCTGTTTTTAAAAGAATGTGTTTTTTGTCTTTCCTTTGCGGTAACCTGATAGTTGTTGCTGCATTTGTACTGATAAATCCTTTTATCTCTCTCTGGCTTGGTAACGAGTATCTGCTCGGTATGGAAATACCTCTTATGCTTGTGCTTGATATGTATATCCTTACTATGGCAAGACCGTATGAGGCTTTCAGGGTCGCAAACCGCCTTTTCTTAAAAGGCAAATATCGTCCGATAGTGATGACTGTTATCAACCTCATCCTTTCTATTATTTTCGGAAGAATATGGGGAATTTTTGGAGTGTTGCTTTCTACTGTTATAGCAAGAACGGTTACCCACGTCTGGTATGACCCATGGCTTATATACAGAAACGTATTCAAAATTCCATTTTTCGGATATCTTGTAACAAAGGCTAAATATCTTTTGACGGTTTTATTTAACTGTGCTTTTGTTTATTATATAGCCGGTATGGTTAATACGGGAAATCCTTTGATTGACTTTATTATCAAGGTTTTGATAGCGGGAATTATTCCGACTGCGATTGTAATAATTATTTATTTTAATAACAACGAAATGAAATGGTTTATCGGGTACGGTAAAAGTATATTAAATAAAATAAAAAGAAAGTGAGTTGGGTAATCCAACTCACTTTAAATTATTTTCAAGATATTCCTTATTTGTCTTAATCGCAAGATCTTGTAAAGCTTTTATCTTTACAGGGTCAGGAGTTTGAATTTTAACTTCATCACCATCTCTGAAAGCGAAGTTTTCCATTGAAGCAAGTTTTAAAAGGGTAGAAACCCTGTTTCCTGAGCCTACGATAAGAGAGGCAAATGGCTTTCCGTAAATCATTGAGAAAATTGTTCCGTGGAATGAGGAAGTAACCACCATTTCGGCATTTTTTATAAGTGATATAAATTCGTTAGGACCGCAGTCGTATCGGTTTTCAATGTTTTCGATAATTTCTTTTGTGGTGTAAGGACTTGGGGAGATAACCTTAAGTCCTGTTTCTTTTGAAAGGCGGTTTACGTATTCACTTACCCATGGTGTAGGGATTATTCCGTAAAAGAAAATGTATTTTTCTTTTGGTTTTACAGGGTTTTCAATTTTATCCCATTCTTCACGGGTTAAGGTGATTGTCGGGTCAAAGGTTACGGGCGGTTTTTTGCCGATGATTTTTTCAATATAATCTGCTGCGGTTTCTTCTCTTACCGCAATGGACTCAAAATCCGACAAATGCGTTTTCATAAATTCTGCTTGTTCTTCGGTGATGCGGTCCAAGTGTTCACCTATACTCGATGAGTAGGAAATCTTTTTGCCGTTTACTGGAAAAGGAATGAAATAGGGAACAGCCTGTTCAGGACTTTTCCATAAATTCATTGAAAAGGTCTGGTCACTTCCCGTAATGAAATAATCAAAGCTTTCCTTTGAGATATTTTTATAGTTTTTAAGTGTGTATTTTTTTGTAAGCTTAAAATGTGTCTTTATGAATTTCTTAAAATTGTATCGTCTTTTTAAAAAAGTACGCATAAAGGTAATAGCCTTTAAATCATATTTAAGGTCACCGATTGACTTAGGATATACTAAAAATTGATTTCGTCTTTTATCATCAGGGGTAACGTAATTTATAATTTTGCTTTCAACCCTAAGTTTCTCAAGGTTTTTAACCGTTGCGTATGCCTGAAGCGTCGCACCGTAGTTATTGGAGTTAAAGAGTGTAAACAAAGCTGACGTTTTCATTTAATCACCTCATTACATAGATTATATCAAAAAAATAATCACTTTGCAAATTTTTAAAAAATATGTTAAAACTTTAACAATTCGCTTGACCTTGTAGAATTTATAAGGTAAAATATAATTAAAGAATTAAAAGGAGATGTTTTTATGGCAAGATTTGTACTTAACGAAACAAGTTATCACGGCAAAGGTGCAATCGCTGAGATTGCTACTGAAATCAAAGCAAGAGCTTTCAAGAAAGCTTTCGTTTGCTCTGACCCTGATCTTATTAAATTCGGTGTTACTAAAAAGGTAACAGACGTTCTTGATAACGCTAAAATCGCTTATGAGATTTTCAGTGATATCAAACCTAACCCCACAATTGAAAACGTTCAGAATGGCGTTGAAGCTTTCAAAAAGAGTGGTGCTGACTGCATCGTAGCAATCGGTGGCGGTTCTTCTATGGATACTGCAAAAGCTATCGGCATCATTATTGAAAACCCTGAATTTGCCGACGTTCGTTCTCTTGAAGGTGTTGCACCCACAAAGAATAAATGCACACCTATTATTGCAGTTCCCACAACTGCTGGTACTGCTGCTGAAGTTACAATCAACTACGTTATCACAGACGCTGAGAAAAACCGCAAAATGGTTTGCGTAGACGTTCACGATATCCCCGTTGTTGCAGTTGTTGACCCCGATATGATGGCTACAATGCCTAAAGGCCTTACCGCCGCTACAGGTATGGATGCTCTCACTCACGCTATTGAGGGTTACATTACAAAAGGCGCTTGGGAAATGAGTGATATGTTCCATTTGAAAGCTATCGAGATCATTGCTAAAAGCCTCCGTGGTGCGGTTGACAATACTGATGAGGGCAGAGAAGGTATGGCGCTCGGTCAGTATATCGCTGGTATGGGCTTTAGTAACGTAGGACTTGGTATCGTTCACTCTATGGCTCATCCTTTGGGTGCTCTTTACGATACACCTCACGGTGTTGCAAATGCAATTATCTTGCCTACAGTTATGGAATATAACGCTCCTGAAACAGGTGAAAAGTACAGAGATATCGCAAAAGCTATGGGTGTAAGCGACGTTGATGCTATGAGCCTTGAAGAAGCAAGAAAAGCTGCAATTGATGCTGTTAAACAGTTGTCAACAGACGTTGGAATTCCCGCAGACCTTAAAGAAATCGTGAAGCCCGAGGATGTCGACTTCCTCTCACAGTCTGCATTTGACGATGCTTGTCGTCCCGGTAACCCCAGAGAAACAAGCGTTGAAGAAATCAAAGAACTTTACTTAAAACTTATGTAAAACAAAAAGCCGTTCTCGAAAGAGAACGGCTTTTTTATTTGCAGTCAACTTTAATAAATTTAGTTTTGCAGTTTTTACTTCTTGCCATAAGCTCAAAGCTTTGCTGATCTTTCGCAGGTTTTACTGCGACACTTATTTTACCCATATACATCTGACGAGATGTGTTGGTAACGTTAAGATGGTCTGTGTTATCGGAGCCTGTACCAACAATTACTGCGGGTTTTGAAACTGAGAATTCAACGAATTCCGATGCGTCGGGAACAATTCTTCCTTGCTTGTCAAGACATTCACAGGTGAAAAGTGCAATTTCACTGCCATCTGCTTTAAAGTCGGTTTCGAGTCTTAGATCAAGGCTGTGAGGTTTACCGGTAGTTTCGCGTTTATCTTCGCAAACCGATTTTCCATTTTTAAAACCTATAACTTTGAGTTCACCGGGAGCATAAGCAACCTCCCAGATACCACGACCATATTTTTCAATCTGCTTTTTACCAAGTGAATTGCCGTTAAGGAAAAGCTCAAGCTCATCACAGTTGGTGTAAACGGTTACAAGTATTTCTTGCCCTTCAAGTCCGTCAAAATTCCAGTGGGGGACGATATGTGCCATAGGTTCATTGGTCCATAAGGATTTATTCTGATAGAAAGCGCCTTTCTTTTGCAGAAACATATCGATAGCACCCGAAACTGAGCAGATACGTGGCCATACCGATTCACCGCGATGTTCAATTGCTGTCCACTGAAATGCGCCGAAAATGTAAGGTTTACTCTTTATGATTTTCCAACTGTTTTCGCGACCTCTGAACCATTTGTCGGCATCTCTGTCAAAATCCCTGATTCGTCCGTCTTTCTCCGAATCAAAATAGTTCCAGTCCCTTGTAGTGCCTGTTGCCGCATACTCGGAAGCAAAAAGTGGCTTATCGGGATTGAGCTTATGAATTTCATCATAAAGCCAGGTGTTGTAGTTAATACCAACAATAGGACAGTCATCAAAAATTTTACATTTATCGGGATCATTTGAAACCGCCGCAGTAACGGGACGCATTTTGTCAATCTTTTTAATATGTGCAGAAATTGCTTTGTGAACGCGTTTGCCTACATCTGTACAGTGAAGGGGTTCTTCATTACTCGTTGACCAGAAGATAACGCTCGGACGGTTACGGTCACGTTTTAAAAGAGATTCAAGTTGTTTGATACCTTCTTCGGTGCTTTCGAACCATCTTGCTTCATTCATAACGAGGAAGCCTATTTCGTCAAAAGCGTCCATATATGCCGTCGTGTATTGATAATGGCTTGTACGGTAGCCGTTAGCACCCATTTCTTTCATAAGTTTTACTTTGTATCTGCAGATGTTATCGGGTACTGCGATACCTGTAAGACCGAAATCCTGATGACCGCAAAGTCCGTTTATAAATGTGGGTTTGCCGTTTAAAAGCATTCCTTTATCTACAGTGAATTCTATTGTTCTGAATCCTATTCGTGTAGTGTTCTCGTCAATGAGTTCATTATTCAGATAAAGCTCAGTTTTAACAGTGTACAAATTAGGTTTTTCGCAGTCCCATAAAAGCGGATTTTTAACAAGTGCAGAGTATTTCAAGGTAGCCTTATCACGAAGGGTGATTGCGCCCTCACCTTCACTCACAGAAACACAGTTGCCATCTTTATCAATAAGCTTTGTAACAGCTTTAACCGAAACATCTTCATAAGATGTATTAAGCACTGTAGTTTCATAATCAATTTGCCAGGTGTTATCGTCAAGTTTTTTGTAAGGTGCGTATACGCCGTATAAATCAATTGCAACAGGCTCAGTGATTGTGAGATAAACGTCGCGGTAAATACCTCCGCCCTGATACCACCAGCCCTCAAATACGGTGGGGTCTGTGAAAACGGCAATAATGTTTTCTTTATCAAAAAATACAACGTCGCTTATATCTACTTCAAAAGTGTTGTAGCTTGAGAAATTATGCGCCATGAGGCAACCATTAAGATATATTGTAGAGTTTCCTGCAATACCGTCAAAACGCAGAGTTATGCGTTTGCCTTTGTGACTATCGTCCAAGGTGAAATGACGTCTGTACCACGCCACGTCGTAATGTAAAAATCCTAAAGTGTTGTTTTCGCTTTGGCTTAAGTCCTAGTCAATTATGTAATCGTGGGGGAGAGTAACGTAGCTCCAACCATCGTTTTTGAATTCACCGTTAGACTGAAAGGAATCAACAGAGTCAAAGTAACTGTATGCCGCAGGTCCCTGAAGCTTACGCTCAAGTTTGCTCTGCATATAAACAGGACCCTTTTCAGGATTTTTAGGTACGATAATATCTCCTTTATGAAAATGCCAATTTTCGTTTAATTTTATTTCACAATGCATAATGTGTCACCTCTTTATTTTATATCTTTATTTTAGCATTTCATCACTTTCAGTTCAATGTACAATTTGCTTATTTTTGGTATTATTAAATCATAAAAGTAACTTGTTAAGCTTTATTCGGGTGACAGAACTTGAATCTTGAATTGTATCTTTCACCACTGTTTTAGGGTTGCCACAAACTCAGTGTTTATCGGTATTTGTCAAATGTAAAGAATATCACTTTACACCATATTTCATGAAGGAAAAGATAAAGTAAAGAGAAAAATAATGATAAAAATAATGATAAAATAAACAGGGAAAATCCCCAAAAATTTATACTCATATTTTACCACAAACCCACCCCAAAATCAATCCTCTCAGATTGACAACTCTGTATTTTGCGTGATACAATAACTTTGTAAAAAGGTGTATCTCTAGCGTGACGGCTATATACAGCCCGATCCAACTTGAGATATGCCTTTTTACTTTTTGTTTGAATTTGTTGAAAAATGTATAACTTTGATTGTCACAAATAAGCCGTGACAAAAAAGACTTGACAAAATTTGGCGGAAAGAGTATAATTAAATCACAAAATAGCCAAGACAAATTTTGAGGTGAGTTATGTTACTTGAAAATGTTGCTACGATTCGAACTGGTGTCGTAACTACGAGAAAAAAAGCAGGCGAGAAAGATCCGGTGATATACGAATATAAGTTGCTCAATTTGAAATGCGCAGCAACGGCCGGATATCTTGATTTGCAATATTCAGAAACACTCGGAACGACCGAGTCGCTAAAGCCTGAATACTTTACGCAAATGGATGATATCCTCGTAAGGCTTAGCGCCCCATATACGGCGATTATGATAACTCGGGAAGAGTGGTGCGATTATTTGGTGCCATCACACTTTGCTATCATACGAGCCGACAAAACGGTCGCTTCGCCCGAATATATACTATGGTTTTTAAGGCGAGAATCCACCAAGCAAAAGATTCTTCAAAACATAAGTGGTAGCGGAGCCTTTGGAACCATAAACTCTAAGTTTTTTAGTACCCTATCCATAAGAAGCCTACCGTTAAAGAAACAAAAAACAATCGGGCAAATGCAAATACTTTCCGAAAAAGAACAGGAACTATTACATAAGCTAACCGCCCAAAAAGAAATATACAACAAACTACTGATTGATAAAATCTATGATTCTGTAAAGAGAGGTAATTAAAATGACTACTAAACAAAACATTGAAAAAGTTCTCTGGAGTGCCTGTGACAGTTTCCGTGGCAAAATCGACAGTTCGCGTTATAAAGATTATATTTTGTCTACGCTCTTCGTTAAATATCTTAGCGACGTATATGCCGAAACCAAGGAAAATTATATGAAGCAATATGACGGAGACTTACGTCGAGTTGAACGTGCCATGAGCCGTGAGCGTTTTGTTATGGACGAAACCTCTACATTTACATATCTTTACGAGAATCGCAGAGATGCTGAAATCGGACAAAAAATAAACGTTGCCCTTGCTGCTATTGAAAAGAATAACAGTGCAAAGCTTCACAACGTTTTTCGTGCTATCGATTTCAATTCAACCGTTGACTTCGGTGAGCCGAAAGAAAAAAATGCAATTCTTAAAAACTTGTTAGAAGATTTTAAGGACTTAGACCTTCGCCCCTCTCAGTTGGACAGTGTAGATATCATCGGCGACTCATACGAGTACATGATCGCTAACTTCGCTTCTGATGCAGGTAAAAAAGGCGGCGAGTTTTATACCCCAAGCAAGGTTTCCGAGTTGGTTGCTCGTTTGGTACAGCCCAAAGAAAACGACCGTATTTATGATGCTACTTGTGGTAGTGGTGGTTTGCTACTAAAAGCATTTAAACAAATTCCCAGCGGCAAAGCTCGTATTTATGGTCAGGAACAGAATATGCAGACATGGGCGCTTTGCCGAATGAATATGTTCCTTCACAATGTAGATGACGCTGTTATCTGGCACGGTGATACACTTGCAAATCCGGGTAATATTGAAAACGACAAATTGATGAAGTTCCAGTGTATCGTGGCCAACCCACCGTTCTCCCTCGATAAATGGGATAGCGGTTTCTTGGGTGAAGCAGAAACTGACGCTAAAGGCAAAAAGCCGAAGATGAGTGCGGAACTGGATCCTTATCGCCGTTTCGATTGGGGTATTCCTCCTACATCCAAGGGTGACTATGCGTTTGTGATGCATATGCTTCACAGCCTTGATGCCGAAAGTGGACGTATGGGCATCATTCTTCCGCACGGTGTGCTTTTCAGGAGCGCAAGTGAAGGCAGAATACGTCAGACAATAATCGAACAATTCAACCTTCTTGACGCTGTAATTGGATTGCCTGCTAACCTTTTCTACGGTGCCGGTATTCCTGCATGTATTCTCATTTTCCGCAAAGACCGTGGCACCAACAATAAAGTTTTATTCGTTGATGCAAGTGGCGAAGGTAATTTTGAAAAAGGCAAAAACCAAAATATCTTGCGTGAATGCGATGTGGTGCGCATTGTTGATACCTATAACCGCTATAAGAGTGATATCACTTTCACCGGCGAAGATAAGTATAGCTATGTGGCTACTCTTGAGGAAATCAAGGAAAATGACTACAACCTCAATATCCCTCGTTATGTTGACACCTTCGAGGAAGAAGAACTCATCGATATCGATGAGGTAAAACAGAATATTGCCAATATTGAAGCTGAACTTGCCGAAGTGCAAGCACAGATAAAGAAATATATGGAAGAATTAGGGTTGTAAAGGAGGATTTATTATGGCTATTATCCCTCAGATTTTTAATGATGCTGTTGTAGCAATTGGAGCTACCGATGAAAAAGGTGAGAAAAAGTGGTTAGCAACAGGGTTTGTGGTAGCAAGGAAAAACGAGAATGGCGGATATAATACTTTTTTAGTAACAAACAAACACGTATTAGCGTGTGGATTGAGCAAACTTCTGCTTCGCTTCAATGTGTCTGAAAAAATCGACGCAAAAGACTATCCGATTGACTTGTTAGACGAAAAAGGGCGTTGTGTTTTTACATCACATCCTTCAGCTGACGTTGCGTGTATGTTTTTGAATGCTTCGGTATTAAATGCGGATCTCGGAAACGTCAGTGCGTTTGTTTTGGATGATCTTGCATTAACTCGAGATCAGATGATTGAAAATGAAGTTGTTGAAGGAACCATCGTCTATACGTTGGGTTTCCCTTCAGGGCTTGTTGGTGTAGACTCCAAAGTTCCGTTGTGTAGAATGGGGTGCATTTCCAAAATCAAAGAGCCTGTAGAAGTCCAGGGATATTTGCTTGATATACAGAATTTTCCTGGAAGTTCTGGAAGTCCTGTAATCAATCGAATTGAATCAAATTTTCTTAAAGGAACTAAGCAGTTTAATTCCACAAGACTTATTGGCATCATTGCTTCATACATACCGTATATCGAGGAACTTGTTAGCAAAAAGACAGGCAAAACAATGCAGGTGTTGCAAGAAAACAGTGGCATTGCTATCGCATATGATGTTGACTCTATAAAAGAAACAGTCGAATTAGAGTTTGCAAGAGTCAAGGCGTTGAAAGCAAAGGTAAATGCAAATGCGGTTGACCCAATTGTGGAGGATCAACCAAGTGAATGAAATGATAAAACAAAGAATTGAACAAATAAAAGCCGGACAAGTGCCGGAAGGATATAAAAGAACTAAAATCGGTATCGTCCCCGATGAATGGGAAGAAATGCGTTTCAAAAACATGTTTTCTCGTGTTACACGTAAGAACAAAGAAAACAACGATAACGTTTTGACCATTTCGGCACAGTACGGACTTATCAACCAACGTGATTTTTTCAACAAAGATATAGCAAGCGACGATAAGTCAAATTACTATTTGTTGGAAAATGGTGAGTTTGCATATAACAAAAGTTATTCTAATGGATATCCGTACGGCGCTTTGAAACGCCTTGATATGTATGATAAAGGTATAGTTTCACCGCTGTACATATGTTTTGCCGCCAACGAGGAGAATAAATGCCCTGATTTTTATGTTCATTACTTTGAGGCTGGTAAAATGAATCGTGAAATTCAGGCTTTCGCCCAAGAAGGTGCAAGAAATCACGGCTTGCTCAATATCTCAGTGGATGACTTTTTTAACTCCAACATTGTTGCTCCTTCTTTGCCCGAACAAGAGAAAATCACTGAGATTTTGTCCGCGCAGGATAAGCTGATTGCCCTGAAGGAAAAACTCATCGAAGAAAAGAAGAAACAAAAAAAGTCGTTGATGCAGCAACTTATCACTGGCAAAAAGCGGTTGCCAGAGGCTAGTGAGGAGTGGGATAATATTAAACTATCAGAACTGTGTTCCGTTATTTGTGATGGAGACTGGATTGAGAGTAACGACCAAAGCGAATCGGGTATTCGACTTATTCAAACAGGTAATATAGGTGTTGGTGAATACCTTAATAAAAACGAACGAGCAAGGTACATAAATGAGGAAACATTTGACAGACTGCATTGTACCGAAATATTTGAAGGTGATGTCTTGGTATCACGATTGCCTGATCCTATAGGAAGAGCTTGTAGGGTGCCTCGTTTATTAACAAAAGCCATTACTGCCGTTGATTGTTCTATATTAAGATTTAAAGATAAGCGGTTTGCGGATTACTTTTTGCAATATGCTACTACACAGGACTATTTTAGTAAGATTGCAATTCTTGCTGGTGGCTCTACAAGAACGAGAATAAGCAGAAAAGAGATAGAAAAACTTATTATTCCTGTCCCTATAGATATGGAAAATATAAATTCGATTTGTTATATTTTGTCGCTTGCTGATAATGAGATATTACTACATAAGAAAGAACTCAATATGATGAAACAAAACAAAAAAGCCTTGATGCAACTTTTGCTGACAGGTATAGTGAGGGTGAAATAAAGGAGGGATATCTTGAAGTTAAGTAATGAATATAGTTCTGTTAAATACGAAGAGTGTTTTGATCCTATCTTAATTGCAGATACCGAATTGTTTGTCGATCCTTTTTCTGTTTTTGATGAAAAGGAAGGCGTTTTTGCAGACTCTTTTAACAAAATTATACGTTTCTTTAATGAAGGTTTTAAGTTAGCAGCTGCATGTCCGAACAGGCAGGGCGTTTTGTATAAAAAGTTGGAAACAATGATGACTTTTCCTGAGGTTAACGAAATAGGCTTGGGTTATTCTGATTCTAACGCTGGCTCAGGCGCATCAAAATGGTTCCGAAATCAAATAATTGATTCTATATACGGGTCAATAGCTCGAGGTTTTCAGGAATTTCGCCATTTTGAAGAAATTGGTATATTTGAAAAAGGTATTGGGTGTGACAGAATCAGCGATATAACTTGCAATATTCTTAAAGAAGAAATTATATTGTATACACAAGATATATGTCGCAAACATAATATTCCATTAACCACTGTTAAAATGAAAAAAATACGTTTTGATTTTAATCATTTGCGTTGGGTTGATGGCTTTGTTGATTTGCCGTATAACAATGTTAAAAATAGAGGAATTTTATTGATTCCTAAACGTTTTTTGAATGATTTACCTACTATTAATTCCGATGGATTTAAAGATTATATTTGGGATAATAAAAACGAAACACTAAGAAACGATTTAAATTATAGCATAAAAGCTGATTTGGACAAAGAAGCCATTATGGATATTGCAAGACGATATCCGCAATGGGTAAAAGAGTATGAAACGAAAGAAGAAGATAAAGGTTATAAGCCTTATGATTTGAGCAAAGACAAAAAAGGTGTGTATAGTTGGGCTTCAGAAGATGTTCAAGAATATATTAAAAATCATTTGTTTCAATTTTCTGATAGTGAAACTTTTTCAGAATGCATCTTTGGCATTTGTGATTCTTTTAAGAAGTTTATCGAAAATGAAAGAGGTTATACTTTGTTGTGGAATGATGACTCTAAGAAACCTAAGCCTGAATCTGCTTTGCAAACCTTAATGTATGGTTTTACTAAATCGTATGGAATGTTATTAAATATTGACATAACAAGAGAAAGTAATGCAGGTAGTGGACCTGTAGATTTCAAATATTCACAAGGCTATCACAAAAGAGTATTGATTGAGACTAAACTTGTTAGCAATTCTAAATATTGGAACGGATTGACAAGACAGTTACCTAAATATATGTTAGCTGAAGGAATTGAAAAAGGTATCTTTATTTTAGTTGCATTTACTGCAGATGAGTTTAATAAAGCAAATAATTTAAAAAGTCAGGCAGAATCTTTGGAACTGCCATATGAAATTTCAGTAATGGTTGTTGATGCAACAACTGAAAAGCCAAGTGCATCTAAATTATAATTTGGAGGTGATGTCAGTGGCAACAAACCCACCTAAAGGTGACGGCCATAGAAACGGTGCTGTAAAACAGCGTTCTCAGACCTATAATCCTAAAACCGAAACATGGATCAAGCGTGATACAACCACAGGTAGATTCATGGACGGTAAAAAAGACGGAACACCGTTTAAGGGTGTTCGTAAGGAAAAATAATTCCGCAGGCAGCGAGGCGATTTTCGCCCCGCTATTCCTGCTTAAGATAGGAGATTGAAAATGAGCTACAAAAATCAATCCGATTTGTATTTAGAAGATAATATCAGCAAATATCCTGCGATTGAGCTTTTGTGTAAGTTGGGATTTGAATACATATCTCCCGAAGATTGTATGGCGCAACGCGGAACTCTCTATGATGTGCTTCTCAAGGATATTTTGCGCAAGCAACTTAACGCCATCAATCAGTTTGAGTTTGGTGGTATTATTTACAAGTTCACTGCAGATAACGTTGAAAAAGCTGTCAAAGATTTGGATGAGCCTTTAACGGACGGGCTTGTACGTACAAGTGAGAAAATCTATAATGCTTTAATGCTCGGCAAGAGTTATCTTGAAAAATTAGCTGATGGCACTTCTAAAAGTTTTAATTTGAAATATATTGATTGGGAACACCCCGAGAACAACGTGTATCACGTTACGGAAGAGTTCTCTTGTGATAGTTGGGACAAGCAGAAAAACGCTCGCCCCGACATTGTGTTGTTTGTTAACGGTATTCCTTTTGCTGTCATTGAATGTAAAGCGCCGACCATCAGCGAGGATCAAGCAGTTGAGCAGATGATTCGTAATCAGAACAAGGAGTATATTCCCCAGTTGTTTAAATACGCACAGATTGTTGTAGCTACAAATAAGAATACTGTGAAATATGCGACTTGTTATACTCCTAAAAAGTTTTGGAGCGTTTGGCGTGAAGAACAAACTGAATGGCAGGATAAACTAATTGAGCAATATGTTGCAGGTAGAGAGCCTACTGTTCAGGATAGAGGAATTGTGTCTTTGCTTTCTCCTGAAAGACTTTTGAAACTTACGAAATATTTTACTTTGTACGATGCAAATATCAAAAAGATTTGTCGCTATCAGCAGTTCTTTGCGGTTGAAGAAATTATCAAAACTATAAATACAAACGACACTGCAGGCAATCGTCAAAGCGGTGTTATTTGGCATACCCAAGGCAGCGGTAAGTCGCTCACTATGGTTATGGTAGCAAAATATATCTTGGAAGAAATGCGTTCTTGTAACCCAAGAGTTGTTATTGTTACCGACCGTAAAGAGCTTGACAAGCAAATTGCTAAGACCTTTGCTCATACCCGTTTGGCACCTGCAAGAGCGACAAGCGGAAAGCATTTGATTGAGCTTATTAACAAGGGTTCTGCAGATGTTATCACTTCTATCATTAATAAGTTTAACACTGTTGAAAATAGCGGTCTCAAGAATCATTCAAGGGATATATTCGTGCTTGTGGATGAAAGCCATCGTTCTAACTATGGTTCTCTTGCCACTAAGATGAGAACCGTATTTCCGAATGCGTGTTATATCGGCTTTACTGGTACTCCTCTTATGAAGAATGAGAAGAATACAATGGTGAAGTTCGGCAAGCTTATTCACAAATACACCATTAAAGACGGTGTTGAAGATAAAGCTATTGTTCCGTTGATTTATGAGGGCAAATTTGTTGACCAAAACGTTGATGAAGACAATATCGACCTGTGGTTCAATCAGGTAACGAAGCGCCTTAACGATGCACAAAAAGCAGACTTGAGAGATAAGTGGAGCACTATTAAAAGACTGGCTTCTACGGATGCTAGAATTAAGCGTATTGCGCTAGACGTTAATTTGCATTTTATTGAAGGTTATAAAAACACCGAATTCAAAGCAATGCTCGCCTGCAACTTTAAGAAAGATGCCATACGATACCAAAAGTGTTTCGAAGAGTTTGGCGATCTTACAACCGCCGTTGTAATTTCAGCCCCCGACATGCGCGAAGGTGCTACCGAAGTTGATGAAAGCAATGACGATTTGGTTGTTTCTTTCTGGAACAAGATGATGGATCAATATGGCAATGCAGACGACTATGAAGAAGCTATCAAGAATAAGTTCATTGATGGCGAAATTGATATTCTAATTGTTTGTAGCAAGTTGTTAACCGGTTTTGATGCTCCAAGAACTCAGGTTCTTTACATTGATAAGGAACTTAAAGACCATAGTTTGCTTCAGGCGATTGCGAGAACTAACCGTTTGTTTGAAGGCAAAGACTTTGGCTTAATTGTTGATTACCGTGGCCTTATCAACAAACTCGACTCTGCTATGGAAGTATATAGCGGTGCAGGACTGGAACAGTTTGACAGTGCTGATATCAAAGGTGTTATTGTTGACGTAATGGCCTGTGTGGGCCGTCTTCGCGAAGCACACTCACATCTTTGTGATATTTTCGCAACTATTAAAAACAAAGAAGATACCGAAGAGATCGAACAGCTTTTGGCCGATGATGAAATCCGCGGAAAGTTTTATGATGCTCTCTGCGTGTTTGGTCGTGCCTTAAATTCTGTGCTTAACTCTGAAAAAGCGTATGCCGCTTTTGAAAAATGGGAAATAGTTAAATATCAGTCGGCATTTATTTTCTATTCTAAAGTTCGTCGCAGTGTGAAGATTCGTTATGCGGATGTAATTGACAATCGAGAATATGAAAAGCAGATGCAAAATCTTCTTGATACACATATGTCTGTTGTTGGTATCAAGCAAATCACCAATCCGGTTGACATTTTAAACAAAGAAGAACTGGAAAAGGAATTGGAAGAGTTGGGTTCTCTGCGTTCAAAAGCTGATGCTATTACATCACATATGACCAAGAGTATCAAAACTCATCATGATGAAAATCCAGCATATTATGATAGTTTTTCAAAGCGTATTAAAGAAGCATTGGAAGAATACAAAAATCGTGTGATTTCCGAAGCGGAATATCTCGATAAGATGAAAGCTATTATGGCCGATTATCGAAAAGGCACGACTAATATTACTTACCCTGAGAAGATTAAAGGTAACGTTCACGCGCAGGCTTTTTACGGTGTCATTACGGCTATCCTTGACGATGAGATTGATATCAATGGAAATATAGATATTATTTCGGATATTTCTTTAGAAGTAACTTCTATAATTCAAAAGCACGATACAGTTGATTGGCAAACCAATAAAGAAATTCACAATAAGATTGCACAAGACATAGATGATATGTTCTACAGACTCGAAAAAGAGAACGGCTTTGTAATTGATTTCGACACAATCGATAAGATTATAGAAAATGTAATTACCGTTGCGCTTAGGAGATTCAAATGATAAAGAGTATAGTATTGAATGGGCGCGAAGTTAGTTATAATCTTGAACGCAAGAATGTAAAGAATATCAATCTTAGAATCAAAGCCGACCAAAGCATCTATATGTCTGCCAATCATCGGGTATCCGATAAAATTATTGAAGAATTTTTGCGTTCTAAAGCTGATTATATACTGAAGGCGTTAGACCATTATGCCGAAATTGCCAAATACGCGCCCAAACCGAAACAATATATTGACGGAGAGTCTTTTAGAATTCTTGGTCATGATCGTAGGCTAAAAGTAGTTCAAGGCAAACGAAACACTGTCGAGAGTGATGAATCTTACATTACATTAACTGTTAAAGATTCCTGTAATACTGAGTTGAAGAAAAAGACAATGGACAAGTGGATAAAAAACAACTGTAAGGAAGTTCTTCTTGCAGTTTGTGAAAGTGTTTATCCGAAATTCCAAAAATATGGTGTGGAATTTCCTGAACTTCGTTTTAGAAACATGGTGTCTCGTTGGGGCAGTTGCCAACCCAAAAGGAAAATTTTGACCTTTAATATTTCTTTAGTTGAAGCACCGCTGTCTTGCATTGAGTATGTAGTTACACACGAATTTACTCATTTCCTTCAACCAAATCACTCTAAAAAGTTTTATAATCAGTTGGCAATGTTTATGCCAGATTGGCAGGAGCGTAAAAAAGTTTTGGAAAAGAATAATTGTTATGTGGAATAGGTGTTTAAAATGAGCAAGATAATAAAAAATGCAGATGTTATTTAATCAATAGATCGATATAATTACGTTGAATGTGAATATTGTACCTGTGCGGTTAACGGGGTCACGGATATTTGCGGCGAAGTTTTAAGGAAAAGGGCTGTTAGCACTTCCTGTTTTAAGGTACGCCAGTTTTTCGCGTGTGGTAGAAATTTTTATGCTGAGGGGCAGTTGAAGGGTACAAATATACTTTGCCGTCCAGAGGTTAAAACTACATTTATTGTTCACCCAAAAAGTAAAGCTGAGAAATTCTGTAAAGAGAAAGGATATATAATTCAGTATAAATAATGTATCAAAAGGTAGATGAAGAAAAATATTTTAAGTAGGATGCTATGCTTAAGGAAGGATTGTACGAACAGACGATAAATATACCTACTTGACGTGAAGGCAATCATCCCGTAATTTTATGATTTATTTTGATACGCACAGTATCATAACTGCTTTGTTCGTGACATTTTTTTGCACCCCTTTGCGTTACTCTTTGTATCGTTACACCAAGGTAATGATAACAGTAATGGAAAACAACAGAATGATACTCATTATACCCACAAGGCGGAGAAAATTTCTCCGCCTTGTTTTTATTTGAATTTGTAGTGGCGAAATTTCGTTAAAAATGTTGCTTTTCCGACATTATTCTGTTATAATGTATTGTGTATAAATATAAGTATTTATCGTTCGAAAGGATGAGAAACAAATGGCAGTTAATTATAACAAACTGTGGTACCTTCTGATTGACAGAAGTATGAAGAAAAAAGATCTGAAAGAGGCGGCAGGACTTACAAGTCACGCTATGATGAAACTCCGTAATAACGAGAACATCACAACCGAAACAATCGGTAAGATATGTAAAGCACTTGGATGTCAAGCGGATGATATTATGGAGTTTGTGGAAGAAATTCGATAATTAGTAATATCATAAAGAAAAGTGTAAAATCCAATTTTCAAACATATTGCAGATAAAACTCAACATGGTCGTTAATAGGAGTAAGACTCTAAAAGAAGACAATCTTATTGCTATTGTAACAGATCATTTCAGCGAAAATTCGCTGTATCAAAACAAAAGTCAATAATTTTTCTGCAAATTTTAACATTATGAGAACAAGGAGAAAGTTATGTTTAAAACTAAATGGGACCCAGATATTAACGGAATTATTTTATCAAACAGTATATCTGAAGCTGAAACGATAGTACCGCCAAGGCCTGTTTTTTTGCAAGAGTTAGAAATTCTTGAAATAAATAAGATGTATTCGCTTCCTAAAACAGACATGCCAATATGTTGGTGCATAGATTACAGATATTATTATAAGGGAAAGCTTTTTTTTGAAAGAAAAGGTGCTAACATTTATAAAAAACCTGAGATTATTTTTAATGTTGATTTTCCGTATCATGCGCTTGAACCGATTGATATTAAAAAGGTTGTATTAAGAAACAAGAAATCCCTTACTACACTAGAGAACGAAGCAATGGACTTCATTCAAGATTGTTATGATAAATACAAAAACAAAGTCGATGATTTTGTTGTTGCCTTTTCAGGAGGAAAAGATTCTCAAGTGATTCTTGATTTAGTAAGTCGTGTTATTCCTGCAGATAAGTATAAAGCGATTTTTCAGGATACAGATATGGAACTGCCTTGCACCTATGAAATTGTTAAGTATACAGAGGAAGACTACAAATATAAATTCCCTGGATTTAAAATGTATCATGCAAAGGGTGACCGAAAAGCAATAGAACTTTGGAAACAATTCGGCCCTCCAAGTCGAACAAACCGCTGGTGTTGTTCAGTAATGAAAACAGCATCTTTTCGTCGGAAAATGAAAGAAATCTATGGCACCAACGAACAACTAAAGGTTGTTGTTTATGAAGGTGTTCGTTCTGATGAAAGCACACGACGTAGTGGATATGATAGAATAGGTGAAAATGTTAAGCACCAAAACCTTATTAACTGTAGAGCTATTTTTAATTGGAACACCGCTGAAATATTTTTATATCTTTTTTCTAGAGATGTGGTGTTAAATCCTGCATATAGATACGGTTTGACAAGAGTTGGTTGTGGAGTTTGTCCTTTTGCTTCAGATTGGTCTGAATATATGATTAGAAGATTATATCCGGATATTTCAAAGCAATATATAGCTGTTATAGAAAAAATGGGTAGAAATCTTGGCTTAAATACGCAAAAAAAACTTAATGAGTATATTAGTTCGGGAAATTGGCAAAAGAATATGGGCGGACGCGGAATAGAACCAACTGGCTCAAGAATGGATTTGATTTCAAAAGCCCCATCATATGAGTGTATTATTACTAAGCCTAAAACTGACTGGAAAATTTGGTTATATGCTTTGGCTGATAATGTTGTCTCAAAAGATGCAGAAACATACACAGGAGAACTTAACTTCAAGGGAGTTTTTTATAAATTTATTGTAAAAGAGTCAAAAGACCGTTTGGAGTTCAAAGTAGATGGGATGACAAATCAGTGGGCATTGTCAGGATTATTGAGCAAAGTATTAAATAAAACAACAAATTGTGAACTTTGCGGGGTTTGTGAGGCTGAGTGTCCTACAGGTGCACTTACGGTAAGAGAAAAAATCACAATGAATAAATCTATGTGCGTTCATTGCCATAAATGTTTAGATGTTGGTTCAAATGGTTGTTTGATAGCTCAACGAAAACAGGTATATGAAGGCGGAACAAACAAGAATTCAAGCCATGTAAAAACATCTGGTATTGATAAGTATTCAACATTTGGATTGAAAGATGAATGGATATCTAATTATTTCTCAGAGGGAGATAATTGGTTTGGAACTTATCCTGGTCTTGGTAAGAAAATGATACCTGCAGCAATAAATTGGCTGAGAGAAGCTGAACTCATAGACGGAAGAGAGAAAAAAACATCTATTAATTACGATTTAATTAAAGATATTTATTACTCAAAACCTCTTATTGCATGGCAAATCATTTGGGTTGCTTTATCATTTAATTCTGCTGTGGTAAATACGTTTGTTAAAGATGTAAAAATAAATGTTTCCTATGAAAAAGACGATATTGTTGAAATAATGAAGGAAAGCTTCCCTACAATAAGTGAAGCAACCCTAAAAAATCCAGTTGATGCTTTAATAAATATGCTTAAAAATTCACCGTTAGGAATTCAAAGTAATGAATATAAAGCAGAAAGCAATGTGTACATTGCTGAACTTGAAATGAAAGGTAAATCATTGAAGACAATCAGGCGAATCGAATCGGATTATGTTTCATTGCCAGCACTTGCGTATTTATTATACAAAAATGCGCATAAGGCAGAACGATACGATGTTACTGTTTCTGAGTTAGTAGAGGATTCTTCATTGAATCCCTACACGGTGTTTGGGATGAATGCCGATTCACTAATAAGGGCGTTGAAATCTTTGACATCTATGCATATTTTATCTGCAGATCTTTTAGGTGGACTTGAAAATGTACATTTAAATAAAGATCTTACAGAACATGACGTTTTATCAATGATAATAAAGAGGTTGTAAAATGGGAAAATGTAATTTGTGTCAAGTATCACTCGAAAAGAATGATATTGGACTTTGTAAAAAATTATTAAGCAAAAAAACGAAAGAATTTTTTTGTAAAAAACATTTAGCACAAATCCTCAATGTGTCAACTGAAGATTTAGATGAAAAAATCGAAGAGTTTATTGAGGAAGGCTGTACTTTATTTTTATAAGGAGAATAGACAATGAAATACCAAGATATATTAGGCGTTGAATCTATGTTCGATTCTACTTTCAATATGACCGAAGAAAAAACAAATTATTGGAAGCAATTTATTACGAATGACAAATTTGAGTCAAACCTTTTTGATATTATAAACGCTTTTAATTCCGAAAATTCAAATTTGCATAAATCTATATGGGTTCAAGGAACATACGGAACGGGTAAGAGTCACTCGACATCGGTTATTAAACATATATTGAGTGACGACATTTCAGAAATTCAGGATTATGTTGAAAAACTTAAAAAGCCACAGTTAGTTGCAGAAATAAAAGACTTTAGAAGTAAAAAACGTGTGTTCCCTGTAGTTCTTAAAGGAACAAATGAAATTACTGATTCTGCTGATATGAAGCGGGTTATACAGAGAGAAGTTTCAAATCAATTGGCAGCAAAAGGTATTAATCTTTCTATACAATCAGATTTTGAAGCTTTAATACCTATGATAGATAATCCGCTGTTTGATTCTTTCTGGCAGTATCAACTAGAGAATAATTTGAAAATACATGCAGATAGCAAAGAGGATTTGAAACGGTTTTTATTAGATGGGGATTTAGATATTCTTAAAGAAATCGACAACTCATTGAAAAACAATGGAAATTTAAGACCATATACCGATAATATTGTTAAATGGTTGACCGAGGTTAATCTCGAACTGAGAAAGTTAGGTATTGCCGACTACCTTGTGATTTTTTGGGATGAATTTACTTCATTGCTTGAAATTACAGAAAGAAGAAGTATACTGAATACAATACAGGACATTGCAGAATTAAGCAAAGCACCCGTTCCAAATTTTCCAGATGAAGAAATTGGAGTATATGTATTTCTCGTTACACATAAAAACATGGAAGCAACTGATAGCTTCAAAGATTTGAAGGAAGACGAGAAAACCATGGCGAAATCAAGATTTCTTCAACTAAAATATGATATGCAAGATATAACGACATACCATATTTTATCAAATGCTATAAAAGTTGCGGATAAAACTGAACACAGATCCTTAATACAGAAACATATTGATGAAAATATATCTATAGGCGAAACGTTAGATAGAATTACTGAACAGTTTGATAAGCCAGCAGAAACCAAGGATATAATTAAATTATTGTATCCATTTCATCCCTACACTGCTTATTTAGCGACATTTGTTTCAAGAGCTATTGGTTCAGCAGAAAGAAGTATTTTTGAATTTTTGAATGATGATAAAAAAGGATTCAAAAAATTTATTACCGCTTCAATTGAAGATGAGAAATTCCTAACATCTGATTATGTATGGGATTTCTTTGTCGATGCCTTTTCAGAAGATAGAACAAACAATTTTGATGCAATAATTACTAAATACAATATGTATATAAATGCTATAACTGAGCACGGTAAAATTTATGCGGTAGTGTTCAAGGTTATACTTTTATTTAATTTGCTTAATAGAGTGACTCAATCTGATAATGATTTTGCAGAAAAGAATCTTGTTAATCCTTCTGAAAAAAATATCATTTCTGCTTTGAGTGGTGCGTGGGATAGCTCCATAATTCGAGATGCTCTTCAATATATCGATGAGAAAGAAATTATTATAAAAAACCCTGAAGGAGTTTTTGAAATCTCAACATCCAATATGCCACAACAGCGAGTTCAAGCAGCAAAAGAAAGAATATACTTAAAATATGAAGATATTAGCACTGTTTTCCAAGAATATCCAACTGCATTATGGAGTCTTAAGCAGCAGATTCAGGGGAAATATTCCAGAATAAGTATGATCGATGCGTTTTGGGGTGCTTCTCCTCAAATCGAGAAAAATACGAGAAATAAATTTGATAAAGATTATGCTACACAAGTTGCTTTGTTGTTCTTTAGAGGCGAAACAAGAGAATTGGATAACAAGCTTAAGCGCAGTGAAGAATCTATAGCTAAATATAAGCTTGATATAGAAGAGCTTTCGAGAAAATCAGAAAACCAGAACTTTGTATATGTTGTCATTGATAAATCATTCGGGAACAAGGCGTTTGAAGGCTTTATTGACAGTCGTGCTCGTGAGGAAGTTGCTGGAGAATTACAGTTAGGTGAAGAAAAAGAAAATTACAGAAAAAAAGCAACAATGTGGATTGACCAATGGAAAAATGAAATTATATCATCGAGCCAGTGTACTATTATTTTTAGAGGCAATCGTATTGATTCCACATATTCAAATGCAGGTAAAATCATAAAGGAAAAGGTTATTCCAATTCTTTTCAGTAAAGGACTTGATAAAAATCCTGCTATTGGTGATGCTGCAACAGCTTGGGAAAATAAGTCGGCTAAAGCAACCGTTCAAAACGTATGTTTTTCCCTAAATAGAACTGAACTGGAAGAAAAGATGATTGGTGCAGCAAACGCAGTAAAGCTATTGCTGAAAGATTCCAAAGGTAATTATATTTATGATGAAAATCTTAAATATGTAGGTACTACTATTGATGAGCCAATGTCTATGTTAGTTAAAGAAATTGATGACAAGATAAGTGAATTAAAAACCAGGTCGGTTGTTGATTTAGGTGAGGAATTGTCATATTTAAATAAACCTGCATTTGGTTATTATTCTAACTATATCTGTATGGCTGCAATTGCATTAGCATTAAGACCGTATATTGATAAGATATATCACGCCGATCAGGGCAGTCTTGTTGACAAAATAGCCATGAAGGATATTATTGTTGCTTTATTTAATTTTTGGGAAAAAGGTAAAGGTAACAGTTGCTTAAGAGTTAGATTTTCTACTTCCGAGGAAAAAGAATTAGTTGATTTGATTCAAAAGACTTTTAATGTTACAGGTGATGGAATAGTTGATACAAAATGGAAGTTACGCGCTGATTTTGAAAAACTTTATCACAGCCCGATATGGACATTGAAGTATTCTGTCAAGAAAAACGATGAGTTTAATGAAATTATTGATTTATTGTTTGATATGGTTGTTAAGCCTAATGATACTATTGATCAAAATAAAATTAGCACATTATTAGTAGGGCTAAAAAAATATAGAACTGACTTAATTACTTCACTAAACTCAGCAAAGACACAGCAATATATTAATGAATTTATTTCTTCTGTATTAAAACAGGTGAATTTCACAATCAACGACACATCCAATTTACTTGAATTTCTTAAGCAGACAATGCAGGAAGAAATTGTATATTGGGGAGAGAAAACAACAAAAGACGCTATAATTATGTGGTGTGCTCTTCAAAATGGATCTAAGCCGCATGACGCTACTCCGGATATTGTTGTTGAACCAACGGATGACGATGACGAATCCGATATTTCAGATGTTATAATAGATGAAGAAGATGAAACTCCTGAGTTTGAACCTGTTGTATTAACTCCTATCGGGGTTACCGGAAAAATTCATAACACCATCGAAAGCGCAACTTCGAAGATAAAAGGTACGGAATTCGATAGTGCTAAAGCTCAAGAAGTATTAGTTTCTTTGTGCGAACAATATCCCGTAATATGTGAAGCAATTATAGCTTTGCTTGATAAGTAAAGGAGAAAATTATGTTTGATAAGTCTCTGAACGAGCGAATACAAGATGATAAATCGAAATCTATTCATACATATGATAGATATCCTATTCGCTTTGTTTTCCTGGATGTTGAAGATTATAATCAAGATGAAACAATTAAGTTTTTAATCGAAAAAAACACTGTACACATAGGTGATATAGTTGCAAAAAAACATGATGGCTGGTTAACTAAAGGAGAATTCATAAAGTCAGTGAAATCTTGTATGGAATTAGAACAGGATTCTGTTATAATTGGTTTTAGTGAATATGCAAGATTTTTGTCTAATGCTGACTTAGAGAGTATACTATTAACCTTATGTGATTTCGAAAATTCACTAAGTAATAAACGAACAAGGAAAAGACGAATTTACATATTGTGTTTTTCTTTGAAAGAAAAGATTTATCAAATACTTCATGATAAGTATAAAAGAATGGACATTTTCAATCCGTTTATTAACGATGACTATGTTTTTAATAACAGCGAAATCAAACATGTTTATTTCGCCTCACCATTGGTAGAAAATTTGTTTAATGTTCATTCAAACATAATGAGAGAAAGTCAGGAATGGCTATCTTTGTGTAGAAATATCGCAACCATTGATGTAACAAGACCAATAATATGTGTGTCAGAGGTTCTGTACAAGTGGTATGCGAAAGCTAATCCTGATAATGCATATCAAATAGAAAGTATAGAAAATCACAAAGATTACTTAGAGAAGATTTGCGGTGTAAGTATTAATTATGAATACAATCATTCTGATGCGGATAAATGGGAAGAGATTCTTAAAATTTGTGATTATAAAAAATCAGATATAACTGTAAATAAAATCCTATCCAGCATTACTAATCAGCTTGATAACGATGAATTAACTCTAACCGAAAAATGGTTGAACACAGAAAATGACTTTGAAAAATGGTTTATCAAGCAGTATGCAATTAATTACTTCTCAAATTCGTTCGTTAATTGTATGTTTAGCATTCTAACAGATAACCAGCCGGAAGATTTATTTGAAGCATTTTGGGCTGTTCCTAACAATATTGTTAATTTATCAAACTATAAAGAACGAAGTAAAATAGCAAAATTCCTTTCGAAATTTGCCGATTTTTCTATTCCAGAAGACATATTGTATAAAAACTATATGTTAGAAATATCTAAAATTTCGGAAGTAACCGAAAGTAAAAGCGGATATATTTATATTAATTCTGATGTATACACCAAATCAAGATTACTTGATTATTTCAAAAATTCGTTCTCTTATACATGGACGGGGTTAAGTGAAGCAGAAAGAAAGATACTGTTTATTTTGTTGTCAAATCAAGTTATAGATTTAAAAGATGTTAAGTATTTATATCCCGAATTACATTCATATTTGAGTAGTGTTTCTATAGAAGGACAAGAATGGGTTGAAACATATTTGCAGGAGTATAAGTATTCAAAAATTTTAGGACAAGATACAGATAAACTTAAATCAATGGTTTCTGAATATAGTGGATCCGAAGATTCTTTATATTCATGGTATAACAAACTTTCAACTCAGTCAGACTTGCTTAAACAGTATACTACTACGATTTATATAATTGATGGTTTAGGAGCTGAATATTTTTCAGTTCTTGAGTATTTATTAAAAAAACATAAGTGCGTACTAGAGAAAAAAGAATATGTAAAAAGTCACCTTCCAACAATAACGTCGATAAATAAAAATTATATTACTAAATATGATGAGTGGTATACTGAATTTGACAGAGATGTAATACATGGGGAAATTTATAGATTTCCTCAAAACATCCTTAAAGCGATTACTATTTTGGAAGATATTGTGCGTAAAATTACCGAAAAAGAGAAAGGTAATGCCTTTGTAATAACTGCTGATCACGGTGCTACATGTAGGGCTAGATGGACATTCCCAGACAAAAAGTATTCTTTTGAAAAAGCCGACCACGAGGGAAGGTGCTGTGTAACAAAAGATATTATTGAGTCTACAGAGGACTATGTTTTTTATGAAGATAAAAATGTTTTCGATGGAAAATACATCATTTCACTTAGAGATATTTCCTTGTATAATAATCCTAAGTACGAGAACCATGGCGGTGCAACAATAGAGGAAACGATAGTACCATTTGTTTGTATTGCGTCAACTGTGGATGATAACATAAAATATACGGTCACTCCAATTAAAACAGATGTTAATGGTATTGATAAAACAGTTGAGTTTAAGATTCTTCCAGCTCCGGCTAAGGTTATAATCCAAGAAGATGATGGAAGTTGTCCTCAAATGACCCTTGATGGAAGCATTTTGACATGCGAATTAAATAGTGGTAGAGAACAAAGGGTAAATTTGATAATTGCAAATCAAAATTTTGAGTTCCAAATTAAATCCACTAATAAAAACTTTATGAAGGAGGATGATGGATTCGATGACTAATCTTGATAAAAAAATCAGTGAGCTTTTCCCAGAAGAATCTATGCATAAAACACCGGATAGGTATAGTCTGTTTTCCGGAGTAAATGTCCCGTCTTTTATAAAAGATTGGCTTATAAAACGATTTACGAAAAATGGTGACGAAGTTGATAAAGAAGGCCTTTATCGCTTTATTGAAAAACATATTCCTACTAAAGATAGTAATATTAGAAGTAAGTTGATCAGCGGCGAAACAATTCAGATACTTGCCAGAATTATTTTCGAGTCAGATATTAAAAGTGGTGAGTTTCGCTTTCAAATACCGGATATTGGAATAAAATCTGGTGAAGGTATAGTTTCTCCATTTTTGATGCGAGAAGAAAACCTTCTTAAAGAGGGAGAAAATTGGGGAATTGTAACGATGGAATATGTTCCCAAAGAAGGTAATCAAAAAGGTTATGCGGAAATGGTCAAGTTTAAACCATTTCGCCCATACAAACCTGATTTTGATTATTACTGCAAGGCAAGAGAAAAGTTTACTGTTGAAGAGTGGATTGACTTCCTTATATCTTGCATGGAGTATAATCCTAATTCTTCAAATTTTTGCTCTTTAGAACAAAAACTTTTATTTATTAGTCGTTTACTTGTTTTTGTTGAACCTAATTTGAATATGGTTGAACTTGCACCAAAGGGAACGGGAAAATCATATATTTTTAATAATTTAAGTAAGTATGGTTGGCAAATAAGTGGAGGTAAAGTAACAAGAGCTAAATTATTTTATGATATGAGTAGAAATACACCCGGTATTATACCTTCTTACGAATTTGTTTCCTTAGATGAAATTAAAACAATTTCTTTTGATAACCCTGAGGAAATCCAAGGTGCGCTAAAGAATTATCTTGAACAAGGTGTATTTACTGTCGGTAAGTCAAAACTCACTTCGCTAGCTGGTTTAATATTATTAGGAAATATTGATTTGGATAGTAATAGACAACCAATAAACAAAGTATACTTCAACGAATTACCGGAAGCATTCCAAGATCACGCTTTGATTGATAGATTCCATGGATTTATTGAAGGATGGTATTTACCGAGAATTAGTGAGGATATGAAACTAAATGGTTATTCTCTTAATGTTGAGTACTTTTCTGAAATACTTTCGCATATGAGAACAACATCACTGTATTCAGGAATTGTAAAAGATCTATTATTTGTGCCCAAAAATGCAGATACAAGAGATACTAATGCTATTATTAAATTAGCTAGTGGATATCTTAAACTGTTGTTCCCTAACGTTAAAAGTGCAAATGATATCTCTTATGGTGATTTTATGACATATTGCTTTTTACCAGCATTTCATAAGAGAAGTATCATTAGAAATCAATTGGCAATTTTGGATCCTGAATACACAGATGTAATGCCAAATATCGAGGTTAAAAACAATGATTTATGCTGATAATGCTGCTACAACAAAATTGGATGTCGATGCTTTTGAGGCTATGAAGCCGTACTTGCTTGACGAGTACGGCAACGCTTCACAGCCATATTCTTTTTCGCGTGCGCCGAAAAAAGCTCTTCGTGATGCTCGACAAATTATTGCTGAATGCATTAATGCAGAACCAGGTGAAATCTATTTTACTTCCGGCGGTACAGAAAGTGATAACTGGGCAATAAAAGGCACAGTATTTCACGCCAAAGAACGCAAAGCGATAATTACAAGTTCGTTTGAACATCATGCTGTTTTAAGGACTTGTGAATCTGTTGAAATGATGGGGTATCCAGTTGCGTATATTGCCCCAAATATGAGTGGTTGCATTGAAGTAGATGCATTGGAATCTGTAATAACTCCACAAACGCTACTTGTTTCTGTAATGATGTCCAATAATGAAATCGGAACTGTACAACCTATAAAAGATTTAGTCGAAGTGGCGCATAGATATGGATCTTTTTTTCATACGGATGCAGTACAATGTGTCGGACATTTGCCAATAGATGTCAAATCTCTTGGCGTTGATATGCTATCCGCTTCAGCTCATAAATTCAACGGTCCTAAAGGTATTGGTTTCTTGTATGTTAAGAAAGGTACACAGATTGATCCTCTGTTAAACGGTGGTTCGCAAGAACATGCTTATCGAGCAGGAACTGAAAATGTGCCGGCTATTGTAGGTATGGCTGTAGCGTTGAAGAAGAATTGTTCTAAACTTTCGGAAAATTCGGAATATGTTTTAACTCTTGAAAACGAATTATTATGTAGATTGAAGTCTGAAAAGATCAACTTTCATCGCAATGGCACCGGAGTAATGTTGCCTGGAAATTTAAGTCTATCGTTTCCAGGTTTTGAGGGAGAAACGCTACTTCATCGTTTAGATCTTATGGGGATTCAAGTTTCTACTGGTTCTGCTTGCGATAGTGTTAACACACAAATTTCTCACGTTTTACAAGCGATTAAAGCTGAAGATGAAGTTGCTTTAGGAACAATTCGCGTTTCTCTCGGAAAAGATAATTCATTAGAAGATATACATGCGATCGCTAATGCAATATGTAAAATTATAAAAAACAAATAGTTAATAAACGGTAAGGAGGTTACATGTGAGCACAAATCCACGTTGTTTATTTAATAGTGATTTTACCTCTTTTTTATATAAGGATAGCGATGCGATTTTCGGTACCTTATGTGATAATTATCATGGCGATGCTCTTACTACAACAAGAGAGGCTTGGAAATCAGAAATAGAGATTATGCGTGATGTGTTGTATAAATTAAATGCTTCCAACGGCCAAATTATCTTTGAGTATGATATTCCTCGCTTAGGAAAAAGAATTGACGTTGTACTCCTTTATCGAGGAATAGTTTTTTGTATTGAATTTAAAGTTGGTGAATCTAAAATCCTCGAGGGTGATATCGACCAAGTTTTGGATTATGCACTTGATCTGAAAAATTTTCATAAATTTAGTCAAGACAATGTGATTGTACCTATATTGGTTGCTACAAAATTTTCTAAGTCTACTTCTGACATTCAAATGTCAGTTTACGATGATAGAGTTGTTAATCCTTTGGTTACTGGAGGGAATGGTATTTTTGATTTGATAACAGAAGTGCTTAACAGATTCCCCAATGAGACATCTGTAAATGAAAATTGGATTATAAGCCCTTATGCGCCTACTCCCACAATAATTGAGGCAGCAAAGACATTGTACGAAAGCCATTCTGTAGAAAATATCACAAGGCATGAGGCGGATAAGGTCTCTACAGATGCTACAATTGCGTATATAATTGATGTAATACAAAATAGTAAAACAAATGGTGAAAAAAGCATTTGCTTTGTAACAGGTGTCCCTGGTGCAGGTAAAACTCTTGTTGGACTAGACGTTGCAGTTCGACAGACATATCAAGATAATGATGAACCTGTTGAAGATGAGGGTGCGGTTTATCTTTCGGGAAACGGACCCTTGGTTGCTGTGTTAAATGAGGCGCTTGCACAGGACAATCATCAAAAATGCAGAGCACGAGGCGAAAGAAAAAATCTATCTGATTCTCGTCGAGAAGTAGGTAAATTCATTCAAATAATTCACCGGTACCGTGATAATATGCTTGCAAAAATCAAAAATCCTGTTGAAAATGGTGTTCTTGATATAGACCCTACCAAAGCTGTAGAACAAGAAAAGTCAGGCTATAGTGAGGTTGAACATGTTGCCATTTTTGACGAAGCGCAACGTGCTTGGACTCATAAAAGAATTTCTGATTATCTCAAAAGGGGCGGAACTTACGGCAACAAGTTGAAAGTTCCGAATTTTCCCGTATCTGAATCTGCTTTTTTAATTTGGTCTCTTGACCAACGTGAGGACTGGGCTACTATTATATGCCTTGTTGGCGGAGGACAAGAAATTCATGATGGTGAAGCAGGAATATCCGAATGGATTAACGCTCTAAATGATAAATTTCCTCATTGGAAGGTTTACATTTCTCCACAATTGACAGAACCTGAATATGCTGAGGGTAAAGTGAACGAATTACTTAGGGAAAACAAAAATGTTACTTTTTCCGAAAAGTTGCATCTCGGTGTTTCCTTGCGTTCCTTTAGAGCTGAAAAACTTTCAGCTTTTGTACATGCGTTATTGTCTGTTGAACCTGACAAAGCAAAAGGATTATACAATGAAATTAAAGACAGATATCCGATTGTGATAACAAGGGATATGGATAAAGCTAAAGCATGGTTACATAGTAAAGTAAGAGGAACAGAACGCACGGGTGTTCTTATAACTAAAGAATCATCTAGGTACAAACCATTGGGAATACATGTGCTACCCTCCGGTGATGAAAATGCGGTACATTGGTTTCTTGATGACAAAGCCAATACAAAATCATCTAATTATCTCGAAGATGCCGCAACAGAAATACAGGTTCAAGGTTTGGAACTTGATTATACTTGCTTGTTGTGGGATGCAGATATGAGATTCGATGATGGTGAGTGGCGTTTTTATAAATTTAATGGAACTACAAAATGGAATGAACAGTTATCGACTACCGAAAATAAACAAGAATTACGTAAGTATATGTTGAATGCTTATCGTGTTCTCCTCACACGCGCAAGGTCAGGCATGGTAATATGTGTACCAAAGGGTAATCCTCATAAAACTCTTAGCGGATTTTGGGAAGATACTACACGTCTGCCAGAGTATTATGATGGCACATATGATTATTTGAAGAGTTTGGGAATTGAGGAGATATAAATGATAATAGAATCACAAAAACAGATTTTAAAATTGCGTTCTAAAATATATGAGAATGCTGATAAAACATATCGGTACATATTACAAGATATAGCAAATAAATCTGCCTTGGATTTATTTGCCGATATAAAATTCAATAAAATTGGAGTAGACCCTATCAATGGGAGTTCTCTTAATTTTATAGAGCAGCTCAATCAAACTTTTTCAGATCTTGTTGTTTTATCTGCCGTAGAAGCATTGCTTTCAAAATATCCTGATAAACAGTTTGAAATTACAATGGGTGCTAAAGCGGGATTTGATATTCAATCTTGCGATGGAGCAGTTGTTGCTGAGTGTTTCGCTGTCACAAGCATTGGAAGTAACAGTAAACTGAGAAAGGATGCTAAAAAACTCATGGAAAGCGCACCTGATCGAGATAAATACATATTTTTCTATAGTCAGAACGATAATGATGATAAGCTGAAGAATGCATATGATAAATTCCCTGAGATTGTGTTTGAAAGGGTAAAAGAGTTTTAACAGTTATAGATTTAAGGAGAACCATATGGTGGAATTTATTTGTTACCAGAAGTGTACGACTTGTCAAAAGGCTAAGAAGTGGCTGGATGATAATGGGGTAGAGTACAAGCTTCGCGATATAAAGGAAGATAATCCGAGTTTGGATGAGTTATTAGTCTGGTATAAGATTAGCGGATTACCACTTAAGAAATTCTTTAACACATCCGGGCTTTTGTATAAGTCAATGGAGCTTAAGGACAAGCTCCCTACAATGTCTGAAGAGGAACAGTTAAAACTCCTTGCGACAGACGGTATGCTCGTAAAACGCCCTCTGTTAATTGGCAAGGACTTTGTTCTTGTCGGTTTTAAAGAAAGTGAATGGAGCGAGAAATTTTAATGAAAGAAGCAGAAGTTAGCATAAGAGTAGCTCTCTATTATATACGCAATAACATTACAAAAGAAAATGTGAAGGTATCGATAGACGGAGCTCATATCAAAACTAAGGATACAGTACATTTCGATATTTGGAACTTTATGAAAGAGAATGCTTGTAGTAAAACAGATGGCAATGACATTCGTTGGCAAGGGTCATATGATGTGTATGGTTATGAACCAAAAATCGAAATATGTTCCAAACCCGGAATAGGCGATGTTAGGGTTGTGTTACCTAATGATTGTATACTACATATTGAAAGTAAGAAGGGAACCAATAAAAAAGGGAATGCAGAATATCCGTTAATGCGTGAGGCTATTGGCCAGTTGATGACAACGCAGTATGAAGGGGACAATGTGATTCCAATTGTTGCAGTTCTGTATTCTTCGAAAAGTTATGAGCTTGCAAAACGGGTGATCCGGTATCTGCTGAATTGCGAAAATGATAGATTGCCAAAAGAAACCATGTTTGCGTTTGAGATGTATGAATAAAGGCGAGTAAAGTTTACCAGCCATAAGAAGAAAAAACTCGAAAATAAAAAAA